>NZ_RBZN01000066.1 GCF_003628435.1 Ureibacillus endophyticus | reverse complement strand
CTCCACACTTCGATTTATTACTATGATATCGAGCTTGAGCCTCTTCAGGAGAACAATTTAGATGTCGTCGTAACTCTCTTGAAATTGTAGATGGACTTCTCTTGAGAAATTCTGCAATTTGTCGAATAGAATAACCTAACTCAAAGTAAGTTTCTATTTTCATCCCTCAACTGTCGATTTAAAAGTCGCAGTCAATATCCCTATTTCAGCGTATAAGGATGCCTCTTCCAAAAAGCGTTACCTTGAATTCATTGAAAACTTTAATAATCCTATTATGATTGAGGTCAACGGTGTACCTTTTATGTTTGAACTTCGTAATACCATTACAGTATTTGAGGGCGTTGGATCAGTTTTTCATGATGTGAATGTAACAAAAAATATTAATACGTGCGTAGTCGACGTGGGAGGCTTGAATGCGACGCTATGTCAGTTCGATGGTTTAACACCAAATTTTAATAGTATGGTTGTTTCAAATAACGGATGCAATATTTTAAAAGGGAAAATCGGACGAATGATTAATGAAAAGTTCAACATCGCTGTAGAATCTAATGACCTTGAGCGTATCATTCACGATGGATATTTAATGTATGAGGGAGCTATCGTCACCGACAGTCATCATTTAATTGAACAAATAAAAGATTCACATTTCCAAGAAATTATCTCTTTTGCTAAAAGCCGTGGCTACACATTTAACAACACGAATATTACCTTCTGTGGCGGTGGCGCTCTACTACTGCACAATTGCATTAAAGAACATTTCCCTCATGCTAAAATCGTGGTCAATCCGCAATTCGCTAACGTCAAATCCTTCCTACAAATTTTAAAAATCAAAAATAATGTATGAGAAACCGTATAACAATAAGCTTTCTAACGGAAGATCACGATTTAATGGAGCATTTGCAAACGGTTCGAGAGCAGGGACAAAGCTTGAGTTGCTATATCCGCAACTTAATTCGTAATGATATGAACAGGACCATTCCAAATAACTCAGTAGATGCATTAGCGCAGGCAATTGCTGATAAGTTAGGAGCTGTTCAAGTAATTGCAAACGTAGAAAAGCCTATTGATGACGATTCACCAATAAGCTTAGAGGATAAAATGATTATAGATCAACTATTTTAATTAAGTTAGTTTCTGAACAATATAGCGGGACTTTTCCCGCACTTGTACATATATTCAATAATATAATCCAACTCTAATCGCAATTATAATCGAAAATCTAATCCAAATAGATGCACAAACAGATTGAGATTATTAATATAAATCGTTGACAAATATATTTGTACTACAATTACATTTAAACCGTAATCGATAATCTACTTGCAATTCTATTTGCATGACGCATTCCAATATGTTACAAACGCAGGAAAGCCTACTGATGACAAATCACCAATAGGCTTTGAAACTAAAATGACTCTGGATCAACTATTTTAATACTGTTTTGTTCCTAACTATAAGGAACGCTTCCTACTCCATAACATATAATTATTTAGCACGTAAGGTTTTTATTAAAAACTTCATCATTAAGCTTGTTATTTCTATGATGTATTCCATTTCATTTTTATTTACACGATCATCGTGTTTAATATATGCATTTTGATACTTAGTGTAATACTCAAGAACTTTAACGTACATATTTCTTATTTCAGATGATATACCTTGTTCTTTTAACCGCGCCCCAATTTCAGGCAATTGATTTTCGAGGCTCTTTTCATTACCTAATAAGCTTTTGACAACCAATTCTAAAGATAATCGCATATCATCAATTGCATTTCTTTCAAACAGATTCGCTTCAAACTTTGTTAGGCCATCATTATATTTTTCAAAAGCTTTTGGATAATCTTTTAACCAATGATATGTTTCAGCAATAACTTCTGCATCAACAATTTTATTAAATCCATATGTAGAACCATAATTTTTCAATAATCGAACTTTTACTTCCTTAACGGACTCATTTTGTTCGAATTTATTTAAATTGCATAACGATAAAATAATTTCAAATTGTTGTTCCCCTGAAAATTTATTAACATTTTCTCTTAAAGCCGTTCGCTTATTAGCAAGCGTCTTAGGAAAAGGATAAGAGCCATACGGTATCGGAACATTGTATTTTATCGCAAATTCTGAGCAATATCTTGCGATTTCTGTGCCAGATAGACCATAATTTGTTTCACCTATAATATTCGTTGCATAATCAACAAAATAAGAATCCATTTTAATTACCATCTTCCTATAGCCATTTAAAATATACCTTTTCACTATCCCACATAAATAAAAAAGGAATTTATAGTATCATGAGTCTTTAATTACAATATTATTTTCATTAACCGAAATAAATTCAAATTACTCTTGAAACGCAAGTGCAAATCGTGCATTAGTATCCGTTATCCCTATTTTTTCCTCTAATCTAACTACATAAGAGGCAAACTCTACAAAATTATCTTTATTAGAACTATAACTATTATCTAATTTAAATGAATTAATTATATTTGACATAGTATCTTTTTGTTCAATTGTTAGTTCGTCAATTATTAAAATAATACGTATATTTGATTTAAACGCATCTCTTAATTCTTTTTCTAAATATCGTTCTATTTGTCTTTCTTTAATATTCGGATGTAACTCTTGAATCCATTTATTAACCTTTTCTATCAACGTCGGTTCATCATTTATATGATCTATTATTTTATCCACCCAACGATCGATTGTTTTTTCTCTGATATTGTTATCAGTAACGATACTAAATGTTGATGCAAATCTCATAAGTTGTGGAATAATCACCCCATTTAAATAATTAAATTTTTGCTGTGTTCGATATTTAGTTTCCCCATAGCATTCATACTCAATTAAGTTAATTTTAAATGGGCTTTTCTTTGAACTTTTATCATAAGATATTAATAATGCATCTGGAATACCCTTAATCCCATTTATATTTTCGTCATTGCTATTTTTTATACCAACTGATGAAAACAATCTGTTCTGTGCAATCAGAATTGTCTTTTCTATATTAAAATGCTGAAATAATGAGTAAAAATGCTCTGTAACTAACGGTTCAAGACCTCTTACACGATCGGTTTCATTTCTAAAACGGATAGTCTGAAACGTTCCCATAATGTCTAACTTTTCTATAGAGTAATCCTCATTTCCTTCAAAATCATCGATTTCCTCAATATCCCCAGAATAGCTATCCTCTGAAATTTCATCCCCTTCAAGAGATATTAATTTAAAATCATTCGTTTTATTACTTATAAAAACATTATTAAGTAATTCAATAGCTTCTTGATCTTTTATAGTTTTAGAAGCTTGTACATATTTTAATGCCCAGGAGTTCCCACCAATATCCGCCAAAACTTTAAGTTCAAACGGATTACAGTATTCAATATCCTTAATTTTCCATGATTGAACATAATTATCTGCATCTTCCCACGGCTTATAATCTGTCAATTCTTCGAGTATTCCTCTCGCTCCACAAATAGTAGCTTTGTCATTTATTACAGCAAAATATACCATATCGCCTTTTTCTGCTATTCTTGTTCTAAACCCTGCAACTTCTTCTTGAACGCATAAGTTGTAATTATTTATATTATTAGTACAATGTAAAATCCTGCAGTTATTATATTTATTAGATATAGGTATGTTCATTCAAATCCAACCTCCAAATCTATATATGTAAAATAATAACATATAAAACGTATTTATTTAGGTCCTTTGTCAAATGTTGGGGTAAGACATGAGAGAACAAGAAAATCTATTTGTACGGTAACTTTCCTGCCATCTATTTCTTCCGAAGCGTAGCGAGTAAGGAATAGATGGCAGGTCGCGGCTCGCTTCGCTCTCTTATCCAACATGCAACCCTATTTTTTTATACATGTGACCTAATAAAATTTTTGCTTTAAAGTGCTCATATTTGTGGAATCCATAAGCATTTCGCTTGAGCACTTTTGTTTTATTATTAATCCCTTCTAAAAAGCCATTTGAATAATCAAATACAAAACTGTTCAAGATTTCTATTTGCCAGTTTTTTAGTGTTTGGATACGTTTTTTAAATGAAGGGATACTTGCTTCTTCTACCTTGCGGTAAAATGCTTCTAACCCCTCTTTAATCTTCTGAATATTGTTTTCTTCTTTCGCTTGTGTAAACCACTGTTTATACGCTTCTTTTAATTCATATGCCTTTTTCAATTCAGGTGATAAACTTAGATAGCGATTTAAATACCAACGCTCATCATCTGATAGTTTGGCAGAATTTTTATGTAAAACAAATCGCATTCGCTTACACTTTTTACGATCATAGGCATGCATTTCTTTTTGAACTTTTCTTCGGACATCATCCAGAGCCCAATGAATATAACGACAATAATGGAATCGATCCGCTACAATAATTGGTTTGGCCAAGGCTTGATGGACCGCTGCTTTAAAGCTACCATTCATATCCATCACTACGATTTCCACA
Organism: Ureibacillus endophyticus; assembly: GCF_003628435.1. Classification (GTDB taxonomy): domain Bacteria; phylum Bacillota; class Bacilli; order Bacillales_A; family Planococcaceae; genus Ureibacillus; species Ureibacillus endophyticus. Next base: position 6,763 of record NZ_RBZN01000066.1, on the reverse strand, counting down.
TCTTGTCCGTATTTTTGGAGGTATGTTTTTATCGTTTGGAGTCGGCGATTTGGCAGAATATCAATGGGTTCATGTGTTTCCGCATTCGCTATAATAAGCTGATATTTTCCGGCATCTGTATCTGCCTTATATTCGTCAATGGCAATCGCCTTTGGTAAACGGAATCCTTCTGGTAACGCTGCTTTTGCTTGTTTGATAAATCTTCGAATGATTGTTGAAATAGATGTACCAAGTGTCATTGCCGCATCTTTAAAAGTTTTTGATTGAACAGATTGAATAATCATCGCTTGATTCACTTCTTTAGAAAAACGTTGATAACGCTCGACAAATGGAGCTTTTTCGGCAAAACGCTTCCCGCAAGTGCATCGATAACGGCGACATCTATACATCAATTTTGTTAAACGTCCCCAAAACGATAGATGCCCAATTTTCCGTGTTCGATAATCATGTACTTTTGACGTTTTTTCACCACATGTTGGACAACTATGTTCTTTTAGAGGCATCGAAACATAGACTAAAATACGATTTTCTTGTTCGATGATATCCTCAATATTTACACCTTTTAATCCTGGTAATTCCATGTTAAAATTCATACTGCACAACTCACTTTTTTCTACTTGTTTCTAGTCAATTCAAGTATAGAAAAATAGATGATGTTGTGCATTTTCTTTTTCAAAAATTGTAGGAAAACCCCAACAATTAATATAGAACCTTTATTTAGGCTAATAATAAAAAGAGGCGCGCTGTTGTTAGCATCACCTCTTTCAAATCTATTTATTGGATTAGTTTTTTATTGATTGATTGAAGATACTGATTAAAATCACTCTCGATACTCATAACTTTAATATCTGCTGGCAAATCCATTGTGCTTAACTCTTTATAAGCCTGATAAATGGCATATAGCATTCCTAATCCTTCATTAATTAATTGAGTGGATCGTAGCGTTCGAGTTATATAAAGTTCGCACTCTCTTAAATGTTGTTGAATAATTATATAGATAACATACGGATCTAAATCAACACCTTTATCGCATTCCTTTAATTCAGATTCAAATTGTTTGACTTTCCATAAATCGTCTAACTCTCTGACAGCGTTACGCTATTGCAGATTTTTTAGTTGATCATGTGCAAATAATCTAATCGCATCCTCCACTTGCTTCACAGCTAAATAGACATTCACTGGAACGCCATTCGAACTTTGACTCAGCACGTCTTCAAAGTGTACTTTACTCATAAAAATAATTGCTCCTTTAATGGGTTATATACTTTGTTCAATGCTTCTATTTGCATTTACTTATATGATATTCATAGTTGTCCCATTTTTCAATATGGAGCAAAATTGACCATGTTTGAGCTTTTCAATAATAACCGCTAAAGCCTTCTTCTAAGCTTTCAAGTCTTATACGGTAGCTATCTTCTGTTTCATAATCGCGCTCTTCGAAAAACACGAGCTGATGGCTTATCACCTCTTGCCTCTTGTTAGGCAGGTTAGTGCGTTCTATTGGCTTTCCTCCGTAAAAATACGGCGAAAAGGTTTTAATCATGTTGCGGAAAATTTCTGTAATTTGTTCAAACGTCTGTTCATGCGTATTTGCTGGTGTGAAATAAACGCCAATGCGTCGCTTATCGAAAGTTAAATCTGGGTGAATCTTTTCTCGAAATTGTTCCAGTTGTAACTTAAACGCCTGATATTCTTCGGAAGACATTTATCGAAATACAATTCTACAAATGCTCTCCCTCGACGGTCGGTAGCTGAGCATCTATAAGTTACACCATATTTTCCTGCGCCAATATTTAAGATTTTGTCATATTGGTTAGCCTTCTTATCGTAATGAAAATTTAGAAACTCAGGTATCGTCTTTCTTAAATGTAATAGTAGCCCGCGTTTTACATCCTGATCTAATTCGTAATTTAATGGCGGTGGCTCAATGTTCAAATGTCCACAATGGCTCTTTGGAACTCGTTTACTTTGTAACACGATTGATAACAGTGGATCTACTTCATCTAATAGATGCAGATTGTCATAAATGTCCAATTTATACATGTCATTAAGTTGTTGTAATATTGTTAATGCCTCTTCATTTAACGTAATTGCATAAAAGTCTGCATAAGATGGCTGATTTTGCTTAAGCCATTGCTGTAATTCATTTAGTATTGCTTCATCGAATGAACGTGCCACCCAAACAATGACAGCCTCTGGGTTAATAACAACTAACTGCTTTAAGCGTTTTAAATAGTTTGCAGTGGCTTGCGTTACCTGCAGTTCAAATAATATTGGAATACGTCTTTTCTTATCGACAGCTTTTACATCGACATGATACGCACCGTGCTTCTGCTCCAATGCCAAATGGTCCACTTCAAAACGTAATACTTCGCTAATTTTGTCAGGTCGCTCTTTTAAATAAACCCCTAAAATTGCTTCTTTCATCGAACCGTTCCTGCTCATATACTTCGCCTCCATTACATCACCAATTACGATTTTGGTAAATTATATTTGCACAAAAAAAGCACTCACCTTATTAGATACAGGTAAGTGCTAACCACATTCAGATTTTAAATCGCATCGCTTCAACATATACATCACCTCACGATTAATTTGAGAACATTATAAAAAACGATTTGGCTATAGTCAAACAAAAAGAAACATACGTTCTGAAATATAAATTATGTAGTACGGCAACAGTGCGTCTGTCGCCGTAGAAATTTTATTTTTGCTCTTCTTTCTTTAAATCAATGACGATTTCGAATAATTGTTGTAAATCGGAATCAAGGCTATCGCGCTCAAATTTCAATAAAAGAACGGTTTCAATTAATTCTACTAACAATGCCTTTGTTGAACCATCCAATACTTCCTCATTATGCTCCACTGTGTGATTGAAGAAAAGTTCGCTAATACTTAAAGCGCTTTTAGAACTATTAAGCTCCACACCAACCAAAACAGAGGGCTCTACTTTTAAAGCTTCAGCTAATTTGATAATCTTTGTGAAGCCAGGAGATTTCCTTGTACCTTTTTCTAATCGGTGCAAGTACGAGGCACTTAGATTTGCTCTGGATGCAACCTGTTCTAACGAAAGCCCTTTCTTCTTGCGCAACGATTTCAACATTTTTCCGAAATTGTCCGAAATCAGCATTTCATCTTTTTCCATACTAAATCCTCTCCTTCACGTATTATTCCACAAATGGAATGCCATTTTTCTGATCAAATGATCTTTATATGATAGATTGGAAGAGAGAATTTAAAACTATTTTCTTGAAAAAAATCTTTTACATTAAATATAATATTTACAAAAAATAGAAAGGGCTGATTATTTTGAATTCGATGTACATTGGATTTCAAAAAGATAACCAGCTGTACGGCTCTTTTTGTGAAATGTATCTTCACTGCAAATTTAATGAAACTAAAGAGGCGTTATCTAAGCTGGCTAAAACAAATAATTTTTCAAAGCTGAGTCAACTATTTGATTTAATCGAGTGGAAGCAAGCAGAAAAAGATGCCATTGCGCATGATGGTACACTGTTATTTAAGTTTATAGAACTTGGCAATGTAGATTTGTATGAGAAATACATGGATAACGTATTTAAAAAATTAACGAAAAATGGTAGCGAAAATATTGAAACAGGCGAAATTGAGCCTATCGACTATACGCCATATATCGACTTATTAGTTGAGAATGAAAAAGCGGTCATTAAAGCAGATGAAGCAACAAAAGATGAAGTAATAAATATGGACCATTTCATCATAAATATAGATGCAGGCGCAATTGAATGTAATTTTTAATTTTTCAAAGCGAAAAGCCGATCTTTTAAAGAACTGCTTTTCTGCATTATTTAGACATATTTAATTTTTGCAAACTCTCGACGACATTACATGTAATTTCTTAAACAGAATTGATCCATTTACTATCCTCTATTGCATCGGGCAACAAGACAATATAAACACCTTGTAAATGATTTAAATATTTCGCACAAACTATATCAAAAGTATGCTGTTCTGTTAAAAAGAAATACTTATACTCAGCATCATTACGTTGTAACTTATCAAAGTCCTTTAAAAAGCTATTTTTTTGCTGTGCACCAAGATCATTTTCTTTGTAAGGGTAGGTTGTCTTTAACTCACCAATCACCCTTTTTCCATCCACAGTCATTTCATCAATATCAAGACCTGGAGAACCTTGCGCCTTTAAAGCCATGTTTAATTCAGGGAAATCGTGTCTACTTTGCAGAAACTCTTTGATTAATAGACAACCTAAGAAGCTCATATCATTATCAACATTGCCGAGTATTCTTCGAAGACCTTTTAAAAGTTCAAATTGTTCAATAACCTCTATCTTAGAAAAAGCGTCAACTTCCTCATTATTTAGAAAAGCCTGAGCTTCCATCAGTTTGTTCGAGATTTTTTCAATGTAGCTCGCTTCTGTATTCTCAACAACCTTGGCTTGGTTGCTATGGTCGACCTTAAATGATACCTTACTTTCAACTACCTCTGCTTTAATGAATATTACATAATTACCGAAATTAATTTCTTTAATTTTATAGCCAGCATGTAACCATGTAACTGCATGTTTTTGTGAGCGCTCAGTATTGCCCCACCACGCTGGATATTTATACGCTGAGGCTGGCAAAGATTCCTTTATAATTGATTCTATCTCACTAAATGAAAGCTTTATTTCATTGGCTGATACATTCATTAAATAATGCTGTAATAGCACATATCTTCCCGCTTTTAAACGACTCATTTCGTCCTCCTTTAACCCTTGAAACCATTATCCTTTTATTGTAAATTATATTTTACAAAAAACATAATCAATAATTATATATCTTGGAGGTAGCTTAAATGAAAACATTTCCGTCTATTACTGAGTTTATTAATTATTACAATCAGAAACAAACTATTCCGTCCAATATTAGGATTATTATCAATGGTACTACTCATGAATTCACTCGAAAATCGTACCACAATACCGAAACCATCACTAAGAGGATGGTAGATAATTATACATTCAAAGAAAATAATTGAACTAAATATTAATTACTATCGTCACTTCGAGGCAAAAGCCATCGTAGAAGCTTATATGCTTTTTTTCATTGAAGAAACACTCTATTTACATCCAATCTATTTCCACAATCGATTCGTAAGCGATACAGATTTCGAACCTTACATAAATGCTGTGTCAATTTCATTAGAGAAATGGACAAGTTTAAAATGGCTGAATACGGACATCGCGCCAAATGCTTTCGCTGAAGTACGAGCAAACGCATACAGTAACATTCAAAAGGATTTATTTTACCAACTACCAACAATAATCAACTCTGACTTTCGATTGGAGCTTAGTGTATTATCGAATACATCTCGTAAGAAAAAGTGGCTTTTAGATGATAAGGGTGAAAGTAAATATTTTAATAAACCTTTTGAAGTGCCTGAGTATTGGTGATCATACTTAGAGGAGCCAGCATTAAGCGGGCTCCTCTATATTTGATTTATACTATTTTCAACGTATTTTTTCCCTTTCGTGCTCGATTACAAATTTTAGCTTTGTAAAATCTTTGATTGCTTTTTCAAATAGCCATGCTCTATTTTGAGCAGTTGATAACCCTTTATTAACACTAATATAATTTCTATACATTTCATGAACTATCGAAATCAAATTATAACAATCATCTACATAAGATTTAATATCATTAGGTGATAATTCAATCTCGCTTGCTGAGTTATACAAATTATCTACTTCTTCATATTTCTCAGTAATTATTTTTATTAACTCGTCTTCTGTGATTGATTTATTTTTATAATTTCCGAATATTTCAATCGCTAAATTTCCATGTTCAATTAACTTACTCGTGATAGAATCCACTGATAATAATACGCTTTCTTTAGATCCTTCAAACTTTTTATATAGCTCTCGATAACTTCCATATGAATCATTCCATTCAATTTCAATATCATCTACATTATCATTTGATTTTAAAGGTAGTGGTCTGTATTCTTTTAAAAGGTCTGCAGAAACCCACATAGATTTGCAAATCCAATTTGTTACTTTTACATCAAATGTGTCATTTGCAATATAAAGCCAAACTACATCAGCATCTCTATCAATATGAATGTTTTCTAATTTTTTATTTCTATAATACTTTCTTCGACGTATTTCCTGTGTTACAAATTTTATTAAACTTTTAATACTATCCTTCTCATAATACTTATTTAAAGTAATTACGGCTGTATACCTCTTAGCATTACTATGACTTACATCGTTTAATTCATGGAGTATGTAATCGTAATTTTCTAACGATATATTATTTTTTATATCCTTTATTTTTAATGAAGGAATTTCATTGAAATTCATAGCTTTAAAAATATCATTGAAGTCATTTTTTATATGCTCCTCTAATTTATAATAGTTATGTCTATTTAAAACACTTAAAATATCATCAATAGCCGAACAAATAATTTTCACTTTTCTTAACTCTTCAATCAAAGAAACATTATCTTCTATATTTAACTTTCTAATCTCTTCATCTAATTTTTTGAATTTAGAATTCCAAAACTTTGCATATTTCAAACGATCATCTATGGAATAAATACCTACATTTTTCAACATGATTGGTGTAATTTTATTAAGATAATCATCAACTTTTATTATTTGAGTGGTTATGGCAAACTAAAAATGTACCATTCGGACATTAATTTATGCATGAAAAAACCACTTGTCAACATTATCCAATAAAGTTACACTCCTCGTTGGACCAACAACGTTTAACAGGAGGTA
>NZ_RBZN01000065.1 GCF_003628435.1 Ureibacillus endophyticus | reverse complement strand
TTTGAAATCATTTGAATAAGTATTGTTTTTTCTGGACATAGAAAAATCCCCTCTAAATAGACTGTTAGCTACAGATTACCGTAGCCTTTTTTACATTGTCTACTTAAAGGGGATAATATCACCCAACTGTAGGGAAACACCTCTTTTTTATTAAGATAATTTGTCGATTACTTTTTGTGCAATACTTAAATAAATTTGACCTGTTGGATGGTCTTCTTCATAAATCGAAGGTGCAAAATCTTCATTTGTCCAATCAGGTTGTCCTAAAGGAACTTGTCCTAATAAATCAGTTCTTAATTCATCAGCAAGTTTAGGGCCGCCTCCTTGTCCGAAGACAAACTCTTTTTCCCCTGTTAATTTAGACTCAAACCAAGACATATTTTCAACTACACCTAAAATATCGTGATTTGTTTGTAGTGCCATCGCACCCGCGCGAGCAGCAACAAAAGCAGCAGTTGGGTGTGGTGTGGTTACAATAACTTCTTTTGAAGATGGTAACATTTGATGAATATCAAGGGCAACGTCACCTGTTCCAGGAGGTAAGTCTAGCAATAGGTAATCAATATCTCCCCATTCAACATCACGGAAGAATTGGTCTAACACTTTACCTAGCATTGGCCCACGCCAAACAATTGGTGCGTTATTTTCCACAAAGAATCCCATCGAAATAACTTTTACCCCTTTACGTTCTACAGGGTAAATTCTTTCTCCTCTAACGACGGGCATATCTTGAATACCCATCATATCCGGAACACTAAATCCATAAATATCAGCATCTATTAAGCCCACTTTTTTACCAAGGCGAGCAAGTGCTACTGCTAAATTGACAGATACTGTTGATTTACCAACGCCACCTTTACCAGAAGCAATCGCTATAAATTGAACTGTTGAAAGTGGAGATAGTAAATCATGAACTTCTGATTCTGTAGCTTGGCCACGGAAGCTTTCTAGAACTTCTGGTGCTAGTTCTTCAAAGCGAATCCCTACTGTTGAGGCACCAGCTTCTTTTAACAATTCAACGATTTTCATTTGTAATTGCATTTGTTCTGGTGTGTTTGTTTTAGCAATCGCTATTTTAACACTAACGTGATTTTTTTCTTCTTTAATGGATACGTTTGTAATCGCATTCGTTTCAGCAAACGATCTATGTAAAAAAGGATCTTCTAATTGACTTAAAGCGTCGCGGACTTTTTGTTCGTTTATCACTTGAAACACTCCCCATTATTTACTTCCAACTTTAGTATAACACAGTGGTAATTGAATGCTTTAATGAAAGATTTCATTACTATATAGTTTAAATATTATCTTATTAAACGCTAATTTCATATTACCTCATGTAATTATTCTATATACATGTAAAACTAATCATCAAAAAATAAGACCATAGATTTTTCCGAAAATATCGGATTAATCTATAGTCGTTGTTAAGTTAAATAAAAAATTATGCGAATAATTTCAAACTTAATTATTGAAACTCTAAATTTACATAGCTTTCAATTCCATCAACAATGGCTTTTGCCATTTTTTCCTGATAGTCTTTGCTTGATAAAAGCTCACGTTCTTCCGGATTACTTAAAAATCCAGTTTCAACTAAAATAGCAGGTACTTCCGTTTTCTTTAAAAGGTAAATTTGCTTAATTGCCATCGCTTCACGATTAGTATTTTGCAATGTATCTTTAATGGAAGCTTGTACTGATTTCGCTAACAATTCACTATTTGCATGTCCATCTTTATGATAAAAAACTTGCGCACCACGCCATTTCTCTTCAGGGATTGCATTCGCATGGATTGTGACAAAAATATCCGGTTCTTTCGATTTCACAAGATTTGCTCTCAAGAAAATGTCTTCCTTTTTTCTTTCCCTTAATGTAGCGAATTCTTCACTTGGAGCATGCTCTTCTAATACATCACCATCCGTAGTACGTGTCATGATAACTTCTGCACCCATACGTTTCAGTTGACGTTCGACTTTTTGTGCAATCGCTAAAGTAACGTCTTTTTCAATGACATTACCAGATGAAGCACCACCATCAATTCCACCATGACCAGCATCCAACACGATTTTTACCCCACCCAATGGTTCAGGTAAAAAGAAACTTCGATCGGAAGCGCTTGTCTCATAAACAACAACAAGTAAACAACATAACAAAATAACCCCTAGAGCGATCCATCGCTTCAAAACTATTACACCGCCTTTAGCAACCTTTTGCACTACTATACGCAAAATAGTGGACTAGTATGCGTAATGTAAAAACAAATATATGAAACTAAACTTAATATCCTATATTGGATAAAACTATGAAAAATATAAAACTGTCCACTCAATTAAGAATGGACAGTTCCAAATATTTTATACCACATGCAATTGATTTTGAAGGTTGGCATAAAATCCGTTTTTGCTCATTAAACTACCATGATTACCTTGTTCAAGAATTTCACCGTCTTTAATGACTAAAATTTGATCGGCGTTTTCAATTGTTTTTAGACGATGGGCAATAACAAAGCTAGTTCGCCCTTTCATTAGGTTATTAAGCCCTTTTTGTATGTGTACTTCCGTCATTGTATCTACACTAGATGTCGCTTCATCTAATATTAAAATATCTGGGTCTTCTAGGATCGCCCGCGCAATGGCAATTAACTGACGCTGACCTTGACTTAGATTCATCCCACCTGAAACTAACATTGTGTCATATCCTTGAGGTAAATATTTAATAAAATTATGGGCATAAGCAATTTTTGCCGCTTGTTCTACTTGCTCATCTGTTGCACTCAATTTTCCATACCGTATATTTTCACGTACTGTACCTGAGAATAAATAGGTTTCTTGTAAAACAACACCGATATGATTTCGTAAATTTTCTAACTGATAAGATGTGATATTTTCACCATCAATTAGTATTTCACCTTGCTTTGCATCATAAAATCGGTTTAGTAATTGGATAATCGTTGTTTTACCCGAACCAGTTGGCCCAACTAGCGCAACAGTCTCCCCAGCTTTCGCATGGAATGAAATATCTTTCAGAACTGGCTTATTTTCGTTGTAGTAAAAACCAACCGAACGAAATGCAACATCACCATCGTATCGATCTTTTACAATTGCATTCGGTACGTCTTTTACTTCTTCTTGTTCATCTAATATTTCAAATACACGTTCAGCACCCGCGATGGCTGATTGGAATGTATTAAGCAAGTTAGCCAACTGGTTAATTGGGCGGAAAAATTGTCTTGAATAGGTGACAAATGAAGCGATAACCCCTACCGTTACTAGACCGTTTACAGATAACAATGCCCCACTCCCAATAATGAACCCGATACCTATATTATTCATAAAGTTATTGATGGGAGGTAAGTAACCTGAAACCATCTCTGCCTTTAAAGCAGAAGTGCGCAATCGTTCATTGGTTTCTTTAAATTTCGCAATTGTCTCCTCTTCTTTACCGAATAACGTAATGATGTTGGCATTTGAAATGGTTTCCTCTATATATCCGTTTAACTCACCTAGATCACGTTGTCTTGCTTTGTAGTTCACGCTACTTCTTTTAATAATTTTTTTCGTTGCATAAACAACAAGAGGGATGATGATAAGTGACACAATAGCCAATATCCAATTTAAATAAAACATCGCAATAGCAGTTCCGATAATTGTAAAAAGGGATGTCACAATTTGAATGACACTTTGAGAAAGCGCTAAATGTAAATTATCAACATCGTTTGTCATACGGCTCATTAAATCCCCTTGTTGACGTTTATCAAAAACAAAAAGAGGAAGCATATGAATTTTCTCAAAAAGCTCTTTTCGTAGTCGTTGAATCGTTTTTAATGAAACACGCACCATCACAAATGTCTGTAACCATGAAAAGAGGGACGACCCTAAATAAATAGCCGCAAGTATGATAAGCATCCTTACTGTACCGGATAAATCCCCCGGAATGATATATTCATCAATAATAACCCCTATAAACAATGGACCTAACAAGTTGAGAACGGAAGAGACTATAACAAATAATGTCGCAAATATGATGCCTGTTCGTTGCATTCGAAGGTAACTCCAAATGCGACTTAACGTTGCTTTTTGATTTTTCGGTTTTACAGCAGGGCCGCTAAAACCATGTCCACGTTCTAAGCCTGTTCTTGTAGACTTTGCTTCATTACTCATTGAGTACTCCTCCTTTCTCCATTTGCGTTTCAACCATTTCTTTATAGTGTTCGGAAGTTTTAAGTAATTGTTGGTGTGTTCCAGATGCAATTAAATACCCATCATCAATGACAAGGATTTGATCGGCATCTTTAATAGATGATACTTTTGATGAAATGATAAACTTTGTACTATTCGGAAAGTTTGTTGCAATTGCTTGTTGAATTTTCTTTTCAGAAATCGCATCTACTGCTGAAGTGGTATCATCTAAAATTAAAATGGATGGCTTTCTAACAAAAGCTCTCGCCATGGCTAATCGTTGCTTTTGACCACCTGATAAATTTGTTGCTCCTTGCGTTAACACATGTTGCTCTTTATCAGGTAATTTCTCTACAAATTCCGCAGCACATGAAGCTTCAAGTGCCTCGATGATTTCATTCAAACTCGCATCTGATTTTCCGTACTTTAAGTTTTCTTCAATTGACATAGAGAATAAAGCAGCTTTTTGTGGTGCATAACCAATGGATTGTCTTAAATTTTGCAAATCAATATGTTTAATTGATTGGTTATCAACTAAAATTTCTCCTGAATCCACATCAAAAATCCGAGGAAGCAATTTCATGATGGTTGATTTCCCACTACCCGTCATTCCAATAATCCCAATTGTTTCACCAGCTTTTGCGTGAAATGAGATATTTTTTAATACTGGTTCCCCTTGTTTCGTATATGAGAAACTCACATCTTTAAATTGTACTTCTCCTCGAATGCTTATTTTTATCGAATTATCTGGATTTAAAATTTCATTTGGTTCTTCTAAGACCGTAACAATTCGTTCTGCACTTGGAATTGCACGTGCAATTTGTATTAAGACATTACTTGAACTCATTAAACCATTCATAATCATCATTAGATAATTGATGAAGGCTAAAATAACGCCAACATCCATCGTGTTATTGTCAACTTTAATTGCCCCAATCCAAAGTGCATAAACTAAACCCATATTCACAATTAAGGCGGTTAATGGCATAAGTACTGCTACTACTTGTTCTGCTGTAATATTGCGCTTTGTTAATAGGCCGTTCACTTCAAGAAATTGCTTTACCTGGTGGTTTTTTCGATTGAATGCCTTAATCACTCGGATACCAGCTAAATTTTCCTGTACTTTTGTATTCATTACGTCTACGGCAAGTTGTACTTTTCTGAAGAATTTCCCCGTTAATTGTGTTAACACAATCACACTAATAGCAAGTAACGGTACTACATATAAAAGTACAGAAAACAATTCTCGGGCTGTTATGTAAACAAAAATAATGGCCCCAATAAACATTAATGGACCTCGAACGAAAACTTTAAGCATCATAATAACTGCACGTTGTAAAGTTTCTACGTCCATTGTTAAATTAGTAATTAATTTTCCTAGTGTAAAATGATCTTTATTGCGCTCCGAGAAATGAGTTATTGTCTCATACAAGTCTTGTCGAATGTCAGTAGCAAAGTTAACAGCCGTTTTTGTCGCATAAATAGAGCAACCAACTCCACCTATTAACGCCATAAATGCAGCTAAAATCATTAATACAAACATGCTAATGATGTACTTTTCATCACCATTTGCAATTCCATTGTCGATGATTTTTTGTAATATTGTCGGTTGAACTAAATCCATTACTACCTCAAGAATCATCATTGATGGAGCAAGTATGGCAAAGAAAATGTATGGATTTAAGTATTTTCTAAGCTTCCACGCAGCCTTCATTCATTGCACCTCATGTTCTTTCTATCTGTTAGAAATACTACTCTTATTAAATTTATTTCTCAATAGATAATTGAGAATTACTTTCATGAAGCCTTTGTTTTCTCTCACCAAAGTCGTGTATGCTACTATAAAGAAAATACTAAAATTAGGGGGATTTTTGCTATGAAATTACGAGTTTCAGCTATTCAATATCATTTACATACCATTGAATCTTTTGAGGATTTTGCTCTGCAATGCGAACATTACTTAAAAGCTGCTTTAGAATTTGATTCAGAATTTATTTTATACCCTGAGTTTTTTACGACTCAATTGCTTTCAATTAAAGGAGATAATGGAGAAACATTAACAATTAATGACTTACCTTCCTTTACAGAACAATATCATAATTTATTTATTACTTTAGCAAAGAAATATAATGTTCATATTATTGCGGGCACTCATGTAGTTGAAGTGCAGGGCAAATTACGAAATAGAGCCCATCTATTTTATCCAAATGGCAAAATTGGAACACAAGATAAAATCCACATTACCCCAACAGAAGTGAATGAGTGGAATATGTCTCGTGGTGAAGGACTAAACATTTTTGAAACAGAAAAAGGAAAAATTGCGATTCTTACTTGTTACGATATTGAATTCCCTGAAATCGTTCGCATGGCAAAAGCGCGCGGTGCAGATGTTATCTTCTGTCCATCTTGTACTGACGACCGTCATGGTTTCCACCGTGTACGCTATACGAGTCACGCCCGCGCAATCGAAAACCAAGTCTATGTAGTACTTACCGGAACTGTTGGTGCATTACCAACTGTTGACTTTATGCGTGCAAACTTTGGGCAAGCAGCAATTATCACACCAAACGATGTTCCATTCCCACCTAAAGGATTATTAGCTGAAGGTGAAATTAATAATGATATGCTTGTTACCGCGGACCTTGATTTAGAACTTTTATATGAAGTACGTGAAAAAGGATCTGTTACAACTTGGCGTGATAGACGAGTAGATTTATATACTGATTGGGAATAGATCATCTGAGAGGAGTTTTACTATGTACCGCAGCGAGCAACTGTTGTTTGACCAAGGTAAACCCGTTCCTATTGTGATTCGAAACTATAGTAAAGCCGATTTCGATGACTTAATCGAAATACAATCTGAATGTTTCCCTCCCCCATTTCCACAAGAGTTATGGTGGAATAAGAAACAATTGTTAAACCATGTTACACTTTTTCCAGAAGGAGCATTATGCATCGAGATAGATGGTAAGGTTGTTAGTTCCTTAACGGGATTATGTGTACAATTTAATCCCACACATCCTAATCATACTTGGGCTGAAGCAACTGACAATGGCTATATTACAAACCATGATCCAAGCGGCAATACCCTATATATTGTTGATATAAGTGTCCGTCCTAGTTACCGTTCACTTGGACTCGGCAAAATCATGATGCAAGCAATGTATCATGTTGTAGTCAATAAAGGATTAGACCGATTACTCGGTGGTGGACGTATACCTGGATATCATAAACACGCAGCAAATATGACTGCAAATGAATATGTACAAAAGGTCGTAAAAGGTGAATTGCATGATTCAGTGATTTCATTTTTATTACGTTGCGGAAGATTGCCCATCGCAGTTGTTGAAAATTACTTAGATGATGAGGAATCCCGAAATTATGGGGTTCTGATGGAGTGGAAAAATCCTTTCAAAAAGTAGATTAAAACGAGTAGCAAGATTCCCCTCGCTACTCGTTTAACTTATTTATTTAATTGTACCTTCCATACATCCTTTAATTCCTCATACCGTGTTACAGCAACTGCATATAAAGTAAACTCTGATGGCACTTCTTTAATGTCTTGGATTTCAAGAACAGTCTTTGTCTTATAAAGTCCATCTGCATTCTTTTCATCTAAAATTTCACTAGAACCATTCACTTCATAAGCTTTCCCTTTCTCATCTACCATCACCCAAGATATAATCTGTGATGCCTTCGCTCCTCTACCGCCTTCCATCTCAATGATTAAACTCTTCTCATTTTTTATTGGAGTCATTGAACTTTCAAGGGAAATATTATTATCTATTTTTACATCTTTAATTGCTATACGATTACCTTCAAATTCAAAATCCGGTAATTGATTAGGATTTACTTTAATAGAAAAATCAGAAGGGACTGTTTTAAATACACCATCTAATACAAAGGTTAACTTTTCTTGTTTTTTAGATGGGACAAATGAATCATTCCACATAATATGGCCAGTTTCTGACTTCCACTTACCTGTTGATTGGAGTCCTCCTTCTAAGATTGGATGTCCTTTTCCTTCAATAAATCCATTATGGGTAAACACGGACTCCCCACTTTCATTTACAATACGGTAGCCAAGGTAAGTATCGTAACTACCTTCATTTATTAAATTCTTTCCAATCTTTTGGCTTAAGACATCCAATTGCTCCTCAACCTTGTTCATTTCTTCCTTAGCAAAAGATGTTTCATAATGTAATTCAGATGACGTAGGTGCAATTTTCAATTCACCTAACTTTACATTTACTCCGCCTACAGAATACATTTCATCTTGTAATGCATAAGTCTTCGTATGTTTGCGTTTCTCCTTTAAGTCAATTGGCAGTTCTAATTGCCAATTCCCTTTGACGCCATCTAGCTCTGTTAAATTAAATTTAACAGTAATTGCTTCTAATGTTGGATGTTCTCTTAAGGAATATTCTAGTAATGCATACCCATCTTCCTGTGTAAAACTACTATCCAATTGTTCTAACTTTTTACCATTGTGATCATACAACGTAATATCATTTCCACTATTTGGATCATAATGATTTAATATAGGATTTTTTGCAATGCCTTTACTATTTAATACTTGATACGATAACGCGATGCGCGATGTATCAGCAATTACATCTTCAACCTTAAATGTTAATCCCTTGTCTGTAACAGATAAGTCGAGTCTCTCACCTAGCCCTGCTTCATTGGCCATTTTCAACCCTTCATCTACAACTTGTTTTCCAAAGATTCCTCCGATTAACTCAGCGAAACTTGGACTAAAGGTAGTGGAAACTCCTAAGGCAAGAGCAACACCTGCAGCTGTAATTAGCACACGATTCCAGACACGTTTTTTCGGTTTAACTTTTTCTGGTTTATATGGCTCTAACTGCTCTAATATAGTAGCGGCAAAGTCATCCGGTAACGTTGGTGATTTTAATGTTTCCTGTAAAAAGTTATTTTCCTCTTCTAGCATCGTAACGATTTGTCTACACATTTCACAATTAGCTAAATGGTCTTCAATTTGTTTATTTTCTTGTTCCGTTAATAGTTTATCTACATATTGAGAAAGTTGATCAGCCTTCACACAGTTCATAAAAATAGCCCCCTTGTTTTACTGTCATTCGCATTTTTTTCTTTGCTCGATGGAGTTTATTACGAACATCTGAAATTGAAATTGTCAATAATTCACTGATTTCTTGATAAGAGAGTTCATTGACGAAGCGTAGTAAAATAATTAGTCGCTCATCTTCTGGTAACATAGCGATTAGCTTTTCTAATTGACGACTTTTTTCTTTTTTTAAAAATACGATTTCAGGATTGTTGGGATTGATCACTTGCTCATCATCTATTTCAACCTGTTTCATTTGGTAACTCTTTTTGCGAAACTCATCCATACAATAGTTGATTGCCACTCGGTAAAGCCAACTTGAAAAAGATCCCTTGTTGTCATATTTTCCGAGCTGTTGGTAAACCTTTATAAAAATTTCTTGTACGAAATCTTGTGCTGTTTGAGGGTTTTTTGTCATTCGTAATACAAGGGCATATAACTGATTTTTATATTGATCAATGATTTGTGCATAGGCTTGTTTATTTCCTGCCAATACACTTTCAATCAATTCTAGTTCCTGTGTCATAATAACCTCCTTAAATAAACGTCCATGCGCATGAGGCGTTTTCATGTATTCATCTACTATAACGGATTTTGTTGCTAAAAAATTTCACCATAATGGAAAATTTTTTAAATTAAAAACCCTAAACAACAAGAATTGTTCAGGGCTGATTGAAAATTATTTAACTAATGCACTTCTAAGTTGGGTAATACCAAATTCTAAATATGCCTTTAAACAAGTCATCATATAGACCCAACCTTCTTTATTATCGATTAATTGCTCTAAAAGGTCTGGGTCGTTGTCTTGAAAACCTTCTTCTGTAATTTCAATAATTGTATGTGATGGCGCTTGTTCGATTAATTCGATAGTAACGATATGATTTGTTTCATCATCAAATACAATTTTTTGATTAGGGACAACTTGTAATATTCTTATCTGTCCCTCATAGTCATATTCTTCATATCTCAGGGTAATTGTTTTCCCTTGTTCCCATCGTTCTGAACTAGATGAAAACCAAAAGTGACCGATTTTTGCTGGATCCACAAACGCTTCAAATACTTCACTTGCAGATTTAAAGATGCTCATTTTTGTAATGTTCTTCATTGTTCATCTCCTTAATGAATGTCCGAAATTGAAATTCGGTATAGCTTATCGTCTTTTTCTTGAGGATTTCCACGGCCATCCCTGTTATTGCTTATAAAGTAAAGGTCGTTTCCATCAATAAATACATCTCGGATTCTTCCTAGACCTGAAATGACTTGTTTTACTTCTTTATTATCAAGGTTAAATTCGTAGACTCCCGCGCCCCGTAATGCTGCAACATACAATTTACCATTATTCTGATCCATACCAGAAGGGGCCCAAGTTGTATTGCTTCCTGAAGTAAAGATTGGCGTAACCATACCTTCTCTCGTTTCATTACCTTCTATTATTGGCCAACCATAATTCTTGCCCGCTTCAATTTTGTTTATTTCATCATTTGCGTTATTCCCATGTTCACTTGCATAAAGCGTTCCATCATCTAACCATGTTAACCCTTGTGGATTACGGTGCCCATAGCTATAAATGTACGAATTAGAGAAAGGATTATCATTTGGAATCGTACCATCTAAATTCATTCTTAAAATTTTTCCACCTAACGAATTTAAGTCTTGTGCAAGAGAGGATTGCAGTGCATCTCCTGCTGTTGCATAAAGTTTACCATCTGGTCCAATTGCAAGTCTGCCCCCATGATGGAATCGTCCACTTGGGATTTTGTCGAGTAGTAATTGGTCTTCCATCCAAACATTATTTTCTAATTTCAACGTTACAATTCGATTAAATTGTCCAGAATTATCTTCATATGTGTAATAGGTATAGGCGCGATTAGTTTGTTGAAAATCTGGATCGAGTACAAATCCTAATAACCCTGCCTCTGCAGCTGTCGATAAGTCCTTTTTTAGTTCAACTCGCTGACGTTCTTGCATATCCCCTTCCACCTTTACAATACTTCCAACTCTTTCAGATAAATAATAGGTACTTCCTGATTTTTGAATGGACCATGGGATTTCTAAGTTTTCAGCAATTACTTCAATTTGATTTTCTGAAATTCTGCTCACTTGAACCACTTCAGTTTGTTTATGATTGCAGGCAATTAAAATAAAAATTAATACAATTAGTAACATGAAAAACTTTTTCAAACTATCCACTACTTTCAAATGATTATTAAACCCATTATTGCCAATTTCAATTTAATTAAAAAGCTGCACGAAAATTGTTCTGAACCAACCAACACCATTTATATAACATTTTAAAAACGAGTAACCAAATCAAGTTACAATTCCATCTAAAAATTTCTAAATTTATTAACTACCTAATATACATAACACTTTTAAAACGACAGTAACTATCAACTTTATATATATTGTATCAACAACTTCAATTATTAAATATTTTCCATTTTAAAAAATAGACAATAATAAAAACCCTCAAAGCATGTGCTTCGAGAGCTTTTAAAAATTATAACTACTATTTATTCTTTAAATTTTCTTGCGCCATCCTTACTAGTTCCTTCACCATATTTCCACCTAAACGTCCCCCAACTTTACCTGCTTCTTCTGAGGTAAGCTTTCCATTATATCCTTCTTTTAAAGGCACACCAATCTCTTCTGCGATTTCATATTTTGCTTGTTCTGGATTCGTTGTACCTGCAACTTTTGCCTTCAATTGATCAAGACCTTGCCTAGTGTAAACGCTAGAATAAAGTTGACAGTTTTCGCTTGATTAGATTTTACACTTTTGCTCTATCAGCCTAAAACTTTAGTAAAATAGTTTGTGATGTTATTTTACTGGAGGTTAGGATTTTGG
>NZ_RBZN01000064.1 GCF_003628435.1 Ureibacillus endophyticus | reverse complement strand
TACTACAACAATTATCGTTATCAATGGAATCTAAAAAAGATGGCTCCTGTACAATACAGAAACCATCTCTTAATAGCTTAAACTCTTTTTTTAGTTTGTCCTTGACTTGGGTACCACATTACTCAATGCGTAATTGTAGTCACCTTTTTTGTGAAAGCAATTATAGAACTCCTTTAATGGAAATCTTTATTATTGGTTCAAACTCAAAGTGTATATTAAATTCATCACAGATGAGTTTTTGAACTCCGCGCATTTTGTCCGCTACATCATAATTTATTGGTGCTTTTAAATAAACCACCAAATCAACAATTGGATAATATTGCTTCATGCTAAAATTCAACACATCGACTTTTGAAATTAACTCAACTTGTTCAACAGTACGTTTCAACAATTGCATATAAACATTTTTTGATATTTCAACAGTTTCTTGATGAAAATCTGGTTGAACTATCGTTGTTTCACCTAGTTTCACACGATTTTTCGATATGATTTCAAATCCACGTTGAATGAACCGTTTAAAAAAATTTTGTTCAACCTGTTTATAAGGAATTGGCATGACGTGTTTTCCCTGTGTACCCCTTACAAACTTAGCCAATTGAATTTCCCGCATAGAACGAACATCTTCAATATAATGAAAATGATCAATTCCGCCTAGATTTAATTGATTGGCAATTTGTTTCGTCATTTTATCGGAAGTGCCGATAATTAATAGAGATTGAATATCATGTTCTTGAATTGCTTCAGCTACTTCATTTCGATGTTCCTCATCATGAAAAATTGCACGACGAACTGCGGTGATTGTGTTTTTTTCAAACTTTGCAGAAGTACCTGCTTTTTTCTCTCCATTAACAACTAATATTCCATCATCGATTATTGCTTCAATACCATGCTCGTGGGCAAATTGAATTGCACTTGTACTCTTTCCTGTTCCACTTGGGCCACTTAACGAATGAACAATCATATTTCCACTCCAACATACATTTTCTTTAGTTTAATCGAAATGATAATGTATTTCTATAATTGTATAATAAAACACAGTTCATAATCTTTTATTTCTCATTTTAGAAAAGATTGAGAATATTTGAAACTAGTATGTTAAAATGTGATTTATATTTGTATGTATATAAGGAGTGTTTCACCTTGAAGATTGTCCCATCTAAGAAAATGTCGCTATTTGAACCAGCGATGTTTGGTCAACTAAAGAAATTTGCAAAAGAGCAACAAGCTAAAGGAATGGAGCTTATAGATTTAAGTCTTGGAAGTCCTGATTTACCTCCCCACGAAATGTTAAGAAATCATCTATCAGAGCAAAGTAAACTTGAGACTTCATATGGATATACATTAACCGGAATTAAAGAATTTAATGAAGCAGTTAGTAGATATTATAAACGTTGTAACCAAGTTGAGTTAGATCCTGAAACAGAAGTATTATTAACAATCGGTTCACAAGAAGGCCTTGTTCATTTACCTTCTGCTTTTTGTGATCCAGAAGAAATTGTGTTAACAACGAATCCTGGTTATGTTGCCTATGATGCAGGAATTAAATTTGCAGGTGCTAAGAGCTTTTTTATTCCTTTAGATATTGAAAATGGCTATTTACCAGACTTAAAAGCAATCCCAGAAGATGTGGCTGAAAAGGCAAAATTACTTATTCTAAATATGCCAGGTAATCCAGTACCTATGGAACCATCTATTGAATATTTTACAGAAGTTATTGCATTTGCAAAGAAATATAATATTCTCGTAGTACATGATGCTGCTTATTCTGAATTTTATTTCACAGGTGATGGTCCAATTAGCTTCCTTGCAACGCCTGGAGCTAAAGAAGTCGGTATTGAAATTAATTCCCTTTCAAAAAGTTTCAGCCTAGCTGGTGCACGTGTTGCCTATATTGTTGGAAATCCAGAGATGATAAGCATTATGAAACAATTAAAATCGAACTTAGATTTTGGTATTTTTGAACCGATTCAATCAACAGCTGCCCTTGCATTAGATCATGCAGAAGAAATTACTGCCCCATTACGTAAAACTTTTGCAGAGCGTCATAAAACACTAATGAACGGGCTAAAAGCATTAGGTTGGGAAGTTGCTCCATCAAACGGTGGTATGTTTGTGTGGGCAAAATATCCATATTCATTAGATAGCGTTTCTTTTGCATTTAAGTTAATTGAACAAACTGGCGTTATGACCGTACCAGGAACAACTTTTGGTAGTGACGGCGAAGGATATGTGCGTTTAGCACTTGTACAACCAGTAGACGTGTTGGAAAAAGCCCTTGAACGATTAAGGAATTTATCTATATAATTTGATCACATACAAAAAAACTGGTAGAGAAGCTAATTCCCTGCCAGTTTTTTTAAATTGTATTAAATTTTCAGAATTGTTTGTGTACCGGGTACATGATTAAATTTCATATTTATTTGCTGGGTCTGTTTCAAATCGGTTGTAGCGTCTTTTCACTAATGCATACAAGTGAGAAACGATTACTTTTAATAAAGCGTACCCTGGAATACCTAAAATAACGCCGGCTACTCCAAATAATGAACCTGCCGTTAATAATACGAAAATGATTGTGATTGGGTGTATGGATAATGATTTCCCCATAATATTTGGTGTTATAAATTTCCCTTCTACTAATTGAACAATCGTCCAAACGATGATTAATTTAATTAGCATGAATGGTGAATTTACAATGGCAATCACGACTGCTGGCGTAATCGCTATCGCAGGTCCTAAGTATGGTACAACACTTGTAATCATGGCCAAGAACCCAAGTAATAGTGCATAATCAAGACCGATAATTAAAAAGCCAATTGTCATCATTGCACCAATACAAATGGAAACTAAAATTTGTCCTTGTATGTAAGAACTAACTTGCTTATCCATCTCTTTCATAACTTGTCCAACTTCATTTCGCATTCTTGGTGGGAAAATACGTAAGATAAACTTCGGCATTTTTTCCCCTTCGTACAGCAAGTAAAACAAAATGAACGGAACAGTTACAAGCGATAATAAAATCCCCGTTAATGTTGAAACAAATCCTGTAATACCTGATGCAACAGTTGTAGCAATATTAGAAAACGTATCTTTCACCGTTGAAACAAGATCAGTTGTTATATCTGTTAATACTGCGTCATAATCAAAGTTCAACTTCATAAACAGTTCGTTAAATTTTGAATTGTTTAAATATGTCACGATACTTTCAATCAATGACATAAAGTAAACAGGAAACTCCTGAACTAAATTCATAAATTGGTCTCGTAAAAATGGATACACCAATAAAGATACCAATGTAATTAATGCTGCCACAATAATATACAAAATTAAAATTGTTATTCCTCGAGGTACCTTCCCTTTCCCTTTTTCTGCAAGGCGAATAAAAGGTCTTAAAAGGTAATAGCCGATAATTGCTAATACCCCTGGTAAAATGACTACCTCAAATAACACTTGAATTGGATAAAAAATAAATGAAACTTTTTCAAAGATGAAAATGACTAACCCGAGCAACACTAATGATATAAGTGAAAATAATAGATTCTTTCCACCTAGAAAGCGTATAAACCTTGTAGAAAAAAATGCTGATTTTTCACTTGGCACTCGATCACCGAACCCTTTTTCTCTTTCCAATGGACCACCCCGTCGAACAGAAATTATACTTATTTATATTTTATCATGGAAATTGGATTTTTCTAATAGATTACTCTTCTTCTAATTGAAGGAATTCATGGAGTTGTTGCTTATTAGCTTCTACATCAATTTCCAACACTTCTCCAGCATGACTATATTTTGCCGTTGTATAAGTTCCATCCACAGGTATTCTGAACTTTTCAATTTCCATATTTCCACCTGCTACCACACCAAGAACTGTTTTTAATTCCTCGTTTGTTGATAAATCAGAAGTGATATACCCTTGGGCTGCTCCCACAAGTTTTGGTAAATTAGGTATATTGCTTGGTGATAATAACTCATCCTTTAATGCTTCTATTACTTTTTGTTGACGTTCCACACGACCAAAATCACTTTTAGCATCATAACGGAAACGAGCATATCCTAATAATTCTTTTCCGTTTAATTTTTGAACGCCTTGTTTTAAGCTCACTCCAATATTTGCAGACATATCTCTATCTACATCAATCTCTATGCCATTTGGAGCTAAAATATCAATTAAAGACTCAAAACTTTTAAAATCAATAATGGCGTAATGGTGAATAGGAACCTCAAACATATTATTTAATGTATCTTTTAATAATTGCACTCCGCCTAGGTAATATGCAGTGTTTAATTTATAAGATTCATAGCCTGGGATATCAGCGTAAATATCTCGCATAAAGGAAACGAGTTTCAATGATTTCTTTTCTTTATTCCAAGATAATACCATCATCGTATCGGATCGGGATTGTTCTTCTCCCCTTGTGTCAATACCGATAATTAAATAATTTGTTATTTTTTCTGTTTTTTCATCTGCTACAAATTCGATTTCCTCTTCTTTTATTGGTTGTTCTGATTTTTTCGCTAGTTTAAGGCCGCTGCGATATTGAACAAACGAAAATGTAGTAGCACCTACAATAAGCACAAATAGAATAAGAAAGATAATTCTTCTTTTCCGCATTTTCCTTTTTTTCGTTCTTTTTTGACGTGTTACTAAGTTCTGATCCTCTTTCATATAATTCTCCTTTTGATCCACTGCAACTACGAGACGTTTGAAATTTAAAAAAAGTTCCAATTTACCATTATTATACTACCAATGTAGGACTCATTGCTTGTAAGAACTATCATCGACACCGTTTTATTTGTTGGTTGTTTTCTATTATGCTACAATACTATTTATTTTAAACATTGGAGGCGTAAATATGGAAAAAGCAACCTTTGCCGGTGGATGTTTCTGGTGTATGGTAAAACCATTTGTTGAATGGGATGGTATACATAAAGTAACATCAGGATATATGGGTGGACATGTAGAATTTCCTTCTTATGAACAAGTGAAAAAAGGAGATACTGGCCATTTAGAAGTTGTCCAAATCGAATTCGACTCAAATGTTTTTCCTTATGACAAACTATTAGAAATTTATTGGATGCAAATCGATCCAACTGATGCTGGTGGGCAGTTCCATGATCGAGGTGAGTCCTATAAAACTGCCATTTTCTATCATTCAGAAGAACAAAGAATGGTGGCGGAAAAATCAAAAAAGCAATTAGCGGAAAGTGGCCGTTTTAAAAAGCCGATTGTGACAGAAATTTTGCCAGCAAGTACGTTTTATGTTGCAGAAGATTATCATCAAGATTATTACAAAAAAGAACCGGAACATTATCAAGAAGATCGTGATAAATCCGGTCGGGATGAGTTTATTAATCGTCATTGGAAATAGATTAAAAGGGGACGTCCAAAAAGTAATAATTTTTTGGACACCTCTTTTCTTTCTTGATAAATATCTCTTATGAATTATTGTTCCTGCGGTGGTTGTCACCATCCTCGTCACAGTTAAAATGTTCCTGCGGCAGTCGAAATAAATTTCCACTATCCTCGTCGCAATTTATCTGTGACGAAAGCGGTAGCGTCAGTTACAAAGGAGTTGTCTCAAAATGACTTTTCAGACAACTCCTTTACTTTTATACAAATTCTTTTATGATAGTAATAAATTGCTCTCCATATCTCTCCAATTTATTTTGCCCTACTCCACTTACTTCTAAAAATTCTTCTTCGTTCTTTGGCATTTTTTCGCACATGTCACGTAATGTTTTATCGGAGAATACAACGAAAGGTGGAACTCCTTCAAGCTCTGAGATTTGTTTTCGTTTGATTCGTAGCTGTTCAAATAATGGATCATTTTGATTTACCACCACAGCTTTTTCTACAATTGTACGTCGGAGTACCCGTCTTTTTCCTAATAAAACTTCTTTTCCCTCAGGTGATACATAGATTGTTGGGTATTGCCCCGCTTTTACTAGTAGTAATCGTTCGGAAATAAGGAAATCTATGAAATTAGCAACAGCTTTTGCAGATAAGTGTTTTAATATGCCATAAGTCGTTAAATGTTGGAATGCCTCCACCTTTTTATTACGTGCTCCTGCTAACACTTGAGAAGTTAAGGTTTTGCCGTAATTTTGACCCATGCGCACAACACAAGATAACACTTTTTGCGCATCTTCAGTGACATCTTGTTTCGGTCGTTCATCCGCGCAATTTCCACATTTCCCACAGTCTTGAATTTCTTGTTCACCAAAATAGTTGACCATATAACTTTGTAAGCAATTCTCTGTATGACAATAGTCAATCATTTGCTGCAATTTTTGAAGCTCAATCGGAATTCGAGTTGGATCTTGAGATTGATCAATCAAAAATCGGTGGGTTTGTTCATCGGAAGAACTATAAAGTAAAATACATTCACTTTCTACACCGTCACGCCCTGCTCTACCCGCCTCCTGATAATAACTTTCGATATTACGAGGCATTTGGTAATGAAGTACAAACCTCACATTTGTTTTATTTATGCCCATACCAAATGCATTTGTAGCAACCATCACTTGTGCTTCATCATTTAAAAAGCGGTTTTGTTCGTAGTTACGGTCCTCTTCAAACATTCCTCCATGATATTTCGCGGCGGTAATTCCCTTTTGAAGAAGCATCGCATGTATAGATTCCACCGATTTTCTCGTTGCTGCATAAATAATTCCAGCTTCTTGCGGGTTGTTACTTATATATTTCTTTATATATTGATCTTTATTTTCACCGACTAGCACTTTGAAAGAAAGATTTTCTCGATTAAATCCTGAAATAAAGACACTTTCAGAATCAATTTGCAATAGATGACATATATCTTCACGAACATTTGGTGTAGCAGTAGCTGTTAAGGCTATGACTGTTGGTTTGTGTGGCCATAAAGAAAATATTTTTTGAATGGAGCGATAGCTTGGCCTAAAATCGTGCCCCCATTGAGAAATACAATGGGCTTCATCAATAGCGATCAATGATACCTTTAATTGCTTTAAATCTTGGCAAAAGGAATCATTTTCTAATCGTTCTGGGGCAATATAAAGAAGTTTTGTTCTCTGACTGTAAACATGGTTCATTACCTCATTTACTTCCTGAAATGTTAATGAACTATTAATAAAGTCAGCCGGTATGCCATTTGATCGAAGCATGTCTACTTGATCTTTCATTAAGGAGATTAACGGTGAAACGACAATGGTTAAACCATCAAGGGCAAGTGCAGGGATTTGATAACATAATGACTTCCCTCCACCTGTTGGCATCACACATAACGTGTCACTACCATTAAGAACATTTTCAATAACCTGCTTTTGAACCATTCGAAACGAATCGTATCCGAAATAATCTTTTAAAAGTTGTTCTGCATATTGCAATATTGCATCCCTCACAATGGATTGTAGTAAACGAACAAAATTCTTATTTGCTCGAAAAAGCCCTATAATTAAGAAGCAGTGAGAGATGAAGTTCCCCCACTGCTTGAAGTTACATTTTATTATACTATGAATTTATAAAACTGTTAAATCTAATTAGTTTACATAATAATATTATGGTATCATTTGTTGAGTAACTCTTTCGCAAAAATCGCTGCTTCGTTCATGGCATTAACATCAATTCCAGTTGCGATATTCATTTCATGGAACAGTTTTACTAATCCTTCTGTCGATACATTCCCTGTAGCTCCTGGAGAAAATGGACAGCCTCCTAATCCTGCAATGGAGCTATCAAATTTTGTAATACCTGCTTGAATGGCTGCTACTACATTGGCATAGGCAAATAGATTTG
Organism: Ureibacillus endophyticus; assembly: GCF_003628435.1. Taxonomy (GTDB): domain Bacteria; phylum Bacillota; class Bacilli; order Bacillales_A; family Planococcaceae; genus Ureibacillus; species Ureibacillus endophyticus. Next base: position 6,151 of record NZ_RBZN01000064.1, on the reverse strand, counting down.
TATCATGGAAATGAGCGACAAATATCGTTTCAGGGAAATCTTCTTTTAACTGGCCAAACCGTTCATAAACAATTCGCGGGTTAGCTTGACCATTTGTATCCCCAATAGAAATTTCATCTGCACCTGTTTCAACAAAATGACGGACTACACGCTCTACTTGCTCATAGGATACATTACCTTCATAAGGACAGCTAAACCCCATGGAAACATAGGCACGAATTTTCATTTGACATGCTTTTGCTTTTTTAAATACTAAACTACACTCTTCTAACGAATCACTAATTGAGAAACGAATATTCTTTTGATTAAAGGTTTCTGTAGCTCCTACAAAAACGGCAATTTGAGGCACTTTACATTCAATTGCCCGTGAAAGTGCCTTTAGATTCGGTGTAAGGGCGATAAAATCGATTCCTAATTCATTACTAAATGTGGCAAGCTCAACAGCATCCGCCATTTGTGGAACTGCTTTTGGATGGACAAAAGAAGCCGTTTCAATTCGACTTACACCCATTTTTGATAACTTTCGAACTAACTCTTTCTTTTTTTCTGTAGGGACAAAAACAGCTTCATTTTGTAAACCATCCCGCGGCCCCACTTCAATGATTTCTACTTCTTTTGGAAAAATCATTACAGACCCCCTTTTACATAATGAGGTACGAATAAATAAAGATATCAATTATTAATATTTAACTTTATATCATTCTATGACTTAATGATTTTGCCAGTTTTAGTTTTGCTCTTGAATAGTAAACGAAATGACTTTCCACTCTTTATTCAATAAGATACATTTTACAATTTCCGAGACTGTTCTTTCTTCACCTTTATTATTTATCGTTGTTTCGAGCTCCACTACATATTGATAGTCTACGGCATTAACAGATTTAACTTCAGAAGTTGTTAAATGCAGTTTTGAAATGTCCTCTTCTACAACTTTTACTAAATGTTTTTTTAAGTCATCCGAACCAATGTAGTCATTAATTATTTCAGACTCCCCTGTGTGAAAGTAAGTGTTTAATGCTTCATGGAAATTATCAATAAATATTAATAATTCATCTGAGTTATAGGAAAAACTTGCTCTTTCTGTAGTATGCATTCTGTTGATTGCATCCTTCTGCACTTTAGGAAAATCTTTGAAAAAGGCTACAAGTTCTGCACGCTCTTTATAAGAGATGGGCTTTTTCTTCGCATTTGCTATGGCCTCTTTTATCACCTTGGCTTCAACTAACTCTTCTTGAAACTTTCCGTCTTTCTGAATTACAGATACTATTCCTTGGAGACGCTTTTCATCATCCAGTTGAGCTTTACTGATTTCATTTTCATTTCGCTCAACCGATTTATCAGACAATGAGTAAGGGGTAATTTTCGCAGAGTTATTAATATATAAAATTGCAATGTTATGTTCCTTATCAATACCTATTACATCTGCTTCTATTTCTTTCCCCTCGGATGTGACGATAATTGCGTTGGGATGACCGGATACACTACTTGCTACAGTCACAATCCATTTCTTTCGATTTTTCGAATCAATGACATACCCATTTGCTACACCACTATAGCCATGAACCATCACATTTTCCGATACTTTCTTTTCATTAGCTTCTTCTTTTTCTATTTCCTGATTGTTATTGTCATAAACATGATAAACAGATTGATCTTTACAGCCTGCTAGTAACAGGAATAATAGTATGAAAATGGGCAATTTCTTCATTTGTACACCTCTAATTAGACGTTTTCAATAAGTCTAAAAATAGCACACTTCTACATAACACGTAAACATAGGTAAAATTTCCTCTTCTAAAAATATGCGGTTTTCAATAATAAAAAGGAAGGCATCTCATACCTTCCTTTCTAATAAAACTCTTAATATTTCGTTGATAATTTTGGTGGGCCTGAACGTGGACCAAATGGACCTTCATCTAACCATTTTCCAAGTGCCGGAATGTGTGGCGCTAGGAACGCTGCTACTTCACGTTTCATTTTAATTTCTTCGTTAGTACCTTGAATATGTTCAAGGGCTAAGTTCGAACATTCACGGTTCCATAATCCCGCTGATAGTCGCTCATCTGCAGCCGCTTGGATTGCCGCACGACGTTCTTCTGGGTTTGACTCTACTTGTAATGCTTTTGCAATTCCTTGTACAGCTACTGTCGCATCTGGTACACCTGAGTTTAGTCCACGTGCCCCAAATGGTGCAAATAGGTGTGCAGCTTCACCAGCAAGAATGACGCGGTTATGGTCATCTGTATAGCGGTCTGCCACAACTTGGTAGAACGTATACGTTGAAATCCATGTGATGCGGTCTGCATATTTTGGATCCATTACTTTTGGTAACCATTCACGAACACCTTCTTCGGAACCATACCATTCGCGATCGTCTTCATCGAATAATTGAAGGTCAATTCGCCAGCCACCTGCAAATGGTACGTGCATTACATTACGTCCACCTGCATCAGGATGTTGATAATGGAAAATACGCTCGATTGGTAATGGATTTTCTTGGTCTTCCTCAACATCCACTACGATAAATGCATCTGATTTACGTGGTCCTTCGAATTTAATACCAACTGATTGACGAACAACAGAACGAGCACCATCTGCACCAATCACATATTTAGCAGACCATTTGTTATTCTCTGTTTCTACTGTGACACCTTCTTCAGTAGAAATGACATTCGTTACAGGCTCTTCCCAAACGAACTCAACACCAGCTTCTAAACATCTTCTATACATCGCTTTTTCAATTTCATGTTGATGTAAGCTAGAAAACGCTGGTAATGTATTAGGCTTTGGTGGCTCGTAAACTCGTTTATACACTTCATCCCCTCGATAGAAGGAACGTTTAACTGGCCAAACTACCCCAATCTCTGCTAATTCCATACCTAAACCTGGTGAAACTTCTTCGAGTAATTGCAATGTTGCCTTATGGATATAAATCGCACGACTTCCCGCGCGTTCACGGCCTTCCTTTTCTGCTTCTAAAATCGTGGCCTTAATCCCTCTACTATGTAATGCAAGAGCTGCGGTCATACCAACTGGACCAGCACCGATTACTAATACTTCTCTTTCTGTACTCATCATTTAACCTCCAATTCGATTTCGTTGTTTGAAAATTAATAATTATTAATCTATTAAGTATGTTAAAGTGAATGTTTGATTTTGAAAACGCTGGCATTCTGCTATATGGAACTAACGAATTCTAAAATTTAGAAATCTTCTACGTAACTCGTAGATACATACAAAATCCCGCACAAATAAAAGAGTGCGGGATATCTATTATTAATTATTAAGCTGTTACTGTTTCTGTAGATTTCACCTTTTTACGAGCCTTTGTCGAAATTAAAATAATACAAATACAACTTGCCGCTACTAGCCCACCGTCTAATAATAGAGGCGCACTCCAGCTTTCTGTTTTATCACGTAACACCCCAGAAATAACAGGTGATAATAATGCTCCGAATTCAGCAATTAAATTCCATAAACCAAATGCCGAACCGCGATGCTCAGCTGGGGCTAAGTCTGAAATAAATGCATGCTGTATTGACTGTACTGCGAAGAATAAAATACCTGAAATAAATAAAATTGACGACATAATGATTAGACTTGTTGCACCACTCATTAAATAAATAGCGAAAACAAATACAGATGCAGCAAACGCCACTGTTAAAACAAATAATGTATTTCGACGGCCATTTTCATATTGTGCTACTTTATCTGAAATATAGCCACCAAGAGGGAACCCAATTAATCCTGCAATCGCATTGAATGAAGCTACAAGTGCAGCAGTTGTTAAAGTACCCCCACCGAAATCCTTAACAATCGATACAGACCAGAAGCTATAGAACCATAAATGCCACATAATTGGTATGGCAGATAGGTATAGTAAGAATAAATTGCGATTTTTTAGAACTGGTCGTACTTCTTTCTTGGTTTTGTAAATATAAACAACAAATCCGATAGAGAAAACTGTAAAAATAGCTGCCATTAACCCTTCAGATAAACCTAAAGAGTCTGTCACTATGTAAACAGCCATAATAATCACTAAAAATACGAGAGAATATCCACCTAATCCCTTAACCGAATTTTTAAATCCATTTGGCTTTGACTTCACATCTGCTGATTTTGGAATAACTTTCATCATCACGATAGCTACTAAGATTGTTGAAGCTCCCAATAATAGGAAAGGTGATTTCCATGCGTCATTTCCTAAATACGGAACCGCCCATTCAATTAAATAAATTGTTCCTACTAACCCAAGTGTTAAACCTACAGATAGTCCACCCATTACAATCCCCATGCCAAGGCCAAGTTTTTTAGGTGGCGTCACTTGAGCTATTAACGAACGGTCATTTGAGTAAAATGCACCTTCTCCAAGACCAGTTAAAACGCGTAATGCAATAAATACTAGTAATCCTTCAAATAATCCAGTGAAAATCGTAGTAATTCCTGCCCATAAAATACTTAGGATGACCATATTACGATGACCATATTTGTCACCAAAGTATCCTCCAGGGAATTGAGTTAACATGTAACCTGCAAAGAATAAACTACCTAATAATCCACCTAACGCATAAGGATTGGACGCATCAGCTAAAAATGCAACATCATTAGCAATCATCCATGACACTACAGGACCAGTAATTGTTCGATCAAAATAAGCAAAAACCCATCCTACAAATAACATACCCCAAATTCTTTTATACGGTTGTTCTACTTCATTTGTTTGAACCATAAACTTTCCCCCTTAGAACTGAACATGAAGGGAAGGCTCACCCCTTCCTTCCCTTCACTAACCTATTAATATTTAGTTGATAATTTTGGTGGGCCTGAACGTGGACCAAATGGACCTTCATCTAACCATTTCCCAAGTGCTGGAATGTGTGGTGCAAGGAATGCGGCTACTTCACGTTTCATTTTTATTTCTTCATTTGTTCCTTGAATATGTTCAAGGGCTAAGTTCGAACATTCACGGTTCCATAATCCCGCTGATAGTCGCTCATCTGCTGCCGCTTGAATTGCCGCACGACGTTCTTCTGGGTTTGATTCTACTTGTAGTGCTTTTGCAATTCCTTGTACGGCCACTGTCGCATCCGGCACACCTGAGTTTAATCCTCGTGCGCCAAATGGAGCGAATAGATGTGCAGCTTCACCAGCCAGAATGACACGGTTATTATCATCTGTATAGCGGTCTGCAACTACTTGATAGAACGTATACGTTGAAATCCATGTGATGCGATCTGCATATTTTGGATCCATTACTTTTGGTAACCATTCACGAACACCTTCTTCAGAACCATACCATTCGCGATCGTCTTCATCGAATAATTGAAGGTCAATTCGCCATCCACCTGCAAATGGTACGTGCATGACGTTACGTCCACCTGCATCAGGATGTTGATAGTGGAAAATACGTTCGATTGGTAATGGATTTTCTTGGTCTTCCTCAACATCTACTACGATAAATGCATCTGATTTTCGTGGTCCTTCAAACTTAATACCAACTGATTGACGAACAACTGAACGAGCACCATCTGCACCAATCACATATTTAGCAGACCATTTGTTATTCTCAGTTTCTACTGTGACACCTTCTTCAGTAGAAATGACATTCGTTACAGGCTCTTCCCAAACGAACTCAACACCCGCTTCTAAACATCTTCTATACATCGCTTTTTCAATTTCATGTTGATGTAAGCTAGAAAACGCTGGTAATGTATTAGGTTTTGGTGGCTCGTAAACTCGTTTATACACTTCATCCCCTCGATAGAAGGAACGTTTAACTGGCCAAACAACACCAATCTCTGCTAATTCCATACCTAAGCCTGGTGAAACTTCTTCAAGTAATTGCAATGTTGCCTTATGGATATAAATCGCACGACTTCCCGCGCGTTCACGGCCTTCCTTTTCTGCTTCTAAAATCGTGGCCTTAATTCCTTTACTATGTAATGCAAGAGCTGCGGTCATACCAACTGGACCAGCACCGATTACTAATACTTCTCTTTCAGTACTCATACTTTAACCCCCTATTAAATGTTCGTATTGTCAAAACTTATATATATAAATCGCTAATAATCGTTGGTTTTATAGTCTTTTACGCAAAAAAACTTGCCACCCCCTGGATTTTGGTGTTAGTTGAGGTTACCACACACAAAAC
>NZ_RBZN01000063.1 GCF_003628435.1 Ureibacillus endophyticus | reverse complement strand
GTCATTGGTTATAGTAAAAAAATGGATGTTTACTACCTTAGCTTTGGTGTTTTCGTTTTTTCTCTAAAACGCCAGAAAATATAAACTGAAAATTCAGAACTTATTTATGCGACGGTAGTGAGGATAACATTTATTTAATTATTGAGTTGTATTTTCTGTAGGGTTTTTGACCTCAAACGGCAGAATTTCAAATACATCGCCACAAGTGGCGAAATGATTCAAGGGGCAAGGGAGTAACGAATGTTACCCCCCTTTTTTATTACCACTATAATACTAATTATTTAAATTTAAGGAAATAACTTGTAAAAAGGTGGTGGTTAATTATAGGAGAGTTAAAAGAATGGGGACATGCAACTGCTTATCTCCCTGTTGAGCTATCGAAGTTAAGCAAGTTTAGAGAAGATGCTGCTATTAAAATTTTAAGAAAGTGGGGAGAAGATAGGCAGTCTCCAGTAGAGCTTTACAAAGAGGTAACCGAAATTTTTGAACATGCTTTTAGAGAGTTGGAAGTTAAAAAAGAAATCAAAAGTGAAGTAAAAAGAGAGTCGTTCACGGTTAACACTTCGTTGAAGGAGTATGTTGCAGTACCTGATTTTAAAAGAGATGTGCAAGATGAATTATTTAAAAGAGTATTAGAAGCAATGCCCAAAGAATTACCGCGCATTAATGCACTATTACCAATTGAGTTAGCTAAACTTTCGCATTTTGATAAAGATGCTACACTTGTTATTTTACATGCCTGGGGAGACGGAACTGCTCCATTAAGGGAATTGTGGTCTATGGTTCAAAGTGAGCTGAAAAAGCATGAATAGTGTTTGTTTTTCCAATTTGAAAAGCCAAAAGAACGGGGTTATTTAAGTATTTAGGATTTCGCCACTTTTGGCGAAATGGGTTAATACCTGAACCACGTTAAAGTGTAGGTCGACCTAATTGTAATTATAGGTTTCTGTTTTTTCGGAAACCAATACGAAGTCAAGATGAATCTGTGAGGGGATAATCTGTCCCCTCATTTTAAATGATGGTATTAATTTAATGAAATGACGCGGCGTTCCACCTAGTTATCATTAGTTCTCATTGTGGAATGATTTTAATCCTCTATCGCAAACACAAATCTAAAATACTTGCTGTTGCCGATAAACCCTTTCTAATGGTATCTTCAGCTAAAATTTTATCTGGTGTACTGTAAAAGTCTGCAATATCGTGAATCGGCCATTTTTGAATTTGGTACCTAACTAACCATTCAAAATGCTCTTTATTTCTCTTTTTTATTCCTTCTACATACCCCTTCTCTTCCAGGTAAGCTTTGGTACGTTCTTTATACAATTTTTTGTACGTTTTATAAGCTTCATCTATACGTTCTTCAAATTCGCTCCATGTACTAATTCTTGGATCCCACCCGACACCAAATGAAAAATCTTTTAAATCCATTTCTTTTGATTGAGCTAACATAAGATTTACTCTAAAGTCTGAAAGTAAACTCTCGTAGTCTGATGCTAAAGGTTCTAGGTTAGAATCCTTAAACAGTCCATATATATTAAAGCTATCTGGACTAAACACAAACGGAAATAGCTTATCAAAAGATATCTTTTCCTCTGAATTTTCAGCTTCATATTCTTCATATATTACATTCGTGATTGACCATTCTTCCCTGTAATTTACATCTGTAAAACCTAATTGTTCAAGATATTCCTTTCTTTCCTCCATGTCCTTTTCATGATCTTTTCTGTCTGGTATAGCCCATAATGCAACTTCTAAAAATGTAGTGCTATTTGGTCTTTCTTCAGTATACAAATTATACTTTTTACCCCAATTAAGTAATGCCTTTTTTAACTTTAATAAATGGCTATTATTATTTTCATCACATTTTTCTATTAAGGACCAATTATCAATAAAACTTTTATCTGTTTTTAATTGTTCGTGTAAATCTTCAGTTTGTGAAAATAGCGGTATCATTTCTTCTATGTCTCTAATCATTTGTGGCTCTAAAATTTCCGCAGTTCTAAGAAAGTACTTTAAGGCTTCAGAATAATGGAGATCAACGAATACAGGAATATCTCTTAGTTTTTTTCTGGTAGGATGATAATAATAGTTTTTCATATGATCACCTCTTCGATTTGTTAATTTCATCTTCACATTAACCAAGAAATTTTAATAGGAAATTAAAAACAATATTTCTATTTCTTTTTACGAACTTCATTTGCTGTATTTTTCCCTATAGAATCTATGACCTCGTGAAACACGACCCCATATTCAACTGCAAGAAAAAAAAATACACCCCGTACCCAAAAGTACACACCCTAAGTTTAATTTAGGGCGTAGAAACTCCCCATACTCTGTAAGTTGTGGAGTCCATAAAACCGTCATTTTGTAGACAATTGTAATCGATGACAAAAAACAGCAATTTTACAGCCATTTACATATTGAATTCGTCTATAAACTCGTCTATTATAATAATTACATAAAACACATGAGTTTATAGACGAAGGGGATAAAATTATGAGAGTGATTGGTTATGCAAGGGTAAGTACGGATGACCAAAACCTAGATATGCAGATTGATGCTATTGAACGATATGCAAAAGAAAAAGGCTTAGAGATTGTTATGTACGTAGAGAAGGAAAGTAGCCGTAAAGAGCGACCAGAATTGATAAATGCCATGAAAGCAGCTACTAAAGGCGATATTTTTGTAGTTTATAAATTAGATCGCTTAGCACGAAGTACTAAAGAGTTATACACTCTGACAGATGAACTTAGTGAAAAAGAGGTGTCATTTGTAAGTGTTAACGATTCATTTGATACTACAACACCGGCTGGAAAAGCTATGTTTGGTATGTTAGCCATTTTTGCAGAGTTTGAGCGTGATATTATTCAACAACGAACAGTAGCAGGGCTTGAAGCTGCTCGAAAAAGAGGACGTACTGGGGGTAGACCCTCCATTGATGAAAAAACTAAGCGTCAAGTTGTCGCATTGTTTAATGCTGGTGAAAGTGCAACGGACATAGCTAAAGAGTACGGAATTGGAAGGGCAACTGTTTATAAAATTGTGAATGAAGAAAAAGATAAATAGTACATAATTTTTCGACCAGCTCAAAATTGAGTTGGTCTTTTTATGTTTAATGGATTATTTAGTGTGGGGGTACAAATTAAATTTAAGTTAGATTAAAAACAACATAATTTAACGGTAAAAAATGTTGCTAAAAAACCCAACATATGGTATTGTATGTAATAACAACAGGAAATGCATGCATTTCAAATTGTTATAAGGAGGAGATTCATTTGCAAAGAACGGCCAATAAGGATATTAAGAGAGCTTTAATGAATTTACTTGAATCAAGGGGTTCTATAAGGTCAGAGGAAGCGTATGCCATTTTAAAAGAAAAACTAAATGTCAGTGAAGAGGAACTAGCAGAGACGTATGTCGATGAAAAGGGGCATACTCGTAAAGTATTCGAAATGAGAATCATGAGCATAGTAGAACAGCTACGCAAGACCGGTTTCATGAGAAGATGGGATAGATTATCTGAGACAGAGAAGTTTGGAATCTGGGAAAAGACTTCGTATGCTAATCTTAAACCTGAACAAAAATCTGAAGTAAAAGCAACGATTTATCTTTCTAAAGATCTCAATGAAAGAATTAATACGTTTATCTTTAACACTAAACAATTAAAAGATAAACAACTAAATTTATTAAATCAATTACAAGAGAAATACAATACAATACTACCGACTTCCAAGACAGAATTCCATTCAATTGCAGCTGAATTCTATTTTGATAATTTTTTAAAACCAATCATAAGTGAAATTGAAAATACATCCTTATCAGCAGAAGATGTTCGCAAAATCTTAGGAATGGAATAATTTATAATTGTTTACCACGCCCTAAATTAGAGCGAATGGGAAAGAGGGGGCAACTAATATGCTATTTAACAAACTATTAATTAAAGCAGTTGAGACATATCAAGATATTTATAACGGTGACCTAGGACTCGAAGAAATTGAACAGCTTTCATTAATTGGTGATTTCATTTCACAAAGTACTGGTGTGCTTAGTCTGGAGCAGCTAAATGACATAAAAGTAAAATTAAGTGAATGAATGCTTAAAATTAAATAACATTTCTGCACTCGTGAAAAACGGGTGTTTTTTCATGATTTTAAGGTATTAAGTACGCTTTATTGGGAAGTTGGCGAAAGAAAGCTCGAAAACTTAGTAATATCAACAAAACTGGAATTTAGTAAGCGTGTATACCATGCGTGTATAGTACCCGTCTCAATTAACACGGTAAGTATACACGGGTACTATACATGGGTAGAACCCCCGTTTTCGCTATTCTAAAAAAATAAATCCTTGTACTAAAATTCCTTTATAATACGATATAAAGGAATTTGTTCTTAAAAGTAAGGGACGGAAGGTGAACATTGATGGATGAATTTACACCTAAACAGGCGGCAGATTTTTTAGAAATAAATCCTGAAACTCTCAAAAAGTATGCGTTATTGTTAGAGCAGAATGGTCATAACGTTCACCGTAACGGTAGAAATCACCGTATTTATAACGGTACGGACATCGCATTGATAAAGGCTATGATTATATTAAATCGTGATAAATCTGTTAATTTAGAGCACGCTGCAGGTATCGTTACAAGCAGTGATACTGATATTGAAGCTATAATAGGAGATTCCGTTACAAATAACGATGTTATTGAACCGGTACAATCCGTTATACCGTTACACGTAACGTATGAACTACAAGCTTTGAGATCTTTTTTGGAAAAGCAGCAGGTGGATAATGAAGCTTTAAGAGAAGAGATTAAATGGCATAATCAGTTACTAACAGACTTCCAGGAACGTGTTTCAGATAAGTTAGATGAACAAGCAGAGTTGATTAAGGAGCAAAATAAACAAATCCTGGAATTAAAAAAAGAATTAAATGAAGCGAAAGAACAACCTAAATCAGTCTGGGCAAGGTTATTTGGCAAATAAAGCGTGGTGCCTTTATCCGGGGCATCATGTTTTTTAATGATGTATGGCGGATAATATGCAAAAAGGTGACACTAATAAAAAAAAGACCGTCTAGCTACGGCCTTTCAATTTATCTAATAAAGCTTTTGAAATTTTCAACTTATTACGTTTTAAAACCTTATGTACCGTAATGGATTGAGGCTCTTGTGTGAAAGTAAGATCAGTTAAATCTTCAACTAAGAAGGTTATAGGTACAGCCTTATTCCTTGTCGTTTTCAAGCCTATATGTATACGTTTACCAAAAAAATCCTTATATATTAAAATATCGCAATTCAATTTATTAAATTCAATTGCTGTTGGATCGGCTAATACTTGATGTGCTAAAAAGAAATACTTCATTTTACGTTTTAAATCTTTATAGCTTCGTTTATGTAAATCGCTGATTGTTTGCTTATCAATCGTACCATTTTTAACATTTGAATAACCAAGAAATCCTTTAAATCTTCTAGTACGAGGATTTTTTTCTCCGTATCTGCAATTTGCAGCATAATGCAAACCTATTAAATGGGGGAAGTTTGAATGGTTGCATCTTAACTCAAATTTCTTACTTATTCCGCTATTTACGTATGTAATGTTATAGAAGTAAGTATAGGGAAATAAATATTGATCGTAATATTCCAAGGTTAGTTTTAGTGTAATGTTTTCTAAGTTTGGAACTACGGTTAGACCTGCATAATCATTTACAGAATAAATGTATCGGCTAATAATGTGACACCCCCAATATGAAAATTAGCCCTGATACGATATCAGGGCTAATGGAAAAGTTATTATAATATACAGTGACGTAAGCTACTATATATGTGTCCGTAGCCAGGATAAAGTGTCGCTCTAATTATTTTTATGCCCCTTCAGAGCCAACGGGGATACAGCTTTATACGTCACCAGTGCTGTATAGTGCTTGTAACCGATAGCACCACTGGTTCTATTCATATCCAGTATAAGCGCGTTTTAGAACGATTTCAAGGTAAAAACGCAACTTTTATTGCGTTTTGTTGCGTTTTCACCAAATTCCTTTGATTTTATTGCATTTTTGCAATATTTCTTTAATTTTTTAACATTGATAAAGTTTATTTAGAAAATGAAAATAACCGCATTCACTTCATTGTGAACAACGGTTATTTGTCTTTGCTTTTATCCTTCTTCTTAGTAGGTAATCCATACTTTTCGGTTGTCTTTTTCACACCTGCAGCAATCTTCTTCATTTCTGCTTCACTAAACTTTTTCACGATCACACACCCTTTCACGACTTACAAAAAGTATTTCCATATTTTCTAAATTCAATCAGTCATATTTGGGGATTTTGTCGAATATCATTGAGTACCAAATTAAACGGGACATTTGAACAAAAGAAAGTGTCTTGTGAAAGGATGAAAGCATGGAAAAGCGAGATGTGAAGCCTTTTATCGATGTAGCCATGAAAGACCTTATCTACAAACTCAATTTCATTACTGGTTACAGTATTAAAAAGATTGGTGAAGATTTATGTTTACATGCGATCAATACAGGTGTAGGAAAAGAATTAGCACCTTATTTCAAGCGAGAAATCAAACTGGATAACGTTTTATATTCCCCAGCAGTAAAACCTAAAAAATTCCCACGAACAGAACGACAAACCGAAAGAATATCCCTCAAACTAAGCCCGAATATTTACGAATACGCTTATAGCCTTTCTTTTGCGATTGGATGCAGCATTGCAAAGGTAGTAGCTTATTTCATGGAGAGAAGTATGAATGACTACGATTTTTTGGATTTGTATGTCAGTGAGTTTTTAAGTGAAAAGATGGGGGATGAACAAAAGGATTTCATGCAAAAAATCATTAATGACGTAAATAGCGATTATTTAAAAGACGAAAACGAAGATCACAATATTACAGCTCTTTTATTGTTTATCGTTGATGAATACAAAGCTGCAGAACAAAGTGTAGATAGCACATTACACAACTTTATCTCTTAAAATCCTTTCTCGATTCATTTCCAGATGCCTTTCCAGTTCCATTTCCACCCCAACCAACAATCAAGAAATCAAAAATCCTTTAACATCAATGGTTTTCGTTCATTTTTCCTTTTCTCGATAGGTGCAACTCTTACTACGTAAGAGAACCCGTGGGCGCAATGTTTTTTGTTTCTGAAGTTATTTGAAAAAGGATGTGGCAAATGTTATTTGAAATCATTACGACTTCACTAATGGGAGGTATTACCGCAACCGCTTTTCTTAAAAAGAGAGGGCTCGCAACGAACGATAGTGGTAAAATTCAGCGGATTTTTTCTTTAAGTGGCCTTAATGTGAAGGACGGAAAAGATGCGCTCACAACCCAATTGATTAAAAAGAAGCAGTATGAATGGGGCTGGGAATACAAATATCGCATTCCGTTAGGTCGTAGCTTCAATGATTATTTAAATAAAATGGATATTTTGCAGGATGGAATTAACAACAGGAGAAAGCTAATCAATTTTGCTGATTTAAAGGAATTGCAATGGGATAAGGGGATTATCCAACAACTCCAGGAGCTGTGGAAACGAAAATTAACGGAGAAAAAAGAAATCGAATTAGATTTTGACGGTTTGTTGATTATCCGAGTTTACGATAAGCCTTTGCCGAAACGGATTAATTGGAATCCAGCGTTTACAAAACCCGACACATGGTCCATAACTGTCGGATTCACTAGAAATGGCAATATCATTAGACATGATTTCGATAAGGATAAACATTTGATTATTGCTGGTGCTACTGGATTTGGTAAAAGCGCAATTCTTAAATTGATAACTACACTCTTAATCGCTCAACAGCCTGAAAATGTCGAATTATCGTTAATCGATTTAAAAGGTGGTTCTGCCTTCCACAGATTTAAAGATTGTAAGCAAGTAAAATACTATTCGCGCAATCCAAAAAGCGCTAGGGAAGTATTGCAATCCGTTCAAATGAACATGAATGAATCCTTTGAAAATGTCGTCGATAAAGGTTTCGAAGATGTGAAAGAAGCGAAAATAAAGAAGAGACATTTCGTTATTATCGATGAAGCAGCAGACTTATCGGATGATAAAGAAGCTATGGAAATCATTACAGACATTGCGCGTAGAGGACGTTCTGCAGGTTACTACCTCATATTTTGCACCCAATACCCTACCACTCAAGTTATCCCATCACAAACCAAAAGAAACATTATCGCTCGTTTATGCTATGTCGTTGATACTGATACAGCTTCAAGAGTTGTATTAGATGAAGGTGGAGCAGATAAATTACCGGACATTCCAGGACGAGGAATTTATAAGAATAATGTAAAACGGTTCGTAGTGCAATCTCCTTACATTTCAAATGATGAAATCAAAAGTATTATCCTTCCTCACATCATCAAGAAGGAGGTTAATAATGGTCAAAACGAGACTTTCACAAAGAGAGGAACAGATTCTGTTACTTTTGAAGAGATTTGACTTTCTTACTCGCGATCAACTGAATCAATACTTTCAATTTGGTACGGTTCGTAACGCTAACTACGTGCTTAAAAAGCTATCAGACTATCTCATGACCATCCGTGAAGGTTATCAAACTATTTATTACCTCAATAAAGAAGGTCGTGAGTATGTGGAATGTAACAAGGTGAGAAAAAAGAGTAGCCAGGTGCAGCACATCATTATGAGGAATGATTTTTGGTTCTTTTGCGGATGCCCGGGGGATTGGAAAAACGAGGTGAAGATATCTAACGGTGATGTATCAGTTATAGCCGATGCAGTTTTTACTCGTAACGGTTTCTATCACTTCCTGGAAGTAGACCGAACGCAACCAATGAAAGAAAATAAAGCTAAAATTGAACGTTATAGAAGGTTATCAGAAAGCCTTGTACGCAATTTTAATTATTATCCAACTTTAATATGGCTAACGACTACAAACCACCGCAGAACGCAATTAGAACGGTTGTGTAATGGTTTAAAAGTGAAGGTGTACACGATTGATGACATTAAGTAATTAAGGAGGAAAAAGAGTGTTCTTCAAGCGGAGTAAAATCGAGGTTGTGCCAGTTAGCGAATATACGGATTATAGTGAACGTTTTGCTGAGTTTGAGAAGATGAGAGAAGTGGACAGAAAACAATATGCTACGAGAAAAACGGTAGCCATTGCCTCCACAGTAACAGCTACCGCTAGTGTAGGGCTAGTCACGTACAATCAATTAAGCAGTAACATGTCCGCTACAATTCCAGTGTACGAAACCGTAAGCACATTTAGCAGTGCAAATACCGCACCAGTTGCGTTATCTGATGCGTATACACCGTTACAAGTGACCGCTACAACCGTTATGCCAGAACCAACAGGCATTATAGCAGATGCATCATTAACTGCACTGGCAACTGTTTTAGATCCTATTATTGATATTATGATTGCATTATCGTTCCCGTTAGCGAGTGTTATCATGATTGGAGCTGGATTCTTTTTCATGCTCGGGCAATCGGAAAGAGCGTGGGATATTATTTTTAAATGTGGCTTAGGATATCTATTTATCCAGTTAGCACCGTTATTGTTAGAAATCTTAAAGACGGTAGGCAATACAATCTAAGATTAAGAGTTGGATTTATTCCAGCTCTTTTTTTGTAGTTTAAAATTCCCAATCATTGCATAACTGAAATCAATCAGTATCCAATTATTACGGAATCGTTATTCAATTGGGACGAAAGGGGATCTTTTTTTTAAGAAAAGCCAGATGAAATATTGATTTATTTTAAAATAATTGATATCACAAAAAAAGTTTCTTGAAGCCAGGAAATCTTTATATACATATAACTATTACTCAAAAAAGAGTAGTAGTTATTAAATATCTATTAAAATTTTATTCGACAAATTTAGGGAATAAATTTTAATAGACTAGGATATATATAAATTAGGTTAAAACTTTAGAGTTTTAGCTTATAATTCTATTAGTAGACGGTGCAGCAAGCCTATTCGAACTTAGTTTGAGTAGACCGTTTACATAAGCTTTATTATTTACCTCCAGAAGGGGGTGACACGTTTGGAGGATAACACACGAGTAAATCGCCGTAAAAAAGAAGCGGAAATGAAATCTAAGAAACTACGCACTCGAGGACTCGCCATCTTACGAGGTGCAGCGGATTTATACCGTTTAGTAGATACTGGTTATCGAATTCTTAGAGAGTATTTTTCCTTCTAAAACAAAAAAAGTGAGTTTTCATCGTCCTTTAGCCAAGGGCGGTGTTTTTTGTTTCTCTAAAAAAAACAGAAAAACGACTGGGAGCCACCCAGTCGTTCACACGTTCTTCGGATTACACACGAGTAAGTTAATCCTTTGTACAATTTTATCTTAGCCCCTAAACCCCGATAGGTCAAGGGGAAAAGACAGTTGTACGTTATTAAGTATGCCAATTTAATAGTGTTTTATGATAGATTTTGAAAATATTTTAAAAAAAAATATATATGCTGCCAATAATGTCGATTGTTAAAAATTTAAAAAATCATAATTTAAAAAACATATATTGATATTTAATATATAAATCTATTCTTTATAAGATTAATTATATTATTTATATTTAACGAGTTTGTGAGCCTTAGAGCCCCAAGGGGTTGCGAGTTTAAATGTGTATTTTTTATCCTTTAACTGTGTATTTTTTATCCCTCAACTGTGTAATTTTTATTCTTTTAATTGTGTATTAACTTGCAAAAATACACTTTATTGTGTAAATATTGGTATAGTATACACTTTTAATTTGAAATTGTTGATATTGAAGAAGTTTTAAATGTGTAATTATTATTTTTAATACACTTTTATAGGGATAGATTTTACACAATAAAAGAGGGTGTTTATTTTACATGGTACGGAAAAATGAAAAAACACAACTAATTAATTATGAATCTAGCATTGTTAAAAGCAATGAAATATCATTAGCAAAACTAAATCATGGGTTAACACTTAATCAAATGCAGTTATTAGCTTACGCTATTTATTGCACACAGCAAAATGGAAACACCATATTCCGAAAAGTTGAGTTTGAAAATAAATTTAACATTGAAAAGTATCAAACTATCCATGCAAGAGACGATTCCGAAAAGTTAATTGGTTTAAAAGTAAGTACAGAAGATCTGGCAAACGAAAAATTTAAATTTTGGAACGTCTTCATGAGCATGGAATATGAAGAGGGGACCTTTAGATTTGAGTGGAACCCTAAAATGATTCCACACATTTTAGATTTAAAAGAGAAGTACATCACAACTGATTTAACGATAACATCAAAATTTAAAAGTAGTTTTAGTTGGATCTTGTACGATTACTTAAAAGCACACTATGGTTATTGGCACAAACCAATTAGTAAGGGCGCACTAATACGCTTATTTGGTGTAGAAAATAAAAAGACGTATCAAAACACCGCGCAATTTAAAAGGGGTGTTTTAGACGTTGCAATTAAGGAGATTAACAAGTACACAGAGCTGCAGGTATCTTACAAAGAAATAAAAACAGGTAGAGCCATTACGGGATTTGATTTACATTGGTCCAATGGTTCAACTCAAGCGAGTGCTACAAAAAAACAAATACTTGAGTTAAAAGCTATTGTGGATGTAGTTTTTGAAGATGTTTTTAGATACGTAAATTTAAAAAGTGATGAGGCAAGGGAGAGGGCCATTAATCTTGTAAAAGAATTAGAGGAATATAGCCTGTATACAAGTGGACCGATTTGCATTACCAAGGATAGAGCCGACTTCTTATTAATGAAATCCAATGAAATTTTAAGAGAGTTGGAGATTTTAAAGGGTCAGGACAATAACAAAGTACCACTATATAACTGGTTAGAAGAGCGAGAATAGATTATCAAAAAAATAACATTTTTAAAGATGGTATTCCTGCATTCCTGTTGTGATTTAGCCGTTCATCTAAATGTATTTTAGTCTTTATTTGACAATCTTGTAATTAATTGGTGTAAACAAAACACGGTAAACAAAGTCTAAAAAGTAAACAAACTTTAATTCACTAGTGTGTGAAAGTGGGTAAACAGAGTAAACGTAGTAAACAAAAATAAACGTGCCTTGTTTACCGTAAAAAGCCCTATATATCAAGCTTTTTCTATTAAAGTAAACAAAGTAAACAATAATAATATATAGAATGATAAATGTATGTATAGATATATAGTATATGCCATTATATTACCTAATCTCCCTAATCTATATATACTATAGCAAACACTGTTTATGTTGTTGTTTTTGTTTACCGTGAAAATCGCAGATCCGTGAGAGAAGTGTCAATTTAAATTAACGAGAGATGAAGGTATAATCAACTTAAAATTTAGGATTTTAAAGAAAACTAGATAAAAAAATAGATATGTAAAAATTGTGCGTTTAAATAGCTTGTGAGACGTTTTAAACCAAACCTGATAAAAAGTATTTACTTTGAATTAAAAACGCTCATAAAGGCTCTCAGAACGTAAAAATGGTATGTGTGTGAGGTTTTGTTCATTCAGTTAATAGAAAAAGTAGATTAGCAGAAAAAGACGACAGGTTAAACATTGAATAACTGATGATTACAAACTAGTGAATTAAATTTAGATAATCTAGTAAAAAATTGATTAAGGTTATTGCGGAAATTTAAAGGTACTAGCAGAAGAAAAATATCTTTTAAGATAATGGTGAAAAGTGATTTCTTATTACCCATGGTATAATATGGTAGTATTAATCAACTAAAATTTCATTTGGAATATTTAACTTAAAAGGATGCAGCTATAACGGAACAAGTTGCAACACTGGATGCAACACAAACAGGAATGTTGCAACGTTTTCCAGAACGCAACGTGGTTAAGTTCCGGAGGTTACATCAAACATTTGATAAGCAAAGGTAACAAACCTTGTAAATTATACTATAAATGGAGTAAGAAATGCTGCAACTTTCGCTTTGATTGCTCTAATATTTTTCCAAAACGAACACGGTTAAATGCTCCCTTGCAAACTCTTGCTAAAATGATTGGTGGTGGAATCATGCAGCTCCAACGAGATGAAAAAGGACGTTTTGTCAGAGGGAATACTATATCAGTAGGCAATAAAGGGAATACGTATCCGAAATGGGGCAATAAAAATGCTAAAAAACATGGTTTTTTCTCATGCCTTTTTGAACCAGTACTTTCTAGGGATAAGGAAATTTTAACGATTGCGATTAGTATGAACTCTTTTGTAAGTTTTAGTCCAGGAGAGTGGGAACGTTTGAAGAACGGTGAAATTTCTATATACGGTCCAAAAGCGGAGTTCCTAGAATCAATAGGAATGCCATTACTGGATGAACCCCCGAGAACGTAGAAAGTGAAGTGAACTTATGCAAGATAGATCGTTTCGTTTAAAACCCGAGAATGTCTTGGATAGCTATTTACTAGCTGATTATGGGGCCGCTTATAAAAAGCGAGAAAAGAAAAGTATGAGGAAGCAGAAAAGAGTCCTTGAGAAAAGACATGTTAGTAATTTGAAACGACAATATATAAACGGATTTGCTAGATGAACCAGAAAAAATTAAGACCTCTTAATTTTTTTTTAACCTTTAAACCGAACATACATTCTTGTTTATGGTTGATAGGAGGTTGTATGTGATGTATGAATGGGAAATAGAACTCTTACACGAATACAAGATTTATAGACGACAATTAAAAAAGCAAAAAGACCAACTTCCAGCTGATGATCCACAACACAAGATTTATAACAGCATGATTAGTGACATGACTTATACGATTGGGTGGCTGAAAAAAGGACATGAACCGCGCATTTTTAATAAGGCAATATATAGTAAGAGAAAAATGGAACAGGGCTTGGAAGTGAAAAATAGAAAAGAAGTTATTTTTACAGATGACTTAGCGACAAAAGCAAAACATTATGACGTAATTGCAGGGGTGAATGATGTCCAGGAAAGGCAATTGACCATTGCAGAAAAGAAATTAATCCAATCAGTATTATCCTCACTTCCAGAAAAGCAAATGCAATGTTTTGTGTTAAACACAGCTTATAACCGGTCTTTAAAGGAGATTGCAATTGAATTAGGCATTACGAAAGGTGCTGTGCAAGAACACATCGAATCTGCACGAAAAAAGGTTGCACAATTTCAACTAGAAAGGGTGGCGCAGTAATGAAACAAGACTTCTATGAAGCTGTCACTTTATTTCGTGAAGGCAAACGAGGGAAGATTGAAGAGAATAAATCATTTAAGCACTTGTTTCCAACCTTAGAAATCTTCCTTGAGGAAACAGCACCTCCACCTGAATATGAGAACCTGTATGACGAATTGACAAGTCGACAGCGTGAAATCTTCATCAAGTATTACTTACACAAAACCTCAATTTCAAAAATCTCCGAAGAACTTAACATCAAGAAAAGCACAGCCCAAGAACACCTGGAAAACGCTAGAACAAAAGTCAAAAACTATTTTGAAAAGGAGCCCGAATTGGTATGAACATTAAACAGAAAAATGCTGAGTATACTTTGGCACAATTTGTAATCAAACATAAGGGCATGGATGCAGCTAAGTTAAACCCTCTTGAACGAAGAGTCGTTTCAAGTTTTTTAACCGATTTAGAAAAAGCATTGGACGTAATTGAACAAGAGGTAGTGTCAAAACTTCTATGAAAAATTGAAAAACACAAGGTATTGGGCGATAAGTACTCTCCGAACGAGGGGACAATCGCTCTTGACAAACATTCCGAAAAGGTTGCGCCCATATTTT
>NZ_RBZN01000062.1 GCF_003628435.1 Ureibacillus endophyticus | reverse complement strand
GTTTTTTTTACGGACTCTCATACGTCCCTGGAGCTGTTCGACTTTCCTTCACTTCTACTATAAAAAAATAGTAGCACAAACCATGGCCTTGGTTTGTACTACTAATGTTAGTATGTTTTTTATGATTAAATTTTATCTAATTTGCCTCTTTTCGTTTAGAAGTTGATTTAAGTTGTTCGGAGTGGAGGCCGCGACTCCTGCGGGAACAGCACGAGCCGAAAATCCATTTTTGCCGGCTTTAGCTGGCAAAAATTAGTTGAGGTCGTGCCCGCGGAAAGCGCCGGCCGGAACGGAGAACAACGTTTTCCTAGAATTCATAAAGGAACCATTTTATTACCATATTTTAATTAGAAAAGTGAAATATCAATTCATAATAGTATTAAAAATAGAAAAATGTATTTTATCGTCTTCTAAATCTTGCATGGAGCGCGGTTTGTCGTAACCAATCCAAACAGCTGAATTATATTCATTGGTTAAACCCGCTAACCAAAAGTCTCGGTAGTCATTTGTTGTACCGGTTTTAGCCCCCACATAGGAGGAATTTGCCCAGATACCTCTACCTGTCCCGCTTGTAATCACATCATGTAAAAGTGAGCGAATATATGTTACCGTTTGATTAGACCATATTGTTTCACTTTCTTCTGGCCAGCTGTAAAGTATATTTCCATGTTTATCTTTTACATTTCGAATACTATGAACGGGTTTATAAGTGCCATCGATGAAACTTGTATAGGCATCTGCCATTTCTAATGTCGTTACGCCATAAGTAAGTCCACCTAGAGATGCAGAATAGGTTTTATCTTGATCAGTGATTGAATTAAAATTGAATTTCTCAATATATTCAAATCCTTTATCAACCCCGATTTGATGGAATAGACGCAATGCCGAAGTGTTGTAACTATATTTAAATGCAGTACGTATTGAGACAGTACCATAAACCCCACCACCATAATTTTGAGGACAGAAATTCCCAACGCAATAATGTCCACCACTAACGCTCGAGTCTGGAGAGTAGTTTGTAGTTTCGAAAAGTGGGGCATACACAATTAACGGTTTAAATGCTGAACCTGGTTGTCTAACTCCTTGATAGGCACGATGGAAATCATACTTTTTATAGTTTTTACCACCATATAAACTAATAATCTCCCGTGTCGTATTATCAACAACAACAGCACTTGCTTGTAGCGAGCCGGCACCTAAAATAGAATTAATTTTCTGTTCGTCCTTTTCTTGCTTCTCAGGATCTAAAGCAGTTTCAATCATTATTCCCGATTCTAATAAATCATTAATTTTTTGTTCAATTTGACTTTGAATAATCTGTTTTTCTTCTTTTGTTTTTGCATTGGCTAGCTTTTCTTTAAAACCATCATTTTGTGCAACAAGGGATTTAAGTTCTTCTAAAACATATGTACTGTAGGTAGGATATTTTTGAATTTTCCTTTTTAGATTTAAAGATATTTTTTCTTGTTTGTACGCTTCTGCTTCATCTTTAGATATCACATCGTGTTCAGCTAAAATATCTAGTAATCTTTCTTGTCGCGCTTTTGTATTTTCAAAATTATTTACAGGATCATATAGTGATGGATTATTTGGTATTGCAGCGATGAAAGCCATTTGTGGTATTGTTAGCTGGGCTAATGGTTTTTGAAAATAATAGGTTGCAGCTGCACCAATCCCATAAACTTGATTGCTAAAATAGATTTCGTTTAAGTACATTTCAAGAATTTCTTTTTTGTCATACAATTGTTCAAGCTCATAAGCATAAAACAACTCTGTTAATTTTCGTTCGTATGTTTTTTCTTCTGATAAATAGCGCATACGTACAAGTTGTTGGGTAATTGTACTACCACCTTGTTCAATAGATTGTTCAGAAGAGTTGACAACGATTGCCCGGGTAATGGCACTTAAGTTAAATCCAATATGGTTAAAAAACTCCTGGTCTTCACTAAGTAAAAAGATTTGCTTTACCACCTCGGGTACGTCATCTAATTTTATTGGTTGTCTCCATTCAACATATTCTTCACTAAAAGTTTGACCGTTCCGATCAACCATAGTTACAGGTAACTGACTTTTCAACGTTGGAAGTTGTATTTGCTCTTGCATTCGTTCTTCATGAGCTTTTACTACAGTAACCTCATCCCATATTTCACGCCCAAGTAAAAATAAAAGGGGAAAAGAACACAAAATGAGTAGAAAACCTACTACTTGTTTCATTTTTATTTCCTCCAAACATGGTCCTTTTAGAAGAATAGCATAGAATTTGAGTGATTGGAGCATGTCTGAAGTATTAAAAACGGAAATTTATGGACGATGGAAAATTACACATGATCTTTTAATACATCATCGAAATCCTTTCTTGGTCTTTTTTGGATGATAAATACAATTAAAGCACCAATTAAAAATAAAAGAGCAGTTGCAAAGAATACGGATGATATTGAAGCAAGAGCACTTATAAATCCACCTAATACCGGACCAATGATATTTCCTAAAAATCTGAAACTTTGATTGTAACCCATGATCTCACCTTGTACTTCAATCGGTGCTTCTCGACGAATTAAAGCAGTGATGATTGGACTTAGACCACCAGAAAATATACCAAACAAAAACCTTAATACGACCAACTGCCAAAGAGAAGTAACAAAAGCTTGTGGAATGATGCAAAGAACACTAATAAATAAAAGGGTAGTTAACACTTTTTCATAGCCTATTTCATCTGCTAATTTTCCAAAAAATCGACCAATTAAAAGATTACCAACTCCTGCAGCGCTAAAAGTAATACCTGCTAGTAATGCGACTTGATTGCTTGTTGTTAAGTGAGAAACATATAGGGAAAGTAGAGGTTGTATACTAAAGTTGCCAATTTGAATTAAGGATGTTACAAACATGATATTTAACATTAAAGGATGATGGAAAATGGCCCAAATCACATTTTTCCTAGAATAAATACTATTTTTCGCTTTTCGTTGAATTTTTGGTTCATGTATGCCAAATATGATAATGATTGCTGCGATTGAAATGGTAGAAGCAGTAAGAATAAATGTATAACTAAATCCAACAGCATCTGCTAACAAACCGCCTATTACAGGACCGAAAAGTGTACCGCCTACGCTACCCATTTGGAGTGTACCTAGTGTTTTACCAGCAATATTTTTGGGTGTATGTTTACTAATAAATGCCATAGATGTTGGAATGAAACCAGTCACTATTCCCATAAATAAACGAAGTAAGAAAAATTGAACTACATTTTGCACATGTCCCATGAGAAAGATACTGATGGCTATACCGAAACAGTTTATAATCATAATGGGTTTATAACCGTACTTATCTGCAACACGTCCCCATATCGGAGACATTATAAACGCTGAAACAAATGTTGCGCCGAAAATAAGTCCAGCCCACCTTTGTACATAACTTTCTGTGAAGTTGCCCAATGTTTCGATATATAAAGATAAAAAGGGCATAATCATTGTCATAGAGCCTGCAACAATAAAATTTGATATTAAAATAATGATAAAATTATGTTTGCGGTTCGACAAAATAAATCACTTTCTTCCTAGACTTTTGGAATTTCTATTATCAAGTATACCCCAAATTATATATACAAAAAGCGATGACACCTTATTAGTAATTATTAAGGCTTATATGGTAAACTGTTACGAGGTATAGATGTATTTACAACAATACTCATAATAAACATGAAAAAAGAAGGAGAGACAAACTTTATGTTTCCACAATTAACAAAAGAATTAAATCCTGGTGAAGTTTTAGTTGAAATGAATACGACTCTAGGGTCAATTAAAATTAAATTGTTCCCTAAACATGCTCCAAAAACAGTAGAAAACTTTTTAGGCCATGCGAAATCTGGTTATTATAACGGTATTATCTTCCACCGTGTTATTTCTGATTTCATGATTCAAGGTGGAGACCCAACTGGTACAGGTATGGGAGGAGAATCAATTTGGGGTAATTCATTTGAAGATGAATTCAATGAAGAATTATTTAACCTACGTGGTGCGCTTTCAATGGCAAACGCTGGTCCAAACACAAATGGTTCTCAATTCTTTATCGTTCAAATGCAACATACGCCAAGCAACATGATTCAACAAATGGAACAAGCTGGGTATCCAAAAGATATAGTTGAAGAATATGCACGTGTCGGTGGTACTCCATGGTTAGACTTCAAACATACAGTATTTGGACATGTAGTAGAGGGTATGGACGTTGTTGACAAAATTGCGAACGTTGAGAAAGATATGCGTGATAAACCACTAGAAGATGTTAAAATAGAATCGATTAATGTAATCGAATAATTTTCGAAAGAAGTGACCATATAATGGATAAGTTACTATTGTTCAGTTTTTTATCTTTCCCTGAAGATAAATCAACTTATATTCCAGCGGTTATCGAATTGATTATTGTTGTTGCACTTTGTGGTCTTGCTTTAATGGCAATTAAACGTTTATCTAAAAAACAAGAACTGAAAACCAAAGAGCTTGAAGAACGTATCTTACGTGAAAGACAGCAAAACGCACAAAATCAATAAAGAAGGGGACGTCTGAAAGTCATTTGAGACGTCCCCTTTGCGACTATGATGGTTGCATTTTGATGCGACCACCGCAGGAGCAATACTTTTAAGTGTTAGAAAGGAATGTACAAAAAATATATTTTTTGTACATTCCCTTTTTTTGTTGATATAAAATCTTTATTTTCAGAAGCTAGTTTTGAAATTTTGGAAGGGCGTCAATGAAACGCTCACTATAGTGTTCTCGATAATAGTCATATACTGGTTGTAATTTTTCTTCCCATTCCAATTTATCCTCTTCACTTAAGGTATGAAGTTGAATAGCGCAATGTTGGATTTCTTGCAATTTTTCTTGATCCATTTCTTTCGTTAGTTGCCATTCCCATTCTTGGACTTCTTGTAATATCTCAGTTAGAAGTTGTTGAACATCTTCAGGTAAACTATTCCAAAAATCATAATTGAATAATATTAAGTAGCCTAAATATCCGTGGTTACTAATTGTTATATAATTTTGTAAAGAATATAAATTTTTGCTAGTGATATTTGTAAGCGTGTTTTCATGCCCGTCGACATTGCCATTTTGTAGAACATTAAAAACTGTGACAAAATCTGTACGTTTAGTTTCAGCGTTTAATGTTTCATATTGCTTAGTTAAAATATCACTTGGCATAATTCGGATACGTAAACCTTCTAAGTCAGAGTAATGTTCAATAGGGCGAATGCTATTACTTATTTGTTTAAAACCACTGTCCCATAAACCTGCAACTAAAAGATTATGGTTTTTTAATCTATTTGTTAATTTCTCACCTATATCACTTAGTGCATATTCGTGTACTTCATCTAATGAATTAAATGCAAAAGGTAAATCAAAAACAGAAATTTCGGGAACAATGTCGGTTAATTTAGAAATAGCGGGTGCAATCATTTGAATGTCTCCACGGGAAAGTGCATTCATTTCTTCGCCATCTTTATAAAGAGTACCATTTGAAAATACTTGAACTTCTATTAGACCGTTACTCCGTTCTTTCACTAGTTCTGCAAATTTCCTTGCTGCCATTCCCTTTGGAGTATCTTCACCAACCACGTGGGAGAAGCGTATAACTATGCGTTCCTCTTTACCTAATTGCTCATAATCAACAGGATATTCAGTAGATTGACAAGAAGTAAGGAATATTACTGAAAGAAAAAATATGAAATAGAGTGCTGAAATACCAGTAAATTGTTTCATTCATCATCATCTCCTGTTCAATCCAAATATCCTTTCTTCATACGTAACCGAATTCAATAATTAGGTTATTTTAATGAATAATATTTCGTTGGTCTTCCAACAGATCCGTATCTTAAATCTATATGGACTTTACCTTTATTTGCTAAAAAATCTAAGTATTTTCTTACTGTCACACGAGCCATACCAACATTTTGAGCAAGTTGTTCAGATGTGATTGGATCATCTATCTCAAGTAGTCCGTCTAATATTTGTTTCATTGTGATATCATTTAGCCCTTTTGGTAGGGAGGTAATTTGCTCATTTTCATTACCTAGTAGTTGGTCTATTTCTTCTTGTGCTAGTGTACTTGAAGAAGATATTTTTCTAGAAGTTTGGTAATAATTTTGTAGAGCTTTTTCAAATCGTTCAAACCGAAATGGTTTCACCAAATAATCGACTGCACCCATACGAAGGGCTTCTTGTACCGTTTTTGCATCACGAGCAGCAGTAATCATAATAACATCACATGGAATTCGTTCATTTCTTAATTTTAAAAACAAATCGATCCCTGATATATCAGGTAAATACATATCTAGTAATACTAAATCTGGTTTTAACATAGTAATTTGTTTGAAGGCTTGTTCGCCCGTTTGCGATTCGCCTATAAGTTTGAAATTAACAAGTTTGTTTAAGAAATTTTTATTTACTTCTAAAACCATTGGGTCGTCTTCTACGATATATACTGACATTGTTGGCATTAAATTTCCTCCCCTGCTTGGACCGTTATCGTAGTACCGATGTTGACCTCTGATGTTACAGAAATTTTTCCTTTATTGAATTCAACAATTTTCTTAATTAATGCTAAGCCAATTCCATGGCCGTCTTGTTTTTTTGTGCTATAACCATAGTCAAAAATTTTATTTGGATTACCTTCAATTCCAATTCCACTATCTTGGACTTCAATAAACAAAAAATGTTGATCTCCTTGAACTAAAATATTAACATCGCGGGTTTCTTTAGTTAAACAAGCTTCCATTGCATTATCAATTAAGTTACCAATTACTGTAATCATATCACCAGTTGAAAAACCGGTCATAAAATCAAGTAAATAAGAATCGTCATCTAAGGTCAAATCTATACCTAGTTCTTTTGCACGAGAATGTTTCCCTAAAAGCAGCCCTTGAATCGAATAATCATGGATTTTATCACGTAAATTTTGGACAATCGTTTCCTCATCAGTAATTTCATCTATGATTAAACTCAGTGCATCTTCATTTCGATTCAGTTGAATTAACCCTGCAATACTATGTAATCGATTTAGAGATTCATGGTGTTGAGCACGTAATGTATCTACTAAAGCTTTAACCCCTGTTAATTGTTCTGCAAGTATATGGGCTTCCTGACGATTTGTAATCATAATGAGATAGCCGGCATTTTTATCATTAATTCGAATGGGAAAAGTGCGAACTAAATACATTTGATCATGCATTAATAAAGGACGATAATTATCGTTGTTTACAATTTTCTCTTCTGCAAGCCAAGTATTTTTAAAGATGTTCTTTAAAGTTCCATTGTTACTAAAATAATGCGTATACTGCCTTGCAAGTCGATTGATAAAGGTGATATTCCCAATTTCATCGGTAGCAAGGATACCAACATCCATTGCTTGCATAATTGCAGACCTTTCGTGTACAATCCGAGCGATTTGGTAAGGTTCTAGATTTAAGGTTTGTCTTTTAATATGTCGGGCAATTAAAATAGAACCGATTAGTCCGATGCCAACACCCCATAATAATGATAAAAAAATATCTAATTTATAGCTTCCCACCAATATATACCACTTTGGTGAGAGGATACCGACATTAATTATGCCAACCTGTTTTGTGGCATCACTATTCATAATAGGAACAAAGGCGCGGATTGAGAAACCTTGAACACCTAAAGCTTTAGAAATGTACTCATGTTGTGAGGAAGCAACATTTTTTAACATGTCCGCTGAAACTGTTCCTATCTTACTCTCGGAAGGGTGAGAGTAACGTACACCATTCATGTCATAAATAACGATATAGTCAACATCCGTTGCTAAACGAATTCTTTCTGCTATTGGTTGAATCGTCTTAAATCCTTGTTTCGTTCCTACGGTGTTTTGGACATCATGCATTTGAGCAACGGTTCTCGCAATTGCAATTGCCCTTAAACCAAATTCTTTTTCAAAAGCGCTTCCAATATTATGTATCATCATTGCACCACTCGTGAAAATAGAGAAAAACACGAGAATAAATGAAAATATAAACATTTTAAACTGTAAGGATACTTTTTCCATAATAGATAGTTGTAAAATAAATTACAAAATAAATACACCCCATTGTCACTATTTTTCCAATAATTCTGGATATTATTGACTATATTATATAATACAAAATTTAGTAAAGGGAAATTGAGAAAAAAGTTTCATAAATTAGAAAAACCAAGTGTTAAAATAACACTTGGTTTTAAGATTAGTATTTTATAATAATGCTTTTTTGAAACCTTCTACTCCTTCTTTTACTGTATCAAGAGGGCAAGCGACATTCATACGTAAGAATCCTCTACCTGCTTCTGTATATTTCGTACCTGGTTCAAGGGCCAATTTTCCTTTTTCTAGTAAACGAAGCATCATTTCTTTTTCATCTAAACCAGTTTCGCGGTAATCGATCCAAATTAGATATGTTGATTGTGGTTTCGTTACTTTAATTCCTTCGATTTTGTTTAAATGTTCAACAACATAATCCATATTGTTTGATACATATTGAATCATTGCATCTACCCATTCATCGCCTTCATCATAGGCAGCTTTCACAGCAGCCGCAGCTAGAATGTTTAAATCATCTCGACCATGCGCGGCTTTATTAAAGTTTAATTTATTTCGAAGTTCTACATTTGGCACTACCATCATTGCAGCATGAATTCCAGCAATATTAAATGTTTTAGTTGGTGCAATACATGTAATGATTTTTGCTTTGTCTGCATCTTTTACCGTTAATGTAGGAATGTGTTTTGCTCCGTCAAATACGATATCTGCATGGATTTCATCTGAGATTAAAAGAACATCATATTTAATGCATAATTGTACAAGCTGTTCTAAATCTTCTCGTAGCCATACTTTTCCACCTGGGTTATGCGGACTACATAGAATATAAACTTTTACACCTGTTTTAAATTGCTCTTCAAGGGCGTCGAAATCATAGTTATAATCGTTGTTTGAAGTATCAAGTTTACATTCAACTACTTCACGGTTTTGTGCTTTTGGAATGCTAAAGAATGGTGGATAAATAGGAGTAGAAACTGCCACTTTATCACCTGGTTCTGTAAATGTTTCAATAATAGTAGCCAAAGCTGGTACTACACCTTGATGGAAAAGGATTGATTTCGGATCGATTGTCCAATTATGACGTCGTTCAAACCAACCTACAATACTTTCTTTACAAGCATCGCTAACATAGGAATAACCAAAAATAGGGTGGTCAAGTCTTTCTTTGATTGCATCTGTAATAATTTGTGGAATGGCAAAATCCATATCAGCAACCCACATTGGTAATATTTCTTCTACATTTTCTACTTTATACTGTGCTTTATAGCGTTCTTTGAAAAGATCCCATTTTAAGCTATTCGTATTTTTTCGGTTATGTAGCTCATCAAAATTAAACAAATCTATCACTCATTTCTTTTTTTAATTATGTATTATATAATATCATAGCAAATAGTAAAAATAGGGTGAAAACTTTGGAAAATATTATAATGAATCAAAAAGCTATTGCGCTTTTAAAAAAGTGGGATCCATTTCAATTAGGTGAAGATAGCTATGATACCGAAACTGCAGATGTTGTAGCCGCACTTCAAGGTGAGAATGATCCTTCGAAACTAGCTAAAGTAATTCAAACGGTTTATGAGCATTCTTTTGAACAATGGATTCCGTTTGAAAAATGTGTTGAGATTTCCTATAAATTACTAGCAATTAAATTTGAGGCGAAGTGCATAATATAAAAATAAAAAGGTATTTCCTTATAATAAGGAAATACCTTTTATTTAATACCATCCATTAGGTTCGAAGCTGGTACTTCTAATATAGTAGATAGTTTTAAAATCGTTTGCATTGAAGGGACGAGCTCACCTTTTTCGTAAAGGCTTAATTTTTCTAGACCAATTTGTGTTTTTTTCGACAATTCCTCAAGTGACCAATTTTTTTCTTCTCTTAAAAGTTTTAATTGTTCGTGAAATCGATTTTTCAAATTTGAGCACTTCCTTTCATTTTTTGCTTGTTGTTTATATTATATTACTAATCTTGTTTGAATAATGCGATTATTTTGTCTAAATGATGAAATTTTATGGAAAAGGATAAAAAGGTATTTTATTCCAAGTACCGGATAATTATTTGTTTTTATATTAGAGGGTGATTCTTTGTTCAGATAGTTGTCATATGTTATAATTTAACATGACATTTACGTAGATATAGAAAGTAGGAAATGCTTGATGGCAAAAAAATATGAAGTAGGTGAAGTTGTAACCGGAAAAGTAACTGGAATTCAACCTTACGGGGCTTTTGTTGCTTTGGACGACCAAACACAAGGGCTTGTTCATATATCGGAAATCACATACGGTTTTGTAAAAGATGTATCCGATTATTTAAAAGTAGGGGACGAAATTTTAGTAAAGATTTTAGATGTTGATGAGAATAATGAGAAAATAAGTTTATCAACTCGTGCGTTGCAAGTAGCACCAATTCAAAAGAAAAAAGAACAACCAAGAAAAACATTACAAGATCGCGTAGACGAAGATGACGCAAATGGTTTTAAATCCTTAAGGGACAAACTACAAGATTGGATTGAACAATCGGGTCATTAAAAATAAAAAGATGTATGGCAAAAAGCCATGCATCTTTTTATTTTTTATTTTACGAATCTTTTTTTAGTTTTCTAAGACGGTATTGTAAATTTTGTCTGCTCATACCTAAAGCTTGAGCTGTTTTTGTTATATTCCCCTCAAAAATATTTAACACGTTTTGGATATAATAATTTTCTGCCTCTCGCATATAGTCTTCTAGTGGTAGTAATTCTTGATTTGGTTGAACGATAAAAAAGTCAGGATTTCGAATATGTTCATTCGCTTGTTGAACTTTGAAACGAAAATGTAATGGCAACATTTCAAGAGTAACTATTTTTTCATTCATCATCATAGAAGTAAACTCATCTAATAAGAGCTCAAGTTCTTTTAAATTCCCTGGCCAATCATATTGTAAAAAATATTGCATTACGTCATCAGAGATACCTTCAATATTTGAAGCAAATCGTTCTCGAAGACGACTAAAATAATCTGTAACAAAAGGTTGAATATCATCTTTTCTAGCCCGCAATGGAGGTATAGTTATCGTTAGGGAAGCAAAATAATAGTATAGGTCCTTTAATAATTTACCATTACTTATTAAATCAATTGGATCATCGCCAATACTCCCGATAATTAAATGTTTCCCGGCAGGCAACTTGTTTAATATATCAATGAGCTTTTGTTGAATAGGCAATGATAAATATTCAATCCGATCAAAGAACAGTGTATAACTCTTTTCTGTCTTTAAATAATTTTGTAATTTATCAAGTGTGGCTTGAGGATTTCTTCTACTAAAAAGAGTAACAAATTCATCATTTATGGGATTTAGTTCATTATGAATACTTTCTGCAACTAAATGCTTACCTGTTCCAGATTCACCTATTAATAATACAGGGATACGAGCTTTTGCGGCCTTTTTTGCGTTATTGATTACATTCTTCATTTGTTCAGATGCTACAGAGAACATTTCAAAGTTTAAAGGCTCCCCATAACGTCTTAAAGGTTGATAGATAAGTTTTTCCAATGATGTGATATCCCTGGCAAATTCGATGGCACCTTTTATTTCATTATTTTCTATTATTGGAAAGGTGTCATTTATCGTTGTGATTTCGTGACCATCTTTATTCCAATAGGTTTGTTTTACATTCAGCACTTTTTGTCCAGTTTGTAGAACTCTTAATAATGTACTTTCACTTTGATTAAAGGTGAAAATATCCAGTATAGAACGATCTGAAATGTCTTCAATTTTGTACCCTTCAATTTCTTTCATTTTATTATTGTACAAAATGGTATATCCATTGTGGTCAATGGCGTGTATACCAACAGATACGTGGTCTATTGCAAATTCATAAAACTTTATTAATATATTATCTTCTTTTGTCAACTGCTTCACCTCAAAAATTTCGAACATTTTTAGAAAAATTCGCTTGATTTACGCAACAATATTTTGCATTATTATATATGGAAATGGGTATTTGCTGCAAATATTTTTTGCACTTATGATATTTGGAGAAAAAACGCAATCTAATCGTAATGATGAAGGAGGTTTTAATCCATGATTCCGTACAAATCTGAGCCATTAACGAACTTTAATATTGAAGCAAATCAAAAGGCTTATTTAGAAGCGCTTAAAAAAGTTGAAAGTGAACTTGGACAAGAATACCCATTAATAATAGGTGGAGAAAGAATCACTACTGAACAAAAAATTACTTCATATAATCCATCTAATAAAAAAGAAGTTGTGGGGCATGTATCTAAAGCGAGTCAAGATTTAGCTGAAAAAGCAATGCAAGTAGCAGATTCGACTTTTAACAAATGGAAAAAAGTAAATCCTGTTATACGAGCAGAAGTATTATTTAAGGCTGCGGCAATAACACGTCGCCGAAAATTTGAGTTAGCGGCTTGGATGACTAAGGAAGCTGGGAAACCGTGGATTCAGGCTGATGCGGACGTTGCAGAAGGTATTGATTTCTTAGAATACTATGGTCGCCAAATGTTAGAACTTGCTGAAGGGAAGCCTTTAAATCAAAACCCGGGTGAAATTAACAAATACTCTTACATTCCTTTAGGGGTTGGAGTTGTCATATCACCTTGGAACTTCCCGTTTGCTATCATGGTAGGTACAACGGTAGCAGCAGTAGTGACGGGTAATACCGTTTTATTAAAACCTGCTTCAACAACTCCTGTAATTGCGTATAAA
Source organism: Ureibacillus endophyticus (assembly GCF_003628435.1). GTDB lineage: Bacteria > Bacillota > Bacilli > Bacillales_A > Planococcaceae > Ureibacillus > Ureibacillus endophyticus. The sequence continues at coordinate 3,812 of NZ_RBZN01000062.1, read as the reverse complement.
TTTATGGAGATTCTTGAACAAGCAGGATTACCAGCAGGTGTTGTAAACTATATCCCTGGATCTGGCTCGGAAGTGGGAGATTACTTAGTAGATCATCCACGTACACGTTTTATTAGTTTCACAGGTTCTCGTGATGTAGGTTTACGTATTAATCAACGTGCATCCGTATTAAATGAAGGTCAAATCTGGATTAAACGTGTAATTGCTGAAATGGGTGGTAAAGATACAATCGTTGTCGATGATGATGCAGACTTTGAATTAGCTGCCCAATCAATTGTTACGAGTGCGTTTGGGTTTAGTGGACAAAAATGTTCTGCTTGCTCACGTGCAGTAATCGTTGGCAATCAAGCGTACGAAACTGTATTAAAACGTGTAGAAGAATTAACAAAAGAGATAATTGTTGGAGATCCATCCAACATCGAAACATATATGGGACCTGTTAATGATGAAGGTGCATTTAAGAAAATTACGGAATACATTGAAATTGGTAAAGGTGAAGGACGCTTAATAACAGGTGGAACTGCTGATGATTCAAAAGGTTACTTTATCCAACCAACTGTATTCGCAGATGTAGATCCAAATGCTCGTATAATGCAAGAAGAGATTTTTGGTCCTGTATTGGCATTAACGAAAGCCAACAGTTTTGATGAAGCAATTGATATTGCGAATAATACTGTATATGGTTTAACGGGTGCGGTATTATCTAATAATCGTTTCCATTTAGAAAAAGCTCGTGAAGATTTCCATGTTGGAAACTTATATTTAAACCGTGGATGTACTGGTGCAACGGTTGGATATCAACCATTTGGTGGATTTAACATGTCGGGGACAGATTCAAAAGCTGGTGGTCCAGACTATTTAACACTACACATGCAGGCAAAATCAGTATCAGAATTGTTGTAAATTCTGAACTGAATACAAAAGCAGACGTGACGTAATGACGGCGTCTGTTTTTTTACAGAATGTATAGGAAAAATATTCTTAGTATAATTTCATTTTTTATAAATAATTTAAAATTTCCAAACATCATAGAGACACACACATAATTAACCATTTCTTTTATAAAGTATGATACAATATTTGCAAATAAATAATTACCATTAAATTTAAAGAGGCGAAATAGATGGCTGAAAATTTAAATCTATTTACATCTACACAAGATGTAATCAAAGATGCGTTAAATAAACTTGGTTACGATGAAGCAATGTATGAATTATTAAAGGAACCACTTCGTATGTTACATGTACGTATTCCTGTAAAGATGGATGATGGTACAACAAAAGTATTTACTGGATATCGTGCACAACATAGCGATGCGGTTGGTCCTACAAAAGGTGGAGTACGTTTCCACCCAATGGTTAGTGAGGAAGAAGTAAAGGCGCTTTCCATGTGGATGACATTAAAATGCGGTATTGTCGATTTACCATATGGCGGAGGTAAAGGTGGTATCATTTGTGACCCACGTCAAATGTCTATGGGTGAGCTTGAACGATTAAGTCGTGGTTATGTTCGAGCAATTAGTCAAATCGTTGGACCAACAAAAGATATTCCTGCTCCAGACGTATTTACAAACGCGCAAATCATGGCTTGGATGATGGACGAATATAGCCGTATGGATGAGTTTAATTCACCAGGATTCATTACAGGTAAACCAATCGTCCTTGGAGGTTCTCAAGGTCGTGATCGTGCTACTGCAGAAGGTGTTACGATTGTGATTCAAGAAGCAGCGAAAAAACGTAACATCGATATCAAAGGAGCACGTGTTGTTATCCAAGGTTTTGGTAACGCTGGTAGTTTCTTAGCGAAGTTTATGAGTGATCTAGGCGCAAAAGTTATCGGTATTTCAGATGCTTACGGTGCGTTACATGATCCAAATGGGTTAGATATTGATTATTTATTAGATCGTCGTGATAGTTTTGGTACAGTAACAACTTTATTTGAAAATACAATTACAAACCAAGAATTACTAGAACTAGATTGTGATATTCTTGTACCTGCAGCAATTGAAAACCAAATTACTGCTGAAAACGCACATAATATTAAAGCCAATATTGTGGTGGAAGCAGCAAATGGTCCAACGACTGCAGAAGCAACAAAAATTTTAACTGAGCGCGGCATTTTACTTGTTCCAGACGTATTAGCATCTGCTGGTGGTGTAACTGTATCTTACTTTGAGTGGGTACAAAACAACCAAGGATACTACTGGACTGCAGAAGAAGTAGCAGAGAAATTACACAAAAAAATGGTTGCTGCTTTCGAAAATGTATATACAACAGCAACAACACGCAACATTAATATGCGTCTAGCAGCTTATATGGTGGGTGTTCGTCGTACTGCCGAAGCTTCTCGTTTCCGTGGTTGGGTATAAATACGATAAAATGAGCTATGTAAGGGAATACTCCTTACATAGCTTTTTTGTTAGTTCATAACAAATGAAATTGAGGCCAAATAGTGTTTTAGGCTAGACTGAGTCAAGAAGGGGAGTCAATAGTGAATACATTTTCATTTTATAACCCAGTACGTTTACATTTTGGGAAAGAACAAATTAGTCAACTTGAAGTAGAATTACCTCAATATGGTCATAATATTTTAATTGTTTATGGTGGAGGAAGTATTAAGAAGAATGGTTTGTATGATGATGTCATGGCAATTCTCAACAAATTAAATATGAACGTTTTTGAATTAAGTGGCGTTGAGCCAAATCCTCGTGTGGAAACAGCTAGAAAAGGGATCGAAATATGTAAAAAGGAATCCATTGATTTTATCTTAGCTATCGGTGGCGGCTCAGTTATTGATTGCTCAAAATTAATTGCAGCAGGTGCTAAAGTAGATGAAGATGCTTGGAACATTGTAATAAAGAAAACGAATGTTATAGATGCTTTACCTTTAGGTACAATTTTAACTCTAGCCGCAACTGGTTCAGAGATGAATTCGGGCTCAGTAATTTCCAACGAAGAAACAAAAGAAAAATATGGTTGGGGACATCCAGCAGTGTTTCCAAAGTTTTCAATACTAGATCCAACGTATACTTTTACTGTACCAAAGGATCATACAGTATACGGAATTGTGGATATTATGTCGCATGTGTTTGAACAATATTTCCACGATGCTACGAACACACCAATCACGGACGAAATGTGTGAAGGTGTTTTACGAACTGTGATTAATACAGCACCAAAATTAATTGAAGACCTCGAAAATTACGAGCTGCGTGAAACAATTTTACTTGCTGGAACAATTGGATTAAATAGCTTCTTATCTATGGGTTCTCGAGGTGATTGGGCAACTCATAATATCGAACATTCCGTTTCGGCGGTTTATGATATTCCACATGGGGGAGGACTAGCTATCCTATTCCCGAATTGGATGCGCCATAACGTTTCTGTTAATCCTGAGCGTTTCGCAAGACTGGCAACACGTGTGTTTAATGTTAAACCTGAAGGAAAAACAGTTGAAGAGGTAGCTTTAGAAGGCATTGACCGCTTAAGTGAATTTTGGACATCAATTGGTGCACCAAGTCGCCTAAGTGATTATGATATTGATGATTCACAACTTGAAACATTAGTTGAAAAATCAATGGTTAATGGACCATTTGGAAGATTTAAAGAGTTACAAGCAGAGGATGTTCGTACGATTTTAAAGATGTCTTTATAAGAGCTGAACAAATAAAAAAGCAATCATGTATTATACCATGAAGTGACCCCTAAAAGTTAGACACGGTTATTTCATTTAGGCAGCGGTTTGGGCATGAGTTCGATATTGAATCGGACTCATGCCTTTCAATTTTGCCTTAATACGTTTCGTGTTGTAAT
>NZ_RBZN01000061.1 GCF_003628435.1 Ureibacillus endophyticus | reverse complement strand
CGGTTTTTTTTACGGACTCTCATACGTCCCTGGAGCTGTTCGACTTTCCTTCACTTCTACTATAAAAAAATAGTAGCACAAACCATGGCCTTGGTTTGTACTACTAATGTTAGTATGTTTTTCTTCCACAATTATGTAAAGTTAAAAGTTCGTTCACAATAAAGCGTTTACATCGATTAAATTTTTTGAATTCAATAAATATTTGTGAAAAAAGCGTGATATCTGTGTTAGAATTATAAAATATTTTAAATATAATAAAACTTTCAAAACAAAAAGTTTTTTGAAAGTTCTACCAATTGAAACCTATAGTACGGGGGTAACAAAAAAATGGAAGTTGACTCAAAAACATTTGCAGTGGAAAATATTTTAATTGCACATCATCTATTAAAAGATGTTGTTGTACATACACCACTTCAAAAAAATGACTATTTATCTGAAAAGTACGGTGCAAATATTTATATTAAACGTGAAGATTTACAACATGTTCGTTCATTTAAGTTGCGCGGTGCTTATTATAAAATAAAAAAAATAGAAGACGCTGCTCGCACTAGTGGAGTTGTTTGTGCAAGTGCTGGAAATCACGCACAAGGTGTAGCCTTTGCATGTGCTCACTTAGGAATTAAAGGTGCAATCTTTATGCCTTTAACAACACCAAAACAAAAAGTAGACCAAGTTCGCATGTTCGGTCGAAACAATGTAGAGATTATTCTAGCTGGAGATACATTTGACGATTCTGCAGCTGCAGCTATGGACTATTGTGAAGAACACGACATGATCTTTATCCATCCATTTGATGATTTAGATATCATTGCGGGTCAAGGGACGGTTGCTGTAGAAATTATGAATGACGTTGAAGCACCGATTGATTTCTTATTTGGTGGTATTGGTGGCGGCGGTCTAATGTCTGGCGTTGCATCATATGTAAAAAACTTATCACCTAACAGTAAAGTAATCGGAGTTGAGCCAGCTGGTGCTGCAAGTATGAAAGCAGCCTTTGAAAATGATGGCCCTACAACTTTAGGGAAAATTGATAAATTCTGCGATGGTACAGCCGTACAATGTGTTGGACAAACTACGTATGAAATTTGCCGTACGTATTTAGACGATATCGTTCTTGTTCCAGAAGGCAAAGTAAGTACAACGATTCTTGATTTATATAATAAACACGCAATCGTTGCTGAGCCATCTGGTGCCCTTCCAGTAGCCGCTCTTGATTTATATAAAGATGAAATTAAAGGGAAAACTGCAGTAGCAATTATTACGGGTGGAAACAATGATATCAGCCGTATGCAAGAAATCCGTGAAAAGTCTTTATTATTTGAAGGGTTACTTTATTACTTCATCGTAAACTTCCCTCAACGCGCAGGAGCTTTACGCCAATTTTTAACGGTTGTTCTTGGTCCAAATGATGATATTACAACATTTGAATATACTAAGAAAAACAACAAAGAATCTGGCCCTGCATTAGTCGGTATCGAGGTTAGCAAACCAGAAGACTATCAGGGATTAATCGAACGTATGCGTACTAACGGTTTTGAATTTAAGGAAGTAAACAAAGACAGCACGCTGTTTGGATTATTGGTTTAATATTTAGCTTAGCGCACTCGGAGTTGGTTTCGGGTGCGTTTTTATTTATTTGGGTTTATGGGCGCTTTTTTAAGATTTATGGGAGCTTTTCAAATTTAGCTAAAATATTTCTAGGTATCTTATACTGTCTATCTCTTCTAAAACCTCTATACTCTAATTTCAAGTCAATAATTAATCGTTTCGCAGCATACCGTGACTCAATGTATAAATAATTTCTAAACTCGCTATTTGAAATCCAAACATCATGTAAATTACGATAATCAAGCAATGCCTCATATAACGATTCCTTTGTTTTGGTTTTACAAACTGGACAGACAAATTGTCCATGTTTAAACTCCATTACGAATTTATAGAGACACCGTTTACACAGTGCACCAGTTCTTAATTTATTGCGATCAACATTTACATCCCATTCTTTAGGCTTCCTCATTTCAAGTAACTTCTTTTTTACGCATTCTAATTCTTGGTCAGAAATTTGATTATAGTTATACTTCGAAAATAAATGATAGATATGAGTTTGTAGTCCACTTACATGAAAAATCGCTATTTCCGATGGTACATCTCCAATAATTGTTGTAGGCTGAGCTAGGATAATCGCATACTCAACAGGTAAAGCAATATTCCAGTTCCAAATCATTCGTTTAAAGAATCTGACATGACGTTCAATTTGGTTAATTGGATTAGAAAAGCCCGCTCTTGTTCCATCTAAACGTGTTCTAATAAATTGATGCTTCTTTTGGTCAAAGTCGATTTGCCCTCCAATATTTTTAATCTCTAATAGTAAAATAAAATTCCTACAAATAAATATAGTATCGATTTGATGGGAATGATTCACTTCATTTTCCGTTTCATAGTTATGGAATAAATAATGATTTGAAGGCACGATGATTTCTCCCCATTCTCGATCAACACGAATTTCTCCCTCGAATCCATGCTTAGTGGTTATATAGAGATTTTTATAATACTCATACTCTTCATCTTCCATTGGTAATCTACGTAAAATACTCTCTAATAATATTAGATTATTAGGCTTTTCCCTTTGTAAAACAATCATCTCTCTCCCTCCTTGTCCAAATTTTATTAAGTAAGCTCTATTTGGTCAAAATGCCAAAATTCAGATTTGCCCCTATTCCCTTTTCTAAAAACCAATTTTCACTCTCTCGATAAACATAGCTATCTCACAGAAATCCAAGCAATATCAACACTCCTCAAAACAATTACCTTTCTTCCATAAAATAAATTTGGCATAAAAAAACCCCAGTGTTAGTTCCCTAACAACTGAGGTGCGACACTATTATTCTATTATCCCAACAACGCTCGGTCTGAGTTCATTTTTTCACCACGGATTTTCTCGAACTCGTTCATTAGGTCTGGGATTGTTAATGATGGCTTTTTATCCTCATCAATTGATAGAATGATTTGACCTTTATCCATCATGATAAGGCGGTTTCCTAAATCAATCGCTTGTTGCATGTTGTGGGTAACCATTAAAGTTGTTAAGTTCCCTTCTTCAACAAGTTGCTTCGTTAAATTTGTAATTAATTCAGCACGAGATGGGTCTAGGGCAGCCGTATGTTCATCCAACAGTAGGATGTCAGGTTTTGTAAACGTTGCCATTAGTAGAGATAACGCTTGTCTTTCCCCACCTGAAAGCATACCTACTTTCGCATTTAAACGATTTTCTAAATTTAAATGTAATTTTTCCAAAGATGTTCTGAAAAAATCACGGCGTTCACGATTCGAACCAAAACGTAATCTACGTTTAGCATTTCTTGAGTATGCAATCGCTACGTTTTCCTCAATTGTCATTGAAGGTGCAGTACCGGCCATTGGATCTTGGAAAACGCGGCCAATGTAATGAGATCGTTTATACTCAGGAAGTCTCGTAACATCATTCCCATCAATGGATACTGTTCCAAAGTCAGGTGTTAGCGCCCCTGAAATCATGTTCATCATTGTTGATTTTCCAGCACCGTTACTCCCGATTATTGTTACAAAATCACCAGGTGCTAAATGTAAATTAATATTGTCTAAAGCAATCTTTTCATCGGGTGTTGCTTCATTAAAGATTTTATTAATACCTTCCAATTTAAGCAAGGTGATTCCCCCCTTGCGCCATGTTTTGCTCTCCAAGACGTTCTGCCCGTCTTTTTAGCTTTCTTCTCTTCTCACGTCGTTTATCAATGAACTGCGGAAGAACTAACGCTAAAATAACAATTACTGCAGTGATTAATTTCATATCAGATGTATCTAACCAATCGATACGAAGAGCTATCGCATAAATAATACGGTAAATAATAGCCCCTGCAATAACTGCAATTGTTGTGCGGAAGATTGTCTTTGTTCCGAAAATAGCTTCACCGATAATAACAGATGCTAGACCGATAACGATCATCCCAATCCCCATATTTGCATCGGCAAACTTTGAATATTGAGCGATTAAAGCTCCAGAAAATGCAACTAGGGCATTTGAAATTCCAAGACCTAACACAATTAACGAATCCGTGTTTGCTGAGAAGCTTCGAATCATTCGTTTGTTGTCACCTGTTGCACGGATTGCAAGACCAACTTCTGTTTTTAAGAACCAATCTGCAATAAACTTGATGATGAGTGTAATAATAAGCACTACTAAAATTGTTCCCCATGTAGATGGAGCTGTTTGAAAACCTAACGTATTTTTAATGAAATTTGTTAACGCTGTATCAATGCCTAAATTACTCCAAAAACTTTGAAATTGTGAAAAAATCGTATCAGTATTCATGAGTGGAATATTTGGTTTTACAATTGCATTTTCTGCAGATAACCCCATTATACGTAGATTGATTGAATACAATGCAATCATCATTAAAATACCTGAAAGGAGTGGATTTATTTTACCTTTCGTGTGTAAAAGACCAGTCATACATCCTGCAATAAATCCAGCAACAATTGCCATTAATGTAGCTAGTATCGGGTTATAACCTAATGCGATCATCATTGCTGCTGTAGATGCTCCCGTAACAAAGCTGCCATCAACCGTTAAATCCGGAAAATCTAACACTCGGAATGTTAGGTACACCCCGAGTGCCATAATTGCATAGATGATTCCTTGCTCAACTGAACCGAACAATGCTGCAAACATAATGAATCATCTCTCCTTACTAACTTTATTATTCAAAAAACTCTGCATTCCAAGAGTCTTTTACTTCAAGACCTAATTTCTCAACAGTAGCCTTATTCATAAGTAATTTTAAGTTTGCTGGGTAAGCTGATGGAATTTCTGCAGGTGTAGCTTCACCATTTAAAATTTTCACAGCCATTTGACCAGCTTCATAACCGATATCATAGTATTCGAAACCGTAAGCACCTAAAGCGCCACGTTTTACTGAATCTAGTTCTCCAACCATTAATGGTAATTTGTTTCCTTCTGCAACTTCAACTACTGATTCAAGGGCAGAAACAACCGTGTTATCAGTGATAATGTATAAAGAATCAACTTTACCGATTAAAGATTCTGTAGCTTGTTTTACTTCAGCAGATGTTGAAACTGCTGCTTCTTCTAATTTTAAACCAGCCTCTTCTAATAGAGCACGAACTTGATCTACTTGAGCTACTGAGTTTTGTTCACCAGTGTTATAAACAGTACCAACTGTTTTAGCACCTAATTCATCTTTTAAGAATGCTACTGTGTTTGCAATTGTATCAGGATGTAAATCTACTGTACCTGTAACATTACCACCAGGAGCTTCCATTGAATCGATTAATTGTGCACCAACAGCATCTGTTACAGATGTGAAGATGATAGGAATATCAGAAGTTGCACCTTTTACCGCTTGAGCTGATGGAGTTGAGTTTGCAAAAATTAAATCAACACCTTCATTTACTAAGTTTTGTGCAATTGTTGTATTCATACTTTGATCGTTTTGAGCGTTTTCTTCAACAAACTCTACTTGTAAACCAGCGTCTTCAAGTGCTTTTTTGAAACCGTCAGTAGCAGCGTCTAATGATGGATGCTCAACGATTTGTGTAATACCAACTTTAAATGTTTTTGCTTCTTCTGTACCTTCAGTATCTGTACTTTGTTCTGCATTGTCAGTAGATTTTTCGCTACCACCACACGCAGCTAGTAAAAGTACTAGACCAAAAAGTAAGAATGAAAGTTTTTTCACATTACTTTTCATGTGTCTTTTTCCCCCCGACTTTTTATTCACAAAATCCTTTAAAATTTTTCGAATCTATTAAACAATTCGAAAAAATTAGAGTTTATCGATATATTACATTGTACTTATTTAATAGTCAACCAACTTTGGCAATCTTCTGAAATGATTTAATAGTCAAATAGTTTCTCTATAATACCAATTTATCGCTTTAAATCGCTAAACTATAATGTTTATTTTAGCATTTAACTATATCAAAAAAGTAATTCATTATGACAATATTTCGACATTTTTCTATATTGGTAAATTTCACACTATATTGATAGGAATTTGACATATGTGACAATCTATTATAATATATTACTTTGTGTTCATTCACCGTGGTTCGAAACCATCCCACGAAAAAAAACTAAGGAGAAGTGAATATGAAAGTAAAGTTTTTAGCAACAACGGGGATTATTGCTGCTCTTTATATTGCAGTAACAATGCTAGTTGCCCCATTTGGATTTACGGAAATTCAATTCCGTGTATCTGAAATGTTTAATCATTTAGTAGCATTCAATCCACGCTACATGCTTGGTGTTGTAATAGGCGTATTTATCGCAAATTTATTCTCACCACTAGGCATCTATGATTTAATTTTTGGAGTAGGACACTCTATTATCACTCTTGCAATCTTTATTTTGATTTGTAAGTATGTGAAAAATACTTTAGTCCGCATGGTTATAAATTCATTTTTATTTACAGTGACGATGTTTATAATCGCCCTTGAATTAAATCTTGCTTTAGAATTACCATTTTTATGGACATGGTTAACATGTGCAGTGGGTGAATTTGTTGTGCTTATTATTGGTGTGCCAATTATGCACCTTTTAAATAAACGTTTAAATTTCAAAGATTTAATTTAACGTTAGAACCGATAGACTTTATGTCTGTCGGTTTTTTATTTTCGTTGTAAAACTTTTCTGAAAACATTGACATCGTGAAAAGTTAAGTCTAGAATACTATTAACAAATTGTTCGGATACGGTAGCAGGTTGCGGGAGCGCGACCACCGTCAGAGCAAAGCAGAGTTTAGATGAGAATAGCAGAGTAAATTGATGAATAAGAATAGTAGCGCATTTTGGACGTTAAAGAGAGCTAGTGGTTGGTGTAAACTAGTGCGGACAATTGCGTGAATGGGCCTTATGAGAGCAACTAGCTTTCATTGTTAGTTGACGTCTTTCCTACGTTACAAGGAAGTGTTTTTCGTGATTCAATTCATGAAAATACACGCCAAGGTGGAAGTAATTTTTACTTCAACAGAGGTGGCAACGCGGTGCAAATCGTCCTCTACAAATGGGATTTTCCCTTTGTAGAGGACTTTTTTATTTGTTCTAAGAGCTACCCTTATTCCTTACCTGCTAAATCCAAAATATAGGAGGACAAATTATGGGTATCCAATTATTCACTAGTCGAGTAAATGCAAAAGAAAGTTTATCTTTTGATGAAATGGTTCAAGCTGCAGAAATCGTTTTTGATGATAATACTCCAAAAGAACAAATTAAATCATTTCTTTTAGCTTTAAGTGAAAAAGGTGAAACAGCTGAAGAAATTGCTGGTCTTGCAACTGTGATGAAAGCAAACGCGGTGGAAGTACCAGTTCCAGAAGGTCGTTATTTAGATAACTGCGGAACAGGTGGAGATGGTTTAAAAACTTTTAATATTAGTACAACATCAGCATTCGTTCTTGCTGCAAATAATGTGCAAGTTGCAAAACATGGCAATCGTAAAATATCCAGTAATTCCGGTAGCTCAGACGTATTACAAGCTTTAGGCATTCATTATGATTTCACGGTCTCAGAATCTGTTGAATTAATTAAACAACAAGGGATTGCCTTTCTCTTTGCACCAGGTGTCCATCCGAAACTAAAACGCATCGGTGAAATTCGTAGAGAAATTGGAAAACCAACAATCTTTAATATGGTTGGTCCACTTACAAATCCAGTTAATTTAAAAGCCCAACTTGTTGGTATTAATCGTCCTGACTTAGTAGAAGATTACGCGAAAGTTTTACGTTTATTAGGACGTGAACGCGCAGTTGTAGTATCAGGTGCTAATGGGATGGATGAGGCTTCACTAAGTTCTGAAAATAAGCTTGCATTATTAGAAAATGGTGAAATCAAACCATTTTCACTTAATATCGAAAATCTTGGTCTCTCCCCTGCCCCAATAAGCGCACTTATTGGCAGTACCCCAGAAGATAATGCGGTAATTTTAAGAGATTTATTAAAGGGAAAACAAAGTTCGTATTTTGATGCCGTTTTACTTAATTCAGGTCTTGGTTTCTTCGCTTATGGTACAGCAGCTACAGTTAAAGAAGGAATTGACATGGCTCGAGAAAGCATTTTCTCTGGTAAAGCACTTCAAAAACTTGAAGCAATTGTGGAATTTAGCCAATCGATTTTAAAGGAGCGTGCAGTGTAAATGACGATTTTACAAACAATCTTAGAATATAAAGAAACCTTAATTCCACAGCTACTTGCAAACGAACCAAATTTTAATGTGGCATCAATATCACGCATTTCGTTGTACGACGCTTTACGTAAATCTGATACGTTACAAGTGATTTCTGAAATGAAACGTGCTTCTCCTTCTAAAGGATTAATCAATGAAGGAGCAAACCCAGTTGAACAAGCAAAAAAGTATGAACAAGCAGGCGCCGTTTGTATTTCTGTTTTAACTGAAGATAAATTTTTTAAAGGATCATTTCAAGATTTAGCTGATATTGCAAACAACGTAAATATCCCGCTTTTAAATAAAGACTTTATCATTCACGAAGTCCAAATTGATTATGCAAAAGCAGCAGGTGCATCTGTGATTTTATTAATTGTTGCTGCATTGCCCGATGATAAGCTAAAGGCTCTGTATGATTATGCGACCACTTTAGGATTGGATGTTTTAGTGGAAGTTCATAACGATGAAGAACTTGACCGCGCATTTGCTATTAATCCAAAAATTATCGGGGTTAACAATCGTGATTTAAAAACATTCAATCTTGACCTTGCCCAAACTGAAAAATTGGCAGCAAAAATTAATGCTCGTAATGACATTGCATTTATTAGTGAAAGTGGGATTTGGGATGTAGAAGATGCCAAAAGAGTTGCTGCAGTGGGTGCTCGCGGTGTATTAGTTGGTGAATCATTAATGCGAAGCGGAAATGTAGAAGAAGCATTAACTTCATTACAAGTTCCCCTTCCCTTTGTCGTAGAGGATGTGAAGTAATGGTTAAGGTGAAAATTTGCGGTTTAAAAGAAGAAAAACATGTACTATCTGCTGTTGATGCTGGTGCTACATGGATCGGTTTTATGTTTGCACCGAGTAAAAGACAAATATCAATTGAACGGGCTGCAGAACTTGCGAATCTTGTTCCCTCTCATGTAAAAAAAGTTGGTGTTTTCGTTAATCCCACTGAGGAACAAGTACGAGAAGCTGTTGATGTAGTGGGACTTGATTATGTGCAATACCATGGCAATGAGGACCCTGATTTTATTTTTAAGTTAGGTTACCCATCTATTAAGGCCCTTTCGATTCGTACTTATGAAGATGTTGAAAAAGCAAGTAAATATAAAGTAGATTACTACTTATTCGATGCACCAGGTACTGATTTCGCTGGTGGCAGTGGTAAAGTTTTCGATTGGTCCTTACTTGATAAGCTTTCTATCCCAAAAGAACGCGTCATTTTAGCAGGCGGTTTAAATAGTGAAAATGTAGGGCGTGCCATTGAACAAGTGCAACCATTTGGCGTGGACGTCTCAAGCGGTGTCGAACGTGAAGGTGTGAAAGATTCTAATTTAATTGAACAATTTATTAAAGCAGCGAAATTAGAAGGAGTGAACAACAGATGACAACAGAAGTAAAAGGTAGATTTGGCCGATTTGGAGGTCAGTTCGTTCCTGAAACATTAATGACAGCATTAAAAGAATTAGAAGAAGCTTATGACAAATTTAAAAATGATGAGTCTTTTCAGCAGGAGCTTCGTTACTATTTAAAAAATTACGTTGGTCGAGAAACTCCCCTTTATTTTGCTGAACGATTAACAGAAGCTTGTGGTGGAGCAAAAATTTATTTAAAACGTGAAGACTTAAATCACACAGGTGCTCACAAAATTAACAACGCTTTAGGTCAGGCACTATTAGCAAAACGTATGGGCAAGAAAAAAATTGTTGCTGAAACAGGGGCTGGTCAACACGGTGTTGCTACTGCTACAGCTTGTGCCCTTCTTAACTTAGAATGTATCGTTTATATGGGGGCAGAAGATGTAAAGCGCCAAGCATTAAACGTATTTCGAATGGAATTACTCGGCACAAAGGTAGTTGCTGTTGAGAAAGGCTCTGCCACATTAAAAGATGCTGTAAACGAAGCATTGCGTCATTGGGTTACAAATATCGATGACACTCACTATATTTTAGGGTCTGCATTGGGTCCTCACCCATTCCCTACAATTGTTCGTGACTTCCAACGTGTAATTGGAGATGAAACAAGAGCTCAATTTCTTGAACTTGAAAATCGTCTTCCTAATGCAATTGTTGCATGTGTTGGTGGAGGCAGTAACTCAATTGGCATGTTCTATCCTTTCGTACAAGATACTGAAGTTGCTTTATATGGTGTAGAAGCGGCTGGGCAAGGAATTGAAACAGGAAAACATGCTGCTGCCATTCAAGGAGGCCAAACTGGTGTACTTCATGGTGCCTTTATGTATTTATTACAAGATGAAAACGGGTTTGTAACAGAAGCCCATAGTATCTCGGCAGGACTTGACTACCCAGGTGTTGGACCAGAACATTGTCATCTCCATGAAACGGGCCGTGCTATTTTTGATAGCGTCACAGATGATCAAGCTCTAGAAGGTGTAAAAATGCTTTGTCGTACTGAAGGAATTTTACCTGCATTAGAAAGTTCCCACGCAGTATATTACGCATCACAGTTAGCAAAAACGATGTCACCTGATGAAATTCTTGTTATTTGCTTATCTGGTCGTGGTGATAAAGATGTTCATACCATTTCTGCTGCCCTTGGAGGTGACCTAGCATGAGTCAATTAAAAGAAGCTATCCTTTCCACTACTGCTAAAGGTGATAAAGCATTTATTCCTTATATCATGGCGGGAGACGGGGGATTAGAAAAATTACAACCTACTATCTTAAAACTACAGGAACTTGGTGTTACGGCAATCGAAGTGGGTATTCCTTTTACGGATCCTGTAGCAGATGGACCAACTATTGAACGTGCTGGTGAACGAGCTTTAGCTAACGGTACAACTTTACGTAAAGTAATCGAAACGTTAACAAGTTTTTCGGAGCATATCAAAGTCCCTCTTGTAGCAATGACTTATTTAAATCCGATTTTAGCTTATGGGATTGAAAAATTTTCAGAAGATGCGAAGCTTGCAGGTATAAAAGGCATCATTATTCCAGATATGCCTCTAGAAGAAAGAGATATTGTCTACACTGCTTTAAAGGCTAACGACATTGCTCTTGTACAACTAGTTTCTTTAACAAGTACTCCTGAACGCATTGAACGATTAACGAAAGCAAGTGAAGGTTTTATTTATGCTGTCACTGTCAACGGAATTACCGGCGCTCGCTCAAGTTTTGCTAGTAAACTAGAAGAACATTTCAAAAAAATTCAAGAATATTCAGATACACCTGTGTTAGCGGGATTTGGAATCTCAACACCAGAACATGTGAAAAGCTTTAGCGACTTTTCTAGTGGTGTTATTGTCGGCAGTAAAATTGTCGATAGTTTAGTTGCTAATGATTGGGCAACAATTGAAGAATTAGTTAAAGCTTCAAAAGTAGCTACAGTAAAATAATCAATGAATATAGGAGTTGATTTCTAAATGAGTCAAGTAGCAATTAAAAATGGATATTACGGAGATTTTGGTGGTAGCTTTGTTCCGGAAGATTTACAACAAGTTTTAGAGTACATTGGTGAGCAATATGAAAAATATAAAAACGACCCAGAATTTAATGAGGAATTGAAATATTATCTACGCGAATACGTTGGCCGTGAAAATCCCCTATACTTCGCTGAAAATTTAACGAAACAATTAGGTGGCGCGAAAATCTACCTAAAACGTGAAGATTTAAATCACACAGGATCTCATAAAATTAACAATGTGTTAGGTCAAATTTTATTAGCTAAACGTATGGGTGTAAAACGTGTTATTGCGGAAACTGGAGCTGGTCAACACGGTGTTGCTACTGCTACAGCATGTGCAATGTTTGGAATGGAATGTACCATTTATATGGGGGCAAAAGATACAAAACGCCAAGCATTAAACGTTTTCCGCATGGAGCTTTTAGGTGCAAAAGTTGTTGCCATCGATATAGGCCAAGGTTTATTAAAAGAAGCTGTAGACGAGGCTTTCGCAGACTTAGTGGCAAATTATAAAAATACGTTTTATTTAATTGGTTCTGCTGTTGGCCCTACTCCTTACCCAGAAATGGTTGAACATTTCCAATCAATTATTAGTAAAGAGAGCCGTGCTCAACATTTAGAAAAGGAAGGTAAACTCCCTACTGCTGTTATTGCAGCTGTTGGTGGAGGTAGTAATGCTGCGGGTGCCTTTGCCCACTATAAAGAAGATCAAGAAGTCCGTTTAATCGGTGTTGAACCCGCAGGCGCTGCTACACTATCAAAAGGTTCCCCTGCTGTCTTCCATGGTTTCAAAAGCTATGTTTTACAAGACGAGGAAGGCAACTTGCTAGAAACGAATTCAATCGCAGCAGGTCTTGACTATCAAGGCGTTGGTCCTTTACATGCACATTTACATTCAACGGGTCGTGGTGAGTATGTAACGGTAACAAACGAAGAGGTGCTTGATGCTTTCCAAACACTTTCTCGCGTAGAAGGAATTATCCCAGCATTAGAAAGTTCTCATGCTGTTGCATATGCTTTAAAGTTTGCTCCAACACTTTCGCCTGAAGACAGCATTATTGTCAATGTATCAGGGCGTGGCGATAAAGATGTAGAGCAAGTATTTGAAATGTTAAATAAATAATAAAATAAGGCTAGGAGAATTCAATTTCTCCTAGCCAACTTTTATGATATTTTTCTAAATTTTTGTTTTAGCTTATCTAACATATCAATCGTCATTTTCTCTAAATCAAACTCAGCTTTGAATCCCCACTCTTCTACCGCTGCTGAAGAATCAATTGCATTCGGCCAGCTATCTGCAATTTTTTGACGAACAGGATCCACATCATATCTTATTTTAAATGAGGGAATATGTTTTCGAATTTCATCAGCAATTTGAGAAGGTTCGAAACTCATAGCTGAAATATTAAATGCATTACGATGTTTTAACTTTGAACCATCTGCTTCCATTAAATCAACTATCGCCTGCAGAGCATCTGGCATATACATCATATCCATATACGTACCTTCTGCAATATAAGATGTATAACTTCCATTTTCAACTGCCTTATAATAGATATCTACTGCATAATCGGTCGTTCCCCCACCAGGTGGCGTCACATATGAAATCAATCCTGGAAAACGAACGCCTCTTGTATCAACTCCAAAACGAGTATAATAATAGTCGCACAATAGTTCCCCAGCAACTTTATTGATTCCATACATCGTTGTAGGACGTTGAAGTGTGTCTTGTGGCGTGTTATCTTTCGGAGTTGTCGGTCCAAAGGCACCAATTGAACTTGGTGTGAAAAATTGTAAATCTAATTCTCTCGATACTTCTAATGCATTCATTAAACCGCCCATATTGAGATTCCATGCAAATAACGGATTTTTTTCTGCCGTTGCAGAAAGTAAAGCAGCCATATGGATAAGCGTATCTGCACCAAACTGCTTCGCAAGTTCATACATACGATCCGCATCTGTTACATCCAGAATTTCAAATGGTCCTCCAACATTCGTATCCTTACGTATGTCCGTTGATAAAACATTATCTTCTCCATAAATGTCACGTAACTTTACAACTAACTCAGATCCAATCTGACCTAAAGCACCCGTTACCATTATTTTTTTCATGTTGTCGCCTCCTCTGATGAAAAACAATTGTCCATTCTAAAAATACACAAAATCGTTGATATATCAACATCTTTAATGATTTTCATTATAATCCGTTCTTTACAAAAAGACAATATATAATAAAATTTTTTAACAAACTTGGGCTTCCTTCTCTTATCATATGCAATAGGAGTTTTAGATGTAATAGCTTATATTTCTTATTCAGCAAGGAATGTATGCATTTAAAATGACATCCATTTCCTTTTAGTTAATATTTATTAAACAGAATTAATTTTGAACGAACAATAAAGTGAATTTAGAGGAAAAGGCTATTATATAAGTAAGTATTTCTGCAGTTTATTAGTAGCGGTAGTTATTGTAAGTTCATCAATGTTACAATTACATAGGTTTCTAGGTACACAAAAAAGGCTATATGAGAGTTCATAGTGAACTTTCATATAGCCTTCATGTTTTTACTTTTATGACCCGTACGGGATTCGAACCCGTGTTACCGCCGTGAAAGGGCGGTGTCTTAACCACTTGACCAACGGGCCAGAATATTATGCTTTCTGGCGGAGAAGGAGGGATTTGAACCCTCGCGCCGGTTACCCGACCTACACCCTTAGCAGGGGCGCCTCTTCAGCCTCTTGAGTACTTCCCCAAAATGGCTCCGAAGGTAGGACTCGAACCTACGACCAACCGGTTAACAGCCGGTTGCTCTACCACTGAGCTACTTCGGAATATTTAGAAATGGTGGGTCGAGACGGAATCGAACCGCCGACACTTTGAGCTTCAGTCAAATGCTCTACCAACTGAGCTATCGACCCACTTTATGGCGGTCCCGACCGGGATCGAACCGGCGATCTCCTGCGTGACAGGCAGGCATGTTAACCGCTACACCACGGGACCATTATTACTAACTATTTAAATAAGATGGCGGAGGAAGAGGGATTCGAACCCCCGCGCGGTTTAACCCGCCTGTCGGTTTTCAAGACCGATCCCTTCAGCCGGACTTGGGTATTCCTCCACTTTTAATAAATGGCGGCAGAGGGGATCGAACCCCCGACCTTACGGGTATGAACCGTACGCTCTAGCCAGCTGAGCTACGCCGCCATATTGTATATTCTAATTTTGGTGGAGCCTAGCGGGATCGAACCGCTGACCTCCTGCGTGCAAGGCAGGCGCTCTCCCAGCTGAGCTAAGGCCCCATTATTTAACATCTAAATTGATATTGGATGGTCGGGAAGACAGGATTCGAACCTGCGACCCCTTGGTCCCAAACCAAGTGCTCTACCAAGCTGAGCTACTTCCCGCAAAATTCCCGGGCGTTAGAAACCACATATATCTTTAACCGTAGCCAAACGCTCAAATTAATGGTGCCGAGGACCGGAATCGAACCGGTACGGTAGTCACCTACCGCAGGATTTTAAGTCCTGTGCGTCTGCCAGTTCCGCCACCCCGGCACATTTGGAGCGGAAGACGGGGTTCGAACCCGCGACCCCCACCTTGGCAAGGTGGTGTTCTACCACTGAACTACTTCCGCATGTGCTAAAAATTTATGATTTAATTAAATGGTGCGGGTGAAGGGAGTCGAACCCCCACGCCTTGCGGCGCTAGATCCTAAGTCTAGTGCGTCTGCCAATTCCGCCACACCCGCAATATAAAACTGGTGAGCCATGAAGGACTTGAACCTTCGACCCTCTGATTAAAAGTCAGATGCTCTACCACTGAGCTAATGGCTCTAAATAATGGTGCCGGCGATAGGAGTCGAACCCACGACCTACTGATTACAAGTCAGTTGCTCTACCAACTGAGCTACACCGGCATAATATGGTGGAGGATGACGGGCTCGAACCGCCGACCCCCTGCTTGTAAGGCAGGTGCTCTCCCAGCTGAGCTAATCCTCCTGGGAATTAAATTTTATGACCCGTACGGGATTCGAACCCGTGTTACCGCCGTGAAAGGGCGGTGTCTTAACCACTTGACCAACGGGCCATGGCTCCGAAGGTAGGACTCGAACCTACGACCAACCGGTTAACAGCCGGTTGCTCTACCACTGAGCTACTTCGGAATAATACATGGTGGGCCTAAATGGACTTGAACCATCGACCTCACGCTTATCAGGCGTGCGCTCTAACCAGCTGAGCTATAGGCCCCAATTGGAGCGGGTGATGAGAATCGAACTCACGACATCAGCTTGGAAGGCTGAGGTTTTACCATTAAACTACACCCGCAATAATGGCGGTCCCGACCGGGATCGAACCGGCGATCTCCTGCGTGACAGGCAGGCATGTTAACCGCTACACCACGGGACCATTTGGTTGCGGGGACAGGATTTGAACCTGTGACCTTCGGGTTATGAGCCCGACGAGCTACCGAACTGCTCCACCCCGCGGAAATATTATATTCTAAAATTAAAATATTGTATTACGCATATAGTTTTCATTTGAACCGTCACGATTTCGTTTAGTGAATTCAAGATGTTTGCGAAATCGTTACGCTGAAGCATCGCTACGAAGTTGATTCGTTCGTGCTCCACCCCGCGATAATATTATTTAATTTTTTTATTGGTGGAGCCTAGCGGGATCGAACCGCTGACCTCCTGCGTGCAAGGCAGGCGCTCTCCCAGCTGAGCTAAGGCCCCAAAATAATATATTTGGCGCGCCCGGCAGGAGTCGAACCCACAACCTTCTGATCCGTAGTCAGACGCTCTATCCAATTGAGCTACGGGCGCTAAATGGCTGGGGTACTAGGATTCGAACCTAGGCATGACGGAATCAAAATCCGTTGCCTTACCGCTTGGCTATACCCCAATATTTTAAAATTATTTAATTTAATTTAATTTAATGGGGCGACTGATGGGAATCGAACCCACGAATGTCGGAACCACAATCCGATGCGTTAACCACTTCGCCACAATCGCCATCGTGTAATAAGTTCAAACAGATATTGGCAGGGGCAGTAGGAATCGAACCCACACCAAAGGTTTTGGAGACCTCTATTCTACCGTTGAACTATGCCCCTACTTTAAAGTAGATGGTGGAGGGGGACGGATTCGAACCGCCGAACCCGAAGGAGCGGATTTACAGTCCGCCGCGTTTAGCCACTTCGCTACCCCTCCAGAAAGGATGCCGGCGATAGGAGTCGAACCCACG
>NZ_RBZN01000060.1 GCF_003628435.1 Ureibacillus endophyticus | reverse complement strand
GCGTTCTGCCATCCATTCCTTCTTCGCTACGCTTCAGAAGAAATGGATGGCAGAATAGTATATCAAATATCCAAGTTTTCTTGTCCTCTCATTTCTTACCCCAACAATTGACAAAGGACCAGAAAAAGTCACTTTGATTGCGTTCGGAAATACTCTTTACCTTTTTTTCGATTATTTATGATGACTAAAATATTTACGAAAATAATTAATACCGGTTGAATTACAAATGGTAATATCAGGTGTACAAACTCAAGCGTAAAATACTCTGCTCCACGACTAGCTGTAGTAAGATGAGATAAATTTATAATAAAACTAATACTCAATATACCAATTAGTATAGTACGAACTTTCTTATTAAGATTCAAAAGTGAACCTAACAAAAATGCAAAAGTAGAAGCGAGAATAGTCCCTTGTGCCACCTTAGATTCGGCGAGTGTGAAACTAACAGGTATATCAGAAGTAATTATTAAATAATATAAAAAGCCAATAAACAATAAAATTAATCCTATTACCAATGATATATACGAAATAGCTCCTTTTATACTTTCCTTCATTTCCTCACCTCTCTATACTATCTTTTCAATAAATTGACGATAAAAATTGGAAAATGTTTCAAATCCTCAGGTAATGAAAAAGCACTTTCCTTATTTAAGGAAAGCACTGATTATTGAGTATTTATTTTTTATTACATATTAGTGGACATGATTTGCAATATTTCTTCTTTCCCATTAATAAGTAAGAAAGGCAACAGGTGTTTCTCACTCGTACTTCTTCTTGTAAATGTTGTAGGTATCTTTTATTTCTATAAAACGATTTTAATGGATTGGTCGTATGGCTCCGAAAAGACTCCCGGGCGCTTCATGGACTATATAATAAAAATCTTCTTTTGCTAGATTGCGCAAATATGCATTATCTGAGTTACTTAACACTATTTCGTATAACCAGAAGATATAAATAGAAATATTTTCCCAAAGAATACGTTTCGATTGCTTCGTCACTTTCGATAATAAGTTTATCAATACATCAATATTATCTGAAAATAATTTTTTAAGCACCTCGTCTCTCCTACTACTTCTATCTTCCATTACCTCTATTACACCCATGTCTTTAAAATAAATTGTTGGCAGCCAATTGCCTTCTTCATTTTTCGTCTGCAAAATTAAATTATCGAAAGAAACATCTAATTTTTTATTCCATGTAGTAAATGCATGGAAATAAATTACCGCTAAAAACGCGTATCTCTTTATGAAAACAGATGAAGTAACTTTTAAATTTGGAGATCCAATATGAGGACCGAGATTTTCCAAATAGCGCAACAATTCAGTTTCATCTTTTAATCGATTTAATTCAATCGATAGTTCCGATGATTCAAGCTTTGTAGCAAAACGAAACTGTCTTAATTGTTCAATTTCGTTACTATCTAGAGCTTTATGCATGAGCACTTACTCGCTGTTTAAGAATACATCTTCCCTTTCCACAAGGAATACACATAGGTGTTCCAAACAATGGATCTGTTGTAATTTCACATTCCATTTCAAATACTTTTTCGACTAACCTACTGTTGATTACATCTTCCGGTTTGCCTTGTGCAAAGATTTCTTTATTTTTGATAGCCACAATATTATGGGCGTATCGACATGCCAAGTTCAAATCATGCAGAACCATCACAATTGTTCGATTTTCTTTCTCATTTAATTCGAAAAGCAAGTCGAGAATTTCAATTTGATGGGCCATATCTAAGTAGGTAGTTGGTTCATCAAGGAGAATAATGTCCGTATCCTGAGCCAATGTCATCGCAATCCATGCCCTTTGGCGTTGTCCTCCAGATAAAGAATCAACTGCTCGATCTTTTAGTTCTTCAATCCCTGTAGCTTTTAATGCATCGTTTACTATCTTTTCATCTTCCTTCGTCCACTGTTTTAACCATGTTTGATATGGATATCGCCCCTGTTTAACCAACTGGAGAACCGTAAGACCTTCAGGAGCAACAGGTGATTGAGGAAGAATCGCCATTTGTTTAGCCACGTCTTTCGTTGACATATTGGCAATTGCAGTTCCTTCTAAATAAATAGAACCCGTTTTAGGTTTTAACAATCGGGCAATAGAACGAAGGAGTGTTGATTTACCACAACCATTTCCGCCAATAAAAACTGTAATTTTCCCTTTTGGAATACGTAAATCCATTTCTTCAATAATAATTGATTCACCATAGGAAAGAGTTAACTCTTTCGTTTCAATTGCTTGTGCCATCATCCTCAACTCCTTAAACCAAATTTATGAATTTCTCGTTCTAAATAGTAAATAGATAAAATAAGGTGCCCCGATTGCTGAAGTAAATATTCCAGCCGGAACTTCTAACGGAGAAAATAATGTTCTGCCTACTAAGTCTGCCAACATAACGAGTATTCCGCCTATAAGTGCAGATACTGGTAATAGAGCCCCAAAAGAAGATCCAACCAATCTTCTAGCCATATGAGGCGCCATTAAACCAACAAAACCGATTCCTCCTGCAAACGCAACTGAAACACCGATTAATGCCGCACTAATGACCAGAAAAAAAATACGCTGACGTTGAACATGGCTGCCAACCCCAGTGGCAATGTCATCCCCAAGTTCTTGTATATTCATATCTCGTGTCATAAACAATGCAATCATAACTAGAATGACAGATATCGGGACTAAAATTTTTACATTATCCCAAGTGGTGCCATTTACAGTACCAGTAATCCAAATATTTGCCTGACTCGCACGATAAATTGGACCCAAAATCATCATCAATGTCGTTAAAGCCTGCATGAGGGCAGATACCCCTATCCCTATTAACACTAGTCGGAATGGAGATACGCCATTTTTCCATGCCAGTATGTATACCAGAATTGCAATGACTCCAGCACCAATAAAAGCTGCTAAAGGCATCCATTTAATACTTACCGTTAATGCATTGTTTTCATCGCTGAAAAAGGCTAAAAAACCGACAACCGCAACTGCCGCTCCTCCTGTAGTTCCGAGGATATCTGGTGAGGCCAATGGATTTCGAATCATACCTTGTAAAATTGCACCCGCAACAGCCAATGACATACCTACCATTAGGGCTACAATAATGCGGGGTAATCGTAAGGAAGTGACTACCAGTTGTTCCATTTGAGTTCCACCGCCGAACAATACATTTATTACTGAAAGAGGGCTAATTTTCATATCCCCTATCCCTGTACTGATGATAAAAATAATCGCAGCTGTGATCGCTGCTATAGAAAAAACTTTAATCGCTCGTCTATCAAATAAAAATGAGACTTTTCCATTCAAAAATCGAACTGTTTTATTTTTACTCATTTTGCATTAAACCCCTTTCTTGCGATATAGATAAAGAATGGAGTTCCAATGATAGCTGTCATAACACCTACCGGTACCTCTTGCGGCATAATGATATACCGAGCCAGGATATCAGCTATAAGTAATAAACAGCCTCCAAGAAGTCCTGAAAACGGAATTAACCAACGATGATCAATTCCAACGATTGCTCTTGCTACGTGTGGAATAACAATACCAATAAACCCGATTGGACCTGCAATGGCTACTGAACCCCCAGCTAATAGAATCACAACAATGGCTATACACACTTTTAATAAACCCGTACGAAGTCCTAAACCTTTTGCTACATCTTCCCCCATCGACAAAACATTCATCTTTGGAGAAATCACCATGGCACCTAACCAGCCAACTATTAAATATGGTAAAACCGACAATAATATTTCAAGCTTTCGCCCTTGAACAGAACCTGCTAACCAAAACAAAACCTGCTCCAGTGCGGCTTCGTCCGTAACAAGGAACCCCTGGGTAAAGGAAGAAAACATGGCGGCCATTGCTGCACCAGCCAATGTTAGTTTAATTGGTGTTAGTCCTTCTCTACCTGCCGTTCCTAATGCATACACTCCAATAGCAGCTATGGACGCCCCCAAAAATGCGACCCATGTTATCGCTTGTAAATTTCCCATTGAAAACATCGTGATTCCAATTACCACTGCAAAACCAGCACCAGCATTTACCCCAAAAATGTCCGGAGATGCAAGTGGATTTTTCGTCAGTGTTTGCATTAACACACCAGCTATGGCCACGCTGAAACCTACTGCTGCAGCAATTAATGCCCTGGGTAGTCTTACCGTTGTGATGACTAGATGCTCATTTGAACCATTATTAAATTGGAATGCATCCCAAGCCATCTTCCACGTTGTATCGGTATATCCATATATGATGCTTCCACACATTAGTAATAAGAGTAGCAAACTTGCGAAAATCAACCCTATTATTTTCCAACGATTTGTTTTTAATAGCATAATATTTTACCTTCCAAAATAAATCTTAAAGTTTTATATTTCTAAGATTAGTCTATTGTACTGATTACTTCCATGTCAATGATTTTGATAATCATTTTCAATTAATTGTTGACATTGGTTTAAAATAAAAATAATATATTCTCATAAATGATAACAATTATCACTATCAATTGGAGGACTTAAGTATGAAATCAAAATCTATTTTATTTAGTCTATCAGTCTTTTTACTCTTCATCTTAGCTGCATGCGGAGGAAATACGAATGAAGAGAAAAGTTCTGAAAAAGAAACAAGTGAGCAAAACACAGTAGAAACTAGTTATACAGTTGAGCATGCAATGGGTACAACAACTTTAGAAAATACACCTGAGAGAATAGTAATTTTAACAAATGAAGGAACTGAAGCACTTCTTGAACTTGGAGTGAAACCTGTGGGTGCAGTTCAATCTTGGACGGGCAATCCTTGGTACGATCATATTGCTGATGAAATGAAAGATGTAGAAGTAGTTGGATTAGAAAGTGAAGTAAATATTGAGGCAATTGCTGCTTTACAACCTGACTTAATTATCGGGAATAAAATGCGCCAAGAAGCAATTTATGAACAATTAAGCGCAATTGCTCCAACTGTATTTGCTGAAGATTTACGTGGCAATTGGAAAAACAACTTTGAACTTTATGCAAAAGCAGTGAATAAAGAAGAAAAAGGTAAAGAAATTATAGACGCATACGATTCTAGAATTGCTGACTTAAAAGAACAGCTTGGTGATAAATTGAATATGAAGGTTTCTATGGTCCGTTTTATGGCTGGGGATGTTCGTATTTATCAAAAAGATTCTTTTTCTGGTGTCATTTTAAATCAACTTGGATTTGCAAGACCTGAAAGCCAAGATGTTGATGAATTTGCAATTAAAGGTGCAACAAAAGAACAAGTGCCTTTAATGGATGGCGATATCCTATTCTACTTTACTTACGAAACTGGGGACGGAGCTGCTACTGAGCTTGAAAAAGAATGGTTAGAGGATCCTATCTTCAAAAACCTGGAAGTAGCAAAAAAAGGTGAAGTGCATAAAGTGGATGATGTTATTTGGAACACAGCTGGCGGTGTAAAAGCTGCTAACTTAATGCTAGATGATATCGAAAAAACTTTTCTAAAATAAGTTAAATTAAAATACGATTTGTTATCATTTGTGTTGTCAGACATGGAAAAACATCGATTCTGTTTTTGAGAATCGATGTTTTTTACTAAGTTTATTAAGTAAATGTTTTATGTGCCGCGCATTTTCAATGAATCGATCAAGCAAAACTGCCGATAATAATTCCTGCTATAATCATACTAATTACATGAAAACCAGCTGTTATCATGTAAAGTTTTAACTTCATTCCTTCATACATGGCATTCGTGGCAGAGGTGCCGGCGATGACTAATCCTACTACTAACCCGAGCCATAATCCATCGATTAAACCTTCAATATTTACCCACCCAGCAATAATCGCTAATAAAAAGGAATTCACTATAGCCATTAAAATTGAACCTGACATCACTTTTCCCACGCTTGGTAATTTATCCTCATTTAACCCCTTTAACTTTAGTCAAGTATTCCAGAATACTTTAGGTGAATACCAGATGGAACCGAAAATACAAATTGCAAGCGCGCTTAAAATTATTGCTAAATAAGGAATTGATCCTAAATCTATATTCATTTACTTTCCTCCTAAAAATTTTAGGTCTTTATTATATAGATAATCATTTTTGCTGGCAATAGTTGTCCAAGAGAACTGTAATGCCAGACTCTTTTATTAAATATCCTAATTACTAGAAAAGTAAACAAGAAACACAATTTTCATTTGATTATTTCACAAAAAATAAGCATTCATACTCTCTACCCTAACAATTAAATAGTTTTTTAATACCCTCAATAACCACTACCATACCTGTGATTAGTAAAGGGGGAAAGTAATATAGATTTTTCTTATAAGTATCTAAACAATCCACTAAAATATATTCTAATATGAAAGGCTAAAATTTCATCATATGTGTACCTTAAATAAATGAAAAAGCACTTTGCTATTTTTTTAGAAAGCGCCCAAACATCACGTTATTCTTGTTACTGTATATTAATAGAAAATAAAATACTGATCATTTGTTGCTAAATGGCATTTTAACAAACTATATGTAAATACCTATTTAAAAAACGTGTTCACTAGAAGAGACAACTGCTATTTTACAATCTGCTGCACTTAATTTACTTAAGTTTATATTATGGTGCTCGATGATTTGTTTTGCAGGCAGAATATCGTCTATTGTCGTGTGACCGTCCGCTATAAGAGTGACTTGATAGCCTAGTGATAACGCTCTTCGACAAGTTGTATCTACACAGTATTCTGTCCGAACCCCAACCACTGTAATATTTTCCTTGGAGCGAACAATATAGATTAATATAAATAAACTTAAAGCACACCACCCCAAAATAAGTGATGTGCTTTTAGCTTTTTATCGTTCATATATACAATACGTAAATGTATATCCGTCTGGCGTTTCAACTGGCTCACTTTCGGAAACGAGTTTCCATTCATCACCGTAAGTCGGGAAAAATGTGTCTCCTGGGAATTCATGATTAATTTTTGTAATATATAAACGATCTGCAATCTCCAGTGCCATATCAAAAATCTGTTCCCCACCGATGATCATCACTTCCGGAACATCCCCTGCCATTTGCAATGCCTCATCTAAAGATGTCGCTATTTCAATACCTTCATGGCGATAAAAGGCATTTCTCGTAATAACAATATTTCTTCTTCCTGGTAAAGGTCGTCCAATCGATTCGAAAGTTTTTCTCCCCATAATCATCGGCTTACCCATCGTTTGTTCTTTAAAATACTTTAACTCCCCTGGTAAATACCATGGCATTTTATTTTCATGCCCAATTACTCGATTTTTATCATGAGCAACAATCAGTGAAATCATGTAATCTCTCCTAAATTCTTCTATACGATTTTCTTAATTCTAACAAAAACTCTCTCCATTTAGAAGGATTCCCAAATTCCACTGTAGTTAATAGGGGTAAATTCATTTAATTGAGTCAATTTCATAGTATTATTTTTTCATTCCCCATTTATGGAATTGGCTCAAATGAATGATATTAACGGATTGCAATGGGTTCTTGTTGAGGTGAATTGGATTGAGTCATCATTAGTGATAATGCTTCTTCCATACTATATAACCCTTGTTCTTTCCCCATAATCCATTTCGCTGCATAAATAGCCCCTTGCCCGAAAGCAGCTCGATTGTGAGATTCATGTATAATTCGAATTGTTTGATTTGGCAATCCAAAAACGACTTCATGTTTTCCCACAATTCCGCCGACTCTAATTGAGTTTACGTGCTCATTTTTATCAAGACCAAGTTGTTCTGCAATGCGCAATGCAGTTCCAGATACATCTTTCTTTCCTCTAAAATGTTCTTCAATTATTTCAATATCTGCATGAGGAGCGATTTTTTGTAGTAATTTAGAGGCTTCCATTAAAAAGTTGATACCTACAGTGATGTTTGGGGAATATAAAACGGCTGTTTGTTGGCTCAACATTTCCAATTGTTCAAAATCATTCTTTTCATAATTGGAAATCGCAGAGACAATTTTGCACCCGTGTTTTACTACACTAGCATATTCACTAACTGCAGAGGATGAGGAGAAATCAATAATAACATCTACTGGATTTTCTTTAAAAAATTGGTCAAAGTCCACTTCTTTAAAATGAATAATCTTGCCTTCTAAATGGTCAAAACCTAGTAAATTACTAGCATACTCATTGTGATGTGAAGGAGTTTGTCGAATAACCCACTCTAATTCACATTCAGAATCACGAATAATTTCACCAGCTACCACACTTCCCGTTCGTCCAAAACCAAATAGTCCTACTTTAATTGTCAATAAAATAACCCCTTTCTTCTACTAAAATATGGATAGAAATACTAAATAAGTATATTCATCTAGAAAAACTGTAACATAAATAAAATTTATCCACAAGAAATTGCTCGCATTAACAGATATATTCTATTATTTAGGATATTATTTCTAATTAAATGAAATAGAGTGATTAATTTTACGAAATCACTCATATTTTTACAATATTTTTAATATATCATTAATATACTTATTCGTAATATATTTCCTAGCAAAGGACGTGGTTTATATATGGTAATCATCACTCAAAAATCGTCGATTCAACTCGAAGGATATTCTATTAAAACCGAGATTAGTAAAATCGTTTTTGAAGATTTGAAGAATAGTGGAAGTAAATATATTGTTGTCGATCAAGAAAACATCCTACTAAAGAAGTCATTTTTTAAAAATAATAAGCAAGTTTTGAATGTCATCCGTTACAAGGGCTGTTTCGATGGATCTCATGTAAACATTGAACAATGCAATGATGAAGAGATCCGCGCAAAAGACAAAAACAAATCGATTGTGATTATGTTAGAAGCACCTCATATAGACGAGTATGAACCCAACGTAGAAAAGCTAACGCCTATTGCCCCCGCTCAAGGTCAAACGGGGAAAAAAATTGAGCGAAATATCGAATCCCTCATTCATTTTTTGAACTTGTTTAACGTGATTGAAGAGAATCACGAGTATCGTATCATTATTATGAATGCCATCAGTGTTCAAACTTCCTTGTATCACATTCATCAAAAGAACATGAACAATGCCTATCGCGAGTTACGGGATAAGGTTTGGATAAAAATGTGGAGTGAGATTCCACAGATGAAAGATAACTTCTTGAAACAAATTGCTTCACTGAAAAAGAACTCGATTATAATTAATGCTTGTCCAAAATCCTTAAAGCCTTTCATCAATCAAGAACTACTTCCCTACGCTGAAAGGTATGCACTTTTCGAAAGTAATCACCCGTCGTCAACAGAAATTTGGACAAAATCGTTGTTTAAAATAAACTAAATTTACTATTATGCTGAACTAATTTTGTATTAGTTCAGTTTTTATTTAATAAATTAAAACTATTTGAGGAGGCTATAGCCCGAAACAGTAAGAAAAATGGTCCCTAAAATGAAAATGAACGACACGATTGCAGTTAAACATCTATGGGTACAAGATTTCTCTTTAATCTCCACTGTAAAACAGAGAATTTAAAAGTACATATAAAAAATGCACACAACTAAACTTTTCGTTTAGTCATGTGCATTATTTTTATACAATAAATTTAAAACTTTCCTTGAAAAATCATCAAAGGAAAAATGATGATTACGTTGGTTATACCATTTTCGAACAGTTTCGACTAACCGGAAAGGAATAGGCTTTCCATCGATTAAATGATAATAAAGTTCATAGCCTTTTTTCAGGTGCTCCCATCGATAATCATTGCCTGGTTGAATATATTCAGAGACATCTAGTATCTTTGCCCTTCCCTGTTGCAACAAAATGTTTTTCAGATGAATATCACGGGGATTTAGCCCTTTACTGCGAACATATTCCCTTGCATCTTCAACATCCATAATTACTTGTTTGGGAATATGGATTCCTTGTAAGATGCAATCAAACAGAGTCGGTCCTTCTTCGTAACTTATTACTAGAATATCGTCATGGGCATGGAAACACTTTGAAAAATAAGGAGAAGCACCGAGTTTTTCATAAACTTCCGCTTCACTTTTGACTTTTTCTTTTTTGTCTGCGGCATATTTTTTATATGCATATGCAGGGACTTGGGGAGATTGGAAGACGGCCGCATCGGTTCCAACTCCTATACATTTCAAGTCGTCTGGCACGCCATGGATGGTTACGGGTTGGTTTTTGGGATTGGAATGAATGGTTATTTTAGAAAGGGATTGTATGGCACTCTCCCAGTCGTTCATAGAATCTCTCCCTTTAGTAAGACTGTATGATTTGTACTACTGAAAGATGATTTGTAAAAATTGTTAGTTCGAATACTCCCCAAATGTTATATACTAATCTGTATTCAAAAATAGTATTTCACTGTCGTGAGAGGACTAAGCACACAAGCCGCAGAGCCAACACGATTAGTAAACGGCACTATAAAATTTAATACTTATCTGTATTCAAAAGTAGTATTTTCCTGTTGTGAGAGGACTCAGCACACAAGTAACAGAGCCAACTTGTTGTTGTCTCTACGACTTGTCTTCGTGCTTTTGTACAGTCCTCTCACTTAAAAATTAGCATACTAATTTTTCTGTAATTTTTTCGCGGCTTACAGTGGTAGGCCGCGCTTCCTAATGTTTATAACTTCCTGAATTCTATTAAAATAATATTAAATGGTACGTTCCTATAAAATTTAATACTTATCTGTATTCAAAAGTAGTATTTTCCTGTTGTGAGAGGACTCAGCACACAAGCCGCAGAGCCAACTTGTTGTTGTCTCTACGACTTGTCTTTGTGCTTTTGTACAGTCCTCTCACTTAAAAATAAGCATACTAATTTTTCTGTAATTTTTTCGCGGCTTACAGTGGTAGGCCGCGCTTCCAAATGTTTATAACTTCCTGAATTCTATTAAAATAATTATTAAGATACATTTCATGAGAATCTTAAGTTATTCTTAAGATTGAATATAAAAAAGCAGCTAGTTCATGCTAGCTGCTTGTCCAATTAAACCGCTACCGGTGCTTTGATGGCTGGATGTGGGTCATAGCCTTCTAGCACGATATCTTCTATTTCAAAATCAAAAATTGATTTTTTGTCTGGATTTAGTTTTAATGTTGGTAATTGACGTGGTTCGCGGGATAGTTGCTCTTTTACTTGCTCCAAATGATTTAAGTAAATATGTGTATCTGCTCCCGTAAAGATAAGTTCGCCTACATCTAAGCCACATTCATGAGCTAGTAAATATGTAAGCAATGCGTAACTCGAAATGTTATATGGTAAACCTAAGAAATAGTCCACACTACGCATTGAGAACATGCAACTTAATTTCCCTTCTGCTACATAAAACTGAAACGCATAATGACATGGCGGAAGCTGTTGTTGTTCCAATGAAGAAATGGACCAGCTCGAACAAATTAAACGGCGAGAATCTGGATTTCGTTTAATTTCATCGATGATATATTGAATTTGGTCATATACCTTGCCATCTGCGCCTTCCCAACTGCGCCATTGCTTTCCATATACTTCCCCTAAATCACCATATTTTTTGGCAAAGTCATCATCTGTTAAAACTTTATCTTGATATATTTTTAATTGCTCTTGATATAATTCATTAAATTCAGGGTCTTTTTGTGAGCGAAGACCAAAGTTTGTCATGTCTGGTCCTTTGTAATCTTCGGACTCTACCCATTTTTGGAAGCCCCACTCGTCCCAAATATGATTATTATGTTGCAATAAATAACGAAGATTTGTATCGCCTTTTAAAAACCATAATAGTTCACTTACGATTAAACGAAATGCGACACGTTTTGTTGTTAGTAAGGGAAATCCTTCTTTTTTCAAATCAAAACGTAATTGAGATCCGAACATACTAATTGTGCCAGTCCCTGTACGATCTCCTTTTTCAATACCATTTTCTAAAATCATTCGACCTAATCTCTGATATTCTAAATCTACCTGATTCATGTGTACCCTCCAATGTCAAAACCTATAGTAAGCCTACAATATTTTCACCCACCGCTCAACTAAAAATGCACATCTCGCATAGTTGAGGTAAATAAAAAGGATATCCTCTATTTTAAGGACACCCTGTCTAGATCACATGCTCAAAATTATTTCTTCCGTGCTCTTTTACAAAATAGAGCGCCTCATCCGCTTGCTTAATACAAGCTAATATATCGTCTGGTTGCAAAATTGTTTTCGTACTAGCGCCGATACTAACAGACACAACATCTGAAATATGTGAAGTATTATGATTTATTTGCAATTGATTCACTCTCGTTTTCACTTCATTACACATTTCTTTTACAAAAGCCTCTGGTACATCGAAAAGTAGCAAAGCAAATTCCTCTCCACCCCAACGAGTCGCAAAACAATGGTACTCATCGGCAAGGTCCTTTAACACTTGCGCAATTTTTAACAGAACTTTATCTCCTTCTGCATGCCCGTACGTATCGTTATACATTTTAAAACAATCCACATCAATCATGATAACAGACAAATCGTATGAATTTTCCAATAATTTAGTTTGTAACTCTTTCAAATAATTATTGTATGCTCGCCTGTTAAACAAGCTTGTGAGCGGATCTAACATGGATTGCAATTCTAATTTCCGATTTGCCTCACGTAGTTTTTTTGTTAGCTCTCTTGAAATTTGAGCCTCCCGAACCATTTCAATTTGAAATTTTATCGATCGTTTAAAAGAATAATAGAATGATTGCGAAATAAAAAAGGCAATTGGAATTATAGATGCAATATACAGCAGTTGTAAAATAAATATTTGGTCAAAGCCATGTTGTAAATAAAGACCTAGAAGAAGTACACAGGTTGAAGTTATTAACGGAATTGATACTTGCTTAACAGATAAAACGAGGAAGGAGCTGCAAGTAAATAAAATCATTGTATAAATTAGTAAGGGATTATAAATTTCCTGCTCTCTCATTGAAATAAATGCACCAATGGAAAGGAAAAATGTGACATATAAGGTGATGAAAAGTTCAACTTTCTTGATGTTGTCATTATTAATTTGGATTTTTCGAATATCTACGATTAAAAAGATCAAAAAATTAAAAGTAAATAATGAAAAGAAGTTGAAATAGCTAATATTAATAAGGTTATCTAAATTTAAAATTGGAATATTCGTAATGATATTTGTGAATAAAAATAAAAACACAATGACAATAGTAAAAACCCTATTTAATAAACTAATCTTATGAAGATTTTGCTTAATGATTTCACTTTTAATTAGTAATTGCTCATGATCATCCATACGTATCACCTCACTTTTTCAAAATATATATTACATATATTAACAGAATCTGGTTATATTTTCATTTTAATTGCCTATACTTACTTATTTTTATGTATGGAAGGTGCAAAATAGACCATAAGCATTTTCGAAACAAAGCGACAATAGTCCTATATTTAAAAATTAACAAAGGCGCTGCTTGAATATAATCATGGCTAAGCAGCGCCTTTAATCAAATGTGTCTAAATCATCATACAATTCAATTTGTTTTTGCAATTGTTATGTTGCCTCCTTTAAGTATTGCTTGTTGTTCACAAGAATCTGAATAATTTGTTGTAAAATTTTTTCTTCAACTTTAGGAGATGAATTTACCTCCTTCATAATAATTTTGTTTAATTCTAAAATTGTGCTTACGTCGAGTTTATGTTTCTCTGCTAATTGAAACGCTCGCTCTAACTGACCGGTTATCATCGGCATCCTCCTCAAAATGTTTTACACTTCTTATTTTACATTTTTATGAACAAATTTTCATCAATATGCGATAAATATTTTCTATTTTATTTTAATTTACTCAATTTCGGTAAAAAGTGTTCTTTAAAAAGAAGTGTTATTTTATTTTGTGAACTCAAGATTTTTTTCATACGTAGTTAGTTTTTTATTTTTTTATGTGGTTATATTTGCTTTTGGTCTTAATTTATTTGCTTTTTAATCTAGGTTATTTGCTTTTAGATTGCATTTATTTGCATCTCAAGCGATGTTATTTGCTGTATCAAAAAAACACGCATTTATAATACTCACCGTTAGGAAATTAGAATGGTTTTACAATTGTGACATCGTTTTGTAAGGTATTTCAATAAAATTTTTCTCGTCAATTTTCCAGCGTTTTTACACATTTTTATATCGAAATTCACATAATATATACAAATCCTAATTTTTGTATGATAGTTTTCTTCATGAATCTTATTGCCTATTCGTATTATCTTATGAAAATCCTCCCTAGTATCTCCAATATTATCCATGTTATTCTATTCCAGTAAACAAGGTAACTAATATTTAAATAGTAAATAACTTTTGTTAAACCACATGAGAAGGGGAACAAATTACATGAGGTTTTTTAAAAAAGAGAAGTTGATGATGATTACTCCTGATTCTTTGGCGTCTTCTATTGAAATTTCAGAACACCCTGAGGTTCAAAAACAAATTTTCTTTATTCGATTAACTAAAAAGGATTTAGCTCTACTGCATTATCTACAACCGATGATTCGTGAAACCTTACATTCCGTTGTCGATTCTTTTTATCGCACTCTCGAAAGGGAACGCACTTTAGTCAATATCATCTCATCTCATAGTACAGTGGACCGGCTTAAAAACACGCTATATCAACACCTATTTGAAATGTTTAGTGGAGTTGTGGATGACAATTATTTAGAAAAAAGAAAAAGGGTTGCGTTGATTCATGTCAAAATTGGTTTAGAACCAAGATGGTATATTGGTGCTTTTGAAACGCTCTATTTCGAATTAAACAATTTTATTTTTAAGTTGGATTTATCAGAAGAAAATAAGCTTGATATACTGAATGCACTTAATAAAATACTGAATCTTGAACAACAATTAGTATTAGCAGCTTATGAGGAAGAAAATAATCGACAACGCCTAGAAGTTCGGAGTAAGCAAGATGAATTAAAGAAAAACGTTTATAATGTAGTAAATGATTTGGCTGCAATTAGTGCAGAAACAAGTGCAGCAGTGGATCAGTTAACCGCGCAAATTGATACTATTAAGGATTTTACAATACAAAATCTCTCGTTTGTTAAAGATACCGAAGAAAAAGCAAAATCAGGTCAAGTGTTACTTTCCGTACAACTGGAACAAACCGAACGAGTTGATCATCAAGTTGATTTATTTAAACAAAAGATGCAAGAATTTCAGCACTCCTCTACCAAGATTCGAGAAATTGTAGGCCTCGTGACATCGATTGCAAACCAAACCAATTTACTTGCGTTAAATGCCTCAATTGAAGCGGCCCGAGCTGGTGAACACGGCGCTGGTTTTGCTGTCGTTGCTGCGGAAGTACGAAAACTTGCAGAGGAAACAAAAAAGGCCATCGAAAATGTTTCCGAATTAATTAAACAAACGGATATAGGTATACAGGATATGTCGAAGTATGTAATGGAAGTAAATAACGAAATTCATCAAGTTAACGAAACATACTCCAATATTTACTCGACCTTTAACGATATCGTTTCTTGTATGTCGGGCATAAGAGTGGAAAGTCAACACACAACCGATGAGATAACAAAAATCTCCCATATTATTTCAGAGATTAATGCCACTACCGAAATGTGCGCGAATTCTGCAGATGGATTAACAGATAGTATTAAAGATTTATAAAACCAATAAGTTCCCACTTCTATTTATTTTTAATATTAAAGCACCCAATTTCAACGGGTTTTTATCCAGTTGAATACAGGGTGCTTTTTGATGACCTTAAAATAACCTAATTTTACGCGGGTGGAATGATACCATTCACTAACAAAATAAATAAAATCAAAGCCGATACCAAAGTAAATAAGGGATGCGAAAAATACTGGTCCTCTTCTAAAAACAAAGGTTTCTCTTTCTTGAATAATCCCCGTAATGGCAGCATTTTGGGCATTAAAGAAGTCCGTAATCGGTCCACCTCCACTTGTTAAAAGATAAATTAAACAACTACATAATGCTCCAACAATGCCCATTACCTCAACAAACCGAACCGAGAACGCACTTGCAACAATAATAGTGATAACTGCCTCGATACATAAGGTTAGAACAAATAGCAATCCATTCCTTTTTTTCATGATACTTCAACTCCACATTTACCTATTTAAGTAAATTTTACCATAAAAAAACACCCGCGGGATGCGAGTGTTATGATAACCATTTCGGTGGAGTATTTTTGGACCAATAAAATTTATAGTTTGCAAGGTACAACAACAATCTTCAATAACATCAATAATACCAAGGTTTTATTATAAATTTTATTATATAGTGTTATGTAATATAATGCATTAAACTGATTTCGTTTGGTGCTAGTTTGGGGCTACATTTATAACTAAATATTAATTAAACCGCGGCGTGTGTACAGTAATATGTAAGTACTATTTAAATACTTTCCACTAATATGTGCAATACCTTTACAGTTAAGAAATTAATACATTACAAAAGCCCATTCATTTTTCACCCGTGGATTTTATTCTAATCTAGACTTCGAACTTTTCAGAATATTAATAACATTTGAAATTTTTTCTTTTATCTGTTCTAAAACGAACTCTAAATAATTCAAGTTAATTACCAACGATTTAGAAATAAAATCAAGTTGAGACTTTAAGTCTTTTATCACTGCATTTAATGTTTCTAAACTGAACTCGTTAATTGAATTTAAATCATTTGACTTATTAAACTTCTCTCGGCTTTCTTTTTTCAACTCTTGAAGTTTAGCATAATATTTTTCTTGTTGTTGACGATATTTAAAAAGATCGTTATCTAGAAAATCTAATTCATCTAATTGATTAATTATTTCTAAAATTAAATTTCTAATCTCAGTTGGTAGGTCAATTAATAACATCGTTAGACTCTCTTTTAATTGAATTTTAAATTGATATATTCTTTCAATCCATTCAATTGCTTTTGGAAGTTTGACATTAGATATATACTCTTGTTTACCACTTTCACCAATTTGGATATTAAAATTAATCCACTCTAAATATTCATTTAGGCCTTGATTGCATTTGGCAATCAAAAAATGTAATAAATGGTCATTAATTTTGCGACCACTTGCCAACACTATTTTTACTTATTTTCGAATACTAGAATTACGGTATCGATAGCTTTCTCCAGTAAAG
>NZ_RBZN01000005.1 GCF_003628435.1 Ureibacillus endophyticus | reverse complement strand
AAAAATATGGGCGCAACCTTTTCGGAATGTTTGTCAAGAGCGATTGTCCCCTCGTTCGGAGAGTACTTATCGCCCAATACCTTGTGTTTTTCAATTTTTCATAGAAGTTTTGACACTACCAAAATTATAGAGAGAAAATGTTGTTTTTAGGTATATATTCTATACCCAATGTACTTATGTGTATAAACATCAGTGATTTTAAATTTAGTGAAAAAATTAGATATATTAATAAAATAATTGAAAATTGAAGGAGCAAAATTATGTCAAGTATTTTTGAAATTGAATATCGTGGTTTAAATATTTTTGATGAGATTGGTGTCGTGGAAATAGCTATAGATAATGATTCTAAAGTGATCCATCTTTATGACCAGAATCAAGTTGTACCACCTGAGTATGACTTTTCTACTAAAAGTTATGTTGTGAATGATTCTTTTATTAATATGACAAAAGTATTGTATAACAAATATTTCTTTAGTAATAATCACGATAAAAATTTAAACGAGTGGGTGAAAGGAATTACATGGATTTTTTATATTCCTGGTAAGGTTTTTAAATTTGAGAATGGGGTAGTTAAGAAGATTATAGAAATACATAATGTGGAGAATTTATATGAGAAGTATGTCCTCAGAATATTATAAAGTTTATACTATATTGTTTTCATAAAATAGTATATTTCGACAAATTTTGCAGTGAGAAATAATAAATGGACATTCTTGAATATTCTTAAAAATGAAGGTTTTTCGCATTTGTATCACACTTTTTTCATCAGTTTTTATTTTAAAGAAAATTATTTGGATATTATTGTTATAGTTATCTTATAAAATATTAAACGGAGCATGGGAGGATTAGTTATGACAACAAAGGTTCCAATGACGAATGAAGCTGTGAAGTTAATTCGATTGAAGGAAAAGATGGATGAAATAATATTCAATGATATTGATACATCTCAAAATTGGGAAAGAGCCTATTTAAGTCTTGGTGAACTATTAGAACGTTTTGTAGACTATTATAATACTGCTGTGGCAAATGATGAGTCCCCTAAAGAAAATACATTTTGGATGATGTTTTTAGATATAAGTTCAAAACTAATTTTTTTCCATAGTCTTTCGTATTATAAAATGCAAACTGAAAAATCTGTTAAGGTAATTGAGGAAGTTAAAGAGTTATTTACAATTGCTGCAAATTGTATACCGAATGTACAAAAAATTGTTAATGCACAATTTTTAAATGAAATTGCAAGTAGCTATGAAGAATTAGAACTTTTGAATGTTAAAGAGGGATCATTTGAAAGAACGATATTAAATCAAAATAATAAACCTCAAACTTGTTTTGAGCATTTTTCGAAATTTGTTCAATTATTAAAAAAATAAAAGATTTAAGGTGAATCCGAAATGTCGGGTTCACTTTTTTTGTAATGAAACCTACGTAAATGAGAAGAATTGTTACGTTTTGTAACATGGTTATGTATTTTTGAACAAATTTTATTTAGTTAAAAGTTTCTAGAATAGCTGGAAAAATGCCTCTTTGTAAGGGATATGATGGTTTCGTATGTATGTTCGGTATTGTAAGTTTTTGGGTTTTTCATGTAAACTATTATAACATAAGGTGCAATTTAATTGTTTGATAATGGTTTGTTTTGAGGAGGTATGTTAATGGGTGTATTTGGCTGGCTTAATTTTAAAGAAGGATTACCATTATGGTGGTCATTTAAATTAAATAAAGGAACGGTACAACAAAAGGAAGAGATTTTTGAGAGTATTGCGAGAACTCGTGTGAATTTATTACAAGGGTGGACAAAGGATCGTTGGGCTTCTTTGGACACTCGAGCTTATGAAATCCTGAATATTGCACCGAATTACTTGAACCAATACTTAGTAGAATCTAAAAATAAGAGTACTTACTTTACGGAACTTTTTTTACTTAATAAAGATATTGAAGTATTTGCATCAAGTTTTCCAACACACATTGGGACAAGCTATAAAAATACACAAGTATATGAAAAAGCTGTAGCTTCAGTTTGGCAATCAGGTAAACCTCTTTTATATGGGCCATTTATTGATCCAATTACTTTAGATATTGGACCAAGAACATCGAAATTTCATGATGAAGTAACGCTTTTATTTTTACAACCAGTTTTTCGAGATAATGTAGTGCAATTTATTCTTGCTGCTCGAGTACCAAATGATGTAATTTCTGATTTGATTCAACGAGAAGCAGGCCATATTTATGAAGATTCTGGTGATAACTATTTATTTATGACAAAATCTGTTTTGGATCCTCTTATTCAACCTGGAACTGCCTTATCCCGCAGCCGTTTTGAAGATGAAACGTTTACTTTAGGAGAAAATTTAAAAGCGGGTGTTAACACAAAACATTGGGGAACGGTAAAAATAAAACGTCACACAGAATTTGAAATTCGATTTACAGACCCTGCTACTAAGGAGTTGCATCCAGGTGTTGCGAATACGATAAAAAACGGATCGAATTTATTTGTAGAGTTCCCAGGATATTCAGACTATCGTCACATACCAGTTATTGGGAAGGGTGTTACGTTCCAAATGCCCCACTGTCCGGACGTTTGGGGTATGATGTGTGAGGCGGACTTAGAAGAAGTGTATCGTACGCGTTCAATAGGCTTTCGATTAGGAATTAGTTTTATCTCATTTATGATGATGAATATTTTATTATTCCAAGTATTAAATGCATTTCATTTTCTTCATCCTTTAATCATTCTTGCAATTAATGTTATTTACGGAATTATAGGTACGTTTTATTTTACTAGGAAACGATTAAAACCAATTATCGATCGAATTAATAAAGTTACATCCATGATACAAACCATAGCAGAAGGAGAGGGAGACTTAACGATTCGAATCGATAAGTCACTACTTGAGAATGATGAAACCGGGGAAATGGGACGCTGGATTAATAATTTTGTAGATTCTCAAGCTTCCCTTATTCAGAAAGTTCAGAAATCTACTTCTGATGTACAATTAACGAACACCAACCTACAACAACAAACGAAAAACGTAGAATATAGTTCGAATGAGTTAATCGCTCAAATGGAAGAGATGTTTTTAACCATTCAACATCAGCTCGATGATGTTCGAAATGCTATGTTACAAGTTGATCAAATTAGTAAAACTATGGAACATATGGAACAGCAATCAACAGAACAATTATGTGCAGCGCAAGATCAAGTGGTTGGTATTGATGAGAAAATGAATGGAATTGTTGAAAAAGTTCGAGAAACGTTACATTTAACAGAGACCTTCATGGAATCTTCTACTAGTATTAGTAAAGTGGTAGTGACAATCAATGCAATTGCAGAACAAACGAATTTACTTGCTTTAAATGCATCCATTGAAGCAGCTAGAGCAGGGGAACATGGTAAAGGTTTTGCGGTTGTGGCTGAGGAAATACGAAAACTTGCTTTACAAACTAAGCATGCAACGGAAGAAATTGATGAAACATTACATTTAATCGAAAGTAACTCCAGATTAATTCAAAATGCCATTGAAAATAATAGTCAAGAAGTTGAAAAAGGTTCTGAGTATATTGGCGTTGTTAAAGAAGTATTATCTTCAATGACCAATGCACCTTCAAATCAAATTAATGTAACAGAACAAATGAGAGATATTATTCAAAATATTGCTGCAGGAAGCGAACAGAATGTAAGAGTTGTTGAAATTGTTGAGGATTCAATGAAACGAATGGTTGAATTAATAAGAGGTGCCCAACATGATACTGAACGAAGCTCTTTATTAGTTGGAACTTTGGCACAAACCGTATCAAAGTTTCATATTGACCAACAATAAAAAACTGGTGGAGAGAGATTAACTCTTCTTCACCAGTTTTATCATTTTTTAAAGGTCTTTAATTTATCATAAATTGCGGCCATCTTTTTCTCTTCGCCAGCTATGACAGGTTTATAAAATTCAAGGTTCACATTATCGGGTAAATATTGTTGGTCTACCCAACCACCAAATGTACCAATTGGATAGTCGTGGGGATATTTATAACCAACATGTCCTAATGTTTTTGCACCAGCGTAATGAGCGTCTTTTAAATGGGATGGGATATCACCAGTTTTCCCTTCATGGATTGCATTAATTGCTGCATCAAGGGCAGAGTAGGCAGAATTTGATTTGGGTGATAAACACATTTCAATCACCGCATTTGCTAATGGGATGCGAGCTTCTGGTAAACCTAAAACTTTAGCGGATTCACATGCAGCATAGACATGGGCACCTACAGAAGGGTTAGCAAGGCCGATATCTTCATATGCCATCACTAATAAACGTCTGCATACAGCAATTAAATCTCCATTTTCAAGCAAATGGGCTAAATAATAAAGTGCGGCATTTGTATCACTTCCACGAACAGATTTTTGCAGTGCAGAAAGTAAATTGTAGAAGTG
Source organism: Ureibacillus endophyticus (assembly GCF_003628435.1). Classification (GTDB taxonomy): domain Bacteria; phylum Bacillota; class Bacilli; order Bacillales_A; family Planococcaceae; genus Ureibacillus; species Ureibacillus endophyticus. The sequence goes on along the minus strand of NZ_RBZN01000005.1, from coordinate 111,752 downwards.
GGAACCGCCTTTATCTCCATAAACCCCAATACGATTTGAAAGGTGTTCGATGGTTGAATCCACCACAATAGTTTCACCTTCCACTTCATCTGAAGCGTAATAGATTGATTCGAGCAATGTTAATGCTTTTCTTGCATCACCATTTGAAGCAAGTGCGATTCTTTCAATTTGGCTATCTGAAATTTTTATAGTATATTTTCCTAGTCCTCTCTCTTTATCTTGTAAAGCAACTGTAATGAGTTGGACGATATCTTTTTGCTCGTGACGTTTTAGCTGTAAAATTTCCCCGCAACGAGAACGAATTGCCGGGTTTACATCGTGAAAGGGATTTTCAGTAGTTGCCCCAATTAATACAATTGACCCATTTTCTACATGGGGAAGCAATGTATCTTGCTGTAGCTTGTTAAAACGATGAATTTCATCCAAAAAAAGTAGTACTTTACCTGAGATTCTTGCTTCTGTAACTATTTGTTCTACATCTTTTTTTCCAGCATGTGTTGCATTTAGAGCAAAAAATGGTAACTTTGAGCTGCCTGCAATCGCGTAGGCAATAGATGTTTTTCCTATGCCTGGCTCCCCATATAAAAGCATTGAAGGAACATGACCATTTTGAATCATTTTATATAAAGTTGTATGTTCTCCGATAATATGTTGTTGCCCAATGATTTCGGTAATATTGCGCGGACGCATTCGGAAAGCTAACGGTTCATTTTGCATTGTCGCAATCCTCCAAATATACTTTTTATTAATTAATATTAGCCCTTTTCCGAGTGGAATAAAAGGAGTTATGGTATACTTAAGCTAAATTATGGACAAAGAAACATGAGGTGTTATAATGAAAATTTCTACAAAGGGTAGATACGGACTAACGATTATGATTGAATTAGCGAAGCATTATGGTGAAGGACCTATTCCGTTAAGACAAATTGCTGCGGAAAAAGACTTATCGGAAGCTTATTTAGAACAATTAGTTTCACCACTTCGAATTGCTGGGTTAGTAAAAAGTGTTCGAGGAGCTTATGGTGGATATTTATTAGCAATACCACCTAGCAAGATTTCTGCTGCGGATGTAATTAAAGTGCTTGAAGGGCCAATTCAACCAGTAGAAGGTATTGAAAATGAAGAAGCGCCACAACAACAATTGTGGATGCGTATTCGAGATGCAGTTAAGCATGTTCTTGATACAACAACAATTGAAGATTTAGCAAAATACAATGATCCATCAGAAGTTGATGGTTATATGTTCTATATTTAACCTTATCAAAACGATTCAATTTAAAGGAGTAATATTTTCATGGAATTAATTTATCTAGACCATGCAGCGACTTCACCAATGCACCCCGAAGTAATAAAAGAGATGACGAAGGCTTTCGAAACGATTTTTGGAAATCCTTCAAGCATCCATACAGCAGGAAGACAAGCGCGAAAGGTTTTAGATGATGCTCGCACAACTCTAGCACGTGCAATCGGTGCTAAAGATAACGAGATTATTTTTACAAGTGGTGGTACGGAAGCTGATAATTCTGCAATTTTTGGAGTAAGTCAAGCCTTACAATCAAAAGGCAAACATATCATTACAACTCAAATTGAACATCATGCTGTATTACATGCATGTGAAAAACTTGAAAAAGATGGCTTTGAAGTTACCTACTTGCCTGTTGATGAAAGCGGTCGTATTTCAATTGATACATTTAAGAATGCGTTACGTGAAGATACAATTCTTGTAACAATTATGTATGGAAATAATGAAGTAGGCACGATCCAACCGATTGCAGAAATAGGTGAAATTTTAAAAGATCATCAAGCAATTTTTCATACAGATGCTGTTCAAGCTTTTGGAATTGAACGACTAAATGTTGAAGAGTTAAAAGTCGATTTATTAAGTGTATCAAGTCATAAATTGAACGGTCCTAAAGGGATTGGCTTCCTTTATCAAAGAACAGGTACGCCTTTGAATGCGACTTTTCTTGGTGGATCACAAGAGAAGAAAAGACGTGCAGGTACAGAAAATGTCCCTGCAGCAGTTGGGTTTGCAAAGGCAGTAGAAATTGCGCAAGCCGAAATGGAATCAAAACGCGAAAGTTATCAAAATTTCCGAGGGTTATTTTTATCAATTTTAGATGAAGAAAACATCGTGTACCATGTAAACGGTAACAGAGATAATTCTTTACAGCATGTATTAAATATCAGCTTTAAAGGAATGGATGTTGAATCGTTTTTAGTAAATTTAGATATGAATAATGTGTACGCTTCTAGTGGCTCTGCATGTACTGCAGGTTCAATAGATCCGTCTCACGTACTAGTTGCAATGTTTGGATCAGGAGCAGAAGAACTTCGCAATTCAATTCGTTTTAGTTTCGGACTTGGTTTAACTGAAGAGTTAGTGATAGAAGCAGCAAAACGTACTGCTAAAATAGTACAAAGACTTACGAATTAAAGTTAGAAAAGGTGAACGAGAATGGTAGAAACGAAAGACCCATCACAAATTCGTGTAGTTGTCGGAATGTCTGGTGGGGTAGATTCGTCAGTTGCTGCCTATTTGTTAAAACAACAAGGTTATGACGTAATCGGAATATTTATGAAAAACTGGGATGACACAGATGAATTTGGTGTATGTACAGCAACTGAAGATTACGAAGACGTAATTAAAGTTTGTAACCAAATTGGCATCCCTTATTATGCAGTAAACTTCGAAAAGCAATATTGGGATAAAGTATTTACTTATTTCCTTGAAGAATATAAAGCTGGCCGCACACCAAATCCGGATGTAATGTGCAATAAAGAGATAAAATTCAAAGCATTTTTAGAACATGCGATGAAATTAGGAGCAGATTACCTAGCTACAGGTCATTATGCTCGTGTGGAAGAATGTGATGGAGAAGTGCTGATGCTTCGTGGTATTGATAATAATAAAGACCAAACGTACTTTTTAAATCAATTATCCCAAGAGCAGTTAAAGCATGTTATGTTCCCAATTGGTCATATTGCGAAACCGGAAGTTCGAAAAATCGCGGAAGAAGCTGGTCTTGCAACGGCAAAGAAAAAAGATTCTACAGGTATTTGTTTTATTGGGGAGCGTAATTTTAAAGAATTTTTAAGTCAATATTTACCGGCTCAACCAGGCAAAATGGAAACCTTTGATGGACGTGTAATGGGTACTCACGATGGATTAATGTATTACACAATTGGTCAACGCCATGGCTTAGGTATTGGTGGCGATGGGGATCCATGGTTTGTACTTGGGAAAGATTTGAAGCGCAATGTGTTATATGTTGGACAAGGTTTCCATCATGATGCATTATACTCAACTTCTCTAAAAGCTGTTAAGATGAGCTTCACATCAAACAAACCGAAACCGTCTAAATTTAGCTGTACGGCAAAATTCCGTTATCGCCAAGAAGATTCACCTGTTGAAGTGGAACTTTTAGAAAATGGAACAGCTCATATTACATTTGCTGAACCTGTACGAGCAATCACTCCAGGTCAAGCAGTTGTATTATATGATGGGGAAGTTTGTCTTGGTGGCGGTACTATTGATGAAGTATTTAAAGAAAATGAAAAATTAACGTATGTTGGATAATTTATAGGCGGCCAATTTGGTCGTCTATCATTTTGATTTTGAGGTGTAAATTTAATGAACTTTAATGAAATCGGAATTAAAGCATTTCAAGAAAAACGATATGAAGATGCTGCAAAAGCTTTCACAGAAGCAATTGAAAACAATCCAGATGATGCCATTGGTTACGTGAATTTTGGGAATTTATTAGCGGCAATGAATGATGCAGAGAGAGCAGAACGTTTTTTCCAAAAAGCGATTACAATTGATGAAAGTACGGCTACTGCTTATTACGGTTTAGCAAATTTATATTATAATGCTGAGCGTTTTGTAGAAGCGGCAAAGCTTTATCAAAAATCAATTGAACATGGCATTCAAGGTGCAGATGCATATTATATGCTAGCAAAATCATTTGAAAAAGATGAAAAGCAAAAATTAGCCCTACCATATATGCAACGAGCAGCAGAGCTTGCACCTGGAGATTTACAAATAAGACTTTCCTATGGAATTTTACTTTGCACATTAGAAATGTTTGATTATGCAAAGACTGAACTTGAATTTGTGTTAGAAAAAGATCCGAAAAATGCGGATGCACATTATAATTTAGGTGTGTTATATGCAGTTTCAACTGACAATACGGAGGCGGCAATGCATCATTTGAAAGAAGCATTTACAATCGAACCAAAATTCGATCAAGCAAAATATATTTATGATATGGTAAGCCAACGTGTAAATTAAGTCGACCTTATTTTGAGGTAGGCTTTTTCTTTGTGAAGAGTAGTGAGGAAAAATTAGAACGAAACAAGGCGTATAACTTTTGTTTAGTATATACGCCTTCCTTTATTATTTATCTTTACAATAAGAAACGACATCCTGATAAGGTAGGTCTCCGCCAAAAATATCAAGTGCACTTCCAATTGTAACATGAAGTTTGCCATTTGATATTTTCTCGAATTTCTCTAAATCCTCTAATGACCGAACGCCACCAGCATAAGTAGTCGGAATTGACGTCCAATTTGCTAAATCTTGGACTAATTCTTCTTGCATACCACTACGTTTTCCTTCGACATCTACTGCGTGAATGAGCAATTCATCACAAAATTGTTCTATGTAAGGTATTGTTTTTTCATTAACTTCAAAGTCACTAAATTTTGTCCATTTATCTGTTACAACGAACCACTTTCCATCACGCTTGCGACAACTTAAATCAATTACTATATGCTCTTTACCTACTGCCTCAATTAGTTGTGTTAATCGTTCCATGTCCAATTTACCGTCATGGAAAATATATGATGTAACGATTACATGGGTTGCTCCAGCATCGATATATTTTTTTGCATTTTCAGCATTAATTCCGCCTCCAACTTGTAACCCATTTGGATACGTTTTTAAAGCCAGTAATGCAGCTTCTTCATTCCCAGGGCCAAGCATAATCACATGCCCACCTGTTAATTGATCCTCTCTAAACATATTTGCATAATAGGATGAATCTTTCTCAGAAATAAAGTTTTCAACTACTTCTTGGTTACTATGTCCTAAAGTGCTACCGACAATTTGTTTTACTTGCCCATTATGTAAATCGATACAAGGTCTAAATTCCATAACATTCACGAATCCCTTCTTTATCAATAACAGATTATACTCATCATATCATTAGGCATTAAAAATATCGAGTTTCCATTTAGGTGGGATTAAGTAAGACAGTGTCTCTTACATATGATAAAATCGAAATAAATTATGTACATAAAGGAGTTTGTAGGATGGCAGAAAACTATGATTTATTCGAAGTCAATAAGTTATTTATACTTGGCCGTCCAATTGTTTCTATTTTTCATAATGCAACAAATATGTACTCGATTGTTCGAGTTAAAATACAAGAAACGAATTTACAATATGATGATAAAGAAATAATTGTTGTTGGATATTTTCCGCCTTTAAATGAAGAAGAACTATATCGATTTACAGGTATTTTAAAAAATCATCCAAAGTACGGACAGCAATTTCAAGTTGAAACTTTTGTGAAAGAAGTACCTGCAACTGAACAAGGAATTATCCACTATTTATCGAGCGATTTGTTTCCGGGTGTTGGACGAAAAACTGCTGAAACGATTGTTCAAACATTAGGTCTAGATACATTTAAAAAAATATTAGAAGATCCAAATGCATTAGATGCTGTCCCTCGATTATCTAACGATAAGAAAGAACTTATTCGTCAAAATTTGGAACAAAACCTTGGCCTTGAAAGAGTAATGATCCAATTAAATGAGTGGGGTTTTGGACCACAATTGGCAATGAAGATTTATCAAACTTACCAAGAAGAAACCATTCAACTTCTTACGGAAAATCCTTATCGTTTAATTGAAGATGTTGAAGGGGTAGGGTTTGGCCGCGCGGATGAATTAGGAAGTAGACTAGGCATTACAGGAGCCCATCCAGATCGAATAAAAGCGGCAATCTTGCATATTTTAACGAATTCTGCACTTTCAGAAGGGCATGTTTACTTAGATGCGGAACATGTATTGCCGTTAGCAAAATCGATGCTAGAACAAAGCCAACGTGTTGATATTCCCTACGATAAAATTTCATCGGCAATCATAGAAATGCGGGAAGAAAGTAAAATATGTGGGGAAGAAACAAGGCTTTATTTACCATCCCTTTATTTTAGCGAAATTGGAATAGCATCGAAAATTTTAGAGTTACTTCAACAAAATGATAAACATCAACGATTTACGAATGACGAAATTCGAAAAGCAATTGGTGAAGTAGAAGAACGACTAGAGGTATCCTATGCAGAAACTCAAGCGAAAGCAATTGAGTGTGCTCTAAATTCCTCCATTATGATTTTAACTGGAGGTCCAGGTACAGGAAAGACAACTGTAATTCGTGGGTTAGTTGAGGCTTATGCTGAACTCCATGGACTTTCGTTAAATCCAAAAACCTACGCGCAAAAAGAAGAACCATTCCCAATTGTCCTTGCAGCCCCGACAGGAAGAGCTGCTAAACGTCTTGCCGAGTCAACAGAATTACCGGCAATGACAATTCATCGATTATTAGGGTTTAATGGTCAAGAAAAAGAGGAAGAAACAGATAGAGAAGTAGAAGGTAGACTTATTATCATTGATGAAATGTCTATGGTCGATACATGGTTAGCTCATCAGTTGTTAAAAAGTTTAAAAGAAGATGTTCAAGTAGTGTTAGTTGGAGACCAAGATCAATTACCACCAGTTGGACCTGGACAAGTTTTAAAAGATTTATTAGCTTCACAACAGGTACCAACTGTAGAACTAAAGGATGTTTATCGACAAGCAGAAGGTTCTACTATTATTGAATTAGCCCATCAAATTAAAAAGGGCAATATCCCTAATACATTAGCTGAAAAGACGACAGATCGCTCTTTTATTAAAGCTTCAGCAGAACAAGTAGCAAGTGTTGTCACACAAGTAGTGAAAAGTGCCATGTCAAAGGGACAATCAATACGAGATATCCAAGTATTAGCACCTATGTATAAAGGTCCTGCGGGAATTGATATGTTGAATAAACAGATTCAAGAACTAGTGAATCCCAATACAGATGGATCACGGAAAGAATTAGTCTTTGGCGATGTTGTCTATCGTATTGGGGATAAAGTGCTACAACTGGTGAATCAACCTGAAAGCAATATATTTAATGGTGATATGGGTGAAGTTATAGCCATTTTTAAAGCAAAGGAAACCATCGAAAAACAAGATCAATTAGTTGTCTCATATGATGGAAATGAGGTCACATACAACAGAGGAGACTTAAATCAAATTACTTTAGCGTACTGTTGCTCCATTCATAAATCTCAAGGTAGTGAGTATCAAACAGTTATCATGCCAATTGTTCGAAGCTATTCGAAAATGTTACGCCGAAACTTGCTATATACAGGGATTACTCGGGCTAAAAACTTTTTAATATTATGTGGAGATCCGGATGAATTTGCGAATGGTCTCTCAAAAACTGATGACTTGCAACGTTTCACCAGCTTAAAAGCGCGGTTAAATCCAATGCAAGAAGAGGCTGTTGAAATAGAAATTGTTCAAACAACTGAAAAGGAAGTATCGATTACATCTTCTAAAGAAGTACAACAAGAATCAATGTTTGTAGGAGATCAAATTATTGAACCTGTGTTAAATGCTGAAACGGCTCCATACATTCATCCGATGATTGGTATGAATGGGGTATCGCCTTATGATTTTATGGATGACGAACATTGATGAATTAATCCTGTGACAAATAGTATACTTTTCGTGCATATAGTTAGTAGATGAACAAAACGAAAGGTGGAAAAATTGGATTATTCTAATGCCCATCATGGTTCGCATCGATTTAGGACGATTACTGTTACGGGAAATGGAAAATTGGAGACAAAACCAGATTATGCAGAGCTGCAAATCGAAGTTAGAACAGAATCAAGAGATGTCTCTGAGGCACAAAGGCAAAATGCAGCAAAGATGAATCAAGTAATTCAATCATTATTAGCGTTAAATATTGATCGAAATGACATACAAACCTCGTTTTACAATGTTACTCCGGCTTATGATTACGTAGAAGGTAAGCGAATTTTTAGGGGTTATGAAGTAACAAATGCGATTACAGTTAAAATTCGCAATATCACTGAAGTAGGGGTTGTAATTGATACAGCGATAAAAAATGGGGCAAATGCGACTTCTCAACTTACGTTTAAATTGGAAAATGAAGAGAATTATTATAAAGGTGCTCTTCAATTAGCACTCCAAAACGCAAATGAGAAGGCTCAAGCTCTTGCAGTATCTTTACGATTATCCCATTTACCACTAGCAATTGAAATTGTGGAGGAAAGTGTTAGCGGGCCAATATTATATAAAACTGTTTCTATGTCAGCTGAAATGGGTTCGACTCCCATTGAACAAGGAACGATTATGATTGAGGCTACTCTTAGGGTGAAATATCAATATTAAACGGAGGAAACACTATGGCAAAGTACGAACAAAAAACAAAAGAAACTGATGCAAGTGTTATTGAATTTATTGAATCTGTAGATAGTCCTAAAAAACGTGAAGATGCTTATAAATTGTTGCAAATTTTCGAAGAGACATCGGGATTTGAAGCGAAGATGTGGGGCCCTAGTATTATTGGATTTGGATCGTATCATTACAAATATGAAACAGGTCATGAAGGAGACGCACCACTCGTAGGGTTTTCCCCTCGAAAAGCAAAAATAAGTCTTTATTTTGCAACGGGCGATACGGAAAGGGAAAATTTATTAGAGAAGTTTGGAAAACATACTACGGGAAAAGCTTGTGTATATATAAACAAGTTAGCGGATGTAGACATAGAGGTATTAAGATCTTTAATCACACAATCTATTAGGTTCTTACAAAAAATGTATCCTAATAATTGAAACTTTTAACATTTATTACACGTAATACTAACCATACAATTGTTAAGGGGTGTTGAATTTGTCTTTTTTCAATAAAATGCTAGCAAGTATTGGTGTAGGTTCAGCAAAAGTTGATACGAAACTAGAAAAATCAAGTTATGTAGCTGGGGAATTACTTCGTGGTGAAGTTGAAATTTACGGTGGTAATGTAGACCAGCAAATTGATGCTATCTACTTAACACTTTATACAACATACATTAAAGAAGTGGATGATAAAAAATATACTTCAAAAGCACCGATAGAAAAATTTAAAGTAAGTGAACCATTTACAATTAGTGCAAATGAAACGAAAATCATCCCATTTTCATTCCATTTACCAGTTGACTTACCAATCACTGTCGGAAGAACTAAAGTTTGGGTTGCAACAGAATTAGATATTCGTAGTGGGGTTGACTCGACAGATAAAGACTATATTGAAATTCGACCATCGAAAATCGCATCTAGAATTTTTGATGAAATTCAATCTCTAGGATTTAGACTTCGAGAAGCAGAATGTGAGCAAGCTTCTTATAAATATCGTAGCAAATACCCATTTATTCAAGAGTTTGAATTTGTTCCAGTTGGCGGCACGTTTAGAGGCCGTTTAGATGAGCTTGAAATAGTCTTTGTTTCTCAGTCAGAATCATCAGTAGATGTTATTATGCAAGTGGACCGTAAAGCCCGTGGGTTAGTAGGTTTCTTAGCGGAAGCATTAGATGCTGATGAAACACATGTACGTATGACGATTTCTCAATCAGATTTACATAATTTGGGGGAAATCTTAAGACAAACGATTGCAAGATACGCTTAAAACGATTTAAGGCTGGTTGTTAGGTCTAAACCTAAGAACTAGTCTTTTTATTTGTTTTCGGTTAATATAAAAGAATTCTATTGAATCTGATAACTATGGTGTACTGACATTAGTGTGGGGTTTACATTCGCAATAAACTTCTTAACTACAATGATTTTGCAGTAATTGGAGGATTAATATCTACATGAACAATCAACGTTGGCTCTCACAAAGCTACTTTATATTTTTCTTTACATGGGGCGTGTATTTACAATATTGGTCAGGTTGGCTTAGTGAAGCGAAAGGATTAACAGCATCCCAAGTTGGTTATATTATGGGAATTGGTCTGATTGCACGAGCAGTTGCAACTATGTTTGCATTTCCCTTTGCGACAAAATTTTTGAGTGGGAAAAAATTAATCCTTGTTTTAGTTGTTGCCTCCCTTGTTGTTACACTATTATATTTACCGGCGAATTCTTTTGAAACAATATTAATGATTACGTTTTTATTTAGTTTAAATTATCCCGCATTGTTACCCGCGATAGAAAACAGTGCAACAACACTTATGCAAACTAGCCAAATTAATTATGGGAAAAGCCGTTCTTATGGGTCGATTGGTTTTGTCATTGCAGTTTTAATTATAAGTTTCATCGTTGGTATTGCTGGGGAAAGAGCAATCTTATGGTGCATGATTGCATTTCTTTCTATTATGCTCTTGATGCAAACACTTCCTACGCCAGCTGTGTTATTAGTAAAACCTACAGCAGAGGACCGTGGAAAATCCTCCTCCATGATAGGTTTATTTAAAATAAAGGGATTTTCAATTATTCTATTAGTAGTGGTTTTACTACAAGGCTCAATGGCATCCTATTACAATTATAGTTATTTATATTTACAACAATATTTAGATGTTAATCCTTTATATATTGGGATTATCCTTAATATAGCTGTTATCTCTGAGATTATTTACTTATTGAAAGCTGATCGATTTGGGCATTGGAAAACTTCTAAATTATTAATTGTTGCAGGCATTGCTTCAACAGTTCGATGGATAATGATTTTCGTATTTCCAAATGTTTGGGCATTTATTATCTCTCAAACTTTGCATTCATTGTCCTTTGCGATGGCTCATTTTGCTTTTATCCAGTACATCTCAAAAACATTACCAAAACAACAGCTATCAAATGCTCAAGGTGTTTATTCCGCATTAGGAATGAGTTTAAGTGCTGCACTGTTAACTTTGTTTGGTGGTTTTTTATACGAAATTCAACCGGGTCTTTCGTTTTTAGGCATGATTGTATTTACGATCCCTGCTGTGTTAATCATTTATGCCACTAGGAAAAAATATCAATATTAAAAGAGAGAGTCTGGGACAAAACAAAAAAATCAACATTTCTCTTAAATAGAAATGTTGATTTTTTTGATGTGGGGAAAGTTGATTTCCATTCCGTGTGGACGCTTTCCGCGGGCATGGCCTCAACTAATTTTTGCCGTCTATGGCCGGCAAAAATGGATTTTCGGCTCATGCTATTCCCGCAGGAGTCAGCCACACTCCATTCCAATCAACTTTTTCTAAATAATAGATTTTCATTACTAATATTTCTAAATAAATTTAAAAGAACACTTTTTGTCCCAAACTTTTATTTATATTAAAATTTTAAGACAAAGCTTTGTTCCTGAGGTGATTGCGTCACTTATTATCTGTGACGAAAGCGTAAGCGTCAGTCACAAAGTGTTCGTCTCAAAATGCTTTTCAGACGGACTCTTCTGTTTGTTTTTTTCGTTGTGTGAATCCTTTTACTACTAAGCCGATTGAAATAACGATAATGACGAGAATTGCTTCAAATGTAAAAATTTCTGTTTTTGTTTGAAAAAACTGATCTACATAAGCATCTTTGACAATCATTTTTGCTGCAGTCCATGCTAGAACCGCTGCACCAGCAACAATAATAATTGGAAATCGTTCCATTAAACGAGTAACTATTGTGCTTCCCCACACAACAATTGGTATAGAAATAAGTAATCCAATGGCAACTAGTAGCATATCGCCTTGAGCTGCTCCTGCTACTGCGATAATATTATCCATACCCATTAATAAATCTGCTAACAGGATGGTGCCAATTGCTCCTAGAAAAGTCTTTTTTCCTGGGTTGACATTTACTTCTTCTTCAGTAAGTAATAATTTATAAGATATATATACTAACAATATGCCCCCGACCAGAAGTAGTCCATCATACTGTAATAATTGAACTGCAATTAATGTTAAGGCAATTCGAATCGCAATCGCCCCAGCTGTTCCCCAAATAATGATGGCTTTTTGTTGTTTACGCGGTAAGTTTTTTGCGACAAGACCAATTAATAATGCATTATCACCTGCAAGAACCAGATCAATAAAAATAATCGACATTAGCGCTGTAAAAAATTCTACAGATAAAATCTCCAATATTACCACACCCTTTCTATTTTTATACTGTTAGATGTGACATTATATGTTGTCCAAATTATTTTAGAAGCTAGTTATAATTGACAGGGCAGTTGCATTCTCATATAATTTACAACAGAATAAATTAAAACGATGATGGAAAAAGTAAGTTTAAACAAGCGTTGAAGAAAGAGATTCCATAGGCTGCAAGAATCTTACGTCGAGTTTTAACTGAATGCTACTCCAGAGTGCAGCTAATCCCTGCCGTTCACTTACGTTACAGTGCTTGAGATATAAGTTGGCTTATATATATTTGGCTAGCCGATTTATAAATTAGGGTGGTACCGCGAGATTACGTCCTCGTCCCTTCATGGGATGGGGGCTTTTTTATTTTGTTTACAAGATAGGCGGATATTTTAATATTTTGGCGGATAACATTCAACGAAAACTATACTTACACCATCATTGAACGCAATTTTAGGAGGATATAATTAATGAAGGCATCAGAAATACGCAAAAAGTATTTAGAATTTTTCATTGAAAAAGGACATGCACAAGAACCATCCGCACCACTTGTTCCAATTAACGACCCATCTCTACTTTGGATTAACTCAGGTGTTGCAACACTTAAGAAATATTTTGATGGACGCGTTATTCCAGATAATCCACGAATTACAAATGCGCAAAAATCAATCCGTACAAACGATATTGAAAATGTAGGGAAAACTGCTCGTCACCATACGTTCTTCGAAATGCTAGGGAACTTCTCAATTGGCGATTACTTTAAAAAAGAAGCCATTCATTTTGCTTGGGAATATTTAACTGACCCTAAATGGATGGGCTTTGATCCAGAAAAGTTATCGATCACACTACATCCTGAAGACCAAGAAGCGTACGACGTTTGGAAAAATGAAATTGGTATTCCGGAAGATCGTTTAATTCGTATTGAAGGGAACTTCTGGGATATTGGAGAAGGTCCATCTGGTCCAAACTCAGAAATCTTCTACGATCGTGGTCCTGAATATGGTAATGATGAAAACGACCCTGAATTATATCCAGGTGGGGAAAATGAACGTTATTTAGAAGTATGGAACTTAGTATTTTCTCAATTTAACCATAATCCTGATGGAACGTATACACCACTACCAAAACAAAACATCGATACAGGTATGGGATTAGAACGTATGGCATCTGTTGTACAAAACGTTCCTACAAACTTTGATACAGACTTGTTTATGCCAATCATCGAGAAGATTGAAGAATTTGCTAACCGTAAATATATGCGTCCAGGGGAAATTGATTTAAAAGAAATTTTTGGTAGTGAAGAAGATGTAAACACACCATTCAAAGTAATTGCAGACCATATTCGTACAGTTGCATTTGCAATCGGTGACGGTGCACTTCCTTCAAATGAAGGTCGTGGATATGTATTACGTCGTTTACTTCGCCGCGCAGTACGTTATGCAAAACAAATCGGAATTGAAAAACCATTTATGTTTGAATTAGTTCCAACTGTTGGCGAAATTATGCAAGATTTCTACCCAGAAGTAAAAGAGAAAACAGAATTTATCCAACGTGTGATTAAAAATGAAGAAAATCGTTTCCATGAAACATTAGATGGTGGTTTAGCAATCCTTTCTGAAGTTATCGAAAAAGAAAAGGCAGCTGGACTAAACACAATTCCAGGTAGCGATGCATTCCGTTTATATGACACATATGGTTTCCCAGTAGAGTTAACAGAAGAATATGCAGCAGAAGCTGGTATGACAGTTGACCTTGAAGGATTTGAAGCAGCAATGGAAGAACAACGTGAACGTGCTCGGAATGCTCGTGCTGATGTTGATTCAATGCAAGTTCAATCTGAAGTGTTAGCAAATATTACAGTAGAATCAAACTTTGTAGGATATGACACATTAGAAACTGAAACAAAAGTAGTTGCTATGGTTGGTAATGGTCAAAATATTGAAGTAGCTTCTGAAGGGGAAGAAGTTCTAGTAATTTTAGCTGAAACTCCATTCTACGCTGAAATGGGTGGACAAGTAGCTGACCATGGTACGATTGTAAATGATACATGTAAAGCATTTGTGAAAGACGTACAAAAAGCACCAAATGGACAATCCCTTCATACTATTACAATTGAATCAGGTGAATTACATTTAAACGATTTTGTAACAGCAACAGTTGATCGTGATGAACGTAACTTAATTGTGAAAAACCATACAGCAACTCATATCATGCAACGCGCATTAAAAGATGTTTTAGGTGAACACGTTAACCAAGCAGGTTCTTATGTTGGACCAGATCGTCTACGTTTTGACTTCTCTCACTTCGGACCAGCTACTAAAGAAGAGTTGGAGAAAATTGAACGTATTGTAAACGAAAAAATCTGGGAAGATATTAAAGTAGTCATTGAAGAAATGCCAATCGCACAAGCAAAAGAAATGGGTGCAATGGCGTTATTCGGTGAGAAATATGGAGATATTGTACGTGTAGTTCAAGTAAGTGATTATTCTGTTGAGCTTTGTGGTGGTATCCATGTAGGAAGTACTTCTGAAATTGGTTTATTTAAAATTGTTTCAGAAGGCGGTATTGGTGCAGGAACTCGCCGTATCGAAGCTGTTACTGGTAAAGCAGCATATGAAGCTGTAAAAGAAGAACAACGCATTTTAGAAGAAACTGCTGCTCTATTAAAAGCAAACCCGAAAGATTTAGTTTTACGAGTTGAAAATCTACAACAAGAATTAAAAGAACAACAACGTGAAAATGCTTCACTATCACAAAAAATTGCCAATGCACAAAGTAGCGCAGTTTTAGATGCAGCGCAAAAAATTGGCGATGTAACAGTATTGTCAACACGTGTTGATGCTAAAGATAACAATCAACTTCGTCAAATGATGGATGATTTAAAAGAAAAACTTCAATCTGCAGTTATCGTACTTGGTGCAGTTGATGGCGAAAAAGTAATGTTATGTGCTGGAGTGACAAAAGATTTAGTAGGTGGAAACTTCCATGCTGGAAACATTGTTAAAACAGTAGCAGAAGCTTGTGGCGGTAAAGGTGGCGGTCGTCCTGATATGGCGATGGCAGGCGCTAAAGATGCATCAAAACTTGAAGAAGCACTATCTTCTGTGTATGATTACGTTAAATCAATCTAATAATATTTGAAATTATTGGTTAGAAATAACTGTTGATTATTTGATTGAAGCATATAATCGGTTATAATAAAGAAAATGGAGATGTGAGATTCAACTCTATATTTCTGAAAGCGAGGTGCTGGTCTTGAGTTCGTTTGATAAAACAATGAAATTTAGTTTTCCCGAAGAATCAATGGAACAAGAAGTAAAGCAAGTGATGTTGAAGGTGTACTCTTCACTAGAAGAGAAAGGGTATAACCCTACTAATCAAATTGTAGGTTATCTTTTATCTGGTGATCCGGCATACATCCCTCGCCATCAGGATGCACGAAACTTAATACGCAAGCTCGAACGCGATGAAATTCTAGAAGAGCTCGTAAAATTTTATATTAGGAAGAATAACGAGGCATAATATTAACATGAGAGTAATGGGATTAGACGTTGGTTCAAAAACAGTCGGTGTAGCTATAAGTGATGCACTAGGCTGGACAGCGCAAGGTATCGAAACCGTTAAGATTAACGAAGAAACTGGCGATTTTGGTATTGAACGTATAAAAGAACTAGTGAAGGAATATTCTATTACAGAATTTGTAGTAGGATATCCAAAAAATATGAATAACACTGTCGGACCTCGTGGTGAAGCTTCTGAGAATTATAAAAAATTACTAGAAGAAACATTTAACTTACCAGTAAAATTGTGGGACGAACGGTTAACGACAATGGCTGCGGAGCGAATGCTTATTGAAGCTGATGTTAGCCGAAAAAAACGTAAAAAAGTCATTGATAAAATGGCTGCAGTAATGATCTTACAAGGATATCTAGATAGTAAAAATTAATTTTTAAACTAATAGAACTCCATAAGAACTATAACTATTTTGATGAGGTGACCATCTATGGGACATGAACACGAAGAACGACACATTACAATTGTAGACGAAAATGGCAATGAGCAACTATGTGAGGTTATCGACACATTCTATTCAGAACAATTCGGTAAATCATATGTTTTATATTCATTAGTTGGTGCAGAAGAAGATGAAGATGGTCAAATCGAAATTTTCGCTTCATCATTTGTTCCTTCTGAAAACGGTGAAGATGGAGAGTTAGAGCCAATCGAAACTGAAGAAGAATGGGATATAATTGAAGACTTCTTAAATTCTCTTGAAGATGAATTTGATGAAGAAGAGTAAAAATTAAATTTTTGAACATATTAGGTAGGCACAAGCATTGCCTACCTTTTATTTTTTTGGAGGTGTTAGTGTGGACGAGCAATTTTTCACAGTACAATTAGAGGATGGTTCAGAACAACGATGTAAAGTGATTTTCACTTTTGATTCAGATGAACATTCATATGTCCTTTATTCCTTAGTGAATGATAACAATGAAGAAAGTGGAGACATCTCTGCTCTGAAATATGAGTTAGATGAAAATGGCAACATGACGAACTTCACTGACATTGAATCTGAGGAAGAATGGGATATGGTCGATGAAGTAATGAATACGTTAATTGCTGAGTTTGATGGGGCTGAAGATTTCTTTACAATTTCTTCCGAAGATGATGAAGAGATAGTTTGCGAAGTGTTGCATCGATTTAAAATTGAAAAATACAATAAATCGTATATATTGTATGCTTATGCAGATCAAGAGGAAATTAACGAAATATTTGCTGCCGCATACATTGCTGGAGAAAAGGGAGAAGTGTTAGAACTTCTACCAATTGAAACCGATGAAGAATGGCAGTATGTTGAGAAAGAACTAGCTTCTTTAAATAATCAATAATAGTGAAAGTTCTGTGCTATGGCCTTGTGTCATAGCACTTTTTATTTTGAATTTGGTAACATTACCTTGAAGAACTAAACAACTGTGTATCTGGTTATGGTGCAGACAAAACCTGACACAAAGCAGATTCGCATCGAAATAGTGAAATGTTGCACCTGTCGCTACGCTTTCGGTGCAGATACAACACGCCTCTATTCCATAATTTGGAACTCTTTCCAATAGAGTGTATTGCGCCTGCCGCTATCGCTTTCGGTGCAGACAAAACCTGACACAAGTCCTTGTGTCAGGTTTTGTTGTCACAATTTGTGTTTTCTTGTATCATATTAAAAGATACAAGGGGGTAAGTCGGTGGATAATGAAGCAAAAAAAATAGAAATGATGGATAAAATGAAGCAGCGTAAAAAAGAAGGAAAAATAGTACGCCGTATAGTTTCGATGGTGACACTTGTAGTTTTATTAATCGTACTTATAGTTGGTGTTAGTGGTTATTTTTATGTGAAATCTGCATTAAAACCTATTGATCCAGAATCTACAAAAGAAATAGCAGTGGAGATTCCAATGGGTTCTGGTATAAGTGCAATCTCATCTATCCTTGAAGAAAAAGAGATTATTAAAGATGCGCGGATATTTAAGTATTATACAAAGTTTAAAAATGAATCTAGCTTTCAAGCAGGTAATTATTCAATGACCCAGGCAATGACTTTCGATGAAATTATTGAAAGTTTAAAAACGGGCAAAGTATACCGTGAACCAATCTTTGCATTAACAATTCCTGAAGGACTTACTTTAGAGCAAATTGCAAAAAGAGTTGAAAAGAAAACAGAATATACCGCTAAGCAATTTATGGATAAGATAGTTGATCCACAGTTTATTCAAAATATGATGGCAACGTATCCGGATTTAATCACAGAAGAAGTATTAGATGGTAATATTCGCTATGCTCTTGAAGGATATTTGTATCCTGCAACGTATCCATTTTATGAAGAAAATCCTACATTAGAGGAAATAATATCGACAATGATTTCACAAACAAATGATATACTTGTCGAATACAAACCTATGCTTGAAGAAAAAGAAATGTCTGTTCATGAATTATTAACCTTTGCCTCACTTCTAGAAGAAGAAGCAACGGCAAAAACGGACCGAGAAACAATTGCTAGTGTTTTCTATAATCGTTTGGAAATTAATATGCCATTACAAACGGACCCAACTGTGTTATATGCTTTAGGATCACATAAAGATCGTGTATTATATGAAGATTTGGAAGTGGATAATCCATATAATACTTATGTAAACCAAGGGCTACCACCTGGGCCAATTGCTAATGCAGGGAAAATATCTATCGAAGCTGCCCTTAGTCCAACTAATACAGAATATTTATATTTCTTAGCTGATAGTGAAGGTAACAATCATTTTGCAAAAACATATGATGAACACCTTGTGAATGTTGAAAAATATATAAAGTAATTGTGAGATAGAAGGATTGTGTAATTTATTATTTCTGTAAAAAAGTTTGACTTTTAAACTTTTTACTAGAGAATTAATAAAGTTTATTCGCTTTCCTTCTATTTTCGTGATATTATAAATTGTGATTTTTTTGTCATAAACTATTAAATTTATTGTGCCAACTTTCATGTTTGGTTTTTTTTCTTTTTCAGACATAGTTCGGCGGAAGATTATGTATAAAAGGGGTTCGTCAATGGAATTTTCAGATGCTTATATAGAATCCTTAGTTCAACCACGTAATGAATTATTAATGGAGATGGAAGAGTATGCAAGAATTCATCATGTTCCGATTATGCAATTGCCTGCAATTGATGCATTGAACCAAATTCTTCGTATACAAAAGCCATCAAATATTTTAGAGATAGGTACAGCAATTGGTTATTCAGCATTACGAATGGCTATTGCTTTACCTGATTGTAAAATTGTAACTGTTGAAAGGGATCCTGAACGAGTAACAATGGCAAAACATTTTCTATCTCGTTCTGTAGAAGGTAACCGAATTACAGTCATTGAAGGGGATGCATTAGAAGTAGATGTGGAATCGATACACTCTACTTTTGAAGCAATTTTTATAGATGCCGCAAAAGGTCAATACCAACGATTTTTTGAAAAGTACTCTCCTCTAGTACCATCAGGAGGAATTTTGTATATTGATAATATGTACATGCACGGCTTATCTGATTTAGATTTAAAAGATGTTCCTCGTCGTAAAAGAACGATGATACGTAATTTGAAAAATTTTACCGATTGGATTATGAACCATCCAGACTATGAAAGTACATTTTTCCCAATTGGTGATGGATTGTTAATTTGTTTGAAGAGGTGAATGAATTGAAAAAACCAGAATTATTAGTTACACCAAAATCTGTAGATCATATTAAAGCACTTATTGAAGCTGGTGCAGACGCATTTGTGATTGGTGAACAAAAATTTGGCTTACGTTTAGCTGGAGAATTTTCTGTAAATGATGTAGAACAAGCAACAACAATTATTCATGAAGCTGGTAAAAAAGTGTATGTTGCTGTAAATGCTATATTCCATAACGATCGATTAGATGATTTAGATGAATATTTAAAAGAAATGCAACGAATTGGTGTTGATGCACTTTTATTCGGTGATCCTGCGGTTGTAATGGCTGTTCGTGAACTAGGCATTACTATTCCACTTCATTGGAATCCTGAAACAATTGCAACGAACTGGTTCCAAGTAAACTACTGGAACGAACGCGGTGCAAAACGTGCGGTTCTAGCACGCGAGTTGTCATTGGATGAAGTAGTAGAAATAAAAGAAAATGCAAAAGCTGAAATTGAAGTCCAAATTCATGGTATGACGGCGATGTTCCAATCAAAGCGTTCACTACTAGGAAACTATTTCTTATATCGCGGTGAAGTAATGGAGATTGAGAACCGTAAAGAAAATAAAAATATGTTTTTACATGATAAAGAGAGAAAAAATAAATATCCAATTTATGAAGACTTAAATGGTACACATATTTTCTCGCCAAATGATATGTGCCTAATTGATGAATTAACGGACCTTTTTGAAGCGGGAATTGATTCATTAAAATTTGATGGTGTTCTACAAACTGAAGAATATATTACGACTGTTACAAAGTGTTATCGTCAAGCAATTGATGCATACTTCGATAACGGTGAAGATGCGTATGATGAAATTAAGGACGAACTATTAGAAAAAATTAAAGAAATTCAACCTGCTATTCGTCCGTTAGATACAGGATTCATCTACAAAGAAACAGTGTATTAAGAACGGAGGGTACGACTTGTTACAACTAATTGAAAATAAAAATATACGTGAAGTTGTTAATGGAAAAACTGTTATCACAAAAAAGCCTGAGCTATTAGCACCAGCTGGAAGTTTAGAAAAGTTAAAAGTTGCAGTACATTATGGGGCAGATGCAGTTTTTATTGGTGGTCAAGAATTCGGCTTGCGTTCAAATGCGGACAACTTCTCAATTGAAGAAATGCGTGAAGGTGTCGAATTTGCAAATAAATACGGTGCCGTAATTTATGTTACAACAAATATTTTCGCTCATAATGAAAATATGGATGGTCTTGAAGAATACTTACAAGCCATCGAAGGTGCTGGAGTTAAAGGTATCATTGTTGCCGATCCATTAATTATCGAAACTTGTCGTCGTGTAGCACCTAATCTCGAAATCCACCTTTCTACTCAGCAATCTTTATCTAACTGGAAAGCAGTAAAGTATTGGAAGCAAGAAGGTTTGCATCGTGTCGTTTTAGCACGTGAAGTCGGTGCAGAAGAAATGCTGAAAATGAAAGAAGAAGTGGATATAGAAATTGAAGCATTTGTTCACGGAGCAATGTGTATTGCGTATTCTGGACGTTGTGTATTATCAAACCATATGACTGCTCGTGACTCCAACCGTGGTGGATGTTGTCAAAGTTGTCGTTGGGACTATGATCTTTATGAAAATGTAGATGGAGAAGAAAAAGCGTTATTCAATGAAGGTGACGCGCCATTTGCGATGAGTCCTAAAGATTTAAAATTAATCGAATCTATTCCTCACATGATTGAGTTAGGTATAGATTCATTAAAAGTTGAAGGTCGTATGAAATCTATTCACTATGTGGCAACAGTTATTTCTGTATACCGTAAAGTGATTGATGCATATTGTGCAGACCCAGAAAACTTTAAAATCAAAAAAGAATGGTTAGAGGAACTTGATCGTTGTGCGAATCGTGCAACTGCATCGGCTTTCTTTGAAGGTGAACCAAGTTATAAACAACAAATGTTTGGATTCCATGCACCAAAAATGAAATGGGATTTTGCAGGACTAGTCCTTGATTATGATGAAGAAACTAACATGGTGACATTACAACAACGAAATTACTTCAAACCGGGGGACACAATTGAATTTTTCGGTCCTGAAATTGATTCATTCAAAATGGAAGTTGGTCAAATTTGGGATGAAGAGGGTCAAGAAATTGAAGTAGCAAATCATCCATTACAAATTGTGAAGTTTAAAGTAGATCGTCCGTTGTTCAAGTTCAACATGATGCGGAAGGAGAATAAATAAATGTCAAAGAAGCGTCCTCTAGTAATAGGGATTGCAGGAGGCTCATGCTCGGGTAAAACGAGTGTAACCCATGCCATTTATGATGTTTTCAGAGAGCATTCTGTTGTTGTCATTGAACAAGATTTCTATTATAAAAATCAAAGTCATCTAACATTTGAAGAGCGTTTAAAAACAAATTATGACCACCCATTAGCCTTCGATAATGATTTACTAATCGAGCACTTGAATCGCTTATTGAATCGTCAAGCTATCGAAAAGCCGGTATATGATTATGTTAATCATACTCGTGCAGAGGAAGTTATCCATGTTGAACCAAAAGATGTAATTATATTAGAAGGTATTCTCGTTTTAGAAGATAGTCGTTTACGAGAATTAATGGATATTAAACTCTTTGTTGATACCGATGCGGATTTACGTATAATTCGTCGTATAGAGCGGGATATTAAGGAACGTGGTAGAACAATTGATTCTGTTATAGAACAATATTTGACTGCTGTCCGTCCAATGCATAATTTATTTATTGAGCCAACAAAGAGATATGCTGACGTTATTATCCCAGAAGGTGGAGAAAATGAAGTCGCAATCGATTTAATGGTTACAAAAATTAAAACAATTCTTGAAACTATGACCAATGTGTAATATGATGTGTTACAGTTGGTATTAATTACAATTACTAATTGATATTTAATATGTGAAATGTAAAATTCGGTTACTAGTTAAGTTGACAATATTGCTTCTATTTGAAGTAAGTGTCTCATATGCTTAACTACTAACCGGGTTTTATTATTAGATTTTTTAATATTGTTCAACGAAGTATATACTGTTGGAGCAATATTAAAAACCGAATGAAACAAATGAAACAAATTCTACCCTTTGATAAACGCAAAAATGAAAACGATTGCGTTTTTCGAAATAAGGTGTATAGTATTGTTTCGTATAAATTTATTGCGAGTATTTAAGGAGTGATTGTCTTGTCAAATGAAAAACAGTACCCAATGACATTAGCAGGAAAACAAAAATTAGAAGAGGAATTAGAGTACCTTAAAACAGTTAAACGAAAAGAAGTAGTAGAGCGTATTAAAATAGCTCGTAGTTTTGGAGACCTATCAGAGAACTCTGAATACGATTCAGCAAAAGAAGAACAAGGCTTCGTTGAAGGTCGTATTTCTGCTATTGAATCAATGTTGCGTAATGCAATCATTATAGAAGAAACTGCAGGTACAAGCGATATCGTCACTTTAGGGAAAACAGTTACATTTATCGAGTTACCTGATGGTGAGGAAGAAGAATATACAATTGTTGGTTCAGCTGAAGCAGATCCTTTCGAAGGCCGAATCTCAAATGACTCACCAATTGCAAAAGCATTATTAGGACGTAAAGTAGATGATATCGTAAAATTAACAACTCCAGGTGGAGATATGGAAGTTCGCATCGTTTCAATTAGCGCTGCAAAATAATTTCATAATTGATTTGGCTAACTTTTCATACATAGCCATTTAATTTATAGTCGACAAATCAACAATTTGATTTTGTCGACTTTTTCAATTTTGTAACAGTTATATTAAATGCAGGGCTTACAATGGAAATGATAGGTCGATTATTGATAAAATATAGTATATTTAAGATGTGAAGGAGGTTTCAATCTAATGAATAATGGTAAGTCTGAAAATTCTACACGTCATGAAAAAAGACAACGTTATAAAGCTAAAAAGCCACGTAAAAAGATGGATCGCCTTCTAAATGTACTTATCGCTATCGTTTCGATTTTGATTGTGCTGAACTTGGTAAGTATTTTTACGGGGGATGACAAAAAACAAAATGTAAAAGAAACAAATCAGGTGACTGAAAGTAAAAAAAATGATGACTCCAAGGAAGTTGTTACTGATAAATCAGAAGATGATGAGCCAACAAACAATGACTATTCAACAGAAAATATGTCTGATGAAAATGAAAATGTGTATGTAGTAAGTGCAAGTGAGCAAATTGTTCAACCATCAAATGATCCAATTGTGGACGAGGTAATCGTCAACCCAAGCTGGCAAGTTACGCCGACAAAACAAACAGGTGAACATGTATCTGCTTATGAAGAAGGACATATTGATTACGAAGAGAAAAAGGAAACATTCCGCAATGTTGTAGGACTTAGTGAAGATGAGGTTATTTATTGGTCAATAAAAAATAATGGGAATCCAAATTCCTCTGTTGCAGTTATTTCCTCAAATGATTCTAATCGTGCTTATAAATATCGTATTCATATTGAATGGATTGAAAATGAGGGATGGAAACCTATAAAAGTAGAAAAACTAAATCAACTAGCAAATTCCTATTAATAATATTGACGTAATGTGGAAAAATATATATCGTTAAGTTGATGCAGAATGGAGGAAATTATGAAAATCGCAGTAATTGGAGCAATGGAAGAAGAAGTAGAACTATTACGCAAAGCAATAGAAAATCCAGAAGTAACGACAATTGCTAATAGTGAATATACGATAGGTACATATCAAAATAAAGAAGTTATTTTATTAAAAAGCGGTATTGGTAAAGTCAATGCAGCAATGTCAACAACAATTTTATTACACGAATACAAACCTGATGTTGTAATTAATACTGGCTCTGCTGGTGGGTATGATCCTAGCTTGGATGTAGGAGCAATTGTTATATCTGATGAAGTACGTCATCACGATGTTGATGTAACGATTTTTGATTATGAAATGGGGCAAGTCCCACAAATGCCTCCAGCTTTTAAATCCGATGAAACACTAATGAAAATGGCTCAAGAAGCTGTAAAAGAAATTGGAGAGCATCAAGTTGGTGTTGGATTAGTTTGTTCAGGAGATTCATTTATGAATGATCCAGAACGAGTTGAGAAAGTAAGATCTTATTTCCCACAAATGAAAGCTGTTGAAATGGAAGCTGCTGCAGTAGCGCAAGTATGCTATCAATTTAATACACCATTTGTTGTAATTCGTGCGTTATCTGATATAGCTGGAAAAGAGTCAAATATCAGTTTCGATGAATTTTTACCAATTGCAGCAAAACATTCTACAGAAATTGTTTTAAAAACAATCGAAAAATTATAAGCTTATGCATATTTACAAACGCACTTGAGAAATTGAAAAAATGCAAGTAAGATAGAATGGTAATTAAAAGCAGGTAAAAAAGACAATAAGGAGGTCTACGCAATGTTATTATTAATGGGTGGGTCAGTAGCAATTACAGCACTTCTAGGAATTCTTATTTACTTCGGTGCAAATAGCCAATCAACAAATCATTAATCAAAAAGCTCATTTAACCTGCAAAACAGATTAAATGAGCTTTTATTTTTTCAGTTTTACCAAGGATTTAATCAATCTTTGAGAAACGTAATTCATTTTCATTTTTTTTATTTTCACGTTCAGCCTGGTTATGTTTGAATTGTTGATACAGTTTAACAAGTGCTCTTTTTTCAATACGTGAAACATAACTACGAGAAATCTTCAATTTTTTAGCGATCTCTTTTTGCGTTAATGGTTCATTATTATTTAATCCATAGCGATAGACAATTATTTCTAATTCCCGTGGTTCAAGTGTTCCTAAATATTCATAAAGTTGTTCGAAACTCTCTTTTTGTTCAATTTTATCGATTGCTGGTTGTTCATCAAGTTGCAACAGGTCTCGAATTTGCAATGATTGTCCTTCTTTATCCACTCCAATTGGTTCGAATAGCGATACATCTTTTTGAACTTTCTTTTGTGCTCTTAAATGCATCAGTATTTCGTTTTCAATACATCGTGCAGCATACGTTGCAAGTCTTGTTTTTTTATCTGGTGTATAACTGCTAACTGCTTTCATTAATCCAATTGTACCAATTGATATATAATCATCTAATTGTTCGTGTTGTGGATGGAATTTTTTAACGACATGGGCGACCAATCTCATATTTCGTTCAATCAAATCAAGCCGCGCTTGTTCGTCTCCTGCCATAAATCGTTCGATACATTTTGCTTCTTCTTCTTTTGTGAAAGGACGATGAAATGCCTGCCCCTTTAAGTAGCCTAAAAATGATGGAATATCGAGCCAGAGCTGCATGAGTGACGCAAAAATACCGCTCAAATTACGTCATCCTTTCTGCCTTTTTCGACATTATATGATAAACTCTTATAGAAAATGATTAATATTTTATAGTAAAAAAATGACCGATGCATACGTATAGATGATGCATCGATCGAATTTACACTTTTTTTAATTTAAATGTGCTAATCATTAAAATTGATAGGATTGGGAATAAAAATAAATAACTTTGGGGTTCTACGAGTTTTGTGAAGAAGTAAGAAAATGTTAGGAAAGTACCGGCTACAGTAATTGGTAAGCCAATGAAATATCCTTTAGTATCCATTATATTAAATCGTGCTAAACGAAAAGCTCCACAAGCAATGTACAAAATCGTTAAAATCATTCCAACCATACCAAAATCCGTCATGATATTTTCATACATTAGTAGGGCGGGTGCAACCCCAAATGATATAATATCACCCATAGAGTCTAATTGTTTTCCTAATTCTGATTCTAGATTAAATTTTCGTGCTACTTTCCCGTCATAACGGTCCAGAAAAGCCGCAACAAAAATAAATAATACGCTATAACTATAAGATTCATTTAATGTGGCCAAAATAGAGGCACCACCAAATGACAAATTACAAATGGTAATTAAATTAGCAGCGTTCGATTTTACTTTTTTAATCGTGGAATCCACCATATGAATAAGAAACATGGGGGAACACTCCTTTACGCTCTTAGTATTTTTATATTATACTTCGAAAAATAATAAATTGTAAGTAAATCAAAATATCCTATAAATGTTATATTCTTTTAAATTATTTGGATATTTGGTTCTATAGAACTTGGAGGTACCAATGAAAGAAAAAATATATCAACGATTAATCGAATTAACAAATGGAAAATATAGCTCCTTTTTGTTAAAACGACTCGTAACCTCTTCATTTAGTAAGAAGCTTATTCGAGAGTATAGTAAAGTATACGAAATACAACTTGAAGAAGTTTCAAAGGAAATAAACAGTTTTACAAGTTTACAAGATTTTTTCACCAGACAACTAAAAACTGATGCTAGACCTATAGATGCTAACGATAAAACGTTTGTAAGTCCGGTTGATGCGAAAATTGAATCCTTTGGTACAATCCGTGAAAATGCGGTTTTTACTGTAAAAGAGAAACCATACACATTAACGGATCTGTTTGGTAAGGAAGAATTGGCTAAGAAATATATAAACGGTAGTTATATTGTCTTTTATTTAAGCCCAGCAAATTATCATCGCATTCATAGCCCTTTAGATGCTGCCGTTATTCGTCAATATGTTTTAGGGAACAAGTCATACCCAGTCAACAAAATGGGGTTAACATATGGAAAAACACCATTAAGCCATAACTATCGTATGATTAGTGAGTTACAATACCAAAATAATAAAAATTTTACTTTAGTAAAAGTAGGAGCAATGTTTGTAAATAGTATCAAATTAACGAATACGTCTAAGCAGTGGAAAAAAGGCGAAGAAATTGGTTATTTTGCTTTTGGTTCAACGGTAGTCATGTTTTTTGAGGAGAATACGATATCCTTCACAGAAAACATCCAACATGGCAATGAAGTGAAAATGGGTGAACGAATAGCAATTATGATATAATCGAAAAATAAAAGTTAACCAAATTTATGATTTGAGGGCATTATTTTCCTCATTGAAACGTATTTAAACGAACTACTGATTAATAAAACTTTCAAAGCTTTTTAAGTCAGTATTGTGAAAAAATTTAATTAAGGGGTTAAAGTGTTGTATAATTTTCTATTGCCGAATGAATATGTAAATACTGTTTTTGAAATTACACCAGAAAAACTTGAAAAACTAGGAATACGTGGAATTATTACAGACTTAGATAATACGCTCATTGAATGGGACAGACCTGATGCAACAGAAGAAATTGCAGAATGGCTAGGCATATTACAGGAAGCTGGCATTCGAGTAATTATTGCATCAAATAACAATGAGGAACGTGTTAAAAGGTTTGCAGAACCATTAGGTATTCCTTTTATTTACCGTGCGAGAAAACCATTGGGAAATGCCTATTATGCAGCATTAAAAGAGATCCGTTTAAAAACAAATGAGGTTGCCATGGTGGGAGATCAATTGTTAACGGATATTATGGGTGCCAATCGTTTAAACTTATATACTTTCTTAGTCCGACCTGTTGCAGAGTCGGATGGTTTTGTTACGCTTTTTAATCGTTTTGTAGAACGTCGAGTATTTAATATGTTAAAGCGTAAAGGAATTAAGACTTGGGAGGAACAAAAATGAATGAAATGCCAAATTGTATTGGCTGTGGAGCAGTAATTCAAACAGAAAATCCGAAAGAAGTTGGCTATGCTCCGGCTTCTTCTCTTGAGAAAGAAACAGTAATATGCCAACGTTGTTTCCGTTTGAAAAATTATAATGAAATTCAACCAGTAAGTTTAACGGATGATGATTTTCTACGAATTTTAAATGGACTAGGTGAGCAAAATGGCTTAATCGTAAAAATTGTAGATATATTTGACTTTAACGGTAGTTGGTTGCCTGGTTTGCATCGATTCGTTGGAAAAAATCCAGTTTTACTTGTTGCGAATAAAGCAGACTTATTACCAAAGTCGGTAAAACCAAAGAAGGTAATCAATTGGCTAAAACGTGAAGCAAAAAATTTAGGACTACAACCTATTGATGTTATGTTAGTAAGTGCTCACAAAGGAATGGGTATGAGAGAAGTTGTTGATGCCATTGAAAATTATCGTGAAGGTAAAAATGTATTTGTTGTTGGTTGTACAAATGTAGGTAAATCAACGTTCATTAACCGAATTATTAAACATGCAACTGGAGAAGGAAATGTAATTACGACATCTCATTTCCCTGGTACTACTCTTGATATGATTGAAATTCCATTAGATGATGGCGCTTCACTATTTGACACACCTGGTATAATTAATCATCACCAAATGGCACATCATATAGATAATAGTGAATTAAAATACATTACACCGAAAAAAGAAATCAAACCAAAAGTTTATCAACAAAACGCAGGTCAAACTTTATATATCGGCGCACTTGCAAGATTTGATTTCATTAAAGGCGAACGTTCTGCTTTTACAGTTTATGTCGCAAATGATTTACCAATTCATCGGACAAAACTTGAAAAAGCCGATGCCTTATATGAAGAACATAAAGGTGTATTACTGTCACCACCATCTGAAAAGTATATTGATCAACTACCTGAGCTTGTTCGTCATGAATTTGCAGTGAAGGATGGAAAAACGGATGTTGTTATTTCGGGACTTGGCTGGATTACGGTTCAACATCCGAATGTAGTCGTTGCAGCCCATGCTCCAAAAGGGGTAGAAGTGTTTATTCGTCCTTCGTTAATATAATGGGGTAATTTGAACTGTTCTTTCGGAGTGCACGAGCCGCTACTACATTTCTGAGTGTACAGTTACAGCTACTAGCTCCTTGGAAACTTCAACTTCTTCCTACGTGTGCGATTTATCTGCATCGAAAGCGTAGCGACAGATGCAAGCACACTTGTCAGAAGTCTCCGAAGTACAAGGATGTACGAGTGCCGACAATGACACAGGATGTGGCGTTTTGTCGGCCAGTTTCTTTCACGGCTGAACGAACGCGCTCCGCATTTCGGATTGTCTAGCTACAGCGGCTAGGCTCTCGCGACGCTTCAACTTCTCCTACGAAGGCAAAAAGCGCCTTCTTGTCGAAGTTTCCAGCGCGTGTCGAGCCTAAACGAGCCGCTTCCGCATTTCGGAGATGTCTAGCTGCGAACGCTAGCTCTTCGACAACTTCAGAATCGCCTTCAAGGGCAAAAAGCGCCCTTTTGTCGATTCCTCCAGTTGTTGTCAGAGCTGGGCAAGCGTTCTCCGCATTTCGGAGATGTCTAGCTCCGCGCGTTAGCCGTTCGGAAACTTCAACTTCTTCCTACGTGTGCAAGCACACTTGTCAGAAGTCTCCGAAGTACAAGGATGTACGAGTGCCGACAATGACACAGGATGTGGCGTTTTGTCGGCCAGTTTCTTTCACGGCTGAACGAACGCGCTCCGCATTTCTATATAAAGGGGTTTGATGATTATGAAGAGATGGTTTGCTGTTATTGGGGATCCAATAGCGCATTCGAAATCACCAGCCATGCATAATGGTTGGTTTGATGAACTGAATATTGATGCAACCTATATTCCAATTCATGTAAAGAGTGAGCAATTAGAACATGCAATCGCTTCTTTAAAAACTTTAGGAGCAAGTGGTTGGAACGTGACGATTCCTCATAAACAGGCGATTATTCCATTTCTAGATGAACTGGACGAAATGGCGGAAAAAATGGGGGCTGTTAATACAGTTGTTCGTACTGCTGATGGGAAATTAAAGGGCTACAATACAGATGGTTCAGGTTTTGTTCATTCTCTTGAAGAAGCAGTTGGGGATGGTCAAAAGGAAAAACCAGTACTGTTAATTGGAGCTGGTGGGGCTGCAAGAGGGATTGCGTTTGCTCTTCAATATTATGGTTATCGCAATCTTGCCATAACAAATCGTACCGTTGCAAAGGCTGAAGAAATCATTCATGAACTAGGTGAAGGACAAGCATTATCATTAGCTGATGCAGAACAAAGATTAGACGAGTTTGGTATTATAATTCAATGTACTTCTGCTGGCTTAGCAAATGGTGAATTTAGCCTACCACTTTCTTTAGAAAAATTACAACAAGGGACAATTGTGGCTGATATTGTGTATAATCCTTTAATGACGCCATTTTTATTGGAAGCTCAAAAGAAAGATGCAATTGTTGTAACTGGGCTAGGGATGTTCGTTCATCAAGGAGCGATTGCCTTTAATCATTGGTTAGGACAATACCCTAACACAGAACATACAACGAAAAAATTAATAGATGAATTACAGGTAACAACCTGTTAAATTTAGGAGGAACTAAAATTGCTAACTGGCAAACAAAAAAGATTTTTACGAGCTGAGGCTCATCATTTAACACCAATTTTTCAAGTTGGAAAAGGTGGGGTAAATGATCAAATGCTCTGTCAATTACGTGATGCATTGGAAGCTCGCGAGTTAATAAAAGTACGTATTCTAGACAATTGTGAAGAAGAAAAAGATGATGTTGCAGAAGCTCTTGCAGCAGGAACAGGTGCTGAGTTAGTTCAATTAATTGGTTTAACTGTTGTGCTTTATAAGGAATCACGAAATAATAAAAAAATTGTATTACCAAAACCGAGCCAAAAGTAAGGTGTATTATCGGATGAAAAAAGTTGGCATTTTGGGAGGAACATTTAATCCTCCTCATATTGGACATTTAATAATGGCAAATGAGGCGTACGATGCTTTGCAACTAGATGAAGTCCGTTTTATGCCAAATGCTATTGCTCCACATAAGCAGATGATTGAGGATGCCTCTATGGAAAACCGATTGCGTATGGTTGAAATTGCAATCGAACCGTATGAACATTTTAAAATGGAAACAATTGAGTTAGAAATGGGAGGCATTTCTTATACATATCAAACAATGGTTGAATTATGTAGAAGAGAGCCGGATGTTCAGTTTTATTTTATTATTGGCGGCGATATGATCGACTCCCTCCATACTTGGCACAATATCGATGAATTAGTTCAAATTGTTAAGTTTGTAGGTTTAAAGCGACCTGGTACGAAATCTACAACTTCCTATGACATCACGATGGTAGAGGCTCCAGAGCTGAATTTATCTTCCACGTTAATTCGGAAACGGTTAAAAAATGGTGGAACGTTAAAATTTTTGTTGCCAGAAGGTGTTCAAGAATATATTCGAGAGGAAGGTTTGTATGGAGCGAGATGATTATTTAGCTATCGTGAAAACACGTATGCCTGAAAAAAGATATATTCATACTATTGGTGTAATGGAAACAGCTATATCTTTAGCAAAACAATACGGTGAAGATGAAAAAAAAGCTGAAACTGCAGCCATTTTACATGATATTGCAAAATACGCAGATGAAGATTGGATGCGTGAGATAGTTCAAACGAATGGACTTGATTCTAGACTCCTCGAATGGGGTTCAGAAATTTTGCATGGCCCTGTAGGAGCATGGATAGCGCAACATGAATTTAATATTACTAACGAAGATATTTTGAATGCGATTCGTTTCCATACAACAGGTAGAGCTGGAATGTCAAAGTTGGAAAAAATTATTTACATTGCAGATATGATTGAACCAAATCGTAAATTTCCAGGTGTTGAGAATTTGCGCCAAATTGCAAAGGATAATTTAGATTTAGCTTTGGAAGCTTGTGTTAGTCACTCATTAACATTTTTAGTGCAAACAAAGCAACCAATTTTTCCAGTATCAGTTGAATGCTTTAACGACATCATTTCCTAAAAATTTGAAATGATGAACGCATAAAAGAGAGGAACAGTGAAGAATGTCAGAAAACTTATTACAAATAGCTTATAAAGCAATAGACGATAAACATGGGGAAGATATTGTTGTCCTAAATATGCAAAATATCTCCTTATTAGCAGATTATTTCATTATTTGTCACGGTAATTCAGACCGTCAACTTCAAGCTATTGCAAGAGAAGTTCAAGAAAAAGCTGAAGAAAATGGTTATAGCATTAAACGAGTGGAAGGATTTGATTCAGCTCGTTGGATTTTAGTCGATCTTGGAGATATAGTTGTACACATCTTCCATAAAGATGAACGAGCATTTTACAATTTAGAAAGACTTTGGGGAGATGCTCCTCAATTGGATATTCAATAATTATGTCACAAAGTAGTTATCAACGATTCGCTCATATTTATGATGAGCTAATGCAAGATATACCTTACGATGAATATGTCAATTGGGTTATGAAATATGCACCAAGTAATGACTACCCGACTTTAATAGATGTGGGCTGTGGTACAGGTACTCTTACCTTACAATTTCATCAAGCTGGATATGATGTAACAGGCATTGATTTATCTGAGGAAATGTTGGCTGTTGCAAATGATCGCTTTCAAGAGGTAGGGGTTTCAATACCTCTGTTTGCAATGTCGATGGACCAAATTGAAGGTTTTTCAGAAATAGATGTTGTTACGATACCGATTGATTCAATTAACTATTTACATGAGGAAAGTTCGGTAGTAGAAACATTGAAAAGAATCTATACCATTTTACGGGATGGTGGACAATTATTTTTTGATGTGCATTCCCTTTATAAGATGGATGAAATTTTCATGGATAGTCCTTTTACTTATGATGATGGAAATATTACTTATATTTGGTATACTGAACCTGCTGATTATGAACATTCGGTTTATCATCAGATGACTTTCTTTGTAAAAGATGAAACGACAGAACTTTTTGAACGGTTTGACGAAGAACATTTTCAAAGAACTTTTCCATTAGAGACATATGTTGAATGGTTGACGAATATTGGCTTTTCTAAAGTTGAAATTACAGCTGATTGGCATAATGAAAATCCAACAGATGAAAGTGAACGAATCTTTATACGTGCAATTAAATAAAAAAACACCTTTTCAACAGAAGGGAAATTATGTATATTATTTGTATACTCCATATGACACCTTCTGTTGTGAGGTGTTTTTATGTTTAAGCATCTTTTGCAAAAATATACTAAAACACTGCTATTCCCCGGCTTTGTTTTAATCCTTATCCTTTTTTATTACCTTCAACAAGACTCAAAGGAAGAATCCTTTGAAAGTATAACAACAATTCCACAACAACAAAGCGAACAATTTAATACTGACAATAAAATCGATGAACAGCCTACTATTTTGAATATTATGGTTGATGTGAAAGGTGAAGTAGTTTCTCCTGGTGTATACGAGTTAACAACGGAAGATCGAGTAATTGATGCAATCCAACTTGCTGGTGGATATACAAATGAAGCAGAAACAAACCTAGTAAATCATGCACAAAAACTTCAAGATGAAATGGTCATCTATATACCTAAAAAGGGAGAAGAACTAGCAGATCTTCCAATAGAACAAACTGTTACGAGCGGACAAGCATCAAAAAATTCGGCCGGGAAAATAAATATTAATACAGCAGATGAATCACAACTTACAACTCTTCCTGGCATCGGACCATCTAAAGCTCAAGCGATAATAGCTTACAGAGAAGAAACTGGTTCATTTAAAAATATTGAAGATTTGACAAATGTCTCTGGTATTGGTGACAAAACCTTCGAAAAATTAAAAGAATTAATAGATATTAAGTAGATATGACATTGCATGATTCTTTTTTTACATCTAAACTAAATGTAATAGAGTTTGGAGGTAGTCATATGGAGCGAATTACTTGGGATCAGTTTTTTATGGCACAAAGTCATTTATTAGCTTTACGAAGCACTTGTACAAGACTTGCTGTTGGGGCAACGATAGTTCGAGATAAAAGAATTATTGGTGGCGGCTACAACGGGTCGATTTCAGGCGATGAACATTGCATTGAAAAAGGGTGTTATGTCGTAGATAATCATTGTGTTCGTACTATACATGCAGAAACGAACGCATTATTACAATGTGCAAAATATGGAACATCATCGAATGGTGCTGATATTTATGTTACACATTTTCCATGTCTACATTGTACAAAGACCATCATTCAAGCAGGAATTAAAAATGTTTACTATGCCAACGATTACAAAAATAGTCCATATGCTATGGAACTATTTGAAAAAGCAAAAGTAAATGTCGTTCAAATTCCTTTTGAAGAGTCAAAAATCGATTTTTTAAAGGATGAAAAGTTAGATTTAGCTATTGAGATGCTAACGAAACTTCGGAGTCTTGGTGCATCAGAAGTAGAATTAAAACCTTTTGAAGAGAAGGTGAAATCGTTATTTGATATCGTTCAAATGTAAATGGATTTACTATGCCTTATCAATTCTAGTTGCCATAATAGCAGCCTTCGAATCGGTGAGGCTTTTGTTTATACTAATTCTTCTAGTTTTATTTCTCATCTATAAGAGATTGCATTTTGCACATATAATCGGTGTTTTCATCACTTGTTTCGTATTCTATTATTATGTTTCAGATGAGGTAAGGAAATTAGAAATGCCACTACCTTTGCCGGAAAATCTAACTTGGACACATGAATATAAATTTAGTGGTAATAAATTGCGCGGTTTTATGGAAGACTCACAAGGTAGAAAGATTTATGTAGTGTATACTTTTACCTCTGAAAACGAAATAGAACAATATAAACATATTTCATTAGCTGGAGAACAATTTATAGTCTCTGGTGAACTTGTAGAGCCAAATAGACAAGCACATCAATATGCTTTTAATATGAAAAAATATTTAAAAAGTAAGGGTGCTATCGGGACTCTAGAAATATCAAAATGGTCTTATGTTGGTACAAAAAAATCCATCGCTCAGAAAATAAATCAACAACGTTTTAAACTAAAAATGCATATAGAACAAGCATTTCCTGAATCCCTTATAGGCGAAGCACAAGCCTTGCTCATAGGGTTACAAGAACAAGTTGATGATGAGATGACTAGAGCTTACCAAAAGCTTGGGATCACCCATTTATTTGCGATTTCTGGGCTACATGTTGCTATTGTAACACTCATATTTTTTCAAGGATTAATACGTTTAAGAATAAGAAGAGAATTCGCAACGTTGATTCTTCTAGTTATCCTTCCGATATACGGCATACTTGCCGGTGGTGCCCCTTCCGTTTGGCGGGCAGTAACTGTAGTCGAGCTACTACTCATAAGCCGTTTAAAATGGCGTTTATCAGTGGATGATGCATTATCGATAACGTTTATTCTATTTGTATTTATTGAGCCATGGTCTATTTTCCAGATAGGATTTCAACTGTCTTATTTAGCGACAGCAAGTTTAATTTATTCAGGAAAAATTCTTCAACGATTTTCTTCTTGGCTTGTACAGTCTTTTTTCATTACTTTTGTATGTCAGTTACTCGTTTATCCTCTTTTACTTTTCCACTTTTATGAGATAAGTATCTCATCCTTTTTTGTTAATATTCTCTTTGTACCTCTATTTAGTTTTGTTATTTTACCTATTAATATACTTTTATTAGTCGCATCATTTGCTCCAAGGTTATTGTCTAATTTATTATTCACATTATATGAACCTATTCGGGAGTTATTAACTAATATCATTAATTTCTTACAAAGCCTTCCCTATCAAATGTGGAACCCAGGGAAACCAACAGTTGTATTAATGATTGTGGCATATCTATCAATTTTTATCATTTTTTATATGCTAGAGAACGAATCAAAATTAATTAAAACTATTTTGCTATTGTGTATACCGCTAGTAATACTCCATTTCTCAGGAAAGCTATTTAGCGATTTGAAAATAACTTTTATTAATGTTGGACAAGGGGATTGTATTCTTGTGGAATTGCCACGGAGAAAGGCCGTTTACATGATTGATACTGGTGGATTATTAAGATTTGATCAAGATGCTTGGAAAGTAAATAATCGCCCATATGAAGTGGGGAGACAAGTCGTAGTACCCTATTTAAAAGGGAAGGGAATAACAAAAATAGATAAGTTAATTATTACCCATGCGGATGCAGACCATGTTGAAGGTGCAGAGGAGGTTTTAGAAGAGATTAGAATAGGAGAGATACACATTAGTCCTAATTCTTATCATAAAGACGTGATGAAGGACTTATTAGCAGAAGCTAAAAATCAAAAGGTTCCGGTTAAAGAACAAATGGCATCCAACTCTTGGAAAATTGATGAGATTTCATTTAGTTATCTATGGCCAGTAGAGACTAATTATGAAGGGAATAATGATTCTCTTGTGCTTTTAATTACAAGCGGGGCATTTCGAGGTTTATTTACAGGTGACCTTGAGAAAGAGGGGGAAGAAGTGATGTTACGACTGTACCCTTATTTAAAAGATATTCAGCTATTAAAAGCAGGACATCATGGCAGTAAAACATCAAGTAGTGAAGAATTTGTTTCGAATTTAAAACCTAATTTAACAATCTTCAGTGCAGGTGAAAATAATCGTTACGGACATCCTCATAATGAAGTAGTAGAAAGATTTCAAAAGCTAAATTTGAATATACTAACAACCGGTGAAGTAGGAACTATCGAAGTATCAGTTAAGGATAACCAAATGGATATCAGTTATCCTAAATAAGAGAAAAAAGGACATCTCGAAAAGAGAAGTCCTTTTTCCTAATAGCATTAAGATGCTACATCAATAATTGTTGCAATAATAAACATAAGTGCGAAGAATACGAAAGAAACACCAAATCCTACTGCAGCATCTGTTGCTTGGTTACGCATTGAAGCGCCATTTTTACCTTCAAAAGGATTGTGTGTTACAACGTTTTCATTATGTGAAGCCATACCTATCCCTCCTACTCAAAGTAATTATAAGTCAATACATAGTAAAAATCTATATAGAATCTGCCAAATTCTATTAACTACCTTTTGTATTGTTGACACAATTTATACATACCTACGACCAAAAATAAAAAAACATGTATACTAATATTAGTATAACAATAAGGAGTGCACAAAATGTTTACAAAAGTATGGAAAGATATTAATAATGGACAAATCGCTCCTGTTTATTGCATCTATGGTGAGGAATCCTATTTTGTAGATGAAACTGTAAAACGTATAAAGAATGCTTTAAGTACTACAGAAGAAGTTGAAACATCCATTTTTGATTTAGAAGAGTCTCCTGTTGATTTGATGATGGATGAAGCTGATACATTTCCTTTTTTCTCAGAAAGAAAACTTGTGATTGCTAAAAATGCTTCATTTTTAAAAGCAGCTGAAAAAGGTAAAGAGAAGATAGAACATGATTTAAAACGGCTTGAAAACTGGTTAAACCACCCATCTGATTTTTCAATAACAATTCTGATTGCTCCTTATGAAAAATTAGATGAACGGAAGAAAATAACAAAATTAATGAAAGAAAAAAGTGTGATGCTTCATGCAGAAACACCGAAAGAAAACGATTTGGCAGTTTGGATTCGAACAGAAGTAAGTCGCTTTAATAAAAATATTTATGACGAAGCAGTTGATAAATTGGTAGAAATGGTTGGAGCAAATATGCTTCAATTACAGACTGAAATTGAAAAAATATGTTTGTATTTAGGAGAAGAGAGTTATATTACAGTAGATATTGTAGAAAATCTTGTTGCCAAAACGTTGGAGCATGATGCTTTTAAAATGTTAAATGCTTATTTGTCCCGTCAAAATGCAGAGGCTGTACAGATTTATCATGATTTACTTCGCCAAAAGGAAGAGCCTATTATGCTTGTTGGTCTTCTTTCATCTAATATTCGTACAATGAACAATGTTTATTACTTGCAAAAAAAGGGCTATCACCCAACTCAAATTTCAAAACAATTAAAAATACATCCTTACCGTGTAAAGTTGATGTTGGAAAATCGTAATCGACCAAGTGAAGAAAGATTACTAAAAGCGTTACAT
Organism: Ureibacillus endophyticus; assembly: GCF_003628435.1. Classification (GTDB taxonomy): domain Bacteria; phylum Bacillota; class Bacilli; order Bacillales_A; family Planococcaceae; genus Ureibacillus; species Ureibacillus endophyticus. Next base: position 73,588 of record NZ_RBZN01000005.1, on the reverse strand, counting down.
AATTTAGCTGAAATCGATTTGAAATTAAAATCTACTGGGGGAAATCGAGAGCGATTATTAGAAATGTTTTTATTAAGAGCTCTATAAAGACCAATGAAAAAGACCATCCTTAAGAGGGTGGTTTTTTGTTTCTTATGATGGATTTTGGAGAAATTGCCAAATGAAAAAAGATCAATTCCCATAAGAGAATTGATCTTCGCAGTTTCATTAGTTAGCTTTTTTAGCTAGACGTGATTTTTTACGAGCAGCTGCATTTTTGTGGATAAGACCTTTAGAAGCTGCTGTGTCAAGAGCTTTAGAAGCTGCTACAACTAATTCTTTAGCGTTATCAGCGCCTGTAGCGATAGCTTGTTCAGCTTTTTTCACTGTAGTACGCATTGCAGATTTTGCTTGAGAGTTAGCAACGTTTGCTTTTTCAGCAACTTTAACACGTTTAATTGCAGATTTAATGTTTGGCATATCTTTCACCTCCTAAATAAGGTACGAGATGAGTATCTTCTCAACTATTGCGTTTGTCAATACAACAAAAATCATTCTACCAAACCATGAGAATAATTGCAATACATAAATGCAAAGAATATTTACTTGACAGTTTGACCAACATATTTATGAGGTGATTAATAATGATAGAAGTTAACTGGAGCAGAACCGATTTAATTGATGAATCTAAAGAGGTAGTTGAGCATCAGACCAAGCAACAGAAGGAAAGATTACAACAATCGAGCGGTGTCAATATTGAGGAATTTAACGAAGGTCGAGTCAAAATAACTAGAGTTAATGTAGATAAAATAGGGCAGGAGCAAATTGGTAAAAAAGAAGGGAAATATATTACGCTCTCTGTTCCGACTTTAACAATAGATGACCAAAATGGTTTTGAACAATTAGAAAAAGCCTTCACAAAATATTTAGATGATATCCATAAAGATATTGAAATTAAACAAGATAGTAAAATTCTTGTTGTAGGTCTTGGTAATAAGACAATTACACCTGATGCAGTTGGGCCATTTGCTATTGATGCGATGCAAACGGAGCATTCGGAAAATCCTAGTGACCATTTCGTTATGTACGCACCTGGAGTAACTGGTCAAACTGGTTTTGAAACAAGTGATTTTATTCTTGCCTTAACAGAAAAAATAAAACCATCCCTTGTTCTGGTAATCGATGCTTTAGCAACAAGAGGTAGCTCAAGGTTATGTAAAACGATTCAAATTACAGACACTGGTATCCATCCAGGTTCAGGGGTAGGGAATCAACGAACAGAAGTTTCAAAGGAAGTAATGGGAGTACCTGTAACAGCGATTGGTGTTCCTACTGTAGTTGATGCGACAGTCATTATTGCTGATGCAATTGACCATGTATTTAGATCCATAGCTGCAAGAATTGAGGAAAAAAATAAGCCTTCTGGTAAATTGTCTGTTCGCTCATGGACTCCAGACCCAAATGCTCAAGTAAATTTAGATTTAATTAAACCTATTTTTGGTGAATGGTCTACATGGTCTACAAATGATCGACTTCAATTATTTGAAGAAGCTTTTGCATCTCATCCTGAAAGATTGATTGTAACTCCTAAAGAAGTAGACGTATGGATTACTAAATATTCTCTATTAATTAGTAAATGTTTATTTAGTTGGTTGGATCAAAAAGTTAAAAAATCAAAGTAGTTCTAAACATCCTCTTCTCTCCATAATGTAGTGGAAGGAGAGGATGTCATGTTAAAAAAAGTTCAAGTTCTAGCAGTTTTTTTATTCTTCTTTTTTATGTTACCCATCATTGCAGGACTATTGCCTTTTCCAAACAACGAAAAATATGAACCTCCTCAAGTTGAAGAAAAGCAAGTCGTCTTTGCATCAGCGGATGTTAGTACACAAGAAGCTTCTCCAACAGACACACCTGTAGAGATTACACCCGAGGAGCAAACCCAAACGGAAACAGACGTTACCCCTTCAGTAGATTCTTTTGATGTATTATTTGTATTTACGCATTCTCATGAAACCTATAAGCCATTTGTAAAAACCGAAAAGGGCAAGGTAGCTGTTTATGATGATCAAACAAATTTGTTTACCATGTCCCAAGTGATGGAAGATTATTTTCGGCTAAACGGGCTTAATGCAAAGACTCTTGATGTTGATGTTATGTCAGTAATGAAACAAAAGGGCGTGACAATGGCATCAGCATACAAAACAGTTCGACCTTATATTAGTAAGGAATTGGAACAAAATAGTTATGACCTCATATTAGATATTCATAGGGATGCAACAGGTGCTGATAAATCCACTATTACGCATAATAAGGTGAAGTATGCTAAGGTAGCCTTTGTTATTGGTGCGGAAAATCCAAATTATAAGTCAAACCTTTCTTATGCAAATACTCTGAGTCAAACATTAAATAAAATCGTTCCGAATCTATCAAGAGGCATTATCGAAAAGAAAGGTGCCGGAGTAGACGGGGTTTATAATCAAGACTTATCTAAATCCCTGCTTTTAATCGAAATTGGTGGTATTGATAACACAGAAGATGAAGTATATCGAACAATTGCTGTTTTGGCACAGGCAATCTCAAAATCTTTCGTCAATCAGCAAATAGCTAAAAAATAACTGTGTATTTATTTGTTTGTAAATTTTTTTCTCACTCAACATTGCTAAAGGTTATGTCTCACTGCTATAATTCAAATTAGTTTAGCCTTTTTTAAAATAGTAATAAAAACTTTCTCACAAGAAAGTTTCTAAAATAATTTATTAGTAAAATTTATACTGATAAAGGTTAAAGCCTCCAGCGCATGCCTAAGATTGTATTTACAGGCATTATTTCTACAAGTATGTAGAATAAGCGCGGGAGGCGTATTTGATTGGGAGTGGACATAACATGAATCGGGAAGAACGTTTAAAACGCCAAGAAAACATACGAAATTTTTCTATAATTGCACATATCGATCACGGTAAATCTACTTTAGCTGACCGTATTTTAGAGCAGACAAAATCGGTTACGCAACGTGAAATGAAAGCTCAATTATTGGACTCGATGGATTTAGAGCGTGAACGAGGAATTACAATTAAATTAAATGCCGTACAATTAAAGTACAAAGCAAAAGATGGCGAAACATATACATTCCATCTAATCGACACACCAGGACACGTCGATTTTACTTATGAAGTATCTCGTTCATTAGCAGCATGTGAAGGTGCAATATTAGTAGTTGATGCTGCTCAAGGAATCGAGGCTCAAACATTAGCGAATGTTTACCTTGCATTAGATAATGATTTAGAAATTTTACCTGTTATTAATAAAATTGATTTACCTGCTGCTGATCCTGAACGTGTACGCCAAGAAATAGAAGATGTGATTGGGCTAGACGCTTCAGAAGCAGTTTTAGCTTCTGCAAAAGCAGGTATCGGTATAGAAGAAATTTTAGAACAAATTGTTGAAAAAGTTCCTGCGCCAAGTGGGGATCCAGATGCACCATTGCAAGCACTAATTTTCGACTCTTTATATGACCCTTATAAAGGTGTAATTATTTCTATACGTATTGTAAATGGTACTGTAAAACCAGGCGATACAATTCGTATGATGGCAACAGGTGCAGAGTTTGAAGTTGTTGAAGTGGGTATCCACACACCAAAAGCTGTACCTCAAACAGAATTAACTGTTGGGGATGTTGGTTATTTAACTGCATCTATTAAAAATGTAGGAGATACACGTGTAGGGGACACAGTAACATCTGCAACTAATCCTGCTGCAGCACCGTTACCAGGATACCGTAAATTAAATCCAATGGTATATTGTGGTCTATATCCGATTGATACAGCACGTTACAATGACTTACGTGAGGCACTAGAAAAATTGGAGTTAAATGACTCAGCATTACAATATGAACCAGAAACTTCACAAGCATTAGGCTTTGGTTTCCGTTGTGGTTTTTTAGGATTATTACACATGGAAATCATTCAAGAGCGTATTGAACGTGAATTTAACATTGATTTAATTACGACAGCTCCATCCGTAATTTATGAAGTATTCTTAACAGATGGAACATCAATTAAAATCGATAACCCATCTATGATGCCAGACCCACAAAAAATTGATCGCATTGAAGAACCTTATGTAAAAGCGACAATTATGGTACCAAACGATTTTGTTGGTGCTGTTATGGAACTTTGTCAATTAAAGCGTGGTAATTTCATCGGTATGGACTATATTGATTCAACGCGTGTAAGCATTCAATATGATATGCCGTTAGCGGAAATCGTATATGACTTCTTCGATTATTTAAAATCAAATACAAAAGGTTATGCATCCTTCGATTATGAATTAGCAGGGTACAAGCCTTCTAAGTTAAGTAAAATGGATATTCTACTTAACGGTGAACAAGTCGATGCATTAAGCTTTATCGTACACCGTGACTTTGCTTATGAACGAGGAAAAGTAATCGTAGAGAAATTGAAGGAGCTAATCCCACGTCAACAATTTGAAGTCCCAGTTCAAGCGGCTGTTGGTCAAAAAATTATTGCTCGTTCAACAATTAAAGCAATACGTAAAAACGTATTAGCAAAATGTTACGGTGGTGACATTTCGCGTAAACGTAAACTTCTTGATAAACAAAAAGAAGGTAAAAAACGTATGAAGCAAGTTGGTTCTGTAGAAGTACCACAAGAAGCATTCATGGCTGTGTTGAAAATGGATGACACGAATAAAAAGTAAAAAATGGAACCGTCACGAAAATGTGGCGGTTTTTTTAAAATAGAAATTTTGAATTGGTGGAATATTTCAAAAATTCCTTCCCTCAACCTAAACAAATATAGTACAATATTATTAGTGGAAGGTGAGTGAATATCTGGAAAATGGATATTTATGGGTGTTTAGCTTCATGTGAAGAACAACAGGGAGGAGTTATGAACAATGAGTAACGTAGTAGTCAATATTCCAAGTTGGTTTGAACTAGATGATTTGGTTGTAATTAACACAATAATTAATGAGAAAAATCCGACATTTGGCACATTAATTGCAAGTGATAATATTAATCTTGAAAAACCATATCGTCCTAGAATCCGTGTATATTTAATAAAATTAGATAACGATAAATTTAATATTGAAAAAGAATTAGGCTCATTTACTTTTAAAACACAAAATGAAGCACTAGATTTTTCAGAAAAATTTTCTACAATAAGCGCAGTTGAATTATTACATAAACTTCACAGTGAACAAGTTGCATATGCGATTTAATTTGAAATGTCCCCAAGTTTGCCTATAAGCAAATTATTGGGGCTTTTTTGATTAGGACAAGTTATATAGTGCTGTTACACTACCAATAAGGATGAACTTTTTAAAAAAGTTACCCATTTAGAATCAGTGAAGTACTATAGTTTTCTACAGTTAAATGTTGTATTTTGTTATTTTATGTGCGATTAAATTGAATTTTTATAGTCTAAGGGTACAATAAAGGTTAGCACTAGAAATTAAGGAAAGAAGGGAAACAAATGGCGCGCGGTGTCTATATACATATTCCTTTCTGTCATCAAATTTGTAATTACTGTGATTTTAATAAAGTATTCTTTAAAAATCAGCCAGTCGATGAATATATTGAAGCAGTCGGAAAAGAAATGGAATTGGTCGTTCAACAGATGCCGGGGAAATTTGATAACATCGAAACAATTTTCTTAGGTGGAGGAACGCCAACTGCTTTATCAGCAGAACAAATCAAACGTCTACTAGATTTAATTGCTAAATACTTGCCAACAAATAAGGTAATTGAATTCAGTTCTGAAGCAAATCCTGATGAATTGACTATTGATAAATTAAAAGCTTTAAAAAGTGGTGGAGTTAATCGATTAAGCATGGGAGTTCAATCCTTTGATGAACAATTATTAAAAAAATTAGGTAGAACTCATTCAAATGAACATGTTTATGAAACGATAGAGCACGCTAAAGCAGTTGGTTTTGAAAATATTAGTATCGATCTAATGTATGGGTTACCTGGTCAAACAATGGAACAGTGGGAAGACACTTTAAATAAAGCTTTCCAATTAAAACTCCCACATTATTCAGCATATTCTTTAATTGTTGAACCAAAGACGATTTTTTATATTCGCTATGCTAAAGGAAAGTTAAATCTACCAACAGAAGAATTAGAGGCGGATATGTATGATCTACTAATGAATAAAATGGAACAGAATGGCCTTAAACAGTATGAAATTAGTAATTTTGCGTTAGATGGTTACCAATCTACACATAATAAAATTTATTGGGATAATGATGAATATGCAGGATTCGGAGCTGGGGCCCATGGTTATTTAAATGGAGATCGGTATTCAAACATTGGACCGATTAAAAAATACATTTCTTCAATTAATGATTCGAGTCGTCCATTATTAAGTACTCATAAAGTAACCAAGGAAGAAATGATTGAGGAACAGATGTTTTTAGGTTTAAGGAAAAATGAAGGTGTTTCATTTGATGAGTTTGAAAGGAAATTCGGTACTCCTTTAAAAAGTTTATTCGTTGATACAATTCAGCAATTAGTGAATAATGGTTTATTGATTGATGATGGACGGTTTGTCAGGTTATCAAGAAAAGGTCGTTTTATTGGTAATGAAGTGTTTCAGCAATTTTTACTTTAAGATTAAGGTTGTTTTCGTTGACATAATTTTAGAGATTTGATAATTTAAAATAAGTATTAGCACTCTGAATAAACGAGTGCTAACAGAGGTGAAGACATGTTAACAAATCGACAATTACAAATATTGCAGGTAATCGTTGATGATTTTGTTATTTCAGCTCAGCCAGTAGGGTCACGTCAAATTTCAAAAAAAGAATGGATTCCTTTTAGTCCTGCGACAATTCGCAACGAGATGGCGGATTTAGAGGAGTTAGGTTATTTAGAAAAAACCCACACTTCTTCTGGTCGTGTCCCATCTGAAAAAGGATATCGTTTTTATGTTGACCACTTGTTACAACCCAAATCAATGTCCTTTGAAGATATTGGTTTAATTCAATCAATTTTTAAAAGTCAAATTGTAGAAATGGAACAAGTAATTCGTGAATCTGCTAACATTTTGTCTGATTTAACTTCATATACAACGATTTTACTTGGACCAAATGTTGGGAAGCATCGAGTAAAAAGGTTTCAAATTGTACCTTTATCTAGAGACACTGCTGTAGCAATTATCGTCACGGATAATGGTCACGTTGAAAACCGTACAATCACGTTACCAGAAGGATTTAATCCATCAGATATTGAAAAAACAGTTAATATCTTAAACGAACGTTTAGTTGGTGTTCCATTATTAGAGCTACAATCCAAACTAGAATTGGAGACATTTGAAGTATTAAAACAACATATTCATACAGCAGATGCAATTTTCCAATCTTTAAAAAATGTTACTGCCGTTCAAAATGAAAACAAAATTTACTTTGGCGGTAAAACTAATATGTTAAATCAACCCGAGTTTCACGATTTAAATAAAGTCCGCGCACTAATGGAGTTAATGGATAAGGAAAGTCAAGTGATTTCACTATTCCAACCGAGTAATTCAGGTATTCATATTCGAATTGGTTCTGAAAATAATCACTTAGCAATGGACGATTTAAGCGTCATTACCGCAAGTTATTCTGTTGGCAAAGATCAAGAAGGATCCATTGCAATCATTGGTCCAACTCGAATGGATTATCAGCGTGTTATTACATTACTAGACGTTATGCGTAATGGGCTATCTCGTGTACTTTCAAATAAACTTAATGATGGGTTATAAGGAGGATATACAGGTGTCTGAAACGACAGAAAACAAAGAGCAGCAAGAGCAGCAAATTTCTCAAACTACTGAAACAGAATTAAATAATGAGAACAATGCACAAGATGAGCAAACAAATGAGGTAGAACTGACTGCTGAAGAAAAACTTAGTGCAGAAGTGGCTGAATTGAAAGCAAAATTAGAAGAAGAAGAAAATCGTTTCCTTCGCCTCAGAGCTGATTTTGATAACTTACGTCGAAGAACACAATTAGATCGCGAAGCAGCGGAAAAATATCGCGCTCAAAAGCTTTTAACAGATCTATTGCCGGTAATCGATAACTTCGAACGTGCATTACAAGTAGAAGTAAGTTCTGATGATGCTCAAGCTTTATATAAAGGAATTGAAATGGTTTATAAAACATTTATTGAAGCTACAAAACAAGAAGGCTTGGAGGTTATTCCAGCTGAAGGTCAAGTCTTTGATCCTACAGTACACCAAGCTGTTATGCAGGAAGCAGATTCAGAAAAAGAATCTGGAATTGTACTTCGTGAGCTTCAAAAAGGTTATAAATTAAAAGATCGTGTACTGCGACCTTCAATGGTTTCAGTAAATGAATAATAGTAATTTTAGAAAATAACTTAGTTGTTTTTTTAATAATAGGAGGAAAAATTTAATATGAGCAAAATTATTGGTATTGACTTAGGAACAACAAACTCTTGTGTAGCTGTATTAGAAGGCGGCGAACCAAAAGTAATTCCAAACCCAGAAGGAAACCGTACTACTCCTTCTGCTGTTTCATTTAAAAATGGCGAACGTCAAGTTGGTGAAGTAGCAAAACGTCAATCAATCACAAACCCAAATACTATTTTGTCTATTAAATCAAAAATGGGTACTTCTGAAAAAGTTAAAATTGAAGATAAAGAATATACTCCACAAGAAGTATCAGCAATGATTTTACAATACTTAAAAGGTTATGCTGAAGACTACTTAGGTGAAAAAGTAACAAAAGCGGTTATTACAGTTCCCGCTTACTTTAACGATGCTCAACGTCAAGCAACAAAAGACGCTGGTAAAATTGCAGGTCTTGAAGTAGAGCGTATCATTAACGAACCAACAGCTGCTGCATTAGCATATGGTTTAGACAAACAAGACGTAGATCAAAAAATCCTAGTATTTGACCTTGGTGGTGGTACGTTTGACGTATCTATCCTAGAATTAGGTGACGGTGTATTTGAAGTTTTAGCAACAGCTGGTGATAACAAACTAGGTGGGGACGACTTCGACCAAAAGGTAATGGATTATTTAGTTGAAGAGTTCAAAAAAGAAAACGGCATTGATTTATCAAAAGATAAAATGGCAATGCAACGTTTAAAAGATGCAGCAGAAAAAGCGAAAAAAGATTTATCTGGTGTAACATCAACTCAAATTTCATTACCATTCATCACAGCTGGTGCTGATGGTCCATTACACTTAGAACTTAACTTAACTCGTGCGAAATTTGATGAAATCACTCGTGACTTAGTAGAACGTACAATTATTCCAACACGTCAAGCGTTATCTGATGCCGGTCTTTCTGCTTCAGATTTAGACAAAGTAATTCTAGTAGGTGGATCTACTCGTATTCCAGCAGTACAAGAAGCTGTGAAGAGAGAAACAAACCAAGAGCCACACAAAGGTGTTAACCCAGACGAAGTAGTTGCAATGGGTGCAGCAGTTCAAGGTGGGGTATTAACTGGTGATGTGAAAGATATCGTATTACTTGACGTAACACCACTTTCTCTTGGTATTGAAACAATGGGTGGAGTATTCACGAAATTAATCGACCGAAATACTACAATTCCAACATCTAAATCACAAGTATTCTCTACAGCAGCTGACAACCAACCAGCAGTAGATATTCACGTGTTACAAGGTGAACGTCCAATGGCTGCAGATAACAAAACACTTGGTCGTTTCCAATTAGCTGACATTCCACCAGCTCCACGTGGAGTACCTCAAATTGAAGTAACGTTCGATATTGATAAAAACGGTATTGTTTCTGTAAAAGCAAAAGACTTAGGTACTCAAAAAGAACAAACAATCGTTATTCAATCTGATTCTGGTTTAACAGACGAAGAAATCGAACGTATGGTAAAAGATGCTGAAGCGAACGCAGAAGCAGATGCGAAACGTAAAGAAGAAGCGGAATTACGAAACGAAGCAGATCAATTAGTATTCCAAGTAGATAAAACAATTACTGATCTTGGTGAACAAATCTCAGAAGATGAGAAAAAATCTGTTGAAGATGCAAAAGAAGAATTGAAAAAAGCATTAGAAGCGGGTGAAATCGGAGGAATCAAATCTGCTAAAGAAAAATTAGAAGGTATCCTACAACCACTTGTTATGAAAGTTTACGAACAAGCTGCAGCAGCTGCTCAAGCAGCACAAGGTGGCTCAGATGCTAACGCTGATGCTGGTAAAAAAGATGACGGTGTAGTAGATGCTGACTTTGAAGAAGTAAAAGACGATAAATAATCACGAATGTGCTAAAAGCGACTAGTCTCGAATATTAGAAGTGTTGTTTGCAGCACTTACTGACGAAGTAGAATGACTAGTAGCTAACCATAGTAGCAATACAATGATTATTCGTATAAATTAGGAAAGTAAAAAGTCAAAGACCGAATTTGTCTTTGACTTTTTCATTGCACAGATGAAGTATATTCTATGATACAATATTGGTTATGTAATAGAGCGGAGTGTGAGGTATGAGTAAACGGGATTATTATGAAGTACTAGGTGTCAGCAAAACTGCGAGCCAAGATGAAATCAAGAAGGCATATCGTAAGCTGTCAAAACAATATCATCCTGATATCAATAAAGAACCTGGTGCAGATGAAAAATTTAAAGAAATTGCAGAAGCGTATGAAGTATTAAGTGATCAAAACAAACGTGCCCAATATGATCAATTCGGCCATGAAGGTCCAAGTCAAGGTGGTTTTGGAGGCTTCGGAGGCTCTGGATTCGGTGGATTTGAAGATATTTTCAGTTCCTTCTTTGGTGGGGGTAGTCGTCGACAAGACCCTAACGCACCTAGAAAAGGTGATGACTTACAATATCGCATGAATATTTCATTTGAAGATGCGGTCTTCGGTAAACAAACAGAAATAGAAATTCCAAAAGATGAAACATGTGATACATGTAAAGGATCTGGTGCAAAACCAGGAACTAATCCAAAAACATGTACAACATGTAGTGGAACTGGTCAAATTAATCAAACTGTTGAAACGCCATTCGGCCGTATGGTAAACAGACGCACATGTAGCACATGCCGTGGTAACGGGAAAATTATTGTGGAAAAATGTTCAACTTGTCATGGTGCAGGTACAGTTCAAAAACGTAAGAAAATTAAAGTTACAATTCCTGCAGGTGTAGATGATGGCCAACAATTACGTGTTTCTGGTCAAGGTGAACCAGGAATTAACGGTGGTCCAGCAGGTGACTTATATATTGTCTTCAATGTAAAAGAGCATCCATACTTTGAACGTGACGGCGATGATATTTATTACGAATTAAAACTAACATTCCCACAAGCTGCTCTTGGTGATGAAATTGAAGTTCCTACAGTCCATGGGAAAGTAAAATTAAAAATTCCAGCAGGTACACAATCTGGTGCACAATTCCGAATTAAAGATAAAGGTGTAAAAAATGTACATGGTTATGGTACAGGACACCAATATGTCATTGTAAAAGTTGTTACACCTACTAAATTAACTGAAAAACAAAAGCAATTATTACGTGACTTTGCTGAAATAAGCGGAGATATCCCAGAAGAACAAAGTAGTTCACTATTTGATAAAATTAAAAAAACATTCAAAGGTGAATAAGATTCAAAATGTATTACAAATTTTAGGAGGAGCTGATTGCAAGTGACATGGACAGAACTGTCTATATTAACAACAAACGAAGCGGTTGAGGCTATTTCAAATATTCTACATGAAGCAGGCGCGAGTGGTGTTGTCATAGAAGATTCAACTGAATTAGGAAAAGAGAGGGTAGATCAATTTGGAGAAATATATGCATTGAATCCAAATGATTACCCAACAAGTGGAGTAGTGGTAAAAGCTTATTTACCTGCGTCTAGTTTTTTAGCTGAAACAGTTGAAGAAATAAAGCTTGCAATCGCAAATCTAAGTAATTTTGATATAAATATTGGGGAAAATAACTTTACGACAACTGAAGTTAATGAAGAAGATTGGGCAACAGCTTGGAAGCAGTACTATCATCCAGTGAAAATTTCGGAGCGTTTTACAATTGTTCCAACTTGGGAAGACTATACTCCAGTTAACACGGATGAATTAATGATCGAACTAGATCCAGGCATGGCTTTTGGTACTGGTACACATCCAACGACAGTTATGTGTTTACAAGCCTTAGAAAAAGTCGTGAAACCTGATGATGTTGTTGTCGATGTTGGTACTGGTTCTGGTGTTCTAGCGATTGCTGCAGCGATGTTAGGAGCAAAAAAAGTTCATGCCCTTGATTTAGATGAAGTTGCGGTCAAATCAGCTCGAGAAAATATCGAATTAAATAAAGTGCAACATATTGCGGAAGTTTTTCATGGCAATTTACTAGAAACTGTATCAGATCCAGCTGATGTGGTAGTAGCAAATATCCTTGCTGAAATTATTATGACTTTCACAGATGATGCCTTCTCAATTGTAAAACCTGGTGGGCTATACGTAACATCGGGTATTATCGGTGCTAAAAAAGAAGATGTAAAATCAGCTCTTATCAAATCAGGATTTGTAATTGAGGAAGTATTAATGATGGAAGATTGGGTAGCAATTATTGCAAGACGACCATAATGTACAGGAGTTGTCCCAAACCCGTGGGTCAACTCCTTCTTTTTCATTACATATTACTTTCGACTGAGGTGCAAAATGCAGCGTTATTTCATAGATGAACAATTTAACGACCAAAATGAAGTGATTATAACAGGGGAAAATGCGAAACACATTTTAAAAGTGATGCGAATGGAAATCGGCGAATCATTGATTGTTGTACAAAATAATACTGCCTATATTTGCAAAATTGTATCAGTGGGACAAAATGTTATCGTAAAGCAAACGGGAGAAACAATTCCTTCACCGGAGATGCCTGTCCAAGTAACGATTGCTTGTGGTTTACCAAAAGGGGATAAACTAGATTTAATTACTCAAAAAGGAACAGAACTCGGTATGCATGCCTTGATTCCTTTTGCAGCTGAACGTTCGATCGTGAAATGGGATGACAAAAAGGGTGAAAAGAAGACAGAGCGATTACAAAAAATTGCAAAAGAAGCTGCTGAACAATCACACCGAACACAAATACCTGAAATTATGAGTCCTATCTCATTTAAACAATTATTATCGATTATCCCGAATTATGATGCAGTTTTTATTGCAGATGAAGAAGATGCCAAACAAGAAATACGTACAAGATTTGCGGATAAACTAAAAAAAGTGTATGATAATGAATCGAAGTCTATTTTATTAATTTTCGGTCCTGAAGGTGGAATATCTCGTAATGAGGCAAAAAGCTTAATAGAAGCTGGTAGTGAAACTATGTCTCTTGGACCTCGAATATTACGAGCAGAAACTGCGCCATTATATGCGCTTTCTGCTATTTCATATGAATTTGAATGAAAGAGGTGTTAAATAAATGTCAACGGTGGCTTTTCATACATTAGGCTGTAAAGTAAACCATTATGAAACAGAAGCAATATGGCAACTTTTTAAAGAGCATGGATATGAACGTACTGATTTTGAACACCAAGCGGACGTTTATGTTATTAATACATGTACTGTAACAAATACTGGTGATAAAAAATCACGCCAAGTAATACGTCGTGCAGTACGTCAAAATCCAGATGCAGTAATTTGTGTAACAGGCTGTTATGCACAAACTTCTCCAGCTGAGATCATGGCAATACCAGGTGTTGATATTGTTGTAGGTACTCAAGATCGTCAGAAAATGTTGGGTTACATAGATCAATATAGACAAGAACGTCAACCAATCAACGCGGTTCGTAATATCATGAAAAACCGTGTATATGAAGAATTAGATGTGCCGTATTTTACTGACCGTACGAGAGCATCTTTAAAAATCCAAGAAGGCTGTAATAACTTCTGTACGTTCTGTATTATTCCATGGGCACGTGGTTTAATGCGTTCACGTGACCCACAAGAAGTAATTAAACAGGCACAACAACTTGTAGATGCAGGATATCTTGAAATTGTATTAACAGGTATCCATACAGGTGGATATGGACAAGATTTCAAAGATTATAACTTAGCTCAACTTTTACGAGATTTAGAAGCAAACGTTAAGGGGCTTAAACGTTTACGTATTTCATCGATTGAAGCATCTCAATTAACAGATGAAGTGATAGATGTATTAAAAAATTCAAATATTGTTGTTCGCCATTTACACATTCCAATTCAATCTGGTTCAGATACAGTATTAAAGCGTATGCGTCGTAAATATACGATGGACTTCTTTGCAGAACGTCTAGAGCGTTTAAATGATGCGTTACCAGATTTAGCGATTACTTCTGATGTAATTGTTGGTTTCCCTGGTGAAACTGAAGAAGAATTCATGGAGACTTATAATTTTATTGCGAAACATAAATTTGCTGAACTTCATGTATTCCCATTCTCTAAACGTACTGGAACACCGGCAGCGCGAATGGAAGACCAAATCGATGAAGATGTAAAAAATGAGCGAGTACACCGTTTATTAACGTTAAACGACCAACTTGCAAAAGAATATGCATCTCGTTTTGAAGGTGAAGTATTAGAAATTATTCCAGAAGAGCACTATAAAGAAAGTGACAATCCAAATCTTTTCGTAGGTTATACAGATAACTATTTACGTGTTGTATTTGAAGGTTCAGAAGACCTTATTGGAAAATTAATTAAAGTAAAAATTTTAAAAGCAGGTTATCCTTATAATGAAGGACAATTTGTTAGAGTTTTAGCAGAACAAGTACAATAATTTTAAGCGACAAAACAATAAAACGGTTTTGTCGCTTTTTATTTTTTCTGTTTGGGACAAAATAAGAAAATAAACAATCTGTAAATTCGATAATTTCATTTTTAATGGTATTATTAAGAGGTACGTACAACTTAAATTGTAAAAGGAGTAATTTTCATGTCAAAAAATTATGCATCGATGATTGATCATACTTTACTGAAACCAGAAGCAACAAAGTCACAAATTGAAAAAATCTGTGATGAAGCAAAAAAATATGAGTTTGCATCAGTTTGTGTAAATCCAACTTGGGTTAACTTAAGCTCTACATTATTAAAAGGTACAAATGTAAAAGTATGTACGGTTATCGGATTTCCTTTAGGTGCAACTACATCTGAAGTAAAAGCTTTTGAAACTAAAAATGCGATTGAAAATGGTGCTGAAGAAATTGATATGGTTATCAATATTGGAGCATTAAAAGAAGGTCAATACGATATTGTCCGTGACGATATTAAAGCAGTTGTAGCAGCAGCGAATGGTACTCTAGTAAAAGTAATTATTGAAACTTCGTTATTAACAGACGAAGAAAAGGTAAAAGCTTGTGAACTATCTGTTGAAGCAGGTGCTGACTTCGTAAAAACATCTACAGGTTTTTCAACTGGTGGAGCGACAGTTGAGGATGTTGCATTAATGAGAAAAACTGTTGGACCTACTATCGGAGTGAAGGCTTCTGGTGGGGTACGCTCATTAGAAGATATGAAAAAAATGGTTGAAGCAGGGGCAACAAGAATAGGTGCAAGTTCAGGTGTTGCGATCATGCAAGGATTAATTTCCGATTCTAACTATTAATTATAATTCTTTCTATTGACTGATTAAAAACTATACGTTATAATTCTTTAGTACACAAGTAACGGAAAGTTGTTATTGGTGTATTGACGTGTGTTCGGAGGGAGGGAAAGAGAGATGTCAAAAACTGTCGTTAGAAAAAACGAATCGCTTGAAGATGCTCTTCGCCGCTTCAAACGTACTGTATCTAAAAGTGGTACAATTCAAGAGGTTAGAAAACGCGAATTTTATGAAAAACCGAGCGTAAAACGTAAAAAGAAATCAGAAGCTGCACGTAAACGTAAGTGGTAATTTCCTAACAATCCCTACGTTCATAACACGCAATTTTATGATTCACTGAGGACAAAAAATGATATACCCTAGTATTTGTAATTATACAGATACTGGGGTATTTTACTTTTTTGGACTTTTTTACAAAGTGTATTATATGTACTTTTTCTTATTTTTATAAGGATTAATTGAAATATTTCAAAAGTGGGAAAATACATGAGATAATAATATTCTAATGGTTGAAAAATTTTTTATACATAAATAAAACATTATTTGATTAAATTTTGAAACTTTCCTATCATTCATTCGTAAATAAGATAACAAATGAAAAACTGCTACATAAAGGGAGGTGGAACAATGAACAAAGGGAGAATGTTTAGCTGGACTATAATGTTGTTGCTATCATTCGTTCTTTTCTTACCGAGTTTAACAGTACATGCAAATGACCGAGTGTATCATATTCTGCTGGAAGATGAAGTGGAAAAAGGGTTACATGCCTATTTAAAGCGTGCATTTGATGAAGCCGTTGAAGCAAAGGCTAAAACAGTCATATTAGAGATACATACCCCAGGAGGTTTTACAGATGCCGCTGAGGATATAGCGAAACTTATGGATAGTACACCATTGAATATTATCGCTTTTGTAAATTCGAAAGCGCATTCAGCAGGAGCCTATTTAAGCTTACACGCTGATAAAATCTACATGGTGCCGAATGGAACAATTGGGGCGGCAGCTATTATTGATAGTGCAGGAAATGCAGCTAGTAAAAAAGCAAATAGTGCGTGGATTGCAGAAATGAGGGCTGCTGCAGAATCTTCTGGTAAGGATCCGCTTTATGCACAAGCCATGGCAGATGAATCAATTAATTTACCAAAATTTCGAGCACCAATTGGAAAACTATTAACTTTATCCGCGGAAGAAGCACTTGAAGTAGGTTATTCAGATGGTACAGTTGCTAATTTAAATGAACTTCTCGCTGAACTTGGTTTGTCAAAAAGTGAAGTTGTGTCCATTGAACCAACTTTTGCTGAAAAACTAGCTCGATTTATAACAAATCCAATTGTTGTAACGTTGCTATTAACAATTGCGAGTTTTGGGTTAGTGATTGAATTATTTTCACCAGGATTTGGCATACCGGGTATTGTTGGACTTACTTCGTTTGCAGCATTTTTCTTTGGACATTTTATTGCCGGATTTGCAGGGTATGAATCAATATTGATTTTTGCAATAGGCTTTATATTATTAATTGCAGAACTATTTGTACCAGGTGGTATTGTTGGTATTATTGGTGGCGCATTGATGATTATAAGTTTATTATTTGCAGGAGAAAGTGTGGTTCATATGGCGTATTCGATTTTAATCGCACTGATTATTTCTGTTATAGGAATGGTGGTACTAATGAAATTCTTCGGAAAAAATCTTCATGTTTTCAACAAGCTTATTTTAAGAGATGCCACGACAACGGAAGAAGGGTATGTATCGAATGTGAACCGTATTGAGTTACTAGGAAAAATCGGTGACACAATTACACCTCTTCGTCCTGCGGGAACAGTTTTAATTGGAAATGAACGAATTGATGTTGTGTCAGAGGGTAGCTATATTGATGTAAATAAAAAAATTGAAGTAATTCGAGTTGAAGGGTCAAGAATAGTAGTGAGAGAACTGAAAAAAGGAGTGGAAGAAGTATGATTTTTGATGCAGCAGCCATTAGTTTAATTATCGGCATAGTTGTAGTTATTATTGTTTTATCAGTATTCTTTACATTTGTACCGGTAGCGCTATGGATTAGTGCTATAGCAGCAGGTGTTAGAGTTAGTATCTTTACTTTAATTGGGATGAGATTACGTCGAGTAATTCCAGCAAGAGTAGTGAATCCTTTAATTAAGGCGCATAAAGCTGGACTTGATGTGACAATTAACCAATTAGAGTCCCATTACTTAGCAGGTGGTAATGTAGACCGAGTAATTAATGCTTTAATTGCCGCTCAACGTGCAAATATTGAGTTATCTTTTGAACGTTGTGCAGCTATTGACTTAGCTGGTCGTGATGTATTAGAGGCAGTGCAAATGTCTGTTAACCCTAAAGTTATTGAAACGCCATTTATTGCAGGGGTTGCAATTAACGGGATTGAAGTAAAAGCGAAAGCTCGTATTACTGTACGCGCAAACTTAGATCGCCTTGTTGGTGGTGCCGGGGAAGATACAATCATCGCCCGTGTAGGTGAGGGGATTGTATCGACAATTGGTTCAAGTGAAAGCCATTCAAAAGTTTTAGAAAATCCAGATTTAATTTCTCAAACAGTACTTGCAAAAGGTTTAGATTCAGGAACGGCCTTTGAAATCTTATCCATTGATATTGCGGACGTTGATGTTGGTAAAAATATCGGTGCTGAATTACAAATCGAGCAAGCACAAGCTGATAAAAATATTGCACAAGCGAAAGCGGAAGAACGCCGTGCAATGGCCGTAGCAAAAGAGCAAGAGATGGTAGCAAAAGTTCAGGAAATGAAAGCAAAAGTAGTAGAAGCAGAGGCTGAAGTACCAATGGCGATGGCAGAAGCATTACGTTCTGGAAACTTTGGAATTATGGATTATATGAACTATAAAAATATTCAAGCAGATACATCTATGCGTGATTCCATTGCAAAAGTAACAAATGAAAAAAATGATACACCAGATAAATAGAAATTTTCACACACCTCATGAAGGGAGTGTACGAATTTGGAAGGTATAATCATGATGGTGGTACTTTTCATCATTAGTTCTTTATTTAGTGGTAATAAAAAAAGTAAAGAACAAAAAGGGATGCCACCATTTAATAATAAAAAAGAACCAGTTTTTGACCAAAAACAACATCAACCTAAAAAAGCTAGAACATTAGAGGATTTTGCTAGTGAAATCTTTCAACAACTTAATGAAAAGGCAAATCCAACCGTTCAACCAGAACCAGAAGTGAAAATAGAAAAACCAGTAGTTATTGAAAAAAAGGAAAATTCAAGACCTAAATTTGATGTAAATCGTTCTACTAAACAAATCTCTAAAGGAAAAGAAGCTAAGCTCCAAGATCCAATTAAAAGTAAAGAAATTGGAAGCATTATTCCCAAAGATAGAGAATCTCTTGTACAGGCGATTATCACTTCAGAAATATTAGGTCCTCCTAAGGCAAAACAGCGCTAATTTTATTAAATGTAAAATCTATTTAATAAAATACCAAATCGTGAATTTGAAATCATGTCCCTTTTCGCATAAGCATATACTTTGCGAAAGGGGGCATTTTAATTTGAAAAAATTATTCCAAAGTGATCCATTAATTGAAATATCAAATTGTCGCCAATTAAGATTGATTGGAACATATAAATTTCTAGAAGCTTCTGATAGACATTGTGCATTTTTATATGAGGATTTTTCAATTTTAATAAAAGCGGAGGAAGTACATATAGATGTATTAAAAGAGGAAGAATTCATTATCCATGTAGAAGGACTACAAAGTTTTGAAATGAAGAGACAGGTGAATGACTATGAAAAAATACGATAATCGACCTGTTGAAATTCGTATAAATAAAGGTAGCGGGGCAAACGCTTTTATCCAACATCTACATGTTAAAAATGTGAAAATAAAAAATTTAGCACATCTTGATCAAGAAATCCGCTTTGAAGTGACACGAAAAGATATACCGATTATTCGAGCTTCGAGAAAGAAATATCGTTTGAAAGTTAAGATTCGCTATTTACAAGAATCGCGAATCTTACAAAAAAATAGTTGGACAGCTTTAGGGTTATTGTTTTTAATTTGCATACCTATTCTTTTCTCTCGATTTATATGGGATGTGAAAGTTGAAGCAGAAACACCTGAACTTCGTGTGGCAGTCGAAAAAGTTATTAAAGAAAATTTAGATTTTGATTATCCAACACTCAAAGGAAAAGTAAAATCAGATTTTGAAATACGTCAAACTATCATGGAACAGTTAAGAGACTTGTCTTGGGTGCATATAATAAAAACAGGTAGTAGCATGACGATCGTTCCACAGCTCGCACCTATTACAGATAATAAAGAAAATAAAACAAAAGGCAAAAATCATTTAGTAGCTGCTAAAAGTGGTGTCATAACACATTTTGAAATCGCGAGTGGAGAACGTCGTGTATTACCGAATACAACTGTATATAAAGGGGATACACTGGTATCAGGTGTTATTACAGTTGGAGATAAATCGATTGTAATAGGGGCTTCTGGAGAAGTTTATGCAGATTACTGGCTTGAAACAGAATTTAGTATACCAAGGAAAGTAACATATATTTCAGCTAGTAATCGGGAGTGGGTATTTGATTTCAAAATAAATAATGAAAAGGAGCAAGGAAAATCGTTTCAAAAAGTCGATTTGCCAGAGTGGCTTTCAAAATTTATCGAAATCAAAAAGACTCAAAAGTACACTACAGTAACGGAAGAGATTACCGAAGAACGACTAGAATCGTTCATTTTGCCG
Organism: Ureibacillus endophyticus; assembly: GCF_003628435.1. GTDB lineage: Bacteria > Bacillota > Bacilli > Bacillales_A > Planococcaceae > Ureibacillus > Ureibacillus endophyticus. The sequence goes on along the minus strand of NZ_RBZN01000005.1, from coordinate 53,280 downwards.
CTATTGCACGAAAAAATATTAAAATCTTTACCACCGAAAACGATTATAAAAAAAGAAAACATTTTGCACGTTACATTCGATGATGATAAAGTTAAAGGGAAAGTCCTATTTTTGGTAAATGAAAATATTGCTAAAAACTACCCTATTGTCCAAGGAGATTGATTATGACAGAACAATTATCAGAATTACAAGTAGAAAACCCAAACGAAGCTGTAATGTTACTTGGAATGAGTGATGCTAATCTAAAGTTAATCGAAGAAACATTTCAAGTTCAAATTATTACCCGTGGTGAAGTAATTCAAATTGCAGGGGAAGCTGAAAAGAAAGAACAAGTTACAAGTCTTCTTCATGCATTATTAAAAGTCATTCGAAAAGGTATTAATATTGATTTACGTGATGTTTCGACTGCAATAGAAATGGTAAATAAAGGGACAATCGAATATTTTGCTGAATTATATCAAGAAGAAATTGCCAGAAACTACAAAGGGAAGCCAATACGAGCAAAAACAATTGGTCAACGCGAGTACATAAAAGCGATTCGTCATAATGACCTTGTATTTGGAATTGGGCCTGCTGGTACTGGTAAAACTTATTTAGCTGTAGTAATGGCAACACAAAGTTTAAAAAATGGACACGTGAAACGAATCATTTTAACGCGACCTGCTGTAGAAGCAGGTGAATCATTAGGGTTTCTACCTGGTGATTTAAAAGAAAAAGTAGATCCTTATCTTAGACCGTTATATGATGCATTGCATGATATTTACGGGCCGGAACAAACACAACGACTAATCGAGCGTGGTACAATTGAAATTGCACCGTTAGCCTATATGCGCGGTCGTACACTTGATGATGCTTTTGTTATACTTGATGAGGCTCAAAATACGACTCATGCACAAATGAAAATGTTTTTAACACGTTTAGGTTTTGGGTCTAAAATGGTGATTACTGGGGATAAATCCCAAATCGACTTACCAAAAAATACTGAATCTGGATTAATTGTTGCTGAACGCACATTGAAATATGTCAAAGATATTAATTTCCAAATCTTAGAAGCTGGTGATGTTGTACGTCACCCTCTTGTTGCGAAAATTATTCAAGCATACACGGACCAGGAATTATAAAAAATTGAAGCTACACGTTTAACTTTGGAAGACTCTACAGTAATGAATAGTTTTTTCCTGATAACACTTAGATGGAAAAATGTGTGCGTAAATCGTACACATTTTTTTCTTTTTCTTGTAACATTTCATGAAATTATATTAATAAATTGGTAAACTATTATATATAGAATTTTTTGGGGGTGCATAATGAGTAAGCACTATAAAAAAATTATAGATATGATAAGTTTTCGAACGTTATTAATAGTTGTACTACTATTTACAGGATTGCTTCAGTTTTTATTAATGCTGGGCAATGTTCGGGGTACAACCTACGATATCCAGGCATTTCAATTAGCGCCAGAAACAATTCGTGCCGTTAAAACCGTTGAGGATACATTGAAAACTGAACAAGATCGAGACAATGCTGAGAATAATGTGGAGCCGGTATATGTCTTTAATAAAGAAACGGCTGAACATCGGGTTGCATTAGCGAATTCTATATTTGAAATTATTTCTGATTTTCGAAAAGAAATAAAATCTGACAAAATTACTGAAACACAAGTAGGTCAATTACGAAACAAACTTAAAGAAATTACGGATAGTCAATCGCAATTAGTTTTTACAAATAGTCAGTTACACTCACTATTAACAGTACAGGATTCTGCAATCTATAACGCAACAAAAGTATTGACTGATTTAATAGAGACAATTTTAAGTGAGCCAATACGAGTAGAAGAAGTAACATTAAAAAGGAACGAAATTGAATCAAAAATTCGCCAATCAACGAATATTGATGAAAATATATTAAATGCGGTAATTGTCATCGGAAGAGCTGCAGTCGTTGAAACAGAAATGTTGGATGAAGAAAAAACCAAAGAATTAATTCACCAAGCTCGAGAAGAAGTGGAGCCTACACGTATATTACAGGGGCAAATCATTGTTTCAGAAGGGGAATTGGTTAATCGTGAAGTATACAGACAGCTGGAACTTCTTGGCCTGTTAAATAATGATACAACTGTAAAACCAGTTATCGGATTAGCAATTTTAGTTATTTTGCAAATGTCCTTTATGTTTATATTGTTTGAACGATCAAAAGTCGAACTTGAAAAAAGACGTAATACGGTGTTTGTTACAGCAATTGTTTATTCCATGTCTATTGTTGTAATGAAAATATTAAGTCAGTTAATAGACCAATTTGATGAAACGATTACTTTCCTTTATCCTACTGCCCTAGCCACAATGCTCGTAAGACTATTGGCAAATGAAAAAGCAGCAGCACTAGTAACAGTATTAACTGCTGCATCTGCAGGGATTATGTTCCATGAAGGGTATGCTGCTGTTCTTCAAATGGATATTGCTTTATATATCATTTTTGGTGGACTCGCAAGTATTTACTTTATGCGTAATATTGAAAAACGATCTGATTTGTTAAAAGCTTGTGGAGTCGTTTCAATCGTCAATATTTTATTTATAGCATTCTACTTATTAATGTCTCAATCTGATTATGGTTTAAGTGAGTTAGTATTTTACGGTGTTGCTGGTATTACATCAGGTATGCTTTCTGGTGCATTAACAATGGGATTATTACCATTCTTTGAATCAGCATTTGGAATTTTGTCGACAATGAAATTAATTGAACTATCAAACCCAAATCATCCATTATTGAAAAAATTATTAACTGAAACACCGGGGACTTACCATCATAGTGTAATGGTTGCAAACTTGGCAGAAGCAGCATGTGAAGCTATAGGCGCTGATGGATTACTAGCGAGGGTTGGCTGTTATTATCATGACTTAGGTAAAACTAAAAGACCTGCCTTTTTCATTGAAAATCAAATGTCGGGGATTAACCCTCACGATTCTTTACCACCTGAAAGAAGTGCTGAAATTATTATTGCACATACTACTGATGGAGCAAATTTATTACGTCAATATAAAATGCCTAAGGAAATTATTGATATTGCCTTACAACATCATGGTACTAGTACATTAAAATACTTCTTACATAAAGCTAAAGAAGAAGGTAGAGAAATTGATGAAAAAGTATTTTCTTACCCTGGACCAAAACCACAAACAAAAGAGGCAGCTGTAATTAGTATTGCAGATAGTGTAGAAGCTGCAGTTCGTTCTATGAAGCAACCTAATGCAGAAAAAATTCAAAAACTTGTACATTCAATCATTCAAGGCCGGGTTCAAGAACATCAATTTGATGAATGTGATGTATCCTTAAGAGAGTTAAAGAAAATTGAAAAAGTATTATGTGAAACGTTAAATGGAATATTCCACTCAAGAATTGAATATCCGAAAGATGAAAAGTAGGAGGACATAATGTTAAATATTGATTTTTTAGATGAAACAAATCAAGTACAGGAGAGTCATATTGAACTTGTTGAGAAATTACTTCAACATGCGGCAAATGAATTATCGATAGAAGATGGTAGTGAAGTTTCTATTACGTTTGTAACGAACGAAGCGATCCATGAAATCAATCGAGAATATCGTGATAAAGATCAGCCTACAGACGTCATTTCCTTTGCGTTAGAAGAAATGGGTGAAGGTGAAATTGAAATTGTAGGTGAAGATTTGCCAAGAATATTGGGAGATATAATTATTTCCATTGACCGTACACGGGAACAAGCTGAAGAATATGGACATTCCTTTGAACGAGAATTAGGATTCTTAGCTGTTCATGGTTTTTTACATCTATTAGGTTATGACCATATGACTCCTGAGGATGAAAAAGTTATGTTTGGAAAGCAAGACGAAATTCTTTCATCTTTTGGTTTAGGTCGTGATTAAGTGGACCTTCATAAATTAGTCAAATCTTTTCGATACGCATTTTACGGCATATTTACTGCACTAACAGAACAAAATATGAAAATTCATTTTGTTAGTGCAGTAGTTGTCATTATTACGGGATTATTTACAGGTTTGAGCATTTTTGAGTGGTTAGTGATTATTCTTCTAATTGCATTAGTAATTAGTACAGAAATGGTCAATACTGCAATTGAGACAGTTGTAAACTTAGTTTCCCCAGAATTTCATCCCCTAGCAAAAAAAGCTAAGGATGTAGCTGCTGGGGCAGTACTGGTATTTGCGATTGCAAGTGCTATCATCGGGTTATTGATTTTTATACCGAAATGGTTTGAACAATAAAGAGTAGCAAGAGAAGTGGGGGATATTATGAAAATTGATATTAATGATTTAATTGCTCAATCAAAAGTTGCAAGGGAAAATGCATATGTTCCTTATTCAAAATTTAAAGTAGGTGCTGCTCTATTAACAGAAGACGGCAAGGTTTATCATGGATGTAATATTGAAAATTCTAGTTACGGCCTTGCGAACTGTGCAGAACGTACAGCGATTTTTAAAGCAGTTTCAGAAGGAGTTAAAAGATTTGCAGCAATCGCTATCGTAGCTGATACTGTGGGTCCTTGTTCTCCATGTGGTGCTTGTCGACAAGTAATTTCCGAGTTTTGTGCACCTGACATGCCTGTCTACTTAACAAACTTAAAAGGCGATATACAACATACAACAGTAGGCGAACTTTTACCAAGCGCCTTTACACCGGAGGATTTAGATAATGCAGGAAAACATCAGTAACTATAAATCAGGATTTATTTCTATTATTGGTCGACCAAATGTTGGGAAATCAACATTTTTAAATAGAGTAATTGGCCAAAAGATCGCTATTATGTCAGATAAACCACAAACTACACGAAATAAAATTCAAGGTGTTTTAACACGAGAACAATCACAAATGGTATTTATTGATACTCCTGGAATTCATAAACCAAAGCATAAACTTGGCGAATTTATGATTAAAGTATCGAAAAATACGTTGCGAGAAGTCGATGTGATTATGTTTATGGTGAACGCTGAACAAGCGATTGGTAAGGGAGATGAATTTATTCTAGAACTTCTAGAAGGAACGAAAACTCCTGTCTTTCTGGTCATTAACAAAATCGATCAAATACATCCTGATGAATTAATTGGCATCATCGATTCTTATAAAGGAAAATTTGATTTTGCCGAGATTATTCCAATTTCAGCTCTAGAAGGAAATAATATTGAAAATCTATTAGCTACGATTGAAAATTATTTACCTGAAGGACCACAATATTATCCAGCTGACCAAATAACGGACCATCCAGAACGTTTTATCATTTCTGAATTGATTCGAGAAAAAGTTCTTCATTTAACTAGAGAAGAAATACCTCATTCAATTGCCGTTGTGATCGACAAAATTAAACGTGATGAAGAAAACGAAAATATGATTCGCGTTCAGGCAACAATCATGGTTGAGCGCGATTCTCAAAAAGGTATCGTAATCGGTAAACGTGGTGCTTTATTAAAAGAAGTTGGTACCCTAGCAAGAAAAGATATTGAAATGCTATTAGGTTCAAAAGTATTCTTAGAGTTATGGGTAAAAGTACAAAAAGACTGGCGTAATAAGATGACACATTTACGAGATTTTGGATACCGAGAAGACGAATACTAATGATAAAGAAAGAATACTTGCATAGATGTAGGTATTCTTTTTTTGTGCCAAATCAAAAGTGATAATAGGATAAGTTTTCTATTGTATAATGGTGAAAGGAAATAATGAAAAGGAAGTGCCGCCAAAATGTTAAACAAATGGGAAGGCATTGTTTTAAAGACCCGTCCTTATGGAGAATCCAATAAAATCGTAACAATTATGACTAGAGAAGCAGGCAAAGTGGCGGTTATGGCTCGTGGTGCAAAAAAACCAACGAGTAGGTTAGCAGGAGTGACACAAACTTTTATGCATGCAATGTTCATGGTGCAAAGAACTTCGGGTATGGGAACGCTTCAGCAAGGAGAACATATTAGCTCGATGCGAAATTTACAGACGGATATTATATCAACAGCATATGCTAGTTATATTGTAGAGCTCATAGATCGACTCGTTGAAGAAGGTAGACCTGAACCATTTGCCTATGATGTTTTATATCAAGCTCTACAAGCAATTGAAGAAGGATATGATCCAGAAGCAATCACCCTTTTTGTAGATTGGAAGTTATTACCGTTTACAGGAGTACAGCCAATTTTACATGCATGTGCAGCTTGTGGTGAAGTAGCAGGTGAATTTGCTTTCTCGTTTTCACAAGGAGGATTTTTATGTCACCGCTGTTTTCATGTCGACCCTTATATTATTCGACTATCTCCCAAGCAGTTAAAGTTAATTAGAATGTTTTATAGTGTACCTATTGAGCAAGTAGGTAAGTTAGATTTAAAGCGAGAAACTAAACAATTTATTAAAAAAATCGTAACAACTATTTACGAAGAACAAACAGGCATGCGTTTAAAATCTCGTTCTTTCATTGAACAATTAGAAAGAACCCCACTGCTAACGCGTAAACAAAGTGAGGATAAAGAAAACTAAAGCATTTTTTTTATGATTTCTAACACATCCTCTTTAAGACATTGCCAAAACATTGGTTCCGTTTCCTTATAAAAGTTTTGTTCTTTAGTTTGTTTATAGTTGTTATATAAATAATGAATTGCATCGTGGTGGAAATGTAGACGATGATTCATTTGTTGAATATCGATACTTAGTTCCATGTAACCATCTACTAACATTTGTAATTGACTTATTTGTTTTTGTAATTGCGCATATACGTTTTGATGATATTGACCGGTATGGAAATCTGGATTTATTTGTTTACGATGATAGTTTAATAGATTTTTTAAATACTCTAAATTGGAATTCGCTGTAAATAATATATGGTGTTGGGATTGATGTTGAGGTAATTCTTTATTTAGTAATGTTAAGATAATTTCTAATAACTTATCTGCAGGAGTTTTTTCTAGAGAAGTATCTTTTCGCTCTTGTTTAAATAACGTTTGAATGAACATCAATCTTCACCTCTTTTTTGTTTACATTATAATCTAAATATTCTAACAAATCACGAATAAATTGAACTAAATGAACAAAATTAACTTTTTTGAAATAAAAAGGCACTGAACATACGGGTTTGTATGTTCAGTGCCTTCAATTTTACGCTTATTAGAATTGTAAATGTTTTTCAATATAAGCCTTTACTTCAGTGATAGGCATACGAGTTTGTTCCATTGAGTCGCGGTGACGTACAGTTACTTGGCCGTCTTCTTTCGAGTCAAAGTCATAAGTGATACAGAATGGTGTACCAATTTCGTCTTGACGGCGGTAACGTTTTCCGATTGATTGTGATTCATCATAATCAACTGGGAATGATTTACGTAACTCTGCCCAAACTTCAGCAGCTTCATCACCAAGTTTTTTCGATAAAGGAAGAACCGCCGCTTTAAACGGAGCTAATGCTGGGTGGAAACGAAGAACAGTACGAGAGTCGCCACCTTCTAATTCCTCTTCATCATAAGCATCACATAGGAATGCTAATGTAACACGGTCTGCCCCTAAAGATGGTTCAATACAATAAGGTACATAACGTTCATTTGATACAGGATCAATATAAGTGAAATCTTCACCTGAATGTTCCATATGTTGTTTTAAGTCATAGTCTGTGCGGTCAGCGATACCCCATAATTCACCCCAACCGAATGGGAAGCGGAATTCGATATCTGTTGTTGCATTTGAATAGTGTGAAAGTTCATCTTCTTCATGATCACGTAGACGAATACTATCTTCTTTCATACCTAAATTTAATAACCAGTTTTTACAGAATTCTTTCCAATATTCTTGCCATTGTAGATCTTCACCAGGTTTACAGAAGAACTCAAGTTCCATTTGCTCGAATTCACGAGTACGGAAAGTAAAGTTCCCTGGAGTAATTTCGTTACGGAAAGACTTACCGATTTGGGCAATACCAAATGGTGTACGTTTGCGCATTGAACGTTGTACATTTTTAAAGTTAACGAAGATACCTTGTGCTGTTTCCGGACGAAGGAAAATTTCGTTAGCAGAGCTTTCTGTTACACCTTGGAATGTTTTAAACATTAAATTGAACTGACGAATATCAGTAAAATCATTTTTACCACATTCTGGACAAGTAACAGATAGTTCTTCCATTTTCGCTTTCATTTGATCGAAGCTCATACCATCCACAATAATTTCTTTACCTGTTTTTTCTAATGATGCTTCTTCGATTAATTTATCTGCGCGGTGGCGAGCTTTACAAGATTTACAATCAATCATTGGGTCATTAAAGTTTCCAACATGGCCTGAAGCTACCCAAGTACGAGGGTTCATAAGAATTGCTGCATCAAGACCAACATTGTATTCAGATTCTTGAACGAATTTTTGCCACCAAGCTTTTTTTACATTGTTTTTTAATTCCACACCTAGCGGACCATAATCCCAAGTGTTTGCAAGACCACCGTAAATTTCAGAACCCGGGAATACAAAACCACGATGTTTTGCTAGGCTTACGATTGTTTCCATTGATTTTTGTGTCATAATAATTCCTCCATGTATTAATAATAAAAGCACCCGTCTCCGGGCGTTTGAATGCCCGGGGACGAGTGCTCACACCCGCGGTTCCACCCCGCTTGTCAAAACTGTTAGCAAGCGTTCGCACTCTGCGTCACTCGAATCATCCCAATCCTCACGAACTATAATGTTCGCTCCGGTTGTGCTGTTTCTCGTTCCTTGATTGACAAACGCTTTCAATCAGTTTTGATTCCTGAACAGCGTTTATCCAAATGCTAATCGATTACAAACAGTTTTAAACCTCTTTTATAAAAATTGGCTCAAGGGTGCCGTTTCGCTTTTCTTGTAGGCTTTCACCAGTTCCTACTCGCTTTTGTTGAAAAGGTACTTATATTTCCTCTCATTGCCTAATATTAAGTTCTATATGATATTTTATGTTAAGTATTGTAACTGTGTCAATATTGTAGCACCAACACTTTTTTTCGCAATATTACGCAGAATAGTATATAATAATTAGGTAATCAGTATAACACTATTTGAAGTGGGTGAGTCCAATAGAACTCAATAAACGGCAGGATACAATTCTGCAAATAGTTAAGGAGAACGGTCCAATAACGGGTGAGCAAATAGCTGAGCGCCTTAATTTGACTAGGGCAACGCTTAGACCAGATTTAGCTATTTTAACAATGGCTGGCTTTTTAGACGCAAGGCCCCGTGTCGGTTATTTTTACTCTGGTAAGAAAACGATGACTACGGTTACAGAGTCGATGATGAACTTAAAAGTAAAGGATTTTCAGTCATTACCAGTAGTTGTTTCTGAAAATATGACTGTGTACGATGCGATTGTACATATGTTTTTAGAAGATGTCGGTACTTTGTTTGTTGTAGATGAAAACACAATGTTACAGGGTGTATTGTCCAGAAAAGATTTATTAAGAACAAGTATAGGGAGCCAAGACTTAAATACAATACCGGTTCATATTATTATGACTAGAATGCCGAACATTGTTTATTGTAAAAAAACGGATTCATTAATTGTTGCTGCTAAAAAATTAATTGAACGACAAGTCGACTCCTTACCAGTAGTTCATGAGACTGATAAAGGTTTAGAAATTGTAGGCCGACTTACAAAAACCAATATAACGAAAGCATTTATTTCTTTAGCTGAAACCCATGACTTATAAGGAGTGCTAATTTGAAGAGTTTAAAAGTATTTGTTGTTTCGGATTCTGTAGGTGAAACAGGAGAGCATGTTGTAAAAGCTGTTGTAGCCCAATTTAGACCTAACTTTGAAGACACAGTAATTAGAAGATTTCCTCATATAGAAAACGAAGATCAGATTAAAAATATTGTCGAAATTGCTAAAGCTCAAGATGCACTAATTGTTTATACATTGGCTGAAGAAATAATGAGACAGAAAATGCATGGGCAATGTCAACAAAATAATATTCAATCAGTGGATTTATTAGGTCCAGTTATCCAAGTAGTTCAAGATAAAATAGGGGAACTACCATTAGAAGAAGCGGGACTTGTCCATAAGTTAGATGATGACTATTTTAGAAAAATCGAGGCAGTCGAGTTTGCCGTGAAATATGATGATGGACGTGATCCAAGGGGATTATTATTGGCAGATGTTGTTCTTGTAGGTGTTTCACGAACATCTAAAACTCCACTGTCCCAATATTTAGCACATAAACGATATAAAGTTGCAAATGTTCCACTCGTTCCAGAAATAAATCCACCCGAAGAACTTTTTTTAGTAGATCCTAAAAAATGTTTTGGGTTAGTGATTTCACCTGAAAAATTAAATATTATTCGAAAAGAGCGATTAATTGCACTAGGTTTAAATGATGATGCGATTTATGCTAAACAAGAACGGATTAAACAAGAAATAGCACATTTTAATAAAGTGGTAGAACGAATTGGTTGTGCAGTAATTGATGTAACGAATAAAGCGGTAGAAGAAACTGCAAACGATATTATTGAACGAATTGAACATAATAAATGACAAAAACCACCTCTTATAACATAAGAGGGGTTTTTTGTTGTGAATTAACGTGTATTTATTAATTTTTTTCATAAAAAAGTGGAAAATATGCAGAAATTGTTTTATAATAAAAGAATTGTGGTAAAAATATTATTAAGAAATCATGATTTTTTAATTCGCTATTTTTTGTCGTAAAATAGAGGATTTTTAAAATTCATCGCGAATATTGTTATTAGCAAATGAAGTTGGTGGTTAAAGTGAACGGGAAAATACCTGAGGAAATGATAGAACAAATTCGTTCTCAAGTAGATATTGTGGATGTAATTAGTGATTACATGCAGTTAACAAAAAGAGGACGTAACTGGTTTGGATTATGCCCATTTCACGGAGAAAATACACCTTCATTTTCTGTGTCTCAAGATAAACAAATTTTCCATTGCTTTGGATGTAGCGCGGGTGGAAATGCTATCACTTTTGTTATGGATATTGAGAACATTCCGTTTCCAAATGCCGTTGCAAAACTAGGGGAACGTGTCGGTATTCATTTAGACATCCAATACGATAGTATGAACAAAGATAGCCAAACTTATTCAAAAAAAGAAGAAAAAATGATTGAGGCACATGAATTTGCTGCGCAATTTTATCATCATTTGTTGATGAATACGGAAGACGGTGAAAAAGCGCTAAATTATCTCCTAAAAAGAGGATTTACTAAGGAACTTATCGAAACGAATGGTATAGGTTGGTCAATGCCATCGTGGGATACATTGTCAGTTTTGTTAAAAAGAAATGGCTATGACTTAGAAGAAATGGCTGAGTGCGGACTCATCATACAGAAGGAAAGTGACCATACTTACTTTGATCGATTTAGAAACCGAGTCATGTTTCCTATTCGGGATGAAAATGGAAAGGTAATTGCATTTTCTGGGCGAATAATTGATTCTTCAGATGATGCGAAGTATTTAAATAGTCCCGAGTCACCAATTTTTCATAAAAGCCAAGTTCTTTTTAATTTGGATAAGGCAAGAACTTATATTCGTAAAAAGCGTCAAACTATCTTGATGGAAGGTTTTATGGACGTACTGGCAGCAAATCAAGCTGGTGTATACAATGCTGTAGCAACAATGGGTACATCGTTAACCGGGCAACATATCACAAAGTTGAAACGCTTAAGTGAGCAAATTATTATTTGTTATGACGGTGATAATGCAGGTTGGGATGCTGCAAAAAGAGCTGCAGAGATGCTATATACGGAAAACTTTAAAGTAGAAGTCGCTGTATTACCACAAGAATTAGATCCAGACGAATATATCCGAAAATTTGGATCAGAATCTTTTGCAAAACAAATTTTAGAAAAACCTCATGCATATATTTCTTTTATGATGATGCATGCAAGGCGAAATAAAAATTTTCAGTTTGAAAATGATGTTCTTCAATATATTCAGGAAGTGTTAGAGCAACTTGTAGGGAGATCTTCTCCAATTGAACGTGATTTGTATATAAAACAGCTATCAAGTGAAACTAATATATCCGAAGAAGCAATTAAAGCACAATTTCGAAAATTTACAGCTGATAATGAGAAAAATTTTAAACGAGCTGAACAAAGAAATCAAACAAAACCATTTGAAATACAGCAGAAAAAAACCTTATCTGCTACAGATCGCGCTGAACGATTATTATTGTCTCATATGTTAAGTAATTATGAAGTTGTAGATAAAATCTTAAAAAGTGAAGACCCGCAGCCCTTTGCAAAGGATGATTATGCGGCAGTATTTGTACGACTAATTGGATTTTATGAAGAACATTCATCAGCAGATTATCAAAGGTTTTTGGAAATTATCGAAGACCCTGCTTTAAGGAAAATTGCGATGGAAGCAGCACTAGTTGAAAGAGATCCTGAACATGCTGAAGCTGAAATTGCAGACTGTCTAAAACAATTAAAAAAACATAAAATTGAAATGCAAATTAAAAAATTACTTCATGAATCCCAAGAAGCGGAAAAATTGCACGAGCATAGACGCGCTCTTGAAATCGCAATGCAAATTATTCAATTAAAGAAATCATTATCGGCAATTTAAACCGATTCGTTTTGTTTAAGGAGGAAGGTTTATGGCGGACAAGTCAGAACAATCAAAAGAAGTTGTGAATGGACTTACAGTTGAAGAAGTAAAAACAATTCTTCAAGAAAAAGCAAAAATGAATAATGAAATTTCAATGAAGGAAATTTCAAATAATCTTGCACAATATGAGTTGGAGAATGAGGAGATTTTCCACTTTGCTGAAGACATAGAGAAAAGCTATGGTATTCAAGTTGAAGGAAAAGAAGAATTTGAAGATGAAGTGCTTGCAAAACACGAAGAAAGTGAAGAAGCATTTGATTTAAATGACTTAAGTGTTCCTCCTGGTGTTAAAATTAATGACCCGGTTCGTATGTACCTAAAAGAGATAGGTCGAGTTGATTTATTATCTGCAGAAGAAGAAATTAGTCTTGCAGAACGTATTGAAAATGGCGATGAAGAGGCGCGTAAACGTTTAGCTGAAGCGAACTTACGTTTAGTTGTATCGATTGCGAAACGTTATGTTGGTAGAGGGATGTTGTTCCTTGATTTAATTCAAGAAGGTAATATGGGGCTTATTAAAGCTGTTGAGAAATTTGACTATCGAAAAGGATTTAAATTTTCTACGTATGCGACATGGTGGATTCGTCAAGCAATTACTCGTGCAATCGCTGACCAAGCCCGTACAATACGTATCCCTGTGCACATGGTTGAAACAATCAATAAATTAATCCGTGTGCAACGTCAATTACTTCAAGATTTAGGGCGCGAACCAACTCCTGAAGAAATTGGAGAAGAAATGGATTTAACTCCTGAAAAAGTTCGTGAAATCTTAAAAATTGCTCAAGAACCTGTTTCACTTGAAACGCCAATTGGGGAAGAAGACGATTCACATTTAGGAGACTTCATTGAAGACCACGAAGCACAATCACCTTCTGATCATGCTGCTTATGAGTTACTAAAAGAGCAATTAGAAGATGTGCTAGATACTTTAACGGATCGAGAAGAAAATGTACTTCGCCTTCGATTTGGTTTAGATGATGGTCGTACTCGTACATTAGAAGAGGTAGGAAAAGTCTTCGGTGTAACGCGTGAACGTATTCGCCAAATTGAAGCGAAAGCATTAAGAAAACTTCGTCATCCATCTAGAAGTAAACGTCTAAAAGATTTCTTAGAATAATATTGAGAAGGCATCCAAAATTTTGGATGCCTTTCTTTTTTACATTTATAGTGAAAATGGTAATAGGAAATGTTGCTGTAAAATTTTCCAGACCACGACTTTATATGCATGTGTAGATGGAAAATTTAAGATAAAATAATTAATATACATAATTAAACATATTTGGAGAAAAAGATTATGCCAAATAATAGAAAAAAAATTATTCTAAATGAAGTGCTTTTTTGGAAACAAAATAAACTGTTACCTGAGCACTATTGTGATTTTCTCATGACTCTCTACTCAGAAGGGAATGAGGTTGAAACTGAAGAGGAAATTAGCCATAAAAAGGCAGTAAAAGCTAAGGAGAAACGCAAACATATTACACTAAGTATTTCCTTGTCTACTATCGCGTTGGTACTTATTGCTCTCGTATTGTTCATTACGAGTTATGTTTGGATAATTATCTTATTAACTGGAGTTGCTGCATGTGCATTTATCATTAGTGCATATCTCCTAGCAAAGAAAAATGCTCTTATTACGCCCATCTTGCAAGTAATAGCCGCATTGCTCATTTTAGCTCTCTCTATAAAGGTAAGTCTTACATATTTTACGGATCAATTAGTCATTCTGTATATACTACTTATTGTGAATTGTGTAATGTGGCTTGTTTCAGGTATTAAATTAAAATTGATGTATTTTACACTATCTGGTGTTTTAGGACTAGTCATTTTAATTGGATATCAAATTTATATACTTGTTTAAATTCAAACTTCTTAAGTTCCCCAAATGTTAAGCTAATTTTTCGATAGTTGAAAGAATATATCTATTATGATATTGAAAAATTTCCTTAACTAGGGGTGACTTATATTGAATTTCGACCTGACAGAAGAACAAACGATGTTATATAAAATGATTCGAGATTTTGCAGATCAAGTCGTTGCTCCAGGTGCGGCTGAAAGAGATCGCACAAAAACATTTCCAATTGAAGTTTTTAAACAGTTAGCTGAAATGGGGATTATGGGTCTACCATTTCCTGAGGAATTTGGTGGAGCAGGGGCAGACACTATTAGTTTTGCCATTGTTACGGAGCAGTTAAGCCGCGCTTGTGCTTCAACAGGAATCACTTATTCGGCACATATATCGCTAGGTGGTGCGCCTATATCCCTTTTCGGTACAAAAGAACAAAAAGAAAAATATTTAGTGCCAATTTGTACAGGAGAATCCTTTGGTGCTTTTGGATTAACAGAACCTAATGCAGGGTCAGATGCAGGGGGAACAGAGACAAAAGCAGAAGATAAGGGTGATTACTATCTCATTAATGGATCGAAAGTTTTTATTACGAATGCGAGTTTTGCAAAGCATGTTGCGATTACAGCAATTACCGGCATGAATAATGGAAAAAAAGAAATCAGTGCAATTATTGTACCAACCGATGCTGAAGGATTCACAATTAAAAGTGACTATGAAAAAATGGGTCTTAATGCTTCAAATACAACTGAATTAGTATTTGAAAATGTGAAAGTTCCAAAAGAAAACCTTTTGGGAAAAAGAGGCGATGGATTTAAACAGTTTTTAATAACGTTAGATGGGGGAAGAATAGGGATTGCTGCAATGGCTGTAGGAATAGCACAAGCGGCTTTTGATAAGGCAATTAGCTATTCTAAGCAGAGAAAACAATTCGGAAAAACATTAGCAGATTTCCAAGCCACACAATTTAAATTAGCTGATATGGCAGTGAAAATTGAGCTAGCTCGCAATATGATGTATAAAGCAGCGTGGTTAAAAGATCAAGGTAGACCATTTAGTAAGGAAGCATCCATGGCCAAATACTATGCATCAGAAATTGCGATGGAAGTTTGTGACGAAGCTATTCAAATTCATGGTGGTTATGGGTATATTAAAGAGTATGAAGTGGAAAGATATTTAAGGGACGCTAAATTAACAGAGATTGGTGAAGGCACTTCAGAGGTCCAAAAGTTGGTAATAGCTAGACAAATTTTACAACTTTGACTTTTAATTGTCGAATTTGTGTCAAACCCTGTAAAAGTTGTCGTTTAGGTCTTTTCGTTTTTGGAAATATGCAGTACAATAATGATTGTTGACTAGATTCTATATTAATAGATGTAGAAAAATTGATAATAAAAGGGAGGGTAACCAATGAAAAACAATCCAATTATTCCTTATATTCTAATCATGGTATTCGGTATCGGACTTATCTTCTTCATGTCATTAGAAGGTGTAGGGAACAAAGAAGAAATCGCTGGCGGACACGAAGGAACTGAAGAAGGCGGCGAAACAGCTGGTGGTGCTGATGGTGAAGCATTAGTAAGCGCTTGTATCGGATGTCACGGTGGTGACTTAACTGGTGGTGTGGGGCCAAGCCTTGTTGGTTTAGAAGCTGATCATATCGTTGACGTATTAACAAACGGTATTGAAGGTACTCCAATGACTCCAGGTCTAAAAACTCCAGACGAAGCACAAGCAATCGCTGAGTACATTTCTTCATTAGAATAATAATTTTTTCGCAAAGGGCTGTTTAGTAAGTAAACTTTACTGAACAGCCTTCTTCTCATATAATAAAAATTTAAATAATAGCTTTGCTCCTGTGGTAGTCGAACTAAATTTCGACTATCCTCGTCGCAAAGGGAGTGTCTTAAACAAGATATCAGACACTCCCTTTGTTTTTTTATATAATAGAGTGGCAAATATAGAAAAAGGCGGTAAGTTATGAACGCACAAAAATTATCAAAACGATTAGAAACTGTAGCTTCTTTCGTACCAACTGGCGCAATTGTTGCAGATATCGGGAGTGACCATGCATATTTACCATGTTACTTAGTTCATCAAAATATCGTGAATAAAGCTGTTGCTGGTGAAGTAGTAAAAGGTCCTTATGAATCGGCTTTAAGACAAGTTAAACTTGAAGGATTAGAAGATAAAGTTATTGTTCGTTTAGCAGACGGTCTACAAGCGATAGAAGACAATGATCAAGTTGATACCATTACAATTGCAGGTATGGGTGGTCCATTAATCGTATCGATTTTAGAGAAAAATCCAGAAGCATTAACATCGGTGACACGCCTCATTCTACAGCCGAATATTCATGCAAAAGTAATTAGAGAATGGGCATTGCGTAATGAGTGGGCAATATTAGATGAAGTGATTTTGGAAGAAGATGAGAAAATTTATGAAGTGTTAGTATTGCAACGGGGCAAAATGAAATTAAATGAACAGCAAATTATTTTAGGCCCCCATTTAGTGGCTCAAAAATCTAATACTTTCATGAAAAAATGGACAAGAGAAATCGACAATTGGAAACGTGTACTACAGTCCATTGAACAAGCAGAGCAAACACCAGAAATCGTCCAAAAAAAGAAAGAGCTTGTACATTTAATAAGTCTTGTTGAGGAGGCTATTAAGTAATGAAGAATCCAAATGGAAATGAGATAATCCAGCTATTTGAAAGTTGGTCTCCAAAAAAGATTGCGTGTATGGAGAATGATCCAATTGGCCTTGCTATTGGTACTTTAAATAAAGAAATTACAAAAGTACTTGTAACTCTTGATGTCAATGAACAAGTGGCGGATGAAGCGATTAACAAGGGATGTCAATTAATCATTGCCCATCATCCACCAATCTTCCGTAAACTCTCTAATTTACGTACTGACACACCGGCTGGTAAGTTATACGAGAAATTAATTAAAAACGATATTGCGGTGTATGCTGCACATACGAACTTAGATGTTGCAGTAGGTGGAGTAAATGACTTATTAGCAGACGCTTTAAAACTTGAAAATCGAGAAATTTTAGAGAAAACGTATAATGAGTATTTAATGAAGCTTGCTGTTTTCGTTCCTGATGACTATGCGGATAAGGTTCGTGTTGCACTTTCAAAAGCTGGAGCAGGGAAAATCGGCAATTATGATTCTTGTAGTTTCTCAACGAACGGACAAGGTCGTTTTAGAGCATTGGAAGGAGCAAATCCTTTTATTGGGGATATAGGTGAAATGGAAAAAACTGATGAAGAAAAAATTGAAGTCGTATTCCCACATTCTATTAAAAATAAAGTGTTAAAAGCTTTATTAAATGCACATCCATATGAAGAACCTGCTTACGACATTTACACGTTAGCCGTTGAGACGAACATAATGGGCTTAGGTCGAATTGGAACCTTACAACAACCAATGACTTTACGTGAGTTTGCTGAGCATGTAAAAAAGAGTTTAAATGTGCCATGTGTACGTGTCGTAGGTAATACAGATGAGATCGTTTCCAAAGTAGCTGTTGTTGGAGGAGACGGAAATAAATATATCCACTCTGCTAAACGTGCGGGAGCAGATGTGTTTGTAACAGGTGATATGTATTTCCACGTCGCGCAGGATGCACAAAGTATTGGATTAAATATTGTCGACCCAGGTCATCATGTGGAAAAGGTTATGATTAAAGGTGTGGCTGAAAAGATGGAGCAGTTATGCTTCGAAAAGAAATTGGCAGTACAATTTATCCAATCTGAAATTAATACAGAGCCGTTTATATTTTTATAGGTGATTTTAGGAAGTGTAAAAGTGAGTAATAACGGAAAAGTGTGGGTTATGATTGGTGTTTTAATGGTAATAATCGGAGTTGTATTTCAAATTATCTTCTCGATTGTGTCAGAAAAACAAATCAATCAACTCGTAACAAATTGTGAAAATGATGGGGGAGAAGCTATTGTTGAAAAAGGTGGCTTCATCATTACAACATCATATGAATTTAAATGTAATAAATAAATTTAAGGGCTGTGCACAACGCACAGCCCTATTAATATTCTTTTCGTTTGATTAATGAGCACGCTCAGCTTTTAATGCTTCGTATTGAGCTTGATCGAATTCTTTTTCAGATTTTGATATAACAACTGTAGCAAGACCATTTCCGATTAAGTTTGTTACAGCACGAGCCTCAGACATGAAGCGGTCAACCCCAATTAATAATGCGATACCTTCAACAGGAATCATAGGGAAGGCAGCTAAAGTTGCAGCTAACGTAATGAAACCTGAACCTGTTACCCCTGCAGCCCCTTTAGAAGTAATCATTAAGATTCCTAGAAGCGTTAAAATTTGAATCCAAGTTAAATCAACACCGTATGCTTGTGCAATGAAAAGAGCTGCCATTGATAAATAGATTGCTGTACCATCAAGGTTGAATGAATACCCAGTTGGAACCACTAAACCAACCGTTTGTTTAGAACATCCGAAACGTTCTAATTTACGCATTAAAGATGGTAATGCAGATTCAGAAGAAGAAGTACCAACTACTAAAAAGATTTCTTCTTTTATATAAGAGATAAATTTAAAGATATTTACACGATAATAAGCAGCGATTGAACCTAAGACAAATACGATAAATAAGAACATAGTAATGTATACAGCACCCATTAATTGACCAAGGTTACCTAAAGTGCTCAAACCAAAGTTTCCAATTGTGTAAGCCATCGCACCAAAGGCACCAATTGGAGAGAATTTCATAACCATTCCTACAATTCTGAAAAAGATTTCAGAAACTTGTTCAAAGAAAGAAATGACTGGTCTAGATTTTTCACCAAGTGCTGCTGCAGCCATACCAAATAATACCGCTGCAAATAAAGTTGGTAATAATTCACCATTTGCAAGAGCACCTACAAAGTTATCAGGAATAATACTTCCTATGAATGCTCCAATACCGTGTTCCGTTTCAGAAGCAGCAGTTGTATATTTAGATACATCTGCGTCACCTGCTGCTGATGTATCGATACCATCACCTGCATTTACTATTAGAGCTACCCCAATACCAATTGCTAATGCGATTGTTGATACAATCTCGAAGTATAATAATGCTTTACCACCAATTTTACCGACTTTTTTCATATCTCCCATACCGCCAATACCGATTACGACTGTTAAGAAGATAATAGGAGCAATTAACATTTTAATTAATTTAATAAATAGATCTGCTAAAACTTTTAAACCTGCTCCAAATTCTGGCCAAATAGCCCCAACAATAATACCTAAAACAATTGCGAAAATAACTTGGAAAGTTAGATTTTTTACTAGTTTCATATTCTCACATCCTCCATTTATTTAAAGTAAGCAATTTATGATATCGCTTTCACTTGAAAACTATCATAACGGAAAATTTTCTGAAATTGCTGTTTAGTTTTTAAAGAATATATCGTTCATTTTGTTCATTTTCTTGTGATTTATATTGAAAATCCAATAATACCAACGTTTAACCTGTTATATTACTGTTCTATTATTAGGTTAAGTTGTTGTAGTACAAAATTAAAAAGAGCTACCTATTTTCATAGATAACTCTTTTTTGTTCGTTTTGTTCATTATTTGATAATTTGTTCTTTTTTTAGTTCCTCTAAAAATTCATTTAAATAGTTTTCATTATACTGTTTTCTATAAACTTCGTATATTGGTTGAATCTTCGCTTTCCATTGCTTTCTATCTGAATCTTGTAATTTGTAAATTTTAACATCCTTCATTTGCATTAAACTGTTTAATTCTTTTTCATTCATCTGTTGAGCTTGCTCAAATTGCCAATCTTGAATTTCTTCTAAAGACTGTAGAATAATCGCTTTAATATCTTCATCTAAATTATTCCAAAAATCTTCATTCATCATTACAGCATAGCAAAGTATTCCATGATTTGAGAGGGTAATATGGTTTTCCATCGTATAAAAACGTTTTGAATAAATATTTGAGATTGTATTTTCTTGGGCATCAACTTGCTTGTTTTGTAGATCATAATAAACATTACCAAAGGAAGTTGGAATTGGTTCTGCTCCTAGAAGTAGAAATTGCTGTTTCAAAATATTACTCGGCATCATACGAACTCTTTTTTCATAAAAATCCTCAACTTTGAAAATTGGGGAAGTCGAAGCAATTTGTTTAAAACCATTATTCCAAAATGTCAGACCTTTAATATTAATGCTGTTTAGTTCTTGTAATAATTTTTTGCTTAATGGACCGGTTAAGACAGTTTTTAATTCTTCATTATTATCAATAATAAAAGGTAAATCAAGAACTTGCCAATTAGGTAGTAAATCGGTCATTTTAGAGAAAGTTGGGGCAATCATTTGAATTTCATTTTCTCGAAGGGCTTCGATTTCCGTTTCATCATTGTAAAGCATTCCGTTTGGATAAATTTTAACAATTACACGGCCTTCGCTCTTTTCTTCAACCAACTGAGCAAATTTTTCAGCAGCCATCCCTTTTGGCGTATTTTCTGCCACAACATGACTAAAGTTAATAATAATTTGGTCATCTAAACCATGCTGTTCGTCATCATAGGGTAAAGTATTATATGAGAAAATATTTTGACGATATCCAAATAATGCGATTAATATTAGGATGATAATAACGGAACCAGATAAAAAATATTTCATAACATATTCACCATTTTATTTTTATTTTTTATTATAAACAAAAAATGATAATAGACACAGATTTTATAAAGGAGGGGTTACATGTACAAACGAAAATTATCTATGAATGGGAAAATTATGTTGTTAACGTTTTTCATTATTGCCTTATCCTTTATAATAGCTGGAACATTTGTTATTGGCAGTGTATTAAAAAAACAAGAGGAAAATATAGGTTATGAAGCAATGTTAGTTGCTCGTACAGTTGCTAACTTACCAGAAGTGAGGAGTGGTTTAGGAAATGACGACTTTACAATTGGATCAACAAAAATTAATGAAATCGTTGAAGAAATACGTTTTATTAATCGAGCAGATTACATTGTTATAATGAATATGGAACGGAAAAAATTTTCACATCCATCCAAAAAGGAAATAGGAAAAATAAGCAAATCATCTGATTTGGATGCTGCATTTGCAGAACATTATTACATATCAAAAGCTAAAGGGGATAAAGGAACAACAATACGGGCTTTTGTACCAATAATGGATGAAAAGAATGTTCAAATTGGTGTCGCATTAGTAGGGTTTAAATTACCATCTTTTACAAAATTTATTTTGCAATTTCAAAAGGAACTATTAATTACAATTGCATTGACGATTGTATTTAGTATTTGGGGAGCCCTGACGTTAGGTAGACATATAAAAAAACAAATGTTTGGCCTAGAACCAGAAGAAATCTCGAGACTTTATGTAGAAAGATCAGAAACCTTCAATGCAATGCATGATGGTATTATTGCAGTTGATAAAGATTTAATTATTACCGTTTTTAATCAAAAAGCGAGCGAAATTTTAGGTGTATCTGGAAATCCGTCTGAAAAGATTGGTAGAAATATTTATGAGGTTTTACCAGATACAAGATTACCTGAAATCTTCTTTTCAGGAAAACCTGTTTTTGACCAAGAAATCCTCGTTAATGAACACAGCATTTTAAGTAATCGTGTTCCGATTCTAGTAAATGGTGAGAAAGTGGGAGCAGTAGCTGTTTTCAAGGATTTAACTACAGTTAAACAACTTGCCGAGGAATTAACGGGTGTAAAAGCATTTGTACAAGCTTTGCGAGTTCAAACACATGAATACAAGAACAAACTACATACCATTGCAGGATTACTTCATCTTGGACATACAAAACAAGCATTAGAATACCTATCCCAAGTAAAAGAGGAACATGATAACGTTACAAAATTTTTAAATGAACGAATTTATAACGAAAATATTTCGGGATTATTATTAAGTAAAATTAGTAGAGGGAAAGAACTAGGGATAACGGTAAATATCGATAAAGAAAGCAGATTTACTAAGTTCCCAGAAAAACTAGACCACCACGATTTTGTTATACTTTTTGGGAATCTTATAGAGAATGCCTTCGATTCCTTAGTTCAGGTTGATAAAGAGGATAAGGAAATAACTATCTCTATCGATGATAACGATGGGGTATTAGCGATTTTAGTAAGTGATAATGGTACAGGAATGTCTGATGATGTAAAAGAAAAAATATTTGAGAAATGGTTCTCAACAAAATCGAAAGAAAATCGAGGAATTGGTTTATTCTTAGTAAATGAAATTGTAAATAAAGGGAACGGAACAATAGAAGTCATTAGTGAATTAAACAAGGGGACAACATTTTTAATTACATTTGAATTATAGAGAGGAGGGGACGTCATGATAAAAGTTTTATTAGTTGAAGACGATCCTATGGTGAGAGAAGTGAATCGACAGTTTATTGAACGAGTTGAAGATTTTCAAGTGATTGCAATGGGTAATAATGGCGTTGATGGATATAACAAAATTATTGAGTTAAAACCAGATCTAGTCATAATGGATATTTTTATGCCGGAACAAGATGGATTAGTAACTCTACGTAAAATACGAACAAATAACTTACCTGTCGATGTCATCACAGTAACTGCAGCTAATGATATGCAAACAATTCATCAGATTTTACATTTAGGTGTGTATGATTACATAATGAAGCCTTTCACTTTTGAAAGAATGCAACAGACACTTTTAAACTATAAAAATTTTAAACGACTAGCAAATGGTGCACAGGATGTAACTCAAAAAGAATTAGATGAGATGATTCATCCTTATCGTGAAGTAGAAGAAAACAACGAAAATGATATAAATATAAGAATGGAATTACCAAAGGGTTTTAACCGTTCTACACTAAATAAAGTTTTAACTTATATCAAAGATTCAAAAGAAGGAGCATCTGCCGATGATGTTGCGGCTGCAATTGGCGTTGCGCGGGTAACTGCAAGAAGATATTTAGATTTCCTTGAAAAACAGAATTTTATTAAAGTTGATGTTCATTATGGCGGTGTTGGACGTCCAATAAATCATTATTTTGTTTAAATATGTTTTCTAACATTTACACCTGTATAAAGCGGGTGTATTTTTTATTTTTTAGAAACAAATTCTTCATAATAAGTTGCGCAGAACGATTCGTACATTTATTAGCCTATTTGCATATGATAGATTTTAGAACAACCTACGTTTAAGTTGCAAGAAAGGAGATTAGTATGCGTCCATCCAGTTTTAATAATATACCGCGTGGTCAAAATTTCCCTCCATTCCCTAGAAACGTACCAGGACCTATGCCACGTGGTCCGATGCCAAACTTTGGGTATCGACCACCAGGAGCTTTTCAACCAGGAATGATGCCGCCACCAGGATTTCAACCTAGACCTCAACCTGGTTTTCAGCAAGCATTACAACAAGGACTACAGCAAGCACCTACCCAAACTCCGAAATTGGACTCATTTATGAATACAGCGAATAAATGGTTAGCTACAGCACAAAGCTTTCAACCTCTAATACAACAAGCTACACCGATGCTTCAAAATTTACCGGCTTTGTGGAAATTATACAAAGGATTTCAATCTTCACCCAAAAATGAGGAACAAGAATTTGTTGATGATGAACTAGATGATGAATATTATGATGAAGAATTCGAAGATGAACCAATCGTTGAACCTGAAAGACCAAAAAGAAGACGAGAAAAATCTGCTAGAAGGGTGCGTTCTGAACAACGTGCTGAACAAATAGAACAAAAACCTAGGTCAAAATCAAGGCCAAAACCAAAGCCAATCACTTCCCAACCATCCATGCCACGAATATTCCAACCTCCTTACCATTTTGATTAGAAAAGTAGAATGATGTTTTGTATTAAACGTGTCACTCCGTTATAATATGTCTATGTAACAACAAAAGGAGTTGGCATGATGCAAGTCATTAAAATAAATCCACGAGGCTACTGCTATGGTGTTGTCGATGCCATGGTCATTGCACGGAATGCCTCATTAGATAAAACATTACCAAGACCAATCTATATATTAGGTATGATCGTTCATAATAAACATGTAACCGATGCTTTTGAAAAAGAAGGTATTATTACATTAGATGGTGAGAATCGCAGAGAAATTATTGAACAAGTTGAACAGGGGACGGTTATTTTTACGGCTCACGGTGTTTCTCCAGAAATTCGAGAAATTGCTAAAAAGAAAGGTCTTGTTGCAATTGACGCAACTTGTCCTGACGTAACGGTAACCCACGACTTGATTAGTGAAAAGTCTGCAAAAGGCTATGATATTATCTACATTGGTAAAAAAGGGCATCCTGAACCTGAAGGAGCTATCGGAGTTGCACCTGACCATGTTCACTTAGTTCAAAATGCAGATGACGTTAATAAGCTAGATTTAAAGAATGATAAATTATTAGTTACAAATCAAACAACGATGAGTCAATGGGATGTAAAACATCTAATGGATATGCTAAAAGAGAAATTCACACACATTGAAGTTCATGAAGAAATCTGCCAAGCAACACAAGTACGTCAAGAAGCCGTTGCCGAACAAGCTGGTAAAGCGGATTTATTGATTGTAGTAGGCGACCCACGCTCTAACAATTCAAATCGATTAACACAAGTATCAGAGGAGATTGCAGGTACGCCATCATATCGAATTGCTGATATTTCCGAGCTGAAAATTGAATGGTTAAAAGGAATAAATACAATTGCTGTTACGGCTGGTGCTTCTACGCCAACACCAATTGTGAAGGAAGTCATTACGTTTTTAGAAAAATTTAATCCTGAAGATCCTGCTACCCATGAAATTAATCGTACCGTTACATTAGATAAGATTTTACCAAAAATTAAAGAGCCAAAACCTGTTGAAAAAATATTACCAAACTAAAAACTGTTAAACGACCAGGATAGATTTTATCCTGGTTTTTTACTTTGTTGGGTTAAATAAAAATTTTTAAATTGTAAATGCATCGTTTTGTGAATTTTCTAAAACCCTTGATATAGGTGGAGTTATACAGGTGTTTTGTTGTGCTTTATATTTCCATAATGGTACAATATGAAACATATTAGGAGGTACGAAAAATGTCGAAGTATTCGGATTATGATTTTAAGCCATTTTTGAGAGAAGCAATTGAGAAACTTGGCTTTATAGAACCAACACCAATTCAAAAGGAAATGATTCCATTAATTTTGAAGGGTAAAAGTGCGATTGGACAAGCACATACGGGCACAGGAAAAACACATAGTTTTTTATTACCAATTGTGCAAAGAATCGTAGAAGAAAAACAAGAAGTGCAAGCAGTAATCACGTCACCAACTCGTGAATTAGCGCAACAAATTTTTGATGCGTTAAATCAACTTATTGAAGAAACTTCTATTCAAGCTAAATTATTTATTGGTGGTACAGATAAACAACGTGCAATTGACAAGTTAAAAACGCAACCACAAATTGTAGTTGGTACGCCAGGACGAATTCGTGATTTAGTGAAAGAAGGCGCATTATTAGTTCACACTGCTTCCATTTTAGTAGTTGATGAAGCTGATTTAGCTTTTGATATGGGATTTATTGAAGATATTGATGGATTTGCATCGGTTATGCCAGAAACATTAGAAATGTACGTGTTCTCGGCAACAATTCCAGTTAAATTACAACCATTCTTAAAAAAATATATGGAATCACCAATCCATATTCAAATGAACGATAAACGACCTGTAGCAGAAAACATTGAGTTTGTATTAGTACCAGTACGTTCAAAATCACGTAATAAACGATTACTTGATGTAATTGAAGGGATTAATCCATACTTAGCTGTTATTTTCTGTAACACGAGAAAAAATGCAGAGTCTGTTGCAGCATATTTAGCAGAACAAGGTATTCGTGCAGGACAAATTCATGGCGACTTAAGCCCACGTGATCGTAAAAAAATGATGAAACAAATTCGTGATTTAGAATTCCAATATATTGTTGCGACAGATTTAGCTGCACGTGGAATTGATATTCAAGGAATTTCTCATGTCATTAACTATGAAATACCAGAAGACCTGGAATTTTTCGTTCACCGTGTAGGACGTACTGCCCGTGCAGGAAATAAAGGTGTAGCAATAACATTATTTGAACCAGAAGACGAAGATGCAATTGTTCGTATTGAAAAAATGGGCATTCCTTTTGAACAAAAAGATGTAAAAAAAGGTGAATGGATTGAACTAAAAGAACGTCATGCGCGTAAAAATCGAGTAAAACATGAAAATGAAATTGATAAAATCGCTAAAATCCGAGTTCATAAACCTAAAAAAGTTAAACCAGGCTATAAACGTGCAATGAAATGGGAAATGGAAAAAATTAAGAAGAAAGAACGTAAAAAACGTAATCGTATGAAGTAATAGGAGGAAATGAGAATGTTGATTGGTTCACACGTTTCGATGAGTGGGAAAGATATGCTTCTTGGATCAAGTAAAGAAGCTGCTTCTTACGGTGCATCTACTTTTATGATCTATACTGGTGCACCTCAAAACACTCGCCGTAAACCAATAGAAGAATTAAACATAGAAGCTGGCCTTACTCATATGAAAGAAAATGGCTTATCAAATATTGTTGTTCATGCACCTTATATTATCAATATTGCAAATACAACAAAACCAGAAACTTTCGCATTAGGTGTAGATTTTTTACAGAAAGAAATCGAACGTACAGCCGCAATCGGTGCAACTCAAATCGTTCTACATCCAGGTGCACATGTTGGCGCAGGAGTGGAAGCAGGAATTGCCAAAATTATTGAAGGATTGAATGAAGTGTTAGCAACAGAACACCCAGTACAAATTGCTTTAGAAACGATGGCAGGAAAAGGCTCTGAAATAGGGAGAACTTTTGAAGAACTTGCTCAAATTATAGACGGTGTTACACATAATGAACGTCTTTCTGTTTGTTTTGATACATGTCATACCCACGATGCTGGCTATGATATTGTGAACGATTTTGATGGTGTATTAGAGCAATTCGATAAAATTATTGGATTAGACCGAATAAAAGTGGTTCACGTAAACGATAGTAAAAACGTTTGTGGGGCAGGAAAAGATCGACATGAAAATATCGGCTTTGGTCATATCGGATTTGAAGCTCTACACAATATTGTTCACCACGAAGTGTTTAAAGATATACCAAAAATTTTAGAAACACCATGGGTTGGATCGGATGCAAAAAATAAAAAAGCACCATATAAATACGAAATCGAAATGCTACGAACTGGAAATTATAAACCAGAAGAAATTGAAAGCTTAAATGATTAATAAAAAATGCACTGAGCACAATAAGCTTAGTGCATTTTTTTATTGTAGGAGGTATAGATGAAAAAGAGCATTATAATACTTTGCTTATTACTTCTTTTGACCGTACCTAGTAACATTACTCTTGCAAAATTAAACTTGGAACCTGTTGTTCAAAATCAATTAGGCAATAGCGATATTAGTGTTTCAGTTCGGGATGTAGTAACTGGTGAAATTCTATATGAAAAAAATGGAGAAGTAGCGATGAAACCTGCATCCACATTAAAGTTGCTTACTGCAGCAGCAGCCTTAGATATTCTCGGTTCAAATTATCGTTTTCACACGAAACTTTATATTGATGGAGAAATGAAAGGTAAGATGTTAGAAGGGGATATTTACATTAAAGGTGAAGGGGATCCAACCTTACAAAAACACAACTTCGAAGCCTTTGCAGACGCATTAAAACATTATGGAATTGAAAGTGTAACAGGAAATCTTTATGGCGATGACACAGTTTTTTCGGGTTCACAATTAACGCCTGGTGTTGCAACTTCAGATGAAAGCTATTATTATGCAGCGCGGACAACTGCGTTAACGATGTCACCGGATAATGATTTTGATGCTGGATCAATTATTATTCATGTGACACCTTCTGCAATTGGAAAAGCGCCCATTATACAAGCAGATCCAAGTTTAAGTGGAATGAATCTTATTAATCAAGCTAAAACGGTAGTAGCAGGTGAAGAAACGACCATCGAGATTGAAAGGCAATATCGAACTGATACAATTGTCGTCACTGGTAATATTCCTTTAGGAAAACCATTTAAAGATTGGGTCACTTTATATGATCCAACTATAAATACACTATATGCTATAAAAGAAACTTTTGAGGAAAAGGGAATAACCTTTACTTCACAAAATGTAATAAAAAGGGGAAAGGTACCAATTGATGCACAATTGATTTATGCTAAACATTCAGTTCCATTAAAAAACTTAATTGTTCCATTTTTAAAACTTAGTAATAACAGTATTGCAGATATTTTAGTGAAAACAATAGGAAAAGAAACCTATGGGAAAGGAAGAACGGATTACGGAGTAAAGGCTCTTAATGCATATGGTACTGCCATGGGGCTTAACATGGAGCGTTGGTAT
This sequence comes from Ureibacillus endophyticus, assembly GCF_003628435.1. Lineage (GTDB taxonomy): Bacteria > Bacillota > Bacilli > Bacillales_A > Planococcaceae > Ureibacillus > Ureibacillus endophyticus. Next base: position 24,426 of record NZ_RBZN01000005.1, on the reverse strand, counting down.
TTAGAAGATGGTTCTGGCATTTCTCATGAAAATAGAGTTACGGCTAATGAACTTTCACACTTACTAGTAAAAGTAAAAGATGAACCAAGTTTTAAAATTTTCTACGATAGCTTACCAGTAGGAGGTAGTAAGGACCGTTTAATAGGTGGTTCTTTAAGAAAACGATTTCTGACTGAACCCTATAAAAATCATGTAGTTGCAAAAACGGGTAGTATTTCGGGAGTTTATACATTAGCAGGGTATGTAAAAGCAAACAGTGGGAAAACCTACGCATTTACAATTATGACGCAAAATCAATCTACTCCTGCACTAAACTCGATTGATGAAGTTGTAAAAACTATTATTGCTAAGTACTGATACCTAAAGGATGTTGAATAAACTATCTTTTAGGTCTTTTTTTATGCAAATTTTTGTAAAAAAGATTTATAATCTATCAACTATGGTAATATTATGCTATAAAAATTATTGGAATCTTCTTATAAAAAAGATGAAATTTCAAATTTTTTAACCCTGTCATATTAAATAAATAGGAGGTTGCTATGAAAAAGAGACTTACCATGTACATGCTTATATTTGCACTCTTACTAAGCAATTTAGTTTTTGCAAATAATGCACAAGCTGCAAGTAGTTTAGATGCTACAGTTCAAAGTACTTTAGGAAACTCAAACATTAGTGTTACTTTACGATCATTGGAATCAGGAAAAGTATTATATGAAAGAAACGGAGATATTGGTCGAAAGCCTGCATCCACAATGAAACTATTAACTGCATCAGCAGCACTAGATACATTGGGCCCAGATTACCGGTTTAAAACAGAACTTTACATAGATGGTGAAGTAAATAATAACGTATTAAATGGTAATTTATACATAAAAGGTGGGGGCGACCCAACTTTAAATAAAAAAGACTTCTCGACTTTTGCCGTTACACTTAAACGTCATGGAATTCGAACAATTAATGGTAATATTTATGGAGACGACACACTATTTTCAGGGTCTCAGCTTTCACCTGGTGTAGTAGCTGAAGATGAAACCTATTATTATGGAGCTCGGACATCAGCATTAACCATGTCACCGAATGACGATTATGACTCTGGTACGATCATCGTAAATGTGAAAGCATCGAGTGTAGGCCGTGCGCCAGTTGTATCTGCAGAGCCTAATTTAAGTGGAATGCAAGTTGTAAATAAGGCGAAAACGGTTGGGAAAGGTCAAAAAAATACAGTGAAAATCGTACGGAAATATCGTACAAATCAAATCGTTATTACTGGTAGTCTACCTGTTGGAAGTTCTGCGAAAGACTGGGTATCGTTACAAGACCCAACGATCAATACATTGCATTCAATTAAAATTGCACTTGAGAGTACGGGTTTAAAATTTTCAAAGAGAAGTAATGTAATGAGAAAAGTAGTTCCAGAAAATGCGACATTACTTTATACAAAATCGTCTATTCCATTAAAAACTTTAATGAATCCATTCTTAAAGCTAAGTAATAACAGTATTGCAGATATTTTAGTGAAAACAATGGGACATGAAGTATACGGAAAAGGCCATATCAATTATGGATTGAAAGTATTAAATGACTATGGAAATACACTTGGTTTAAATATGGGGAATTGGAATTTTGAAGACGGCTCGGGGATGTCCCATAAAAACCGTATTTCTACCAATGAGTTAACATCTTTATTACTAAAAGTACGCGATGAACAAAATTACAATATATTTTATAATGCATTACCAGTAGGGGGACAAAAAGAACGCTTAGTTGGAGGCTCTCTAAAAAAACGTTTTACTCAAGCACCTTACATAAGTAAAGTACATGCAAAAACAGGAAGCATTACAGGAGTTTATACACTAGCAGGCTATATTACTGCTAAAAGCGGTCGTACATTTGCCTTTGCAATTATGACTCAAAATCAATCATCAAGTAAAATAAGTAATATTGATACAGTTGTAAAGAAAATCTATCAACTGTATTAAAAAGAATTGAGGTTTACCATTTTAGGTAAACCTCAACTTTGTTTATATAAATCATAATATTGTAGAAGTTTTTTTAATTTTTTCTTTCCGATTATTTTTTCAACTTCTTTTAAAAAGGATTTTGGGATACCTGTAAAAACCCAAGTAATATTTGCTTTATTTACTAATGGACGTAATTTAACTACCTCTTCAATGGTTAAATCCACATCATATTGCCGTGCAAACTTGACAATCTCCCTATCTGACATCGATAAAAAAGCTTCAATTAATTCGAATTGCTTCACATTTTCATCCTTTCAAAATAAGCAAAATTCAAGAAAGCCAAAAATTTCAAGTTACTATACTTTACTTTTAATTTATAATCAACTATACTATCAAAATGTAAATCGTAATGATTATGAATTAGAAAGAAGCGATTAAATGAGCGAACCAATAATTGAAATGAAAAATGTATCTTTTCAATATGAATATACGCAAGTTTTAAATAATATTTCTTTTAAGGTAAATGAAGGGGATTTTCTTGCAATTCTTGGACCAAATGGATCTGGGAAGTCGACTCTATTAAAAATATTACTAGGGTTATTAAAGCCCCAATCCGGAGAGATTAAACTTTTCGGACAACCAAATGAAACTTTTCGTCAAAGAGAATGGATCGGTTATGTTTCACAAAAGTCCAATGCATTTAACTCAGGTTTTCCTGCTACCGTTGAAGAAGTTGTAAAAAGTGGGCTTACTAAAAAAGTCGGTATGTTTAAACGTATCCCGAAAGATGCGCTATTACAAGTTCAAGATGCTTTAAAAGCAGTTGGGATGGAAAGATTCAGCAAGAAAAATATTGGAGAACTTTCTGGTGGTCAGCAACAGCGTGTTTTTATTGCAAGAGCATTAATTGCTAAGCCTAAGATTTTAGTAATGGATGAACCTACTGTTGGAATTGACCATGAAAATGTCCAATCGTTTTATGATATGTTGTACTCCTTAAACAAGGAACAAAATATAACAATTATTTTAGTAACACATGATGTTGACACAGTCTCAAATCGAATAAGCCATGTAGCATGTTTAAATCAAACAATACATTTCCATGGATATAAACAAGAGTTTGATGAAATATCGCAAGAACAATTAGACAAATGGCAAGGCCATGCAGTTAGAAAGATTCATTAAAGAGGAGAAGGCAATATGATAGATGCGATAATAAATTATGAGTTTTTACAAAACGCTTTTTTCTCCGGGCTTCTTATAGGAATCATTGCTCCATTGTTAGGAGTTTTCATTGTTGTTCGTAGAATGTCACTTATTGCAGATGCACTTTCCCACGTAACATTAGCAGGGATAGCAGGAAGTTTATATTTAAGTCAAACCTTCACTGTGTTAGCGCTTATTAATCCTATCTATTTAGGTATTGTAGCATCAGTAAGTGGATCAATTTTAATTGAACGACTTCGAACGTTATACAAACATTATGAAGAGCTTGCAATACCGATTATTATGTCAGGAGGTATTGGATTAAGTGCTATCTTCATTTCATTAGCTAGTGGATTTAATACAGATATTATGAGCTATTTATTTGGCTCTGTTTCGGCAGTATCGAGGCAAGATTTATGGGTAGTAATTGCCATTACAATCGTTGTTTTTCTTTTTCTATATACTTTCTTTAAAGAAATGTTCGTTTTATCTTTTGATGAAGAATTTGCAAAAGCAAGTGGCTTACCAGCGAAAACGATTCATCTGTTGTTTATGGTCGTTGTAGCTTTAGTAATTGCTGCAAGTATGCGGATTGTGGGGATTTTGCTTGTTTCTTCATTAATTACTTTACCAGTAGCTGCAAGTATGCGTATTGCAAAAGGCTTTAAACAAACCATCCTTTTTTCCATTCTCTTTGGTGAGGCCGCGGTGATTTTAGGATTAGTGAGTGCGTTTTATTTAAATCTCGCTCCAGGAGGAACAATTGTTGTAACATCCATCCTTATCTTATTAATTGTGATACTAGGTAAAAAAGCAGCGATGAAAATGAAAGCAGAAAGGGTCTAAGTTATTGTGAATATTACACGGGCATGGGAAATCTTAAAAAATAACGGGTATAAAAAAACAGATAAAAGAGAATTAATATTAAATATGTTTGCTGAATCCGATAAGTATTTAACGGCTCGGGACTTGTTAACGGTTTTAAAGAAAGATTATCCTGGTATGAGTTTTGATACAATCTATCGAAATTTAGCTACATTTGTTGAGTTAGGAATCTTAGAAGAAACGGAATTAAACGGTGAACGAAATTTCCGTATGCAGTGTGAATCAGAGCATCATCATCACCATTTTATTTGTATGGATTGTGGAAATGTAAAAGAAATTCCAGTTTGTCCAATGGAGATGATGAACGAAAAATTACCAAATTATTCGATTGAATCCCACAAGTTTGAAATTTACGGTAAATGTCCAGAGTGCCAGTAATTACTCGAAAGTACCGTAATATGATTAGTTGTGTTAAAATTATATTTTTTTGAAAATTCATATGTTACAGTAGTTAATAATTGAATATTCTTGCAGGAAAAAGGTGCACAATCATGCTTAATGGGGAATTCGGTGAGATGCCGAAGCTGTGTCCGCAACTGTATGTGTTTTATTATAAGAAAGATAAAAAATTTCTCAAAAAAACACGAGCCAGGAGACCATCCTTTTTCTAATCGTAACACCCCTCTTCGGAACTAAAGAGAATGTACGGCAAATTTTTCGAATATAGATTACCATTTAAATATTCTATGAGTTATGCCATCCATTCTTGGGTGGCTTTTTTATTATGTAGTAAAAGAGAAAGAGGAATTGAATATGAAAAAATATAAAAAATGGCTGGCTCCTATAGCCATCTCTCTAGTTTTAGCAGGATGTGCAAATGAAAAGACTGATGAAAATGCAAAAAATGACTCAACATCTACATCTAATGAAAGTTCCTATACTGTTCAGGATGACCGTGGTGTGGATGTAACGTTTGAAACGGTTCCAGAAAAAGTTATCTCACTTCAACCGAGCAATACAGAAATATTGTTTGAATTAGGTGTGGGGGATAAAGTAATCGGTGTTACAGATTATGATACATATCCTGAACAAGCAAAAGAAATTGAACGGGTATCTGATACACTGACTGTAAATAATGAACGAGTTATAGAGTTAAACCCTGATGTTATTTTCGCTTATTCAATAGGTGATGATGCACAAGTGGAACAATTAGAAAGTGTTGGAATGAAAGTATTCGTTATTGATGCTGCATCTACAATAGAGGATGTTTATGGTGATATTAAACAAATTTCTGAAGTCATGGATGTTGAAGAAGAGGGGCAGAAGGTAGTAGATACTATTCAATCAAAAATAACTGCTGTTCAAGAGAAAACAGCTAATATAGATGATAAGAAAAAAGTTTATTTCGAAATTTCATCTGCACCAGATATTTGGTCGATAGGGTCTGGAACATTCCAACAAGAACTAATTACAAGTGCTGGTGTTGAAAATTTATATGGGGATCAACAAGGTTGGTTTGCAGTAAGTGAAGAAGATTTAATACATCGCAATCCAGAAGCAATAATTACGACAGTTAACATTGAAGATCCTGTAACTGAAATTTTATCTCGTTCAGGTTGGAATGTGATTACTGCTGTACAGAAAAAAGAAGTATACTATTTGAATGCAGATATTGTAGATCGACCAGGTCCACGTATTGGCGAAGCAGTCGAGCTTATTGCAAAATCCATTTATCCTGATTTATTTGAGGAATAATATTTTTGCAGAACTATTCAAAGGAAATTTTAGGAGATAACAATGACAATTATTTTTATTACAGGTGGCGTAAGAAGTGGAAAAAGTGCATTTGCAGAAAAATATGCTTTAGAAATTTTTAATAAGCAAGAGGGAGCATCCCTTTTTTATATTGCCTCTGGAGTAGCCTTTGATGATGAAATGAAAAAGAGAATCAAGCGTCATCAAGAAGATCGATCAAAGTCAAATGAAGTATGGCAAACCATTGAAGTCCCCGATGATTTTCCTCCAGAAATGATGGGATTCAAACAAAATGACGTTGTTGTATGGGATTGCATTACGACATGGGTGACTAACGTGTTATTTAAAACCGAACATTCACAACAACAACGTATAATCAAAATTAATCAATATATAAATCGGTTCAAGTCCTATGTAACCCATTGGAATGAGAAACAAATAAAATTAATCATTGTGTCAAATGAAGTATTAGATGAGCCCCAATCTAATTTTGCAGAAGTAAACATGTTCCGCAAACTCCTAGGGGAACTTCATCAGTGGATTGTCTCACAAAGTGATGAAGCTTATGAGATTGATTATAGTATTATAAGACGTTGGAAATAAGGTGGTGTCCTAAATGAAAAATAGTTTGGTAGGTCTACTACTTACATTTCAATTTTTCACTTCAATACCTGTTCGAAAACAATTGACAATGGATCGACAAACAGTGACTTCGATGTATGCTTTAATGCCAGTTATGGGTGTATTAATGGGATGTACAAATTTACTTATCGTTTACTTAAATGGTTCGTATTTTCATTTTTCACCATTATTTTTAGCAATCATTCTAGTTGTAGCTAATATTGTAATGACTGGTGGGTTGCATTTAGATGGTTGGATTGATCTTGGGGATGCTTTTTTTTCTTACCAAGATCAAAAGCGGAGATTAGAAATTTTAGAAGACTCCAGAGTGGGTGCTTTTGGGGCAATTTGTTTAGTTGTGTTACTACTTCTTAAAGTGGCTTTTTTATATGAATTATTTAATAGAGATTTAGAGAATCATTTAGTTTATTTTGTAGTCATTCCATTTTTAGGTCGAATATCTATATTAATTTATTTCTTAACAATGAAAAACGTCAAACAAACAGGTTTAGCTGCTTATTTTAAGTCGCAAGTAATTAATAAACATGTGTGGACTGCAATTGTAATTTATACGATTCTATTAGTTGCAATTTTTACATATTTTTCAATGCCTCTTGTCTTTATTTTATATCTATCGATGATTGGTGTTATAGCAATCTATCGAATTTGGACACTAAAGAATTTTGGTGGCATGACTGGTGATTTAATGGGTGCACTATATGAAGGAATGGAGTTAATTTTGTGGGGAATTCTGTTATTGTTCATTTAATTCGTCATGAGAAAACGGAAGCAAATACAATGAGAAAATATTTGGGATGGACGGATGAATCGATACTTGATATTCACGAATCGTTTCACATTCCATTTCAGTCTAAATTGGTGTATGGCAGTGATTTAAAAAGATGTGTTGAGACAGCAAAATTATATTTTCCTATTGCAGAATATAAAGCTTTTTCACCATTACGTGAACTTAATTTTGGCGATTTTGAAATGAAAACTTATGATCAGTTGAAAAATTTACTTATTTACCGTGAATGGATTGATTGCCCACAACAAATTACACCACCTAATGGAGAAAACTTCAAACATTTCAAACATCGAGTGTTAGCTTGTTTTAAACAAATCGTTAATCAACCTCATGAATACACGTTCGTTGTTCATGGGGGAGTTATTCGACTGCTTTTATCTGAATTTGGACCATCTAAACAAACATTTAATGAAATTGCTGTTAATCATCGCACAATTTATACATTAAAATGGTCAAATCCTAACTTAATAAAAGGAGGGCTACGATGCGAGTCATTATTGGTGGAGCCTATAATGGAAAAAAGGCCTATGTAAAAAATTCGTTGCTACATATTGATCAAAAATTTATTCATTTTTTTGATGGGGAAATACCTTCAACACAATTCACGAAAGAAGCCTATGTAGTAATAAGTAATTTTGAGAAAATTATTTTAGGAATGACTGATTTCGATGAGGATGAAATTGCAAATCAATTATTAGAGGCAATTAAAAAATTGGATAAACAGACGAATGTCATTTGTATTTGCAATGATCTTGGCAGAGGAGTTGTCCCTATAGAAAAAGAACAACGTAAATTAAGGGATACGTGTGGAAGATTATATCAAAGATTATTTGAAGAAAGTAATTCAATTGTTCGTATATGGTACGGGATACCACAAATAATAAAGGAGTGTCATGTTAATGAATAATTCGAAATTGAAATTAATGATATTAACCGCTTTAATTGCAGCATTATCAGTAATTGGTAGCTTTATAAAAGTGCCTGGAATTATTACAACAGCTGCATTAGACTCGGCACCAGCATTTATGAGTGTAGCATTCCTACCACCGATTTATTCTGGGTTAGCTGGAGGTTTAGGACACCTTGCAACCGCCTATTCATCAGGATTTCCATTTGGGCCATTACATATCTTAATTGCAATCGAAATGTTTATCATTGTTTCTTTATTTAATGTTTTACATAAAAAAGGTTTCACCATTTTAAAGTGGATCTTTTTAATTGTTGCCAATGGGATTCTCTCACCATTGCCATTTTACTTTATTATTTCACCTGCTTTTTATTTCTCAGCATTACCTAGTTTACTTGTTGCAACAGTTATTAATGTTATAATTGTATTAATCATAATGCCAATTTTAGTTAAAATTTTGAATAATGGAAAGGTAAAACATATATGAGAAATGCAATTAAAATTGATAGGGATACGATAATAACCATTGATAATTCTGGTTGTATCGGTGAAAAAGAGCATGATTGCGTTAAGGTTCCTAACGAATTAGCGGCCTACTACTCCGCACGCGTCTCAATATTAGAGCAATGGTGCGCGGGAGCACAGCCCACACATTTGTTTTTAGCTAACTTTACAAGTGAAGACGCATGGGCTGATTATCAAAAAGGATTCGCAAAGGCGTTTGAAGAAATAGGCGAAAAAATGCCCCCACTAAATGGTTCCACAGAATCGAATTTCACTTCAATGCAATCTGGACTAAGTTTAACAGTCGTGGGAAAAAAAGCATTTGAAATAAATGAGGAAAACTGTGATTGGTTTATTGTTGGACGACCTCTAGTAGGGGAAGAAGTTGTGATGAATCCGGCCGATGTGGCAAAGTTAAATGAACTTATTCTACTAATCAAAATCGGGATTATTAAACATGTATGGCCAGTCGGTTCTAAAGGAATTAAGGCGGAATGTAAGAAAATTTTTAAAAACAATGAAATTGAATGTGCATTGCCTTTAGAAAAATCAGGTGGTCCATCAACTTGTGTTATTGTAGCCGTTGATAGAGAACAACTAGGTCAATTTTTTGATACAATTACAGCACCAATCGAAAAGCTTATTATAAAATAATCATCGTCTAAGGAGAGAATGAAATGTATTCAGTAACTAACCGTATAAATGTTAAAAAAGGAATGGCTCATAAAATGGCACCTAATTTCACAAAACCAGGTCCATTACAACAATTTGAAGGATTTATTAAAGTAGAAGTTCATGTAAGTACTCAATTTGAAGAATACGATGAGTTAAGTGTAATGATGTTTTGGGAAAATATGGAAGGTTTTGAAGCTTGGAAAAATAGTGATGCTTTTAAAGAAGCACATAAACGTCCTTCTGATGGACCAAATCCGAATAGCCCAGTAATTAGTAGCCAAATCGTCGTAGCAGAGATTGTGTCTACAATTTCAAAATAAAAATAAAAGGTCGTCTCAATTCATTTTGAGGCGACTTTTTAATTTAAATCTTTTGTTTCATTAGATTTTCTAAATAAAAGAAATAAGCATCATCTGAGCATTTTTTTAGCATTTGAGAGAAAGAATCCGTTTTCAATTCTAAAATCGCTGCTTTCACAAAAAGGGATTGATCCTTTAAGAAATCTTGAATCTCACTTTCTGTTCCTTGTAGTGCATCAAAATATTTTAATTCTCTATTCTTCTCTGCCATGTAGGATAAATTATATTTATCCATAACGAATAAAATCCAATCGTTTAAGGAGGAGGCCAAGAATAAAGAGACTATGTATAGAAATTCAGGGGTAGCATCTTTCCGTTGTTTTAAATTTTGAAAATGAACATCTTTTATTAAAGCATTATAAATAATATAGTTTGATGTATAATAAAGAGATTTTTCAACGGATTGAATAATAATATGATCATCAGGAAGTAACAATAACCAAGCATTAAAAGCTACTATCCAAGCATCTTCCTGAGGCATTGCGCCGTCTTTAACGATATAAGAATAGTCTTTTAATTTCTCTGCTATTGATAGGAAAGTGTCAACATGATGTTGTTCGATATAAAATAGACTTCTATCAACAGTGATTTCGTGATACATCATAAACACCCCTTTATATAGTAAGTAATAAATCTAAAAAATGTAATATTTTAGTATCTATTAAACAGTTTACCTAAAATAGATATTGGTTGACAATCATAAAAACCAAAATATAGACTAAATAACTAGTTTGAAATCACGTTAAATAAAAATTGGGATAAATATAGTAGTAAAAAACTAAATATGGGTGAAATGAATGTTGTAAAAATGTGATTTTATGTAGTAATTAATCGAAAAGAATATGATAAGCAAAAATTCGCTATGTAATTTAACTCATATAATTTTGTGAGATTCTTTTAAGAGGGAGTATGGTTGTAAGTGAAAAAGCTGTTTAAACATTTTAGAAAAAAGTGTTTAAACAGCTCTATAATAATTACGCTTCTCCAAGTTCCTTTAATACGGGGTTCTGATACGTTTCTTTATTTAATTCGCCAGTTACTCTGGATGTCGTAATTCCAGCAACCATTGATCCACTTACATTCAGTGCAGTGCGTCCCATATCAATTAACGGCTCAACCGAAATTAATACACCTGCTAATGCAATAGGTAAATCGAGAGCGGAAAGCACGATAATCGCTGCAAATGTAGCCCCTCCACCAACTCCTGCAACACCAAATGAACTGATGGCGACTACAAAAATAACCGTGAGTATAAAAGAAGGATTAAGTGGATTAATGCCAACAGTTGGCGCGATCATAACCGCTAACATTGCTGGATACACACCTGCACATCCATTTTGACCAATTGATAATCCAAAGGAACCTGCAAAGTTTGCGATTCCATCGGGTACCCCAAAACGATCGATTTGTGTTTTTAAATTTAAAGGCAATGTCCCTGCACTAGAGCGTGAAGTGAATGCAAATAATAATGTTTCTGCGGATTTTTTAATATACATGATTGGACTTAATCCTGAAAGTGAAATAATTAGTAAATGTATGAAAAATACTACGATCAGAGCAACATAGGAAGCAAGAACAAACTTTCCTAAATTGTAAATGGCAGCAAAATCACTTGTTGCTACGGTTCTAGCCATAATTGCCAAGATTCCAAATGGCGTTAAACGTAAAACAATCGTAACTACACCCATAACTAATGAGTAGATTGACTCAATTAATTTCTTTATTGTTTTAGATGTTTCTTCATCTTTTCGAACAACACGTAAATAGGAGAATCCTAAAAAGGCAGCAAAGATTACAACTGCAATGGTAGATGTAGACCTCGCACCTGTTAAATCTAAAAATGGGTTAGCAGGTAATAGTTCAATAATTTGCTCAGGTAAAGTTGTCACTTCAGCAGACTTTTCTTCTAATGAAGCACCTCTCTCTTTTTCTGCATCTCCCTGCACTAATTCTGAAGCATTCAAATTAAAGATGGATGCAGATGTTATTCCAACACCAGCAGAGATTGCAGTAGTACCAACTAAAATAAGTAGTATGAGACCCGCAATTTTTCCAAGATTATTACCTAATTTTAATTTTGTAAATGCAGATAATATTGAAATAAAAACTAGTGGCATTGCAACCATTTGAAGTAATTTTACATAGCCAGTTCCAATAATGTTATACCACGCAACGGTATTAGTAATTTCTTCAGAGGTTGCGCCATAAATCAGTTGAAGGACAAGGCCTAAAATAATACCTAAAATAAGCGCAATGAAGACTCGATTCGAAAATTTAACATGCTTTTTATTTAAATATTGTAAAAATAATATGATTAGTAATAATACTATTACATTGATTATAGTAAACAATAGCCATCCCCCTAATTTTTTCTTGTATTTTATGATGAGGAATTCATTACTTTTTATTCATTATTCAACGAGTTTGTTTTCCATCGCATGAATAGATTTATTTTGTTAAAATAGAAATATTAGTTCAGTTAAAAGCGAAAGGGAAGTTTACTCAAATGAATTCACCATATACATTTAAACATTTAAAACCTAATACTAATGAGGGAAATATACCTGCTATTTTTTTATTTCATGGTTTAGGAAGTAATGAAGATGATTTACTTCAACTAGTTGAACAATTTAAAGGTAAATGTCATATTTTTAGTTTAAGAGGACCGATTACTCATTCTCCAGGTTACGCATTTTATACATTTGCTGAAGAAGGAAAACCTGAACGAAAAGTATTCGATCAGATGATTGTTTATACTAAGGATTTTATTTTAGAGGCAATTAAAGAGTTTAACTTAAATAAAGATAAAATTTATTTAGTTGGATTTAATCAAGGGGCAGTAGTTGCACAAACTCTAACTGTCGTTTTAGGAAATGTTATCCGAGGAACTGTTTCTTTAAGTGGGTTTATTCCAGACTTTGTAACGTCTGAATATGCAAAAATGCCGTCACAGCAATCGAAAATTTTCATTTCTCACGGTGAATTTGACTATGTTTATCCAATTACTTGGGGAGAAAATAGTCGAAACTTCTTTGAAGAACAGGGAATGGAAGTGACGTATAAAACCTACCCAGATGGTCATGGGGTTACTCCAGAAAATTTAACAGACTTTGTGACGTTTATTCAGGAAGATTTGAAAAACTAGAAAAAGAACCGTAGTGAGAAATCGATCACACTACGGTTTTAATTTATTTAATAGTATCTAATAATCTTTCTGCTTCATTAATAGCCATTGGTTTATGGAAGTAATAGCCTTGTCCAGTGCGACAACCCATTTTTTGCAGTAATTGATACTGTTCTAATGTTTCAATTCCTTCAGCAACTGCATGCATTTTTAAGTTGGAAGCAAGTTGTACAATTGTTTGCACTACAGCATACATGGCATTATCCTCAATGCCATTAATAAAACTCCGGTCGATTTTGATTTCAGAAAACGGTAATTGTTGTAAGTAACTCAAACTTGAAAAACCAACACCGAAATCATCTATCGAACTTTCGTATCCAAATTTTCTTAACTCACTTAATATTTCCTTCGCTTTTTGATAATCGAATAATTCAACGCTTTCAGTTACTTCGATTTTTATGAACTCTGGGCTTATTTCATACTTATTAACGTAAGAAATGAAGTCCTCTACAAAAGACTCGCGATAAAAATGGACTGGAGAAATATTTACGGATATCGGGACTATTTTTAGACCTTTTGTTTTACGTTCATTTTGGAACTTTAACACTTTCTTAAGTATGACATTATCGAGTTGGCTAATTTTCCCTGTATGTTCAGCGATTGGAATAAATTCTGCTGGTGAAATTGGTCCTAATACAGGAGAATACCAACGTGCTAACGCTTCAAACCCTTCGATTTCAGCTGTAATTAAGTTAACTTTAGGTTGCAAATGGATAGTAAATTCATCATTTTGAAGTCCATATGTTAGTTGGTTAACAATCTCAAGTTCTCTTTGAATTTTTTCATCAGTTTCTGGCTCAAAGTATGCAACCTCTACATCTTTTTGGTTTCGAGATTTTGTAAGGGCGATATCTGATCTACGAATACTTTCATCAATTGAAATTGTTTCATCAAAATTAGCAATTCCAATTTTTAAGGAAATGAAAATCTCTCGTTTCGCAATTGAAAAGGGCGTACTTGTAATTTCAAATAGTCTCTTAACTAAGTTATCAATTTCTTCTGATGATGATTTTGTTGCGATGATGAAGGTAGAATTAGAAAAACGCCCATAAATGATATTATCGATATTATAATGCTTTTCTAGCCTTTGAATTAATTGACCAATTAATTCATCACCAATACTCCTACCAAATAAATCTACTATGCTTGAATACTCTCTTGGTTGAATTAATAAAATATGTCCTTTAATACCTTCTTCTGCCCATTCTTTTAATTTTGTATAAAAATAATTATAATTCGGGATTCCTGAAGAAAGATCGAAATAAGCAAGTTTCTGTAGCTGTTGTTTTTGTTCAGCATACTTTATCGATAATCCTATGATTGGAGAAAGTTTATTTAAAAAGTCAATATCAGCTTGTCTAAGTTCAGAATGATTTTTTAAATACATTGAAAAGTACCCTAATAATTGTTGTTCATTATTATAGATGGGTTTTGTCCAACATGTTACATCGCTTTCAATATATTGATTCGAATGATTTGTTAGTTTTTGAATGTAAATGGCACGTTCATTACAACTCGCTGTGGAGTTAATGTCCATTTTATGATTTTCCATTACCCATTCTAATGACAAAGAGCCACTCGCAATCGGGTTTATCTCATCAGGACTTGTAACAAAATGTATGGAACTAAATATATCTCGGATATAATAACGTTCTACTTGTTTAGTAATCAATTTACATATATTTACTAACTCAACGCCTTTTTCTAAATCAGTATATACTTCATGCTCTAATTTAGAGAGCATTTTTCCTAGCATCGATTCTGTTATATCATTACAATGAAGTACTGCATATTGAATGTGCCCTTTATTATCTTTAATTGGTTCGCAGGCTATATGATTCCAAAAGGCTACTTTATCTTTACGATAATGTAATATATTAAGACGGAATGGTTTTTTATGTAGTAAATGATATTCAAATTCTTCTTGCGATTCCTCGCTCGTTTTTTGACCTTTAAGGGTTGTGATATTTCTTCCAATTAATTCATCTTTATCATATCCAGTTAAGTGTAAAAATGCATTGTTGAGAAAAACAATCGGGTAGTTTGGGTCATTTATATCAACAATAGCTATTCCAATATGATATTGTTCACTAATATTACAGAGGAATGAAAATAATTGTTCCTTGTTTAATGGCATGTATGAATTACCCATTATTCTTCTCCTCCCAAAAAACAGGCTAAACTATTGTATAGTAAGTATATCAGAATTAGTAATTGGAAAGGGGAATTATTTGAAAATAGTTTAAATTTTATCAACTATAGATAATTATGGTACTAAGACTTAATGGGTAGAAATATATGAATCATATAATAATTCTAGCGCTTTTTCCCCAGTTTCATCTACGAGTTTTTCCCCATTTAACGATAATTTTACTACTGCTGAATCAGAAGAGATTTGGTTATCAATAAGTTGAAATTCTACTGTAACTTTTCCTTCTGTTATTAATTTTGACTTTTGTTCTTCGGTAAATTGATAACTTTCGAATAGATTTTCTTTCCATGTTCCTCTTACTTTTAATTCTTGTAGTTCATTAAAATTTTCATATTCCCATTGTATGTCGCGTAAAATAGATTCAAATAAATCATTGATTGTAAATATTTCATTTTTATATTCAATTTCTATCGCACGAACAGTATGAGCATCCTTTGAAATTGCATTGGCAGCTTTATTAGCAGTAGAATCGATACCTGAAATCGCTTTCTTTATTTCGGTTAGTTGGTTAGTACAAGCTGTTAGAAATAATAGACAAATAGATGTTAATAGTATTGATATTAATTTTCGCATAACTAAAACCTCCAAAGTATCCTAAGTTAATTTTATCTTATCGGAAATGTACCACTTTAAATGAATCGAATTATCGACGATTATGAATTTTTTGTAACAGCAATTAGTACAAGCTTTAAAGAATTTAGAAAGGTTTTGAAGGGAAGATGAAATGAAAATTGATGATGATGTTTTAGAAAAATTAGGTGTGTATTTTGTCTATTTTGATATTTATAATCTTTACGGTATACCATTTGAAACGTTTGTAGAACGATGGAAAAAAGGGATATTAGAGGAATATATAGAGGCATAGAAAAAGGAGTTGTCTGAAAAGTCATTTTGAGACAACTCCTTTGTAACTGACGCTACCGCTTTCGTCACAGATAAATTGCGACGAGGATGGTGACAACCACCGCAGGAACAATAATTCATAAGAGATATTTATCAAGAAAGAAAAGAGGTGTCCAAAAAATTATTACTTTTTGGACACCTCCTTTTATTAGAAATGTTGTTTAATCCATTTATTCGCTTCGAGCCAATTGTTAACCCGAACGACATTATTGGGAATAGCTTTCCGATTATATGGTGTATCAAATAAGATAACTGGGATTTTTAACTCTTCCGCTAACATGACAGCATTATCGTGCTTGTCTTCAAAAAACACTTCAACTTGATGCTTTTTTGCAGCTTCAAGTTTGTCATGGCTACCAATTAAATCAATATGATGGAAAGGTACTTGATGATCTTCAAACCATTTTTGTGTAATTGGAAAAACACTTGTATCTCTGGCCGAAATATAAATTAGCTCATATTGGTGTTGCCATTGGTCTAAAATCTTTTTGGCATCTTTTGCGATATGACTAACGGAGTACATATATCCTTCATTTTCCTTAAACCATTTAGCAAATTCTTTTCGATCGACAGGATGAGGGAAAGCACTTAGAAAATCATATTCAATCACATCGTCTAACACAATATTTGTATTATATTGCTTGTTAATATGTGGAATAAGTGTATCAGGTGTTGTCACAGTACCATCAATATCGATACCAAAACGAGATTTAAATTGTGACATAATAAAAACCTCCTAGTTTAGAGATTTTTCTTCTTCAGCTCGCTTTTCAGCCATTTCTGCTGCTAATTTATCAATTTCTTTTTTCAATTCTTCTACCATTGTTGCTTCAGGAACTTTACGAACAGTTTTACCTTTCATAAATAAAAGTCCTTCTCCGCGAGCACCAGCAATACCGATATCTGCTTCACGTGCTTCACCTGGTCCGTTTACGGCACAACCAAGAACAGCAACTTTTAGTGGAACATTAAGTTTAGAAATATATTCTTCTACTTCATTTGCAATGGAGATTAAATCAATTTCGATACGGCCACAAGTAGGGCAAGAAATTAATGTTGCCATATTAGAAGCTAAACCAAATGACTTTAATAGTTCACGTGCAACTTTTACTTCTTCTACTGGATCAGCTGATAGGGAAATACGTAATGTATTACCAATACCTTTTGATAAAATTGCTCCAAGTCCAGCAGCAGATTTTACTGTACCTGCAAATAAAGTACCTGATTCTGTAATACCTAAGTGTAATGGGTAATCAAAAGCTTTTGCAGCTTTTTCATAAGCTTCAATTGCTAAGTTAACATCCGAAGCTTTCATTGATACGATAATATCGTGGAAATCTAAGTCTTCTAATATTTTAATATGGTGTAGAGCTGATTCTACCATTCCATCAGCAGTAGGGTAACCATATTTTTCTAATATGTGACGCTCTAATGAACCAGCATTTACACCAATACGAATTGGAATATTTTTAGCTTTTGCAGCATTTACTACTGCTTC
Organism: Ureibacillus endophyticus; assembly: GCF_003628435.1. GTDB lineage: Bacteria > Bacillota > Bacilli > Bacillales_A > Planococcaceae > Ureibacillus > Ureibacillus endophyticus. The sequence goes on along the minus strand of NZ_RBZN01000005.1, from coordinate 7,008 downwards.
AACTTTTTCACGGCGACCGATATTTCCTGGATTGATACGTACTTTATCAATTCCATTTTCAATTGCCTTTAAAGCTAGCTTATAGTCAAAATGAATATCCGCTACTAACGGAATATGGATACGTTTTTTAATTTCAGCAATTGCATCTGCAGCACGTTCATCAGGAACAGCTACGCGAACAATTTGACAACCTGCTTCTTCTAAACGAAGAATTTCAGCTACCGTTGCTTCAACGTCATGTGTTTTTGTTGTACACATACTTTGGATGAATAGTTCATTACTACCACCAATCGTTAAATTACCTACACGTACAGGACGCGTTTTTGAACGGTGAATTAGTTCACTCATGAAGATTCTCTCCTTTTATAAAGGTACGTATTTTAAAGAAATGTCGTACCACACTTTAGTTATTTTATCAGTGTAGGTAAACAAGGACAAGGAAGAAACGCTATATTTTTTTCTATGAAGAAAAAGTAACATAATAATGTTCGCTATAAAGTTACTATTGTCATATTAATTTAAAATAAAGGACGTTAATTAATTCATAAAAGTTTCGCTATCTGGAGCACTCTTGAACACGTTGATGATAAATAGGGACTTTTACTAGTTCACCTGGAACCATCGCTTGTTTTTTTAGATGTGGGTTTAATTTATAAAAATGCGCCATACGTTCAGGAAGTGAGATTTTCACTTCTGATGGATATGCAGCAAATAAACTTTGTACGGATTCACCTTCAGTTGTAAGGACTGAAATGGATTGAACTGAGATTTGTTCATTACATATTAAATCTTGCGAGTCATCAAAAGCTGCAAGAGGAACAGTTCCTTCTGTTAAATCTATTTTAATCACAGCTGCTACTAGAAAGAAAACAACTGTAAATATTAGAAATCTCATTAAAATCCCTCCTTTCTCTCACTATATGAAGAGAAGGGGGATTCATGCATACTATTTTTTTGGTATTTTTGGATATTTAGTAGAAGCGATAAACAGTAGGATAATCGTGATTACGATTCCTATTAAAGTAGGGATCGTGCCAGTAAATTGTAGGGTTGTAAATATAATGGATAACAGTGTTGACCAAGTGTTCGCCAATGCAGCAGTTCGCCACATGTGACGATATTCCCCTCGGCGATTCGTTACTTTTAAAATAACTACTCCAACAAAGGCGTAAATACTAATTCTTCCAAATAATAGAACAGTAGTAGTTAAAATTAAAAATAAAATCGCAAATGGATAGAGTAACCACTGAATATCTTCTATGTATTCTGTTAAACCTTCTATACTATAGGAAATAGTTGAAACACCAGTAAGAAATTGAATAAAAGAAAAAATAGTAACTAATGCTATTAATAAAAATACATATTGAATGGTTTTACCAATGGATAATAGCCGGTAAGCTGCTAATTTTTTGGGATGTAATAAGCTATCAATGAAAAGTTGTGAATGTTTAACCATAAATTCTCCTCCAAAAAGAAGTGTACCATGAACAATGGCAAGGTTAAATAAATAATCGAATGAATCTTTTCTTCTTACTATTTCGTAAATAAGTGGTAAATTAAAATAGGAGATGTTTTTTTGGAAATAATCGCTTGGATAATTATTATTTTAAGTTTCGTCATTGCCTTTGTAGGATTAATCTACCCAATTATTCCATCTGTGTTATTTATTTTATTAGGCTTTATTGTTTATGGAATGTTCTTTTCATTTACAGAACTCGGTTGGTTATTTTGGTCCGTTGAAATTTTATTTGTCATACTTTTATTTGCAGCAGATTCAATTTCCAACTTAATTGGAGTAAAAAAATTTGGTGGAACAAAAGCCGGAATGTGGGGAAGCACAATTGGTTTATTAGTAGGACCATTTATTATCCCGGTTGTAGGTATTTTAATTGGGCCATTTTTAGGTGCAGTCATTGGAGAATTATTTGTGACAAAATCTGAGTTTAAAGCTGCACTAAAGTCAGGAATTGGATCACTTGTCGGTTTTTTAACTTCAGTTGCAACCAAGGGAGTAATCCAAGTCATCATGATTGTTATATTTTTTATTACAATTTGACATTTTAAAGGTTTAAGTTTAATTATATCAGCCTAAATTATGTAGGGAGTGTCATTCATTAGAGACCATCCAGTTAATAGACACCATCTTTTCCGTCAAAAGGCTGAATTGTTAATGTTCGGTGTAAAATAATTGAATGGATTACTAAAGTTTGATAACCTAGAAAGGTAATCAACATTGATTTATTTAAGGGAGGAAATATATTATGGCTTTTGAATTACCACAATTACCTTACGCATATGATGCATTAGAACCACACATCGATGCTAAAACTATGGAGATTCACCACTCTAAACATCACAATACTTATGTAACAAACTTAAATGCAGCAGTAGAAGGAACTGAATTTGCTAGCAAAGATTTACTAGATTTAATTTCTAATATTGATGCGCTTCCTGCTGACAAACAAACAGCAGTTCGTAATAACGGTGGTGGCCATGCTAACCACACATTATTCTGGGAAATCCTAGCTCCAGGTGGTTCTAACACACCTTCTGGCGAATTAGCTTCTGCAATCGAATCTAAATTCGGTAGCTTAGATGCATTCAAAGATGAATTTGCTAAAGCAGCGGCTGGCCGTTTCGGTTCAGGTTGGGCTTGGTTAGTAGTAGATGGTGGCGAACTTGCTATCACTTCAACACCAAACCAAGATTCTCCTGTTATGGAAGGTAAAACACCTATCTTAGGTTTAGACGTTTGGGAGCATGCTTACTACTTAAACTACCAAAACCGTCGTCCTGACTACATTTCTGCATTCTGGAATGTAGTAAACTGGGATGTTGTAGCAGAAAAATTTGCTGCTGCGAAATAATAAGTATCTTTCCGTAACTAAGTCTTTCCCCATCTTCTAAAGTTGGTACCTGCTGATACTAAGTTGGTACCCGAAGTAAGGGTAAGAGGTTAGATTGGAAGCAAAATAAGGATCATACTCGTACAATTTATTGTGCGCGGTGTGGTCCTTTTTTTATTGGTATATCAACGATTGTAGGTGCAAGAGCGTAGCTCTCTGCTATTATCTAAGCGCTAAAATCTTATCCATACTCAGGGAAGAACTTAATATCATTTTTGCCCCTAAAAATGACCGTGCTAAGCTCTAAAATCTTCAATCTTAAGCCTATTTCGGGTACGAACTTAATTACAGATTAAATGTAAGAAAAATAGCCTTGAAGCCTGTAGTGGTAAGGGGTTGGTGGGGTTTTGGGGGAGGGAAGGACTTAATTACAGGAATACATAGTAGGAATTAAGAAAAAAGATTTTACATATAGACAATTTTGTGGTGAAAGTGTAAGTTGTATGTAAAAATATTACATATAAAAAATGAGGTGATAATATGGGGAAAGTTAAAAATCAACATTATGTGCCAAGGTCTTATTTGAAATATTTTGCGAATAAAAAGAATAAGGCTTATCAGATTAATGTATACGATAAAGAGAACGATAAATATTTTTCTTCAAATATAGAGGGTGTTGCTTCATCTCGATTTTTTTATGATTTTCCTGAATTAGAAGAAATTAAAGAAGATCTAATGGAAGAAATGGATGAAATAACTGCAAATGAAAAGATTACAGAACTTGGAGAAATAGACGAACAGCCTGTAGAGAAACATTTTTCTGAATTAGAAGGTGAGTTCCATGGCTTATTAAATAATCTTCGCAGTAGATTTAAACTTTGTCCTAAACCAGAAGAATCGCTTGCAATTAACTTATTAGAAAAATTTAAGCTATCTCACCATTTAATTTTTCAATTAATGAGAACGAGAGATTTTAGAGATACTTATTTGGATATGGAGCAAAGATTTACACAATATTTAGTAGATGAATTTGCTAAAAATGATATTCCTGATTACAAGTTAGGATCATTTCAAGTAGATAGAAATGAAAAATATAATAGTTTAACTCATGCTTCTTTCATCTTTAGTGATGCTTTACCAGAATTATCATTGACTTTAAATAAACATATATGGTTTATAGGGATAAATAGAAGTAATACGCCATTTTACACGTCAGATAATCCTGTTGTCAGATATCCTCATAAGAATGAGTCTTTTAGAAGTAATTCAGGAATTGCATCACAAGGAATTGAAATTGCTTTTCCAATTAGTGAAGAGTTAATTATTATTATCAGAGAAAGAGAATACTTTAAAGATTTTGAGGATATAGAGAATACTTTTACTGAACTCAATGGTGAAAATGTGAATTTCTATAACTGGCTACAAATAAAAGATTCTTATAAACAAATTTATACTTCCGAAGAAAAATTTGAATTAATTGAGGAAATAAAGAAATCTAACCCGCAAATTTTAAAACATAGGAACAGAGTAGAAATATTTGCTGGTGGGAGAAAAATATAAATTCCCAATGTTTAACCTCATTTTAGATTAAATAGAACAAAAGGTTGATTTCATTTAAAATAAGCAGAAAATTCAAGTGATAATTTCAATGAACTTTCTGCTTTTATTTACATGAATATTTTTATTTAGTAATCAAACTTGCATCTAAATGCGCTTTTTGAATTAATGGATTATCTTTAGAGTAAATTTCTATAATTGTAGTAGCCCAATCATCTTTATTAACCTTTCTACTTCCGAATACCCAAAGGTCTAATTTCTCCAAATCAGTCATTAATTCACCTAAAAGATTTTCAAGATTGAATCGTTCTGCTAATTCAAGCATGCTCCAAATATCGATTGCATCTCCAACAGATGTTAGAAAATTTTGCGCTATTTCAACTTGTTCTTCTGTGATGCAGTCGTGATAATCATACCCATACATATGCGTATCGGGTATAAGACGCATTAGCTCTCTTGCGTTATTTATGCGGTATGAAATATTAACTTCAGTTGGAATAGTGGGTTGCTCATTTTCAACTGTCATTTCTTCAAGTGCCTCTAATGTTGTGTTCAAAGTATCCATAATTTTTTGGAGGCTGAACTTTCCAATCTTTTCACCGTTCTCCAGTCTACTAATTGTACGTTCGCTAACGCCAGCCATTTCTGCTAATTGCTCTTGAGTCCAAAGTTTTGAATTTCTTAATGCTTGAATTTTTTTGCCAATATTCATTGTTGTTTTCCTCCTAACTAATTTGATGATTTCATTGTAAAAGCATATTGAATATAAATTAAGGACAGAAAAGCGACAGAAACCAGACAGATAAATGCCACTAACCTTAAGATTAAGAAATTTTCTGAGATGAAGATTTTATTTTAATCCACCGTTTACAAATAGATTTATTAATTTGATTTTATCTTCTTCTCCAAGGATTTTATCAGGTCGCTCAGCAGAATTTTTAATCCAATTGGCTTTATTAACGGCCCAATCATATTCCTCTGAATCGGTGTCTATCTCAGCATTAATGTAAGATTTGATTAATTTGAATAAAAAATAATTTATGCTATTAGTAATAAGTGATTCTGTTTTAGCTAATTCATTTGCATGAATTGCTTTTAGACGTGCTTTTTCTTCTAACCATTTTTGTTCATCCGCATCTTCTATTAAACGCAATCGTCGTACTTCATCGTCAATTGGTGCAAGAGAAAAGATTTTAATAAATAATTTTTTTAGTAGTTCATCGAAAGGCTCATTAACTTTCTGTGTAACAGTAGTAGTCCGAGGAAAGTTTGTATGCCCACGCTCATTTCGATCGATTTCGATGTTTAAGATTCCTTTTACAACATATTTAAAAGTTCTACGGGATTCATATTCTTTGTCATCAGGTGTTAGAGTGACTTTTGTAGAAGGTGCTCTAAATCTTAATGTAAATAAATAGTGTTTATAGTGAACTTTAGTTTCGTTACCGTTTACAACAATCGTTGCATTTGCTTTTTCAAGTGCTTTAAATAAGCTATCTATAAAAATCAGGGCTTCTGGAAAAATATCATCAGCTCCAGATTGGATTAATGCCTTAAATGATTGGCGATTATAAAATTTACCTCTATTTTTAATCAAACTTTTATATTTAATGATTTCCTTATGAGGCTTTGCAGATAGTGACTTTGTCATTTTTAATGAATGGTATGCAGTCAGTAAAACATTTTGTTCTTCGGGTGTAAAATATTCAAATGCAATTGGTAATGGATTATTAGTTTTGGTTTCTTTTGGTGGTGCTGGCACAGTTACTGTTTGTTCGTCAGAAGCTGGAGCTATAAAATCTTTTTTAATGGCGTTTCTTACAGTTTCTATAAAGATGACGGAATCATATTCTGGATTCGGTAAAGGCGTTCTATCGGGTTTCTCGTTCCCCATATACAGTAGTCCCCAATAAGCTTGCGTTGGAAGTGGAATATTGTGCTCTGTACAGGCGATTTTTAGCTTATTGTAAGGTACCCGTAGTTCATTAGCGGTTTTAGAAACGCCAATGGTCCAGATTTTTTCATAAAGTGAAGTTCGAGTAATTTTCAATTGAATCATATCCTTTCGCTATTATGTTGGAATATTAGTAGTGAATTTCGTTGGATTTATTTTACCTTATTTTGTAATTTAGGTAGAAGCAAGCTACAATGTACATATAGTCAAAATTGAGGCGATTTTTTTGCTGAAGCCGATTCTGATAACTATTGAGAAAATTATTTGATAAACAAAAAAATGAGGTGTTCTACGTGGTTGAATCTAAGCAAATATTTCTATCTTATAGTTGGAATGATAGTGAGGAAGCTAATTTAGTTCAAAGGAAATTAGAACAATTTGAAACATGTAATACGCGACCGCGATAAACTCACTCATTCATCTGATATTATGGAGTTTATGAAAAAAATAAAAATAACTGATCATGTAATTTTGCTTATAAGTGAAAACTATTTAGAATCTGTAAATTGTATGTTTGAAGTATCTCAAATTGCATTTGGCAATCAAAAAATGTAATAAATGGTCATTAATTTTGCGACCACTTGCCAACACTATTTTTACTTATTTTCGAATACTAGAATTACGGTATCGATAGCTTTCTCCAGTAAAGAT
>NZ_RBZN01000059.1 GCF_003628435.1 Ureibacillus endophyticus | reverse complement strand
AAAAACAAGGCGCAACCTTTTCGGAATGTTTGTCAAGAGCGATTGTCACCTCGTGCGGAGAGTACTTTCCGCCCTGAACGCTTGTGATTTTCAGTTTTTCATAGAAGTTTTGACACTACCTTATTTATACATCAAATACGAATAATCTTACATATTAGTTTCAATTTTTGTAAAGGTTCCCCTATAAATTGAGAAATTAGTATTGAAAACAAAAAAAGGCACTAGGAAATAAACCCCTAGTAGCCTAACTTACTAATTTAATATTTTCACTTTCACCGTTTTACGTCCCCATGCCATTGCTTGGTCATAAGAAGGAATAAATACATCAATTTTATTTCCTTTAATCGCACCGCCAGTATCACCAGCCACCGCTTCACCATATCCTTCAACCCACACTTTTGATCCTAACGGAATAACATTCGGGTCAACAGCTATTACTTTTTGATTAGGATTTGCACGTAAATCAATTCCAATTGCAGTTTTTCCAGAGCAACCTTCACAATAGGCAGTATAAGCCGTTGCAGTTACAGTCATCTCTGCAATTGCATCCAGATTAACTGGTTCTGATTTTACTTCTTGTACAATTTCCTCTTCAACTTTTGGTGTGTCAACAGCTTTTTCTTCAGATACTTGTACTGTTTGATTATCAGATACATAAGGTTGTTCCTCTTTCACTGAAGGTTGCTCTTGAACTACTGATGGTTCAGAAGTAACGTCCTCTACTTCCACCAGATTACCATTATCTTCAAGTACTAACTGTTCACCCGGATGTATTAATGAATCCGTTTTCTTATTCCAACTCATTAAATCCTCTAATTTAATATTATGTCTTTGTGCAATACTATATAGATTATCTCCTTTTTTCACCTCATAGGTATCTATTTGAACAGTTTTATACTGTATCATTTCAGTATATAAAGCTTTATCGTAAAAGAATGTATCTGCTATTTCATTAATCACTTTTTTATATACACCTTCACCAGATAGCGTGATAGTGCGTTCCATTTCCATCGCTTTTGCGTTCGCTGTAAAAGTTATTGCAATGAATAATACTACCAACATGGATAATGTTAATTTAATTTTCATAACTTTTCCTCCTAAAATGGATGTTAATAGTTTTTATGTTTTAAATGTTCAGACTATCCATGAAGTTTATGTTTTGATAAGTAAATAGAATCTAACTGTAATATTCGTAATATTTGTAATAGTTAAAAAATAAAAAGTTTTGCTTAATAAATCAGCCTTTATTAAGCAAAACTTTTTAAATTTTCAATATATGTTCGAACCTTTGCATATAAATTTCACCGTTTAATTAAGATATTCGTTTTCACAACTTGGAAATATATAAATTCCTTGGATTTGCTCATAGTTGTAGTATTTTTGAACAAATTTCGCTTGGTATAAGTATTCCATTAAACAAATTTCATTTTCATCTGCATCGCAAAGAACACCCGAGACACTCAGCCCATTTTTAAATGCAACGCCAATCGGCTGACCTATTAACAGTTTTATTTTATCAAGCATCGATTAGCTCCCTCCTTCACTTAGTTTATGAAGGAATTGTAAACGCTTTTGTACGAATGCCTTAAAAAATTGGAGGTGTCCAAAAAGTAATAATTTTTTGGACACCTCTTTTCTTTCTTGATAAATATCTCTTATGAATTATTGTTCCTGCGGTGGTTGTCACCATCCTCGTCGCAATTTATCTGTGACGAAAGCGGTAGCGTCAGTTACAAAGGAGCTGTCTCAAAATGACTTTTCAGACAACTCCTTAGTAGTTTATTCTTTTTTTGTACCTCTCATTAATTTCTCAAATCGTTCCATCATCGGATCTTTCTTTGGAGTAAATTTAAATGGACTCTTTTCCATACCAAATTCCGTATTCGTTTGTGTATAAATTCCTAACGATTCTCCTGCAGATGCTGTTGGATCATTAATAATACTTTCTCTCGGACCATCAAAATGCGGAGTTGCTTGGGAATGTTGATTTTCTGTATCTTTTGGCATAAGGTCATCTCCTTTGTAGTTAATATGACGAGAGAGTTGTTATTTTATTCAATTCTGATGACCTCATTTATATAAATATTTCAAACATTAGAGGATAAACTAAAATAATAAACACATTTTTATAAAATTCTTTTGACATCCTATTGAAAATAGGGTAAATTACCAAAGGGCGAACATTTCGCATTCAATTTAAAAAAATATTCGTGATTTCGAGGTGCTTTTTTATGGATAACGTATTTGATTATGAAGATATTCAATTAATTCCTAATAAATGTATTGTAAACAGTCGTTCTGAATGTGACACTTCTATCGTGTTTGGTGGACATAAATTTAAATTACCAGTAGTACCTGCAAACATGCAGACTATTATTGATGAATCAATTGCTATTAAATTAGCTGAAAACGGTTACTTCTATATTATGCACCGTTTTAATCCAGAAACTCGTGCAGAATTCATTAAAGATATGCATTCACGTAACTTAATTGCTTCTATTTCTGTTGGTGTTAAACCTGAAGAATATACATTTATTGAGCAATTAGCAATTGAAGATTTAGTTCCTGAATTTATTACAATCGATATTGCTCATGGTCATTCAAATGCAGTAATTGATATGATTAAACATATTAAAACTCACTTACCACAAAGCTTTGTTATTGCCGGAAATGTTGGTACACCTGAAGCGGTGCGTGAGTTAGAAAATGCTGGAGCTGATGCAACAAAAGTTGGAATTGGACCAGGTAAAGTATGTATTACGAAAATTAAAACAGGTTTTGGTACTGGTGGATGGCAATTAGCTGCTCTTCGCTGGTGTGCGAAAGCTGCAACAAAACCTATTATTGCTGACGGTGGTATTCGTACTCACGGTGATATTGCAAAATCTGTACGTTTTGGCGCTTCTATGGTCATGATTGGTTCATTATTTGCTGGCCATGAAGAATCACCAGGACAAACAATCACAAAAGACGGCAAAACATATAAAGAATACTTTGGTTCAGCATCTGAATTCCAAAAAGGCGAAAAGAAAAACGTTGAAGGTAAAAAAATGTACGTGGAATATAAAGGTTCATTAATGGACACTTTAACTGAAATGGAACAAGATTTACAATCATCAATTTCTTACGCAGGTGGTACGAAACTAGACGCTATCCGCACAGTGGATTATGTTGTCGTGAAAAACTCTATCTTCAACGGAGATAAAGTATACTAATACAAATAATGAAAGAAAAGAAGGGGACGTCTGAGAGTTGAGACGTCCCCTTTCTTCGCTTCCGTTAAGGATAATTGCTAAAAGATATTTATAATAGAACAAGGAGGTATCCAAAAATCCCCACTTTTGGACACCCCCTTGTTTCTTTTTTAATTTCACTTTAATTCGCATTTTCACACCTATGCTTTTCTAAATCGTTTTAAGAAGGATTGAACCCGTTCATTTTTAGAATCTACCAATACTTCATTTGCTGTTCCTTGCTCAGCAATAACTCCTTGGTCAAGAAATAGGACTTTGTCAGCAATATCTAGTGCAAATTCCATTTCGTGAGTTACTAAAACCATTGCCATATCATCATTTTCAGCGATATCTCGAATAACCTCTAGTACTTCCCCTACTAATTCTGGGTCAAGGGCAGAAGTTACTTCGTCAAATAACATAATCTTTGGTCGCATAACTAATGCGCGGGCCATAGCAACACGTTGTTTTTGTCCACCAGAAAGCTGTGATGGATAAAAATCTAATTTAGTTCCTAAACCTACCCGTTCTAACATTTTAATTGAACGTTCCCGCACTTCATCTTTGTTTTCCTTTTTCACATGAATCGGTGCTGCCATACAATTCTCTAAAATTGTCATATGGGGAAAAAGATTAAAATGCTGGAATACCATTCCGATATCTCCGCGCACTTCTCTTATATGTTTCTCATTCGCCTTTACTAGTTGTCCATTCTTCTCCATTTTCCATAGGTTTTTTCCATTTACAATGATATCGCCGGACGTTGGTTCCTCCAATGTCATTAACATTCGGATAATTGTTGTTTTTCCTGAACCACTTGGCCCGATGACCGCAATTTTTTCTCCTGGACGAATTTCAAGATTGATTCCTTTTAACACATGAGTATCACCAAAGGATTTTTTTACATCTAGATATTTTACAATGGGTTCAGTACTTAATGATACGGAATTCTTTTTATTTTCAGTTAATACATTAGACAATACGATCACTCTCCTTTAGGTTCATGTCAGGAATACTTTTTTTCTTCGCCTTTTCTAATAATACATTTTTGTCAAATCTAGTATTCATTTTCACTTCTAATTTTTTTATCAATATTGAAGATGGATAACTTAATAGTAAGAAAATAATACCGACAATTGTTAGTGGCTCTAAATAAGCAAAGTTTAAAGCACCATAGGAATTTGCCATCGCTAAAATTCCTGTTACACCGATGATTGATGCTAACGGAACCTCTTTAAACATGATGATAAAGTAGTTTCCTAACATAGGAATTGTTGGTGGTATTGCTTGGGGTAGAATGATTCTTCTCCATTTATCCATGGTAGAAAAATTCAAAGCAATTGATGCTTCCCATTGGCCTTTATCAACACTTTCAATCCCTGAACGATAGATTTCTCCAATATACGTACTATAATGGATACCAATGGCTAGTATTGCACATGTAAACGGTTCTAACGTTACACCTATGACTGGTACTACTGGTAGTGCATAATAAACGAAAAACAATTGAACTAAAGGTGGAGTTGAACGAATAAATTCCATCACCCAAGTGACAATCGATACAATGAGTTTATTGGGGATTCGTCTAAAGAAAATCCATACAAAACCGAAAAGCAGAGCAAATCCAAAACAGGCAAATGTTAAACCAACCGTCACACCTAAACCTTGTAGTACTATTGGTAAAGCATCGAAAAATGTTTCCCACCTGAAATTATCACCCATTAGCTCACCACCCCTTTCTTCGCAATTGTTTCTCCTTTTCTAGTTAACCAAATAAAAGGCAATGCTAGAATGAAATAGATAAATAATACAATGACATAGATTAATGGTGCTTGTGAGAGATTCGTACTTCTCATGATGTCTCCATAATATAAAATGTCACGCATTCCAATTAATGAGACAAGTGATGTTGCTTTCATGATTTGGATTGTGTAATTACCGAACTCCGGAAGCATCATCCGTACTGCTTGGGGTAAAATAATAAGTCTCATTCGTTGATAACGAGACATATTTAATGCAATGGCTGCTTCTGTTTGCCCCTTATCAACTGCTAAAATCGATCCACGTACTACCTCAGATAAATAGGCTCCATAATTAAGACCAATGGCGATTACTCCTGTCCACCAGTTTGAACCTAATTGAATACCAAAAAGCATCGGGATGGCATAATAGAGCCAAAATAATTGCACGATTAATGAAGTTCCTCGAAATACCTCTACATAGACTCCTGTAGCCTTGTTTAATATGACATTGTTTGAAACTCTAGATAACCCAGCGACAAAAGCGACTATGTAAGCGATTATTGCCGAAGCTAATAAAACAGAAATTGTAATACCTAGACCTCTTAATAGTTGTGGAGTAATTTCAATTATGGCACTAATAATGATCATCCCCTTCTCCAAAGTAGTAAGTATAAATTAGAATATAGGGACAAGTCTTTTTAGATTTAGCTTGCCCCTTACTTATTTACCTAGCTTTGACCACCACATACTTGTTCTGTTGTGATTTCACCCACTTCAACCATGTTGCTAATTGAACTAAAACCATTTGCTTCTAAAATTTTGGCGATTGTACCGTCTTCTTTTAATTGTTGTAACTTCTCATTATAAGCATTACGTAATTCTTCATTTTTTAAGTTAAATGCTGCTGCACCATAACTTGGTACACCTTCTACATCTGGTTGTTCAAAAGTTTCAACAAACTCTAATTCATCCGTTGCAGCAGATTGAAGAGCCATTTTCACTGTCATTTCAGTTCCTGTTGTCGCATCCGCACGACCTGCTTGAATTGCAGAGAATGTAGCTGGAATATCTGGTGCAGTGATAATTTGATTTGGATTTACTCCCTCTTTTTGTAAAAATTCAATTTCAGTTGTTCCTTCCATCACGACTACCTTTAATTTTGGATTTGCCGCAATATCCTTATAGCTTTGAAGATTATGAGGGTTACCTTTTGCAACGATTAAACCTTCCCCATATTGCATTTCTGGTTCACTAAATAATACACGTTCACAACGGTCTGGTTTAATTGCCATACCTGCAGTGATTACATCAAACTGTCCTGCTTGCACACCTGGGATTAATTGACTAAAGTCTGATAACTGGGCTTCTACTTTTTCAATTCCCAATTCTTTAAATACAGCTTTGGCAATATCAACGTTTGCCCCTTTGATTTCACCATTTTCTTCATATGCATATGGCACCTCATTAGCAAAACCAATTTTCACCGTTCCAGATTGTTTTAATTGTTCAAGTTTGCTAGAACCTGCTGCGCCATTCGTTTCTGTTGTTTCATTTTCTGAACCACCACATGCTGCTAATATAATCATGGCTAATACTGTGATGAAAGTGATTGATAGTTTTTTCATCCGCAACCCTCCAAATTGTGTGATTAAAAATTCGATCCAATTTTAAAACATACAACTTTTTGTTCAGTCATTTCTTGGATAGCAAAAGCTACACCTTCTCTACCAATTCCTGATTGTTTCATTCCACCAAAAGGCATGGAATCAATTCTAAAATCGCTACTATCATTGACCATTATGCCTCCAAACTCCATATCCTTGATTGCGCGGAATGCAAAATCAAGATTTTTCGTAAAGATCCCTGCCTGTAGTCCATACATGACATTGTTGGATTTTTGAATTGCTTCATCTAAATCTCTTATACTATCTAAAATAACAACTGGGCCAAAAATTTCTTCTTTAGCTATTTTACTTTCTGGATGAACATTTGTAAGGATTGTTGGTTCATAGAAAGCACCATTTCGCCTACCACCACAAAGAAGTTTTGCACCTTCTTGTAACGTTTCCTCTACAAGATTTTCAATTCGAATCGCTTCTTTTTCAGTGATTAATGGACCCATATCTGTCAGCTCATTAAGCTTATCGCCCATACGTAATTGTTTTGTTCGTTCAACTAATAACACTTCAAAAGTAGAATAGATTTCTTCATCTATATACACTCGTTGAACACCTAAACAATTTTGACCTGCTGCCCAAAATGCGCCAGATACAATTGAATCCACAGCATCTGGAATATCCGCATCACTCAGTACAATGCAAGGTGAATTTGAACCAAGTTCCATACTTAACTTTTTTATACCCGCTTTAGATGAAATGATTTTTCCCGCCTCATAACCACCAGTAAAGGAAATCATTCGAACTGCTGGATTTGTCACTAATTCATCGCCAATATCACTTGAATGACCTGTTATAACTGTTAATACTTTTTTCGGTAGTCCCGCTTCATGAAATGCTTCTGCTAGTAACAATGCACTTAATGGGGTGAGGGTTGAAGGCTTAATAATGATCGAGTTACCAGCAGCTATCGCTGGGCCTAATTTATGCGCCACTAGATTTAAAGGATCATTAAATGGAGTAATTGCAACAATTAATCCAATTGGTAGTCGTTGATAAAATCCAACTCGATTTTCATTTCCAGAAGACTGATCAAAGGGAATCGTTTCTCCATGAAGTCTTCTTGCTTCTTCAGCGCTGATACGAATTGTTTGGATACAGCGCCGAACTTCTTTTTCAGCTTCACGGATTGTTTTACTACCTTCTGTTGCAATTGTTCTTGCAAAAAGGGATTGTCTATCTTCAATCCAATTTGCAACTTTATTTAAAATGGAGATTCGTTCATAGGTTGGTAGATTTCTAGCAATTTCTGCACCTTTAACTCCTTCATTTATCGCAAGGATTGCATCTTCTTTACTTGCAGCAGGAATTTGTGCAATAATCTCACCATTTTGTGGATTTTCCACATCAATTGTTTTTTCTCGAGAAACCCATTCACCAGCTAAAAACATTTTCCTTTTTAAAAGCGTTTGTTCCATTTACTCACTCCTCCCCTAAAGTTGTTTTCTATGGATATTAATAAGATCAATTAATATTGAAAAACCCGTTTCAACTTTTCCTGCTCCAGCACCAATTAAAGTAATAGGACCAGCCAAATCGCAATGATACGTAATTGCATTTGTTGCATCTGAAATACATGCTAAAGGATGATCTAACGAAATCATTTCAGGTTTAACAGAAGCAATCACATTTCCATTTTCTTTTTTAAGTTTTGCGATTAATTTCCATTTTTTCTGATTTTGTCGAGCTTGCTCAATGTCTTTGGAAGTTAAATCGGAAATGCCAACCCTTTCAACTTCGTGAACTTTTAATGGATGATTCATTACAACATTCGCTAAAATGACAACTTTGTATAAAGCATCATAACCTTCCACATCACTTGTTGGGTCAGCTTCTGCATAACCTAGTTTTTGGGCTTCATGTAGTGCCTCATCATATGAGAGGCCATCTTCCATACGTGTTAACATATAGTTAGTCGTACCATTTAAAATCCCTTGAATTTCTATTATGTCATTTCCTGCTAGAGAAGTTACTGGCATTCGTAATGAAGGTGTCCCACTCATAACAGATCCCTCATAGCCCCAACGGACATTCCGTTTCTCAGCTAACTCTTTTAGTTGGGAGTAAGCTAATGCAACTGGTCCTTTATTGCTCATAATGACATTTTTCCCATGTTCAAATGCACATTGACAATGATCAATTGCTGGTTGTCCTGTTTTTACATCCGTAAAAGTAACTTCAACGATTGTGTCAGCATTTGTTTGCTTAATCGTTTCAAAACTATTTAACCCTCGAATTAACCCCTCTTGTTCAGGATAATCATCGAGCTTTCCAGTTTCTTTAACTACCGTTAATAAATCCTCTATAGATAAACCATCCGGATGGTACACAGAACCTTTCATCATGTCACTTACCGCAACAATGGTTGCATCCAGTCCATACTGTTGCTCTAGTACTTGTTTTTTATTTTTAAGAATTTCAGCAAATCCTTGCCCCACGACACCAAAACCTAATAATGCTATACGATGTTTCATGACTCATTCCCCTACCTTCGTCATATAACCACATTTTCCCCATTTACATATTTTTGAGGAAGGTGCGCATTTCCAAGTAAAAATTCAAGTATTGTTTGAGTTAAAATCGCTGTACCAATTGGTAAACATTTTTCATCAATATCAAATATCGGTGTATGAAGATCGCGCTTGATTCCATCAGGGTAAGCACATCCTAGGAAAAACATAGATCCAGGGACTTTATACGTCATATGGGAGAAATCCTCTCCACCTAACCCAAATGGAATATCCATAATCTCCATGTTCGGATACAATTCGGAAACAACTTCTCTTAACACTTTATTGACTTCAAAATTATTAAATAAAGCTGGTTCCCCATGAGAAATGTTCAATTCAAATTGGCCACCAAAAGCTTCAACGATTGAAAAGGCATTTTTTAACCTTTGTTCTAATTCTTTACGAACTGTTGGCGTATAGCTTCGAAGGGTACCTTGTAAAAATACTTCCGTAGGGATGACATTACTCGCTGAGCCAGCTTTTAGTTCCCCAACGCTTATCACCGCTGCATCTAATGGAGATATATTTCTAGCAACAATTCCATGGATTGCTTGAAGTACAGGTCCTAACATCCAAATAGGATCTGTTCCTAAATGTGGGTATGCCCCATGTCCGCCAGTACCGAATATCTTCCCTTGAAATACATCCACATTTGCCATACTGTATCCATCATGGATTCGTATCGTTCCTACTTCATGTTCTGGATCCATATGTAGTGCTATAATGCAGTCCACATCATCAAGGGCACCTGCTTCAATAAGATATGGAGACCCGGTTTTTCCAAAAACATCAGTATTTTCTTCAGCCGGTTGGAAGATGAATTTTACTGTCCCTTGTAGTTCCGTTTCTTTCCATAGCTCTCCTAGGATGGTTGCTACCGCCAAACCTATTGAAGTATGGGCGTCATGCCCACAAGCATGCATGACGCCTTCATTTTTCGAAGGAAATGAATGGGAAGTTGCTTCGACAATCGGTAGAGCATCCATATCTGCACGAATGGCTATGGTTGGTCCGTCACCTCTAGAAAGGGTGCCGATGACCGCTGTCTCGACCCCAACACCCTTTTCAACTTTCATCCCTTCGATGTTCAATAACTTTTCATATACAAATTGTGAAGTCTCATATTCTGCAAAACTCAGTTCTGGATTAGAATGAATATGTCTTCTCCAACTGATGATTTCATTTGTCAATTTTTGAACCTTTGAAAGGATATTCACTTCCATCTGTTTCACCTTCTTATTTTCCGACTGGTACAGTGTGTTCTTTTAAAATAGCAAATGCTTGTTCTAGGTCTTGAATTAAATCTTCTGTATCTTCAATACCTGCTGAAATACGAACAAGTCCATCTGCAATACCAACTGCAGCACGTTCTTCTGGTGTACATTCAATATGACTTGTCGTTCTTGCAGGACCATAAGTTGTTTCAACAGCACCTAAGTTTGCAGCACGGTTAGCGTATTTTAATGCAGGTAGTAAAATTTTCACCGCATCCATACCGCCTTTTACTGAGAAGCTCAGCATTCCACCGAAACCTTTCATTTGTTTCTTCGCAATATCATGATTTACATGCGTTTCTAACCCTGGATAGAACACTTCATCAACAAGCTCTTGTTGTTGTAAGAAACGTGCGATGGCGAATGCATTTTTCTCTTGTTGTTCTACACGTAGTTTTAATGTTTTCATCCCACGTAATAGTAAATAAGCTGACCATGGATCCAATGTTGCACCATTAATTTCACGATAGTGATAAATTGGTTCAATCAATTCTTTTGATCCGCAAATAACTCCACCAAGTGCATCCGCATGACCACCTAAAAACTTCGTTGCACTATGAAGAACTAGATCCGCACCAAGTTCAAGTGGTTTTTGATTAATTGGTGTAGCAAAGGTATTATCTACTACAACAATTGCCCCAACTTCTTTCCCTTTTTTGGCTACTCTTTCAATATCAGTAATTTTTACTGTTGGATTTGTAGGTGTTTCTAAATAAAGAATTTTACAGCCCTTTTCAATTTCTCTTTCAATTTCTTCATGATTACCTGTTTCACATAACACAATTTCAATATTCATTTGTGGTAAAAATTCAGTGAAAATTTTATTTGTACCGCCGTACGTATCTTTAATCGAAACAATTCGATCCCCTGGTCTTAAGAATGTATAAAACGTATTACTAATTGCTGCCATACCTGTAGAAAAACTTGTTGCTGCTTCTGCACCTTCTAAGATTCTCACTTTCTCTTCAAAGGCTTGAACTGTTGGATTCGTATTACGCCCATAAATATGGCCAGCTTTTTTACCAATTGCCACATCATACCATTCGTCCATATCATCATAAGTGTAAGCAACACTTACTACGACTGGAACTTGTGAAGCTCCATGTACTAATACTTCTTTTTCTCCTGACCATACTGCTTGTGTACCAACATTAATTTTTTCGTTACCCATAAAATATCCCTCCAATTTTTAATTAAAAAACTTTACTTGTTACTAATTGTTCATAGGCAAAACGAGCAATGACTGTATCTTGTACCCCTGTCCCGGTTAAGTCACAGACAGTTATTTGCTCATTATTTGTTCTTCCAAGTTGTGAACCAGTAATAATTTCGCCCAGTTCTACAATGTTTTTATCATCATCTAAAATTCCATTTTCTTTTGCGTGATGTAGCTCCCCTAAACGGAAACATTGAGATTTAACATCACAAACAATCAAGTCAGCTTTGCTAAAGATGTTTTCATCCAGCTCTTGCTTATGCTCTGCATCAGAACCCATTGCCGTTATATGAAGTCCTGGATGTAACCACTCCGCCTTTATTAACGGTGAAGTAGATGGAGTAGTTGTGATTACAATTTCACTCATTTTGACCACTCGCTCTGGGCTTTTAGCAACAATAACCTTTTTCCCTAATTTTGTTTCCATCTCTACTGCATAGTTTTTTGCTGCTTCTTCATTTCTCCCATATACATAAATCGTGTCAAATTGTCTTACTAATGAAAGTGCTTCGATTTGGTATCTTGCTTGAGTACCAGTACCGATTACCCCAACACTTTGAACATTTTGTTTTGCTAAATATTTTGCTGCAACAGCACCAGCTATAGCTGTTCTTACATCGGTTAAATAGCCATTATCAAGCAAAATTGATTCAGTTAATCCTGTTTTGGTACTGAAAAGCATCATCATGCCACTTAAACTCGGAAGACCAATGGCCGGATTATTAAAAAACCCTGAAGATACTTTGATTGCAAAGGTGTCTAAGCCTTTTATATAAGCCGTTTTCACATCAATTTCTCCATTGTTTTCCGGAATATCAATGCGCATAATCGGCGGTAATGTCACCTTTCCCTTTGCTAATGCCGCAAAACCTTCCTCGATAATTTCAATTGCTTTTGAATTTACACCGACAAATTCACGAATCTCTTCTTCTTGGAAAATTTTCATAGCATTCACCAATTAGTAAACTTTCGTTGCATTTTTCACAAATAACTTTCTTGGGAAGTCAGCAAATACCTCAATGCCACTCTCAGTAACTCGGAAGGATTCACTCAACTCAACACCATATTCATCTAGCCAAATTCCTGGAATACAATGGAACGTCATATTTGGTTCTAGAATTGTTTTATCTCCTGGTCGTAAGCTTGCAGTATGTTCGCCCCAATCAGGAGGATAATTCAGTCCCATTGAGTAACCGATACGCGATTCTTTTTCGAATCCACTTTTGGCAATCGTTTTGCGCCATACTTCCTCAACTTCTTCACATGTAACACCTGGTTTAATGGATTCTAGCGTTGCATTCAAACCTTCAATCACCACATCTGCCAAATACTTTACCTTTGGATCTGGTTCTCCAATAAAAACTGTTCGTGATAATGGAGAATGGTAGCGATTGTAACAACCTGCTAATTCCAAAATAACTGGAATACCAGATTTATATTTTTCATCTGTCCAAGTTAAATGCGGAGTGGACGTCTTTTCACCAGATGGTAAAAGTGGCATAATCGCTGGGTAATCCCCTCCAAACTCTACCGTCCCACTAATTTGAGCGTGCATAATTTTTGCCACTACATCACACTCACGAACCCCTTCTTCGATTGCATCGATTCCAGTTTGCATTGCATTTTCTACAATTCTTGCAGCTTTCTTCATATATTCAATTTCTTTATCTGATTTAATAATTCGAACATAATTTACTAATGAAGTCGCATCTACAAATGAAGCGAGAGGGAGCCCTACTTTTAGTTGTGTATAACATTTTGCAGTAAAGTAGTACGTATCCATTTCAAGACCAATCGTTGCATTCGATTGTCCAATCTCCTTTAAAATGTCACAAACAAAATCCATTGGGTGTCTTTCGGTAGATTGAACATAATAATCTGGGTATGGAATAATGTGATTCTCATTTAACCAAGTTGTCACTCTTGCTCCATTTGCATCTTGGCCACGTCCAATCCAGAATGGCTCTTCTTCATCTAAAAGTACTATTAGACACTGATGAACATAAAATGACCATCCATCATAACCAGTTAAATAGTTTAAATTAGCTGGGTCTGTCACTAGCAACACATCAATTTCTTTTGCTGCCATTTTCTCTTTAGTTTTTCTTAATCGTGTTCTATACTCTGATAATTCAAATACAGCCATTCTCTAAACTCCCTTCTTTATCCTCATTGCAATTAATGATTTGTTAAGAGAATTATAAATTTATAGATATTTGCGAACAATATGTCAACTTGTATGAAATTATTAGACAATTTTCACTTCTGAAGTTTTTTGTAATTTTTTCTACATTTTTCTCATAATTCAAAAAAGAATATGTTAGAATACATAACATACAAAAAAGAAAGGGGTAATCGAGTTTATGGTAGAGGTTTTAAAAGAACTTTCAAAAGACAATAAGAAAATTACATTGCAAAACGTTTGGCAGGCAAAAAGAAACATAGCTTCCCATATTAATAAAACTCCTTTAATCTTTTCTCCAAAACTATCAAATAGTACAAATTCAGAAATTTATTTAAAGTATGAACATTTACACGAAAGCCGAGCTTTTAAAATGCGCGGTGCTTTTAATGCAATTTGTAACTTAACCCCTACTCAAAAATCCTTAGGTGTCACAACATTTTCAACGGGAAATCACGGTTTTGCTGTAGCATTAGCTGCAAAAAAATTAGGAATCCGCGCAGTAATTTGTGTATCTAAACATGTACCAAAAGCAAAAATTGAAAAGATTAAAAGTTTAGGAGCACAGTTAGAAATCTATGGGGATGGGCAAGATGATGCAGAACAACGTTGTTATGAACTAGTAAAGGAACAAGGTTTAACGGTTATCCCTCCCTTTGATCATCCAGAAGTAATTGCTGGCCAAGGAACAATAGCCCTTGAAATCCTTGAAGACTTACCAGATGTAAATTGTGTACTTGGAGGTTTATCAGGAGGCGGTCTACTTTCAGGGATTGGGTTAGTGATGAAATCTACGAATTCAGACATAAAAGTAATCGGTTTATCAATGGAAAAAGGAGCAGCAATGTTTGAAAGTTTAAAAAAAGGAGAACCCGTTTCAGTAAATGAGGAACCTACTCTAGCAGATAGTTTACTAGGAGGGATTGGGGAAAATAATCAATACACCTTTAATATGGTTCAACAATTTGTTGACCAACCTATCTTAGTCGAAGAAGAAGCAATCAAAAAAGGCATGGCTTATTTATACAAAGAACATAACGTCATTGTAGAAGGTGCTGCTGCAATTGGAATTGGAGCAATTTTAAACAATGATGTTTCAATAGTTGAAAATACTAAAAATGTCATTATTATTTCTGGATGCAATGTTGATTTAGATGCTCATGCAAACGCTATAAAAGCCTATTTATAAATTTCTTTTACACATCAGGGGGTATCATTATGCAATTTACTATAAGAGATTTATTATCCATTCCTTTACTATCATCTGCAAAACTATTATCAGCAAATAATATTATTTCATCACAAGCAATCGAATCAGTTACCGTTATGGAAATTCCAGTTGAAGACTTCATAAAAAGAAACGAACTCGTTTTAACTACTGCCATAGGTTGTGGGAATAATCCTGAATTATTCCTCACATATGTTAAAGATGTTCACTCTTCAGGTGCTGCAGCAATGGCAATTGCCGTAGGTGGACATGTCCATTACATCCCAGATGAAGTAATCAATTATTGTAAATCTGTTAATTTTCCATTAATTGAGCTTCCTTGGGAAATTCGCTTTTCAGATATTCTTAAAATTATTTTGGAACAGTTAAATTGCTGGGAGCAACAATCAATTAATAAAGCTGATACCCTCCAAAGAGAACTTTTAAAACTCTATTTAGATAATCACCCTATCGACGAAGTTATAAAGTTTTTATCAAAAGAATTTCAAATGGATGTTGAATTAAAATGTAAAGAACAAATTGAAAATAGCAATAGTTTAAACGAAATCTCTGAGTTAATAAGCACTGACCAACCTGACATTATACGATACGATAATGGAAAGTTTTTGCAAATCGTTCCAATCAGTCCGTTATTAAATCAAGATCCATTCATAATTCTTTTTAAATCCAGAAAATTAAATGCAAAACCCATCCCTACTTCAATTTTAAATTGTATCGTCTCAATTTTAACGTTATGGATTCAAAAAGAAATGACTTCGATGATTTCTAAGAATAAAGAAAAAAATGAATATATTAAAACTCTTTTAAATGGCAGTTGGACAGAAAAAGAAGCCTTCATCAATCAAGGGAAAAAACTTGGATTCGAAGTGAACCTTCCTTATATTTGTGTTGTCGGATTTCCTGAAAAACTAAAAGAGTTTTATATACTTCATAAAAAAGAATCTATTCAAGAAATAGAAAAAGATTTTAAAAGAACTTTCGCAGAAATCATAGAGAACATTAGTAAAAAATTAAAGAAGCATATTATTTACACGTTCCAAAGGGATTTAGTTGTCATTTTCCTAGAATGTGATTTTCAAGAGGCAAATCATGAAGTCAATTGCTTCTTAGATTTAATCGATACCTTTGTAGAACAAAACCATATACCTTCTATTTCATGGGGTATTGGGGAAAACTATACTGGTAACTTAACATTTCATCTAGGTTTTAAAAATGCTCGCACTGCCCTTGAGATTGGAAGAAGTCATAAGGGACCTGGCACAAGAAACACATTCGCAAGTACAGGCATCTATCGATTATTGATTTCAATATCCAATAATTCGATGTCAATGGAATTGATGCATTCTACAATAGGCGCAATTGCTACGTATGATAAAAATAACGGTTTGGATTTGATAGATACACTCTCATCCTATATTTATCATCAAGGGAATGTTAGTCAAACAGCGAGAGCACTATCACTCCACCGCCAATCTTTACTATATCGATTACGTAAAATAGAAGCCTTAACAAACCGGTCATTAAACGATCCTGATGATATTTTCTTACTCCAATTTTGTTTAAAATTATGGTCTGTTCGTTTTGAAAATAACGAATCATACGCTATTGCAGAATAATTAAAACCCTATTCTAAAAGGAGAAAATGTGCAATTCAATATGTTTGAATTATACATTTTCTCTTTTAAGTTTTTGACCTTAACGTTTGTTTTAAGATTTAACCTCTTCTACCAACTTCTTATACTCTTCATACCATTTCTCCCATTCCTTTTCAGGGACATCATCAGGTAGGTCATTTACAAGATTGCTAAAGCGCAGCAAACAAACATGCCATCCAGCTAAATCTTTAGGAGTATGATCCGTTAGGTTATTAATAAATTCTGTCATTACAAGTTTCGAGCCTTGATCTGACGGTAGGACTTCAAAGCGAACAATATCCTCTCCCCATTCAAATTCAAGGACTGACCCTTCTACATAATCTGTTATTATAAATTTCTCAAACTTTCCAGAACCATCATTATAGTTAAAATTAATATTTCCACCCTTACTTAAATCCGTTATTTCAAGATGATCCATCCAATGTTTAAAATTTTCGTTGTTAACTAAAAGTGCCCATACGAATTCCACAGGTTTGGAATATTGCCTTTCGTATACTGCGGAAAACCCATTATCATTTTTTAATAATTTTGCTAGCATACTCCCAACTCCCTCTTCATCTATCGCTTTATTTTAGGTCCTTTGTCAATTGTTGGGGTAAGAAATGAGAGGACAAGAAAACTTGGATATTTGATATACTATTCTGCCATCCATTTCTTCTGAAGCGTAGCGAAGAAGGAATGGATGGCAGAACGCG
>NZ_RBZN01000058.1 GCF_003628435.1 Ureibacillus endophyticus | reverse complement strand
GCGTTCTGCCATCCATTCCTTCTTCGCTACGCTTCAGAAGAAATGGATGGCAGAATAGTATATCAAATATCCAAGTTTTCTTGTCCTCTCATTTCTTACCCCAACAATTGACAAAGGACCACTAAAAAATAGTACGACAAAAAAATGCCAAGTAAGTCAAGAATCGACTTGCTCGGCATTTTTTTATTTATCTCGATCTTAAGCAAAACACAGTAATATCAACGCTTTTTAATAGGTTGATTTGTTAGTGTTTTAGATGAATAAAGTGTTGGCGCTGAATTTAGATGTCGAAAGAATTTTGGTGAAATCTATCATAAGTGAAAATATCTTAGCATATTAAAAAGAGATTTCATTTTCTCTATTATTTCAGCATATGCTAGATAGTTTTATATTTTCTTTATATTTCGGATGATTTTGCTTAAGGGGGATTGAGATGGGAAAGAGAACATTACTAGAAGTTAAAGACTTAGAAACGACCTTTTTTACAGATGAAGGAGCAATACCAGCTGTTGATCATATTAGTTTTCATGTTAATAGAGGCGAAATATTAGCAATCGTAGGAGAATCAGGCTGCGGAAAAAGTGTAACATCATTGTCTATCATGGGTCTTGTACCATCACCCCCAGGAAAAATTACATCTGGCCAAATACTCCTTGATGGTCAGGATTTAACGAGTTTATCGGAAAAGGAAATGCGGAAAGTACGGGGAAGAGATGTTGCAATGATTTTTCAAGAGCCAATGACATCGCTAAACCCCCTGTATACAATTGGCAATCAACTTGTAGAAGCAATTCGTATTCACAATAAAGATTGGAAGAAAAAACAAGCAAAAAGTAGAGCGATTGAAATGATGAAACTTGTTGGATTACCTAGAGCCGAGGAGTTAATGAATAATTACCCTCATCAATTATCAGGTGGTATGAGACAAAGAGTCATGATTGCGATGGCCCTACTATGCAGTCCTAAGTTGTTAATAGCCGATGAACCGACAACTGCGTTAGATGTGACGATTCAAGCTCAGATTTTAAAGTTAATGAAAGAACTAAATGAGCAACTAAATACTGCAGTTTTACTAATCACACATGATTTAGGTGTTGTTGCTGAAACGTGTGAACGAGTGATTGTCATGTATGCAGGTCAAATAGTTGAAGAAGCACCTGTTCATGAGATTTTCAAAAATCCTCAACATCCGTATACATTTGGATTAATCCAATCAGTACCAGATATGAGATATAAAAAGTCTAGTTTGTATTCAATACCAGGAAATGTTCCAAAACCGGGATCAATTACTGTTGGATGTAGATTTGCATCCCGCTGTGAATTTGTAACGGACCGCTGTACATCCGAAAATCCACCATTATATGAAGTTGAATCTGCACAACAACATCGTTCAAGGTGTTTCTTACAAGAAGCGGGAGGGATTAAAAATGTCCAACGTGTTGCTGAAAGTAGATAAAGTGAAAAAATATTTCCCTAAAAAAGCCGGTTTGTTAAATAAGAATATGAGCTATGTAAAGGCGGTTGACGATGTTTCATTTGAAGTTTATGAAGGTGAAACACTCGGGATTGTAGGGGAATCTGGTTGTGGAAAGTCAACTACGGGTCGGATGATTATGAGATTACTAGAGCCAACTGATGGATCGATAGTGTTTCAAAATGTTGAACTCTCTTCACTTTCAAAAACGGAAATGCGAAAAGCAAGGCGAGATATTCAAATGGTATTCCAAGATCCTTATGCATCTTTAAATCCCAGACACACGGTTAAAAAGATACTAGAAGAACCGTTAATTGTGCACGGGATCGGAAATAAAAAGGAAAGACAAAATCGAGTTGAAGAGTATTTAGAAATAGTAGGGTTAAGTGCTTATCATGCACAGCGTTATCCACATCAGTTTAGTGGAGGGCAACGTCAACGAATAGGCATTGCTCGAGCATTGATGACAAATCCAAAACTGATTATTGCAGATGAACCAGTTTCTGCACTTGATGTTTCCATACAAGCACAAGTTTTAAATCTGATGAAGAGATTACAAGAAGATTTAAAACTTACTTATATTTTTATTGCCCATGATTTAGGTGTGGTTAGACATATAAGTGATCGTGTTGGAGTGATGTATTTAGGTAGAATCGTAGAAATCGCTCCAAGTGAGTCTTTATATGCAGAACCACTTCACCCATATACACAAGCACTCCTTTCAGCGGTTCCAATTCCGGATCCAACGTATCAAAGGGAGCAAATCATGCTAAAGGGAGATACAGCGAGTTCAATACCTGATACAGGTTGTACATTTCAATCGCGATGTCCCTATGCAACGAGCATATGCCAAACGAAAGTTCCTGAATTAGTGGAAGTTAAGTCAGGTCACTCTGTTGCTTGTCATCTAATCGGCGAGCAACAATGACATAGATTAAGAAACATGGGAGGGTAATTATGGGAAGAAACAAACTTTGGTCAGTTGGGCTATTTCTACTATTAGCTCTAACAGCAATTCTAGCAGCATGTAGTAACAATGAAGAAACGACAGAACCAGCAAAAACAGAAACATCAGGTGAAGCAGCAACAGAAGAAACAACAAATGAATCAGTTCCTCAAGTTTTGGTATTTGGTCGTGGTGGTGATTCAGTATCACTTGATCCTGCGATCGTTACAGATGGTGAGTCATTTAAGGTTACAGAAAATATCTTTGAGACACTACTTGAATTCGGTGAACAAGATACAACTATTCAACCTAGTTTAGCGAAGGAATGGGAAGTAAGCGATGATGGCTTAACATATACATTCCATTTACAAGAAGGTGTGAAATTCCACGATGGAACAGATTTTAACGCTGAAGCTGTAGTGAAAAACATTGAACGTTGGAAAGCAGGTACTGAAGAACAATTCTATTATTTCAATTCCATGTTTAAAGCTGAAGGAGAAGACATCATTAAAACTGTTACAGCTGTAGATGATCATACAGTTGTATTTGAATTATCTCGACCACAAGCGCCTTTCTTAAAAAATCTTGCAATGAGTCCATTTGGTATTGCTTCACCAACAGCATTTGAATCTGCAGGTGATAAATTTGGTGACAATCCAGTTGGTACAGGTCCATTTGTCTTTGTAGAGTGGAAACGTAATGATTCTATCACTGTAAAGAAAAATGAAAACTATTGGAAAGAAGGACTTCCAAAATTAGATACAATTATTTTCCGTGCAATACCAGATAACTCTGCACGTTTAAATGCATTAGTGACAGGTGAAATCGATTTAGCGGATGGTATCAATCCTTCTGATGCTGCATCAATTGAATCGAATTCAGAACTTAAGCTAATTGAACGTCCATCAATGAATATTGGGTACTTAGGTTTAACAAATACACGTAAACCTTTTGATAACAAATTAGTGCGTCAAGCAGTAAACTATGCGATCGATAAACAAGCGATTGTGGACGCATTCTTTGAAGGTCGCGCTGAAGTTGCGGTCAACCCAATGCCTCCATCAATTAGTGGATACAATGATGAGATTGTAGGATATGAGTACAATCCTGAAAAAGCGAAGGAATTACTAGCGGAAGCTGGCTATGATGGTGCAGAAATTGAACTTTGGGCAATGCCTGTTCCACGTCCATATATGCCAGATGGACAAAAGGTAGCTGAAGCAATTCAGAAAAACTTAGCGGATGTTGGTATCCCGTCTAAAATTGTTACATTTGAGTGGGCAACATATTTAGATAAAGCGAAAGATGGAGAAGCGGATGCATTCTTACTAGGATGGACTGGTGATAACGGGGATGCGGATAACTTCTTATACACTTTATTAGATGCAGACAACATTGGAAGTAACAACTATGCTTACTATTCAAGTGATGCTGCTCACAAATTATTAATCGCAGCTCAATCAGAAGTTGATGAAGAAAAACGTATTCAGTTATATAAAGAAGCGCAAGCAATTATTCACGAAGATGCGCCATGGGTACCATTAGCGCACTCAATCCCATTACTTGCAGGGAAAAAAGGTGTAACGAACTATTTACCACACCCAACAGGATCAGAAAGCTTAGTGAATGTGTCAATTCAATAATGAGATAGCCAAAATAAGGGGGAGGTGCTGTGCCTCTCCTTTATTTTTAAACTTAATATAGAATGACATTGGTTCGAAGTGATTTTTGTAAGGCGAATGAAGGACAAAATAGCACGAAATTCTGGTCAAAGTGGTCTTCATAAGGTGGATGAAGGACAAAACAGCGTGGAGAACTGGCTGGAATGGTGTTCATAACACTTATGAAGGACAAAACTACATGAAAATCTAATCAAAGTGGTCTTCATAAGTTGGATGAAGGACAAAACAGCACGAAAATCTGGTGCGAATGGTCTTCATGAGCCCGATGAAGGACAAAACAGCACGAAAATCTGGTGCAAATGGTCTTCATAAAGCTGATGAAGGACAAAACCGAGTGAAAAATCGGCAGAAATGGTCTTCATAACGTTTATGAAGGACAAAACAGCACGAAATTCTGGTCAAAGTGGTCTTCATAAAGCCGATGAAGGACAAAACCACATGAAAATCTGATCAAAGTGGTCTTCATGAGCCCGATGAAGGACAAAACCACATGAAAACCCTGTCCAAATAGTCTTCATATCGTAAATAAACGAATCAAAACCGGCTTAATGAGCTCCAACTCTATGAAAACTAAATTTTGCTACTCTATCGAAAGAGGTGAAGTTATGTTCAACTACATAGGAAAGCGAATATTGCATTTAATTCCTGTGTTATTAGGAATGACTTTTATCGTATTTTTAATCATTCGAGCGATTCCAGGTGATCCAGCACAAGTAATTTTAGGACAGCAAGCTACTGCAGAAGCAATGGCTGCATTACGGGAAAAGTTAGGACTTAATCAGCCGTGGTATATTCAATACTTTGATTATTTAAAAGGACTATTTACTGGTGATTTAGGTGAGTCATTGCGTACAAGACAGCCTATTACAACTGAGATTTGGCCGTATTTAGCAGCAACATTTGAATTAGCATTATTTGCAATGATATTAGCAGTTATTATTGGCATGAATGCCGGCATTATTTCTGCTTGGTTCCAAAACTCTTGGTTTGATTATATTGCTATGGTCATTGCGTTAATTGGTGTATCGATGCCAATCTTCTGGCTTGGTTTAATGGAGCAATGGGCATTTAGTATAAATCTAGGATGGTTTCCTACATCTGGGCGAGAAGAAGTGAGGGACCCTGTCGCAGCCATAACCCATTTCTATTTAATTGATACGCTACTACAAGGTCGGTTTGATCAGTTCCTTGTAACAATCAAACATTTAGTTTTACCAGGCTTAGCCCTTGCCACTATTCCAATGGCAATTATTGCACGAATGACACGTTCATCAATGCTTGAGGTTATGCGTTCTGATTATATTCGAACTGCGCGGGCGAAAGGTCAAAAGATGGCAGTGGTAATTTATAAACATGCATTAAAAAATGCTCTCATTCCGATTTTAACAGTAATTGGACTACAAACAGGTTTGTTACTTGGAGGAGCAATTTTAACCGAAACGATTTTTAGTTGGCCAGGTATTGGACGCTATATATATGAAGCAATTGGCTATCGTGATTATACCGTTATCCAATCAGGGATATTAGTTGTTGCCTTTATGTTTGTCATGATTAATTTAATCGTTGATATCTTATACACAGTAATTGATAAGAGAATTAAATATAACTAAAAGGAGGAGAAAAATAGAGATGGTTTCAAATTCAATGGAAATGAAAGCAGTAGAAGAAAAGGCAGTGGGACCATGGAAAGAAGCATGGCGAAGCTTGAAAAAAAGTAAAGCTGCTCTTGTTGGAACAGTAATCGTACTATTTTTTATTCTTTTAGCTCTATTTGGTCCTCTTTTTGCACCACAAGGTATAAACGATCAAAATTTAAGTGTACGTCTACTTCCTCCATCCGGGGAGTTTTGGTTTGGTACCGATGATTTTGGAAGGGATATTTTTTCTCGAATTGTTCATGGGGCCAGAATTTCATTAGCTGTAGGATTTTTATCCGTTGTGATATCAGCAATTGTAGGGAGTTTTTTAGGGATTATTGCAGGCTATTATGGTCGTATTTTAGACACTATCATTTCTCGGCTATTTGATATAATGCTAGCGTTTCCTAGTATCTTATTAGCCATTGCAATTGTCTCTATTTTAGGGCCATCTTTACAAAATGCTTTAATTGCTATTGCGATTATTAACATTCCGAATTTTGGTCGTTTAATCCGTTCAAAAGTATTAAGTGTAAAGGAAGAAGAATATATAGTTGCGGCTAAAGCAATAGGTATGAAAGATTCAAGGATATTACTACGACACATATTACCAAATTCCTTTTCACCGATTATTGTGCAGGGAACATTAGCAATTGCTACTGCCATTATTGAGGCAGCTGCTTTAAGTTTCTTAGGACTTGGGGCAGTTGCACCTCAACCAGAGTGGGGGAAAATGCTTTCAGATGCGCGGGTACACCTAATGACAGCACCTTGGACTATGATTTTCCCAGGTTTAGCGATTATGCTCACAGTTCTTGGATTTAACTTGATGGGTGATGGGTTACGAGATGCGTTAGACCCAAAGATGAAAAATTAACATAAAAGGTGAGCTACTAAAAGCTCACCTTTTACTATTTCCTCGGAAACTAATTTTTAATATGGAAATAAATCTGAAGATAAATAACGCTCACCAGTATCCGGTGCTAAACATAGTACGCGGGCTGTTGGTGGGAGTTCTTTTGCTTTTTGAATCGCAAAGTATGCAGAAGCTGCACCTGATGCACCAACTAATATCCCTTCTTGTGCAGCAAGTTGTCTTGCTGTTGTTTCCGCATCTTCATCTTGAATATGAAGAATTTCATCGAACACATTAGGATTTAAAATTTTGGGAATGAATCCTGGGCCAGTCCCTGGAATTTTATGTGGTCCTGGGCTACCACCAGCTAATACAGGTGATCCAGCAGGTTCTACCACATAAATTTTTAAATTCGGCAATGCTTTCTTTAATTCTTCACCAGTACCTGTTACAGTACCGCCAGTTCCAGCTGTTAGAACTAAAGCATCTAGTTGATGATCAAAGGCATTTAATATTTCAACAGCCGTTGTATGGCGATGCGCATCAGCATTTGCTGGATTATCAAACTGTAATGGAATATAACTATTTGGAATATCCGCTGCAATGCGAATCGCTTCATCGATGGAACCTTGCATACGTAAAGCTGCAGGTGTAAGGTGAACTTCTGCACCATACGCTTTCATAAGTAGTACGCGTTCTTTCGTAGCGTTATCTGGCATTGTGATAATGCAACGATAACCTTTTACTGCACAAACCATTGCAAGTCCAATCCCTGTGTTTCCTGAAGTCGGTTCAATTACAGTACTTACTCCTGGAGTTAACTTGCCTTCTTTTTCTGCTTGCTCAATCATATTTAATGCTGCGCGGTCTTTTACACTTCCACCAGGATTAAACGATTCAAGCTTCATAAAAACTTGTGCGCCGTCTGTAGCAGGTAATTTATTTAATTTCACGATTGGAGTATCTCCAACTAATTCTAAAATAGAATTATGCAATTTCATGTAGACACCTTCTTTAAAAATTTACAAAAAGCTAGGCTAATTAACCTAGCTTTTAAAACAGTATAAAAAATTTCTATCAAATAATCTAAGAAAATTGATTATTATTTTAAAGCTTCTTCTAAATAAGAAAGATTTACTAATCCATCAATGTTGTCAGAAGTAATGTAACCAGCTTCTTTAGAGATAGTAGCCATTTCTTTTAAAACATCTTCGTTTACATCTGTTGTTGGAGTTAAACGAGCAAATGCTTTTGTAACTTCATCTTTTGAAAGTTCTTTACCTGTAATTTCTTTTACATGGTCAAGGAATAATTGAATTGCTTCTTCTGGGTTTTCATTGATAAAGTCGATTGCTTGTTTGTGAGCTTTTAAAGCTTTTTTCGTTAATTCTGGATTGTTAGTTGTGAATTCTTTTCTAGCAGCTACAACAGTATTAGTAGATTCACTACCCCAAGCAAATTGTGTTTCATCTAATAATAATTTTGCGTTTGCATTAGTTTCGATGTTTACGCCCCAAGGTTCTTGAGTTGCTGCAGCATCGATTTCACCTTTTAACATTAAAGCAGCTGTGTCAGCAGGAGCTTGTTTAATTGTGTTAACATCGCCACCGCTTGATTTTACTTTTAAACCAGCATCTTGTAATGATTTCATTAATCCAACATCTTGAGTACTACCGAAAGTTGGAACAGCAACTGTTTTACCAGCTAAATCTGCAACACTGTTAATTCCTGAATCCGCACCTACAACAAGTACAGCACCAGCGTTTACAGCACCAGCGATAATTTCGTGTTGTGGGTTTTTAACAAAAGTATTTAATGCAGGTGTAGGACCTACTGTACCTAAATCAATTGCATTTGTTGACATTGCTTCCATGAATGCAGAACCGTCACTAAAAGTCTTTGTTGAAATTGTAACATTTTCACCGAATTGTTCTTGATAGAAACCTTTTTCAAGTCCAACGATTGTAGCGATGTGTGTCATATTTGGGAAGTAACCAATACGTACTTCTGTTGCTGCATCTTTTTCTTCAGTAGATCCAGATTCTTTTTCACTATTACCACATGCAGCAAGTACACCAATTACAAGGGTTAATAGTGCTAGTAATAAAAATTTGTTCTTTTTCATTTTGTCATCTCCTAACGGTTTGATTGAATGCCGTATTTTCTAAATACATAGCGTTCAAGTTTTACAAAAATAAAGTTATCAATTAAGGAGCCAATTACTCCAATAATGATCATAATACTAAAGATTAAATCCATCGCTTGGATGGAGCGTCCTAAGTCAAGTAGTGTACCAAGACCACCGCTACCACCTAGTAATTCCCCTGCTAGCACAGCACGCCAAGCAAGTGCCCATGCTAAACGAAGTCCTGCGATAAGCTGAGGTACTGTTGCTTTGAAAATAACAGTACGGAAAAGATGGAACCCCGATGACCCCATCGTTTTTGCAACACGAATGAGTAGGGGATTAACACTTTTAAAAGCGGTACTAGACGTAATCGTAATGGAAAGAGCCGCCCCTAAAATAACGATAAAGATAACAGAGCCTACCCCAAGACCAAACCAAAGAATGGCTAGTGGCATCCAAACGATATTTGGAATGGCTTGTAATGTAGTGACGAAAAATCCTATTGTATCGTCAATAATTTTGTATTTATATATTAAGAAGCCAAGTACCAATCCAATAATGACTGCAATTACAAAACCTACTAGCAATCGAACAATGGATGAACCAGTTGCTTCTAATAATTGCCCACTAATTAGTCCGTTTATAAGTGTTTTTATTACAGTAACTCCACCTGGGTCATTTGGAATGATGAATGGTGGCCACATGAAAGCTGGGAATACTTCGAATTTAGATATCGCTTCCCAAATTATTATGAGGATCATCACGAAGGCGATCCTTCTCAAGAGCGTAGTCACTACCTAATTCCTCCTTCAGCACTTTTTCCATTTCTTGTTCAAGTTCTGTTAATATACGATTCTCTAAATGTATTAAAATGCTATCGGACGAATTTCGAGGTCTCGATGCTTGAACAGGGAAGATATTTTTAATACCACCTGGTCGAGTTTTCATTAATACAATACGGTCTGATAATACAACAGCTTCTCGAATGTTATGTGTTACGAAGATAATTGTTTTACCTGTTTCATGCCACAGTTTTTCGAGTTCCTTATGTAATACCATTCGTGTTTGTTCATCTAATGCTGCAAATGGTTCATCCATTAAAAGAATTTCTGGATCCATTACAAGTGCACGTGCAATTGCGACACGTTGTTTCATACCACCAGATAATTCGTGTGGCATGGAATGAGCAAATTTACCAAGATGTACTTTCTGTAACCAAGACATTGCTTGTTTTTTTGCCTCTTCTTTTGGTACCTTTTTTATAAGCAGTCCATACATTACATTTTCGAGAACCGTCATCCAAGGAAATAAACCAGATTCCTGAAATACAACAATTCGATCATTTCCAGGACCTTTAATTTCTTTATTGTTAACAAGTAAAGAACCGGAAGTTTCTTTTTCAAGTCCTGCAATTATATTTAAAAGTGTAGACTTCCCACATCCTGAAGGTCCTAATAAGGAAACAAATTCACCTTTTTTTATCGTTAATGTAACATCATCTAATGCAATCGTTGAATTGTGTTCTTTACTCTCGAACTTTTTATGTACATTTTTTAGGGTAATATGATCAGCTGACAAATGAACTCCCTTCTTTCTTATAAAACTTATTAAATTACTATGTTTTTATGCTATTACTATAATAGTCGTTAGAAAATATACTTTCTGTCACCTTTGTTACAATTTCCGAATACTTTTGTATAATAATTAATGAAGGGGGATGTTAATGGAATTTAGAGCGTCAATTGAACAATATGGAAAAATAGTTCACTTTTCAAAAGGACAGCGGATTTATCAGGCTGGTGAAGAAGTGAAAAATGTTTACTACATAATGGAAGGTTTAGTAAAGTTAGCTGATGACGCAAAAGATGGTCAAACGGTAACGATAGCGCTACTTTATCCCGGAAATTTATTTGGATTTCTCGAAAGATTTAATGGGGAAATAGAGTATAGTCGTTATTCAGTAGCTTTAACGAATACAAAATTAGTTGCGATTCCAATCGAGGTGCTTTTACAACAAAGCGGAAATTCGATTATCGAACAAAGTTTAGTTCTTACACTAATAAAACAATTATCAGAAGCCCATGAATTAATTTTTGTGCATTCAAAAATGACTGTAGAAGAAAGATTGAGATGGTTATTGAAAAAGTTAGCTAAAGATGTAAATGGTGTTTTAACCGTAGATATTCCACTAACCCATGAGGAAATCTCGTTTATGCTTGGCTGTAGCCGTCAAAAAATTACAATGTACTTGAACAAATGGAAAAAGGAAGGCAGAATCCAATATGAACGAGGGAATATTCAATTACTTCATATTGATCAGCCTGTATAAAATGGAAAGAGGACTCCCCTAGATTTTGGGAAGCCCTCTTTTTCTTTAGTAGTATCCTTCTTCAAGGTCAGAATTTTTTTCATTTCCGTGATAACTACGATAAGAAACAATCAACGTATCTAAATGTTCTAGGTTTTCTTCATAATCTAGAAGCCTCGAGAAAATGTAAAACAAGTGATAACTTGAAAATTCCTCTTCGCCTTCGCGGTCTTGTTCATAAGCAATTTGGTGGATTAATTGATCCATTACTTCTGCATGCTTATTATCTTCTTCCACTACCCACTTGGAATGTTCAGGCTTAAGCTTACCAGTAAATTTTAATAACAGTTGTTCATGGAATGTTAGGAGAAAATCTAATCGTTCTTGAACCATTGTTTTAAATTGAGGTGGTAAGTTTGAGATCTCGTTCTCATGTTTGTGTAAGCGATGAAGTAATTCCAAGCTTTTCTTAGTTGTTGTTATCATTTGACGATAAATTACGAGTTTTCTTGCTTGAGCATAACGCTTTTTCTTTGTATAGTGACGTTCTTCTTTATAAAAGTCATACATATTCCGAACATCCGTAAGGCGACTATCAAATTTAGATAGTGCAACTTTAGTTGATGTATGTTCAGATGCTTGTCTTGCAGCTAGTCGAGTCCACCGAATGATATCGTCTTGCAGAGAGTCAATCATTTTAAAGAGTTTAATCTCATATTTTGGCGGAATAAACACTAGATTCACGATAAATGCTGCAAATACACCTACCATTACGGTTACAAAGCGGATAGTACCAAACTCTAAAAAATCGTTTCCTTCATATACCATTATGGCAACGAGCGTAACGAGAGCCAGGGACATCGAATTATCCAAGTTAAATTTACGCATTAATGCAATTACAATAATTGCTGCGATACCAATTGCTACAATGTGATGACCAAACGATAAACCGAATATAACAGCAATTGTAGCGCCAATAAAATTACCTTGTATTTGCTCTACAATAGATAAGTAAGATCTATAAATAGATGGTTGAATGGCAAAAATTGCTGCAATACCGGCGAATACAGGTGAAGGTAATTTAAAAAATTCTGCAAGAAAAAGCGCAATAACAATTGCGACTCCTGTTTTTAATACGCGGGCACCTACTTGCATTAAAAAGTTCGCCCTCTCTTTCACATTCGAATATTAGAAATTACAACTTTACCCAATTTTATCAAGTTAGTCAACATTCCATCTAGTTCTTTAATTGAGAAAAGGCATAATCAACTGCAGCAATTGTTTCCACAATATCTTCTTCTTTATGTTCTGTTGTTAAGAACCAAGCTTCATATTTAGAAGGAGCTAAATTAACCCCTTTTTCTAACATTAATTTAAAGAAGCGACCAAACATTTCACCATCTGAGTTTTCAGCTTGCTCATAGTTTTCTACTTTTTCGTTAGTGAAGTAAACTGTAAGCGCCCCTTTTAAACGGTTCACAGTAATCGTTACACCATGTTTTTCAGCAGCTTCTAAAATACCTTTTTCTAAAATGCCACCTAAGCGATCCATTTCTTCATAAACACCTGGTTGTTTTAACACTTCTAGGCACGCAATACCAGCTAACATGGAAGCTGGGTTACCAGCCATTGTTCCTGCTTGATATGCAGGGCCTAATGGAGCTACTGTTTCCATAATTTCTTTACGTCCACCATAAGCACCAATTGGTAAACCGCCGCCGATGATTTTACCCATTGCAGTTAAGTCAGGTGTTAAACCTAGTAAGTCTTGTGCAGCACCATAGTGGAAACGGAATGCTGTGATAACTTCATCATGAATTGTAAGTGCTCCTTTTTCTTTAGCTACTTCGTGTACATATTCAAGGAAGCCAGGGTTTGGTTGTACGATACCGAAGTTACCTACGATTGGCTCGATTAAGATGGCGGCCACTTCATCCCCCCATTTATCAATAGCAAGTTGGAATTGTTCTTTATTATTGAAAGGTACTGTAATAACTTCAGTTGCTACATTGACAGGTACCCCTGCTGAATCGGGTGAACCAAGTGTTGCTGGGCCAGAACCTGCTGCAACTAAAACTTGGTCAAAGTGTCCGTGGTAACAGCCAGCAAATTTAATAATTTTTGTACGTCCTGTATAAGCACGTGCTACACGTACAGTTGTCATAACCGCTTCCGTACCAGAGTTTGTAAAACGCACTTTATCTAATGAAGGAATTGCTTCTTTTAACATTTTTGCAAATTTCACTTCATGTTCTGTTGGTGTTCCAAAAAGCACACCTGTTTCTGCAGCATGAGCAATCGCCTTTGCAATATGTGGGTGACCAAAGCCAGTGATAATTGGTCCGTATGCTGCTAAGTAATCGATGTAACGATTTCCGTCGACATCCCAAAAATATGGACCTTTCCCTTTTGCCATTACAACTGGAGCGCCGCCGCCAACCGCTTTATAAGAACGTGATGGACTATTCACCCCACCTACGATATGTTCTAATGCTTCGTTATATACTTCTTGTGATTTTGAATGATTCATTTGTATCCTCCTAAATTTATTCACATCTATTGTAGACCTATTTTTCCGTGAACGCCAAAGAATTTGAAACTAAACTATCTGTTATGTAGGATATTGAAAAGGGAGGAATTGCTATGACATTAGAAAATCAAAAAGCTCCAGACTTTACTTTATTGAATGAAAAGGAAGAACAAATCAGTTTAAGTGATTATCGAGGGAAGAAAGTTGTGCTTTATTTTTATCCAAAAGATATGACACCTGGCTGTACAACGGAAGCTTGTGATTTCCGTGATAGACACGAAGAATTCTCGGGATTAAATGCTGTCATACTAGGAATTAGTGGAGATACTGCATCAAAACATACAAAGTTTATTGAAAAATATGGATTACCATTTTCGTTATTGGTGGATGAAGACCATAGCGTTGCTGAACAATATGGCGTTTGGGTCTTAAAGAAAATGTATGGAAGGGAATTTATGGGGATTGAACGTTCCACTTTTTTAATTAATGAAGAGGGAATTGTTGAAAAAGAGTGGCGTAAGGTAAAAGTGAAAAATCATATTGAAGAGGTATTGTCGTATTTACGTGAAGGAGAAAATGAATAATGCTAGTTTATTTTACATTTGATTCGCGACCAGACTTACAACAACAGCTACTCGATCAGTTTCCTCAAGTAACTTTCGTTTTCCATAACGAAATCGATAATAATGTATTAGCTCAAGCGGATGTAATCGTTACATATGGGGAAGATTTAACAGAAGACCATATTGAGATTGCACAAAATCTAAAATGGATATTTGTCGCATCTGCTGGTGTAGAAATGATGCCCCATGAGAAAATCGCTGAGCGTGAAATATTAGTTTCAAATGTGCGCGGTATTCATAAGAAACCTATGGCAGAATCCGTATTAGCGCATATTTTATCTTTAAAAAGATCTTTACCATATATTTATCAGAATCAGAAAAATCGGATTTGGAATAAAAGAGGCGGTAACCCAAGTGAACTAAATGGTAGTACGGCATTTATTATCGGTCCTGGGGCAATTGGGGCTGAACTTGGGCGTATCCTCCAAGCATTTCAAGTCAATACAATTGGATTTAATCGAAGTGGTCAATCTGCGCCTTATATGAATGAAACCTATCAGATTACTGAGCTAAAAAATCATTTACCCAAAGCAGACATTGTAATTTCCATATTGCCAAGTACGAAAGAAACAAAGCACCTATTTCAATATGAGCATTTTCAATTAATGAAAGATAGTGCAATTTTTATGAACTTCGGTCGCGGAGA
The DNA here is from genome assembly GCF_003628435.1 of Ureibacillus endophyticus. Lineage (GTDB taxonomy): Bacteria > Bacillota > Bacilli > Bacillales_A > Planococcaceae > Ureibacillus > Ureibacillus endophyticus. The sequence goes on along the minus strand of NZ_RBZN01000058.1, from coordinate 2,852 downwards.
CTTAGTAGAAACAGATTTATTAATTCGTGTTCTTGAGGAAAAGTTAATAGGTCATGCAGTGTTGGATGTCTTCGAGGAAGAACCACTTCCATCAAATAGTAAACTTTGGGACCTAGATAATATTACGATTTCCCCTCATTGCTCGAGTCACTCTACAAGATATTTAGAACGCAGCTTTGAAATTTTTGTCCCTAGTTTGGAAAAATGGTTGAAGGGTGAAACGGATTTAGAGAATAAAATGGACATATTAAGAGGGTACTGAGAATAGTTTAGAAGGATACTTGATTGAAAATTTATAAAAAATATCAATTTCTTATGAATATTTGATGAAAATGAACGTAAAGTATCAGTGTAAAGTAAGGAAATGTTGACTAGTACAAATATATTCGCTAAACTATTTATAACTATTATAAAGTAAGAATTCTTATGAAAAGAGGTGCATGGCGATGTCTGAACTGCATTTAAAAGATGCGCTCGACACGTTAAAGACAACAGGTGTAAGAATTACTCCGCAGCGTCATGCTATTTTGGAATATTTAATCGAATCAATGACTCATCCAACTGCTGATGAAATATATAAAGCATTGGAAGGAAAGTTCCCAAACATGAGTGTTGCTACGGTTTACAATAACTTACGTGTATTCCGTGAAGCTGGACTTGTAAAGGAACTAACTTATGGTGATGCAGCAAGCAGATTTGATTTCGTAACGAATGATCATTACCATATGATCTGTCAAGGCTGTGGTAAGATTGTTGATTTCCATTATCCAGGCTTAAACGAAGTGGAGCAATTTGCATCACATGTAACAGGCTTCAAAGTACATTCACATCGTCTTGAAGTATATGGTACATGCCAAGAATGTCTTGAAAGTGCTGGAAAACAAGTATTATAGTAGGGAAGACCTAGTGGCTCAGCTGCTAGGTTTTTTATTTGTAAAATTTATGGATACAAAAAAGGTCAGCTTCTTTATGAAGTGACCTTTTCAACAAGTTTTATTTTTTTGGATGATTATAGGCTTCATCAAACTCTTTACCTTCAAGGTTCGGATCAAGTGTTAACGGCTCATTACAATACATGCACATATCAACTCGTCCTAAAACTTTTGTATGTTTACCACAACTTGGACAAACAACTTGAACCGCTCGAGTCGAAAGCAATCCAATCCATCCATATACAACGGTACTTCCAATAATACAAAGTAACCCTAATGTTATAAAGATTAAAACCAATAATTGACTTTCTCGGAAGAAGATTGCCCCATACATAATTACAAATCCAATAAAGATTAATGCAAGAGCAAATGAACGAATTTTATTTATTTTATTTGAGTATTTCTTCTTTGCCATGTCTGTGCCTCCCAATCTACCCTCTACTATAACATAGAAAGTTTTAATTTGCGGATAGATTGTATAAACAAAATGTATAAAGTAATGTAACATTATTTAAGACAAAGAGTGACTAGTATTTTAGTAAAAAAGTAAAACGACTGAGAAGGAGAATCTCTAGTAGTGTCGAAATTAATTATGAATCGTAAGTTAGGAGGATTATTATGGAGCACATTTTGCGACCGATTTATCAAGAGCGTGCAAGTCAAGCCGAAACATTAGGTGTTATCCTTGTTACGAAATGTGAAGAAACAAAAAGTATTACAGATACATTTGATACCGTTCTACTAATAGTTGTAAAAGAAGCTGAACAACCGATTTTTACAAAACACTATTTACATGAAAATCAAAAAATGGCCATGCACGTTATAACAGAAACTGTTCTAAATAAATGGCTCTATATTGGTTCAAACAGACGTGTAGTAGATTGGATTTTCCATGGAAAAGTAATATTTGACCGAAATGAATACTTACATAATTTAAGATTAAAACTTCAAGAGTTCCCGTTCTTTGGACGCAAAATAAAAACAGGCATCCAGTTTTGTAAACTTATCCGCCGTTATTTTGAAGGAAAAGAATTTTTTAATAACGGAAATTATTTAGATTCATATAATCATGTAGTTGATTCACTTCATCATCTAGCAAGATTATCAGTAATTGACAATGGTCTTTATCCTGAAGTAACAGTTTGGTCGCAAGTGAAAAAGATTGAACCAGCCATCTATAAATTATACGAAGAATTAGTGATGAGCTCTGAAAGTCTTGAAAAGAGATTAGAACTACTATTTTTAGCAATTGAATTTTTAATTAATTCAAGAACTCATGACGGAGCACAGCATATTGTAGAAACAATGCTTTCAAAAGAAACGTGGACAATACAGGAACTACATAATCATCCAGAACTAACATACTACTCAATTGATTTAGAAGTGTTTGTTGAATATTTAATTGATAAAGGGTATATACTTGTTGATCCAACTATCGCAAAAAGTGAAATGGTCTTCCATCGCCATTATTCTGTAGATAAAGAGTTTGTAGAGCGGGAATACAGCGTAAGCATTGATAAATAGAAGTTTAAAGCCTTTTTCGGGTTGAAGAGTGATTCAACTCGAAAAAGTTTTTTGCATTTTAGTGTTGACATAAAAATTGTTAATGGTGTATTATTATCAACGTCGCTGCTTTAACGCGATATTAAATAGACAAGCTTTATAAAATAGAAAGCTGTTGACATTGATTATTTGAAATGATAATCTGCTTAAGTCGCTAAAATAAGTTTTAAAAACTTATTGACAGCTCAAATGTTAAAGTGTTATGATATAAGAGTTGTTGTAAAAAAACGACTGATATGAACTTTGAAAACTGAACAACAAAACGTTAATGAATATAGTTTCTCATTAAATTGAGGAACAAAATTTTGGACATCAATTTTGATGCCAGCAATTTTTTGAGCTTTATCAAATTCTTTT
>NZ_RBZN01000057.1 GCF_003628435.1 Ureibacillus endophyticus | reverse complement strand
AGTTGTGTGGTGTGGTAACCTCAACTAACATCAAAATTCAGGGGGTGGCAAGTTTTTTTGCATAAAAGACTGTAAAACCAACGATTATTAGCGATTTATATATATAAGTTTTGACAATACGTCTAAGGGCTAGGGGGGATGTTTTATGTTTTTAAAAAGAGTTGAATTAAAAAGAGAATTAATCTCATCTTATAAAGAATATCCGTTTTCAATCCCATCAATTAGGAGTTTGGAGCAAATGGAGATTGAAAACAATGTTACCTTCTTTGTTGGTGAGAATGGGTCAGGGAAATCAACCCTGCTAGAAGCAATTGCAGAAATGTGTGGATTTAATACAGCTGGTGGTGGAAGAAATAATATTTATCAAGTGCACCGCGCAGAATCGGCCCTTGGTCAATATATCCGCCTTTCTTGGTGGCCAAAAGTTACAAATGGTTTTTTCCTTCGAGCAGAATCTTTTTATAACTTTGCAACCCATATTGATGAGATGTGGGAGGAAGATAAAGTGAATTCATATAAAGCTTATGGAGGAAAATCGTTACATGAACAATCCCATGGTGAATCTTTTCTTTCTCTTTTCTTGAACCGATTTAGGGGTGGTGCTATCTATTTATTGGATGAACCTGAGGCAGCATTATCACCTCAAAAGCAATTATCATTTTTAAAAATTCTACATGACCTTACTACGAATGGAAACTGTCAATTTATTATTGCTACCCATTCGCCCATACTATTAGGATATCCAGGTGCTACAATATTCAGTTTTGATGATGGAGAGATTAAAGAAGTTAATTATGAAGAAACAGATCATTATCAAATTACACGATACTTTTTAGAAAATAGGGAAAAATTTTTGCGAGATATATTAGAAGAGGAGGAGTAAAGAGTGGTAAATCGTTGTGCATGGGTAACAAAGGAGCAATTGTATATTGATTATCACGATAAGGAATGGGGAGTTCCTGTCTATGATGATCGCCATCTTTTCGAAATGTTATGTCTAGAAGGTGCTCAAGCTGGCCTTAGTTGGTGGACAATTTTACAAAAAAGGGAGAATTACCGAAAGGCATTTGATAATTTTGATGCGAAAAAAATTGTTTGCTATACAGAAGAAAAACTTGAAGCATTGAGACTAGATGCAGGAATTGTAAGGAATCGATTAAAAATTCAAAGTGTTGTAACCAATGCGGAGGCCTTTTTAAGAATACAAAAAGAGTACGGTTCTTTTTCGAATTACATATGGGGATTTGTCGATCATACACCAATTATTAACCATTGGAAAACGATATCGGAAGTTCCAGCTTCAAATGAACTTAGCGACAAGATGAGTAAACGATTGAAAAAAGATGGTTTTAAATTTGTTGGTAGTACAATTTGCTATTCATTTATGCAAGCTGTTGGGATGATAAATGACCATACTTTAGATTGCTTCTGTCATCCAACAAATAAGTAAGATTAATAAATGATTGAACTCTTCCTATATAATTGCATTTCATATGGAAGGGGGAGTACTTGAAGAGATTCCCATTTATATTATTGTTAGTTTTAATCATAGTGACCGCCTGCTCCTTAAAAGAATTCAATGAAGATAAAGTTAAAATAGAATTAACTCAACAATTTATAAATGAATATTTCATAGGGTATACAATTAAATGTAACGATTAATTCTAATGCTACTCTTATTTAATAATGTAAGCTAATCTCCCGATAAGGACAAAAGAGGGGACAAAGAATTATAGTTTTGTTTTAGTGGGTGTCCCGAACAAAGAAGAAACGATTAAGCATTCAAAGTTTACACACTTTGAATGTTTTTGTTTTATTTGCAGTTTATTAAACATATATCATGTAACTATAGTGAATACAAATTATTTACAAAAAAATGCAGATAAGACATAATGATATACTAATTTATTCCTATAAATGGTATAGGTACAAAGGTAAAAGTATTAATTTTCTTAGTTTGTTCACAACTATATACCTACTATGAGTTAATACTTTGGTAAAATGTAATAAATTAGAGAAGTTAACACGATTATGGACGGTATGGCAAGTTTTTATTTGGCTAAGGAGTAAACAATCATGAAGATAATGAAACAAATGATTGATGAATCAAATATTGAAGAGATTAAAGAGCAGTTGAAAAAACTGCTGGATATAGAATATGCACTAGATAAGTCATCCATTATCGCGATTACAGATCAAACAGGCACTATTAATTATGTAAATGATTTATTTTGTGAATTATCCCAATATAGTCGAGAAGAATTAATGGGTCAAAACCATCGAATCTTAAATTCTGGCTACCATTCGAAACAATTCTTTAAAGATATGTGGAAGTGTATCGGCGAGGGAAACATCTGGAGTGGGGAAATCAAAAACAAAAGAAAAGATGGAAGCCTTTATTGGGTTCACGCCACGATAGTTCCATTCCTAAATGAAAAGGGAAAGCCCTATCAATATATTTCAATTCGGACAGATATAACGAAGGAAAAGGAATTAGAGGAACAGGTTATTCAAAGTAACGAAAAATATCGTTTGATTGCTGAGAATACAGTTAACCTAATTACGTTAATTAGAGAAAATGGTAACATCGAATATGCTTCACCATCATTTCAGAATGTATTACACTACGATTTAAAGGAATTGGAACAAGGGAATTTGTTTGACTTGATTCACCACGATGACTTGCCTTTTTTACAAAAAGATTTGGATTTCTTTTTAGAAAAGGGACAACAAAGCTTAGATTGCGAATTTAGGTTACGTACAATAAAGGGGAACTATATTTTTGTAGAGGCAGTTATCAGTAAAACAAAGCATACAGATGGTTCCTTTAAAGACCTTATTTTAGTTGTGATGAAGGATATTACAGGTAAGAAAGAAGTAGAAAAGAAAATCTTCCATTTAGCTTATCATGATGCTTTAACGGATTTTCCAAATAGACGTTCTTTCATGAATCAACTCCGCAACGAATTAATTAATCGACATAAATCAAAATATAAAATGTCTATTCTATCTATAGATTTAGATAACTTTAAATCAATTAATGATCAAGTAGGTCATGATGTGGGAGATATTGTACTGAAGAGAGCTGCAGAAAATATCCAAAAGGCAATTCGCCCAATTGATATCGCAGGTCGAATGGGTGGCGATGAATTTATCGTCATGTTAAATAAGGTAAAAGATATACAAGAAACTGAAGCTATTGTAAAACGAATACTAAGCAACTTTAATGAAGCAATTAATATTGAAGGACAAGATTATTTTGTGACATGTAGTATTGGTGTAGCAAATTATCCTGAGCACGGAGATTCGCCTGAAGAACTTATAAAAAATGCAGACAACGCTCTTGCTCATGTGAAAAGCGGCTCGAAAAATGATTTTTTAATTTTTAATAAAACAATCGAAAATCAATCTATTGAACGTCGCTTACTTGAAAGTGCTATGAGAACTGCTATTAAAGAAAACCAATTTTATTTAGAATATCAGCCGAAAGTAAATCTTCAAACAAACAAGATCATAGGTATGGAAGCGCTGGTTCGTTGGCATCATCCGGATCTAGGTACGATTTCTCCTGGTAAGTTTATCCCACTAGCAGAAGAAACCGGATTAATCGTTCCTTTAGGGGAATGGATTTTAAAGGAAAGTTGTAAACAAACTAAAAAATGGCATGATATTGGTTATACTGATATAACAGTTTCAGTAAATGTGTCTGTTCGTCAATTGGAAGATCCTTTGTTCATTGATAAAGTAAAAAATGTATTAATGGAAACAAAGCTCAATCCAGAGTGGTTAGAAATTGAAGTGACAGAAAGTATTCTTGCAGATGTAGAGAATATTGTTAAGATTTTACGAGAGATACGTCAGTTAGGTATTCAAATCTCTTTAGATGATTTTGGGACAGGGTACAGCTCCTTAAGTTATATTAAAAACTTACCGATTGATATTTTAAAGATAGATCAATCATTTGTGAAAGATATCCACCAAAATGAGGAAAGTAGCGCGATTGTACAAGCAATACTAAAAATTGCTGATTCCATAGGGCTTCAAGTAATTGCAGAAGGAATAGAATTACAAGACCATGTTCTTAAGCTATCAAAAGATGGCTGTAGATTCGGACAAGGTTATTTCTTCAGCCGACCATTAAAGGTGGATGCTTTTGAGCAATTTATGGATCGTCTACTTGTAACAATATAAAAGTTCATTTTTAAAGGACGTTTAAGGAAACTTAATCGTTCTTTTTTGATTTTTAGTAGCTTTCGTTGAAGTAGGTTTTGAGCAATGAAGGGTAAAACTGCAATTGGAAAAGTTCTAATGATTTTCATAATGCAGATAAAAGATAAAAATCTGAAGTTAATTGCTAAGTTTTATCTAAAAAGTTCATTCCATCATAAGTTCAAAATAAATTGAGAATATTAAAATATTGGAGAAACGATTCTATTCAAATGGAGGAATTAAGATGAGAAGCGCAAGCCCGTATGTTTTTGTGGACAATTGCATTGAAGTGATAGAATTTTATCGCAATCTATTTGGTGGTGAAATACGAAATATTCAACAAGATGATGATGGGAAATGCTTATATGCTGAGCTGTCTTTTGGTTCAAGTAGTATTCATTTTTCTGATACTTATGGACAAACTCAAAAAGGTGATAACGTACGCATTTCTTTGGAATGTGAAAGTGAGAAAGAAATTAGGAGGGTTTATCAATCGCTTATAGTTGACGGGAGTATAACCTTTGAGCTTCAGCAAACTTCTTGGGGTGCGTTACATGCCAATGTTGTCGATCAATTTGGGGTAGGGTGGCTTTTAAACTTACAGCAATCATGACAGTTTTATTACGATTGGTATGAAGTACTGTTTTTTCATTAGTGAAAGAAGTATTATAAACATGTAAGTAAAATACTTCTTTAATGGAGGCAAGCATAATGGAAAATAACGAAAAAGCAGCCCGTCTACAAATCATGTTAAGTGAGGCATTACAACCAATGCTTGATAAAATTGATTCTTTAGAGCAAGAAGTAAAAACATTAAAAGAGTCACAAGAAGAATTGAAAAAATTAATATTAGAAAAAGTATAATTCCTCTTACTTTGCACAAATTATAGTTAGACTGATAAGCACATAACTCACAACCCTCTTTCTTAAGCCGATTTCCTTCAATCAAAGGATTTCGGTTTTTTTATCATTTTATGGTAATCTTATAGAAAAGTAGAGGAGTACGGTTTGTGCATTTTAAATCAATTGGTTTGGTTGTGCTTATTAGTTTAATTGGTGTTTTTTGTTTTAATCTAACTGGTCTGCCAGTACCTTGGATGTTAGGGCCATTATTTGCTGTCTTAATTAGTCAGTTCTTAATAAAATATGAATTATACTGGCCAGTCAAATTTCGGAATTTTGGGTTAATAATTGTGGGAATCTCCATTGGTCAAGCTTTTCAAATGAATTTACTAGCTGGAGCGGGTTGGCTGGTTACATTCATGCTTCTTTTAAATATTGTGCTCGTAATTATTAGCATCTTTATGGCATTGGGGATACAAAAAATAGGTAACATATCATTAAAGACAGCATTAACTTGTACTGTACCGGGTGGTTTAGCACAAATTACAGTGTTTGCTGAGGAAGAAAAAGATATCGACTTAGCAGTTGTTGTTTTCTTCCACGTAGTTCGAATCATTAGTATTGTATTCCTCGTGCCTTTTTTTCTCTCGGGTCATATTATTCAGGCAAGCGGTGGAGATAGTCTCGAACTGGGATCCATCATTCCAATAATTTTATTAATAATTGCCTCTTACGTTAGTGCGATTGTAGGGTTAAAATTGAAAATCCCGGTATCATTCTTTTTGTCGCCAGTATTATTATTGGTGATCCTTAATGTTTGTTCAATTGATACACCAGAATTACCAAGCATATTACTTCATATTGCACAATTATTTATGGGAGCATACATCGGACTTCAATTGAAGCCAGAAATGTTGAAGTTAGGAAAACGGGTTTTAATTTTAGGTATTGGTATTGCATTGTTCCTGTTAGCTGTGACATTTGGTCAAGCATTACTATTAAAATACTTTTTACATTATTCATTAGCAACAAGCTTTTTAAGTACTGCAGCAGGTGGACTAGATCAAATGAGCTTGCTTGCTACAGCAGTTGGTGCAGATGTGTCTGTAGTTACAGTGTTCCAAATGTTTAGATTGCTATTTGTTTTTCTCGTTGTACTACCGTTATTGAAAGTAGCATGTTCTATGATAGATAAGAAAAATGATATTAGTATTGTTAAAAGTTAATGTATTTAACAAAAATTTTACAGGTTTGTTATAGTAAATCTCTATTTATATAGTTAAAATGATAGAAATGAATAATATATCAGAAAACTATATATTGGAGTTGAAATCATGGCTAAAAACAAGAAGCGGCTTTCTATTTTTTTAGCAACTGCACTTGTACTCTCTCAATTTTCGGTAGTTTCCGCGAATGAAGAAATAAGTTTAGATGAAGAAAATGCTGTAAATGAAGAGTTACCGGTAATTAATCAAGAGTTGGATTCTACAATTAATGAAACTCAACCTACAGAGTCTACAGAGCAACCACCAAACGAGGCTGAAGAAATAACCGTACCTACAGAAGAAGATGGAGGAACTTCAGAACCCTCAGAACCATCCGATGTAGAACCATTACCGGAATTAGAACCTGAAATTTCACCTTATACAAATGGAAATGGGAAAGTAATAAAAACTACTCCTTATTATTTTGTTTCATCCGGCGTATTTAAAGAGGTTGGAACGTTAGAAGAGGGAGTAGTGATTACACCAACGAGAGTGACGACAAATTATTTAATTGTGAAAGCAGGAAGTAAGTACTTTTATATTCCAAGAGATGCTTTTACATCAACCGATGAGAAATCTAATTTAGAAGCACATATACAAGGAAGTTTTCCAAGAACAATTGTTGCTGAAAAAGACTCGCCAATTACTGATAAAGCTGGTAATAGTATTGGAACAATTGTAAAAGGAGAGCAAGTGAAATTACATATGGTCACTGGTGGCCGAGGTGTTATTGAGTTACTTGGTAAACGAGTGTATGTAGACTTAAGTAACTTCCAGCATTTAGATCAGGTAATGCCGAAGAAGAATATTACTTATAAGGAAATGGAGTATTATTTGAAAGTATTTTCTTATATGTATCCTGAATTTACCGAGCTTGTTAAAATTGGTACATCTGTACAGGGAAGAACTTTGTATGCATTAAAAGTGGGAACTGGTAAAAAAGAAATATTAATGGATGCTTCGATGCATGCAAGGGAACATATGACAACGAATGTGTTGCTCGAAATGATTGATCAATATACATATCATTATGTAAAAGGAACAAAGTTTAATGGCTATCAAGTTAAAACATTATTAGACCAAGTAAGTATTTGGTTTGTACCAATGATGAATCCAGATGGTGTAACACTTGTACAAACAAAAGAAAATGCCAGTGCTTCTACTAAAAAATTAAATAATGGTAGCACAAACTATAATCGTTGGAAAGCAAATATTCGCGGAGTAGATTTAAATCGTAACTTTGATGGGGGATGGGCGACAAAGGCTACAGCAAAAGCACCTTCCTATAAAAATTACAAAGGTACCAAAGCATTTTCTGAGCCAGAATCACAGGCATTAAGAAATTTTGTAGCAAAGCATAAGTTTAAATCCTACATTTCTTATCATAGTTCAGGATCTGTCCTTTATTATTATCATCACCAAAAAGGTACTCAATTAACTCGCGACCTTTCTGTTGCAAAAATGATTAGTAAGGTTACAGGTTATCGAGTGTTACCGCCAACTGGGGAAACTGGTTCAGGAGCCTCAACTGATTGGTTTATTATGAACTATAAAATACCGGGAATTACAGTTGAAATAGCACCAGCTGTAGGAGAAACAGTTGTGTCATTGAAATATTGGGATAGTGTATGGAAAAAGCACCAAACTATAGGCTTACTAGCAGCAAACGAAGCAAATAAAAGATAAATTAATGGGTGTCTCAAAATGTTGAGGCACCTTTTTAATATATGTAATAATCAAATCTCTATCAATTATATGCTGGCCAAGTGTTTAAATCACTGAATTTAATAGTATATTTCGAAGTTATTTAAATATGGCCTTATATGTACTATACTATTATTTGCGTTGTAGAGTTTGTATGTATAACACGGTATGCATTTTCTTTACAATTAGCCATTTATTTTTCAAAATTAATATGATTGTTGTATATCCTATTTAAGTGGTATGATAGAATATAGTGCTTATCTACGTGAGCCTAACAATGAGGAGAATTAGACACACTATGCAAAACTATATGAACTTATGGGCGAAGACAGTAAAAACCGGAATTATTAAGTCCAACTTAGTTCCGATGATTGCTGCACTAATGCTCGCTCTATATACGTATGAACTAAGTTTTGTTGAACATATACCACATATTTTATTTGCCTTTATTGGTACGGCCTTAATTATCGGGGCTGCAGGATCTTTTAATAATCTATATGACCGTGATATTGATGCAATTATGCAACGTACGAAATCACGTCCTACAGTAACAGGTGAGTTAAATTCAAAAAATGTATTAATTGTTGGATTTGTAATACTCATAGCAGGACTAATTGCATTGTACTTAACAACGCCGCTTGCAGCATTTCTTGGATTTTTAGGTGTTTTCTTTTATGTGGTTCCATATACAATGTGGACAAAAAGAAAGACTATCTGGAATACTGAGGTAGGAAGTATTTCGGGAGCAATGCCACCATTAATTGGTTGGGCAGCTGTTGCTCCAGATATATGGCATCCAGCAGCATGGGCATTGTTTATTATTATGGTTATTTGGCAAATGCCACATTTCTATGCCATTGCCATCCGTAAAAGAGATGACTATGGTGCAGCGAATATCCCTATGTTACCTGTTATTAAAGGTATGAGAAGAACATATATTCAAACAAATATATATCTTATACTTATGATGTTTACTAGCTTATTATTTATTCCATTAAGTTTGGGATTAATGTGCGCTTCTTTAGTTTTAGGTGGTATTTGGTTATGGATTAGTTTTGTTGGTTACCGCCAAATGGATGAGAAAAAATGGGCAAATAAAATGTTTGCATATTCTTTAATTTATATGACTGCTGTTTTTGCAACAGTTATTATATATGCATCGGTAGGTATTTTTCTTCAATAACAGATGGGGATGATGATATCTAAATGTTATCATCATCTTTGAAAGAGATGTGTATGATGCACATCTCTTTTTTATTTGATAAAAATTTAATATGTTATATATGTGCATGGTAGAAGAAATAGGTGCTTTAATAGGGATTTTGTATGTTTTATAAACAAATCATCTCAAATTTGTGAACATGATTGTGATAAAAATGTGACATGGTATTAGAGGGGATATTCAAGGAAATAAGTTGATGTTACACTTTAATTAACATAAAGCGTTAAACATTCGATAACGTTTTATGTAAGTCGCTCTTAAAGTGTCTAGTAGGCTATTTAAGAACCTAATAAAAGCTTTGACAACATATATAACCTCCCCTTTATATTATATAGAATAACGCTTTTTTAGGTCGTATTAAAACACCGTGCTGTTCGAGAGGCATGGTGTTTTTAATAATTAAAAAACCGATGAAATATAGATATATTTCATCGGAATGATATCAATGTTAGAATGCAATAAATGAATAGAATCCAAATAAAAATGCAATAGCCGCTAAAGTGGAGTAAAAAATGCTAGCATTTTTCTTTGGTGCTTGAGATTCGATAAAAGCCATAGCACTAAATAAGGGACCTGTTAAAATAAATGCCCAAGGAAGTAAGTGTGGACTGCCTGCTACAAAAGTATAAATTCCAATCAATAAAAGCAGTAAACCTACAACTGGTTGGAAATAAAATACTAAACCCCATTTTGTTTCCATTCTATCACTCTCCTAACAAATGTTTTTATTATCTAGCGTTTTATGGTATAAGTTCAATTCTACAAATATTTAGAAAATTCCTTTTAAATTAACATATGTAATATTTGTAATATAAATTGAGAGAGTTTGAAAATAGAAAAAAGTGACTCAAAAGATACCCTTTGAGTCACCAATGTGGTTATAGTTTTAAATTTGATACTTCGTGTAAATAATCACCAAGTACACGAAGGCCTTTATCAAAGTTTTCTAAATGGAAGTGTTCATTAGGTGCGTGGAAGTTCTCGCTATTTAGTCCAAAGCCCATTAACACTACTGGTAATGATAATATTTCATCGAATGCTGCAACGATTGGAATCGAACCGCCTCCGCGAATAAAAGCTGTAGGAACATTGTAGATTTTCTCATAAGATCGACCTGCAGCTTGAATAAGCGGATGATCAAAAGGAGTCATGTAAGGTGCACCTTTATCAAATTCAGAAACATTTACTGTTACGCCTTTTGGTTTATGCTTTTCAATATGTGCTTTTAGTAATTGAACGATTTCGTTTGGATCTTGATCTGGTACTAAACGACAAGTAATTTTTGCTCCTGCTTCTGCGGGTAGTACTGTCTTAATTCCTTCACCAGAGAATCCTCCAAATACACCGTTAACTTCTAATGTAGGACGAGCCCAAGTTTGTTCAAGATAAGAATAGCCAGCTTCACCAAACAATTCTTGAACACCAATTTCTTCTTTTAGTGCTTCTTCATCAAATTGAAGGTCGCGGTATGCTTGACGTTCTTCATCTGAAAGAGGGCGTACTTTATCATAGAAACCTTCAACTTGAATTGTGCCATGTTCATCACGGAAGGAAGCAAGGATTTCTGCTAGTGCATGAATTGCGTTTTGAACGCCACCACCATATAAACCTGAATGTAAATCTCCCTTTGCTCCACGCACGTCTATTTGAACGCCTGTTAAACCGCGTAATCCATAACACACGGCAGGTTTTCCTGGAGCATAAAGGCCTGTATCAGAAATTAAGATTAGGTCTGCAGCTAACTTTTCTTTATTTGCTTCTACATAGGCTGGTAGATTAGGGCTACCGATTTCTTCTTCACCTTCATAAATGAATTTTACGTTTACCGGAAGTGTACCTTCTGTAGCAAATAATGCCTCAATCATTTTTAAGTGCATATACACTTGGCCTTTATCATCAGATGCACCACGAGCAAACAGTTTGTTGTCTCGTATTTCAGGTTTGAAAGGTTCAGAATCCCATAAATTTAACGGATCTACTGGTTGTACATCATAGTGTCCATAAAATAGTATGGTTGGTTTACCTTCAGCGTGTAGCCATTCCCCGTAAACGACTGGGTGTCCTTTTGTAGGGTCTACCGAAACGTTTTCGATATTTAGTTTACGAAGTTTATCTGCTAGCCAATTAGCAGCTGTCTGCATGTCTTCTTTATGCTCTGAAAGGGAGCTAATGCTTGGAATGCGAAGGAAATCAAACAATTCTTCTAAATGCTTCTCGCGGTTATCCGAGAAATACTTATCTAACTTTTGTAAATGACTCAATGCGAATCCCTCTCTTTTCAAAATTTTCAAGTAGCAGAAATAGTATAGCACATCAAGGCATATCGTATTGATGGTGAGCTTCTGAAGAGCAGGAGTACCCGGTACACAAACAATTCTGAATATTTCCAGTGCCAGGTACACAAACAAACACAAACAATTTTGAAAATTTAAGTCAACTGTTGTACAAACAATTTCAAAAATTACAAGTGATGGGTTTGAATCTTACAGGAATGTAATGAAATTGAAAGCAAATACGATAGAGTGTAATCCAATAATTTGGGAAAATGATAACAGAAGTTAGATAATGGAGGAAATTAAAAATGACTAACTGTTTATCGGCAATTTACGAGGAATTTAATCGTTATATATATCACTTATGTTTAAAATTAACACGCAACACTGCAGAAGCTGAAGATTTAATGCAGGAAGTGTGGGTAAAAGTTGTTCGTAATGAAGAACAAGTAAAGCAGGTTGACCATGTAAAAGCTTGGTTAACAACAATTACAATGAATACATTCCGCGACCGTTATCGCAAAAATGTGAGAAGAAGCAAATATATGATGAGTCAACCTGAAACATTAGACGTACCGATTTTAGATTTGGTTCCCAATAATGACATATCAACTGAAGAACAAATTGAAAAGGACGCCGTAACAAAAATTGTACAGGAAAAAATGCTACAATTGGACGGCATCTATCAAAAAACGTTATGGTATTTTTATGTGGATCAATATTCACTTGCTGAAATCTCTACACTTATGAAGGTTTCAATTGGAACAGTCAAATCTCGTCTATTTAGAGCAAAAGCACGTTTAAAAGAAATCTTATTGTCTGATGACAATATTGCAGAAGTGGTACTTCCTGCTTAAAAATATACAAAATAAAAAACGCAAGGTGCAGATTGAGCATCTTGCGTTTTAATTATTAGCCATAAAAACTCTGGGTAGAAAATCAAATTCTCTACTCAAGTTTACCTTGTTGGCCATTTCCACTAACTAAGCATTTTTCAAAGATAGTATGTAGCGTTTTAATTTCATCAGTAGAAAGCATGCCAAACATAGAGTTTGCCATTGCGGTTACTTGAGCTCGAGATTCTACAAGGACTTTTTCTCCTTCTGGTGTAATCGCAATTTGAGCAGCACGGCGATCGGCGCTATTCTGAGTTTTCTCGATTAATCCGCTTTTGATTAGCTTCGTTGTAAGTACTGTAACACCACCAGTAGTTACTTTTAACCGTTCTGCAATGGCTGAAGGTCGTTTTGGTCCTTCTTTTGATAATAAATCTAAAAGCAGAATATGAGATTTTGAAAATCCTAAATTATTCTGTTGATTCCATTCATTTGCCCATTTTCTCTCTAATGAAGCTACAACTTCAAATAGGGAGGAAAGAGTTTCATATCTTTGGCTATCCATAATGTTTTCGCTCCACTTACATAAATCATATCGCATGTCTGGTGAAATACTTCATTCACGAGACAATTAAACTTGTGATACAAGTTGTTGCATCGCGTTTAATTCATAAGCACGTACTTTACGTGGAATGAAGCGTCGAATGTCCATCTCGTTATAACCAACTTGAATTCGTTTTTCATCTAGTAAAATAGGACTTCTTAACATACGTGGATGTTGTTGAATTAAGTTATATAAATCTTGAATAGAAAGTTGGTCAATATCAATATCAAGATTTTTAAAGTCGTTAGAGTTAGTAGCGATGATTTCGTCAGTACCGTCTTCTGTCATTCTTAATATATTTTTAAATTCTGCTAATGTTAAAGGTTGAGAAGTAATTCGTTTTTCTGTGTAGTCAATCTTGTTTTCTTTTAACCATTTAATAGCTTTTCTTGATGAAGAACAGCTAGATTGAGTATAAATTGTAACTGTCATTAAAATCTCCTCGCTTTCATTTGTTTTGTAATAGCTTATTAGTAAGAGATTTTGTCGTTATAAATATCTTACCAGTAAGCTAATTGTAAGTCAATAGTCACTTTATATTTAAGTGGGCTTCACATATATCTATAACCGTTTTTCTATAAATATATACGTAGTAAAGGAGAAAAAAGTTTCAAAAATTTGAGAATTGATTTGAATAATTGGCAGAACAAAATTGAAAGGTCAATTGTATTTTTGTTGTTAAAATAGTTAGATTAAAAGAATTTTTTAATAGGGGATTGAGTAGGGGAGGGTTCAAAAAAATATACCAATGACATTAAGTAAGGAGATTTTGCGAAATAAAAAAACGGTTGAACATCCTATTAAGATGTTCAAACCGATTGGATTTTATAAATCTGTCTTCCCAGAAGTGAACCAATCTTGAACGTTCCATACTTTTGTTGCCAAACCTTCGTAAAATTCTGGTTCGTGGGATACTAATACGATTGTTCCTTTATATTCTTGCATAGCACGTTTTAATTCTGCTTTTGCATCAACGTCTAAGTGGTTTGTTGGTTCGTCAAAGATTAGCCAGTTTGATTCTTCCATCATTAGCTTACATAAACGTACTTTTGCTTGCTCGCCCCCAGATAATGAATTTAATGGACGTGAAATATGTTCATTTTTCAAGCCAGCTCGTGCTAATGCCGCACGTACTTGATGTTGGTCCATGCTTGGAAATGCATTCCACACATCATCGATTGGTGTAATGTTTCCAGCTTTAACTTCTTGCTCAAAGTAGGAAGGGAATAAGAAGTCCCCACGGCGTACCGAACCACCTAGAGCATTAATTTTACCAAGCATTGTTTTGAGTAAAGTAGATTTCCCAACACCGTTCATCCCGATTAATGCGATTTTTTCTCCACGTTCAATCGTAAATGTAAGAGGTGGTAATAAAGGTTTTGCTGGATCATACCCAATGGATAAATTTTCTGCTTCAACAACATAGCGACTTGAAGCACGGGATTCTTTGAAACTAAATTCAGGCTTAACTGCAGTTTCTGGTCGATCGATTCTCTCTAAACGCTCTAATTGTTTTTGGCGAGACTTAGCACGACCAGTTGTTGAGTAACGAGCTTTATTTTTTGCAATAAATTCTTCTTGTTTTTTAATGAATTCTTGCTGCTTTTCGTAAGCATCAATATGTTGACGTTTATTAATTTCCGCTAGCTCTAAAAATTTCTCGTATGTTGCTGTATAGCGAGTCATCTTTGAAAACTCTAGATGGAAAATAACATCTACAACACCGTTCATAAATTCTGTGTCATGGGAAATTAAAAGAAAAGCATAAGGATAATCTTTTAAATAATTTGAAAGCCATGTAATATGCTCTTCATCTAAGTAGTTAGTAGGCTCATCTAGTAATAATACTTTTGGTTTTTCAAGTAAAAGTTTTGCTAATAAAACTTTAGTACGTTGACCACCTGAAAGAGCAGCAACATCTCGTTCTAATCCAATTGCATCTAACCCTAATCCTCGTGCAACTTCTTCTATTTTAATATCTAGTGTATAAAAATCGCCCGCATCTAAAGCGTCTTGAACATCTGCCATTTGCTCTAACAGAACTTCTAATTCTTCAGGTGTGGCATCTGCCATTTTAGCTGTAATTTCATTTAGTTCTTCTTCTTTTTTATAAAGAGGTAAGAATGCATCGCGTAGGACATCTCGCATAGTACGTCCTGCACTTAATACAGTGTGTTGGTCAAGGTAGCCGTAATGTGTACCTGGAAGCCATTCTACTTTTCCTGTATCGTGAATGATTTGTCCTGTAATAATCCCCATTAATGTAGATTTTCCTACACCATTAGCACCGACAAGTCCGATATGATCGCCTTCTACTAAACGAAAGGAAACATCTTTAAAAAGGGTACGATCCCCAAAAGAGTGACCTAACTTTTCAACAGTTAATATTGCCATATATAAATTTTCCCCCGATAATAATTGAATTATTGTAAAATCTTAATTTTAATTTGAGAATTTGACAGTGGAGAGCTCTATTTTTCAGCATTTTTAACGTGAAGGAGCCAGAGCGAGAGACCTCCGCATTTCTTAATGTCTAGCTGCGAACGCTAGCTCTTTCGGACACTTCGACTTCCTCCTGCGTGTACAAGTACACTTGTCAGAAGTCTCCAGTTTCTTTCACGGCTGAACAAACGCGCTCCGCTTTTCTATTTGTCCAGCTGCGAACGCTAGCTCCTCGACAACTTCAGAATCGCCTTCAAGGGCAAAAAAGCACCCTTTTGTCGATTCCTCCAGTTGTTGTCGGAGCTGGGCAAGCGTTCTCCGCTTTTCTATAAAAAAACTCGCGGCATTTTTACAACGCCGCGAGCTGTTTATTCAGTTCAGCAAGTTGTTTTTCCATGTTGGCAAGGCGCTCTTCCGCTTTTGCAACAGACTCAATATGTCCTGTATTTTCAAGTTTTTCGATATCACCTTGTAAATTTATATAATCCATTTTAAGTTCTGCAATTTTTTGTTGAAGCTCTGATTTTGTAGACATAAAAATGCTCCTTTAAAAAATCGGAAAGTCCCGATTTTGTGATTTCGTTTATGTAATTCTAGATGTTATTGTATCATAACAAGATGGATTTTATCATTAATAATAAGTTTAAAAAGGGGATAATGAGGGTAATTATGGTTGAACACACAAAATAAAAAGCTCTGGACAGTGTAGGCCGTACAGAGCGATTCTACTATTATTTATACAGTTTGAGTTCCAGCTGCAGACTCAATTTTTATGTTCGTTGTGTCATCTGATAACACTAATTGGAATGTACCTTTTGCTGTAACAACGTTTACTGTGAATAACTCACCTGAAATAGAAGCATTCTCAATAATTTGTTGAGGGTTCATGTTAAGCTCAGTACCCCAGTTAGACATGTTTACTAAGTAAATACCGTTATGTAAATTTAAAAATTCACTTACGGCATCCTTTGCGAATGCATCAACTTGAGTTAATTCTTCTTCAGCATAAATAGAAGCGATATATAATAATGTTTGATCGTCTGTACTAATACCAGTGAATAGTGGAGCTGCACCAATAATATCTTGTTTAATTAACCAGTTACTCGGTGTGATATTATTATCCTCTGAAACTTCAAGATACACTTGATCATCAATAAAACGAATCATATTTTTTGCAAATAATGATAAGTAGCGTCCATATTTAGCTGCTTTCTCTTCATCTGACACTAGAAGTTGTTGAACTAATGCATCGATATTACCGTTGCGAATTGCTTCAAATTGTTCATCAGATAAGCTATTTTCTTTCTTATATTCATTTAGTGCTGCACCGAATTCGTCGATTGTCATGTACTCGCGATCAACAAGTGCCTGTGCTAAATAAAGATGACTTTGTTTTTGGTGAGAGATTAGTGCTTCAACTTGTGATTCTGTTAAATAACCAAGCTCTACCGCGATTTCACCAAAGCGTTTATCCATTTGGCGTTGTTTTTCGTGAACTTCTTCAACTTGAGCAGTCGTCATGAAACCTTCATCTACAGCAATTACCCCAAATTTTACGTGAACTGTTTTTTGATATTCTAAAGCATCTGCTAATTGCTCACGTGTAATAAGACCGCGATTTAACAAATAATGACCGAAGTATTGGCTAAACATTGGCACTTTCCTCCTTCAAAACTTTCTCAATTAGTAGAGTCACAGATTCAAGAGATATTGGTTTTTGAATAAAATCAAATGCACCATTTGCAAGAGCTTCTTTTAGATGATCGCTTGTCCCTGCTGAAGAGGCCATTACAACTTTTGTTTCTGAATTAAATGCTTTAATATCTTTTAATGCTTCAATACCGTCTTTATCTGGCATTACGATATCCATAAAAATTAAATCAGGATTGTGCTCTTTTGCTAGCTCAACAGCAATCACACCATTTTCAGCTTCGATAATTTCTTCAATTTTACACTTCTCTAAAACAGATCGTAGTTTTTTTCTAATTAAAATTGAATCATCACAAATTAGAACTTTTAGGTTTTGTTTCATGATTTACAACTCCTTTTGCTTAAAGCTTTTTTTCTTGTTTTATGATTCGACATCTCTATATCTAATTCCTTTTTATCATATAGAGAGGGAATAAATAGTACCTATTGTATAAAAAATTGTAACAAAGTAGTTAATTTCATAAAAGTAGGGTGATGGAAAAACTACCAACAATTCTGTGAATTAAAAAAACCAGTCGAAATGACTGGTTCGATGATACTATTTTTAAAATGTGTGCTAAGCAAATGTGAACGCTAGTACTTTTTGAATCTTTTCTTTCTTGTCAGCTAGTACTTTCAAGAGCTGTGCTTGCGTTCTCCGCTTTTCTAATTGTCTAGCTGCGAACGCTAGCTCCTCGACAACTTCAGAATCGCCTTCAAGGGCAAAAAGCACCCTTTTGTCGATTCCTCCAGTTGTTGTCGGAGCTAAACGAGCGTTCTCCGC
>NZ_RBZN01000056.1 GCF_003628435.1 Ureibacillus endophyticus | reverse complement strand
AAAGAGATGGAACAAGCACTTAAACTTATCAACAATCGACCAAGAAAATGTCTTGGTTGGAAAACTGCATACGAGGCGTTTCAGGAAGAACTGTTGCACTTAATTTGACAAAGTATCATATGTAAAAATGCTGGCACGAAGTTTTATAACTTGTACCAGCATTTCTTGATTAATGGAGTAGCTTTTCAACACGTTGACAAATTTCATCAGCAGAAAGTCCACGTGCATTGATAACGGATCCTTCAGATACTACGTTGCTAATTCCCATAACATTTTCATCTTGTCCACTAATTACGCAACAGTCACAATTTTTTACGTCTTCTTCACTACGGATTTTTTTTACTTCGTATCCTTTTGCTGCTAGTACAGCTTCAACATTAGATAAAGATTCTTCAACACCAATGATTTTTGACATTGTTCATCCACCTCCAATAAATAATGTGTCAAATGGAATCGATATTTATTCATCATTAATTATGTTTAGGGATTTGGAAAATTTCCCATGCTATAAAATCGCAAATCTAGTGCAAATTATGAATGGAGGTGACCAATATGGCTGATAAAAAAGGTAAAAGCAAAAAGTTAGATCGTGAAGAATATGGTCATGGATATGATTTAAGTCCTGATGATTTCGATGTAATTGGACAAAATAATCAAGCAAAAAAACAAAATCAAAATGAAAATAAAGGGAAACCGGATAATAAACACAATCCATCTAGATTGAATCAGTAAAATCGGCTCTGAAAAGTCCTCTTAAGATGGTCTTTTTATGACTGACGCTTATGCTTTCGTCACAAATAAATTGTGCCGAGGATGGTGGCATAATGGTGACCACCTGAGAAGCAGATTTATTATTTAAGAAGGGAAGGTGTTCAAAAGTGTATACTTTTGGCCCTTCCTTTTTGGCATTTTTTGACGGAAGTTTTTTCGACATAAGTTCTATTTTTCTCTCCTTTTTCTTAAAGTATAACGAGACACTATAAAGGGGAGAAATGATGGAAATTGATGGCGTGTTCTCCGGTGGTGGTATTAAAGGATTTGCATATGTTGGTGCCTTACAAGTATTAGAAGAACAGAATTACACCTTCAAACGGGTAGCAGGGACGAGTGCCGGGGCCATTTTTGCTTGTTTAATAGCGGCTGGATATACAGCATCAGAAATTGAAGAAATGTTAGATGAACTAAATTTAAAAACACTTCTTGATCCTCGGAAATCTGCACGAAGACTCGTTTTTTTAAAATGGCTAAACCTATACTTCAAAATGGGTCTTTATAGAGGGAAAGCGTTAGAGAAATTTTTTTATAAGAAACTGGCAGAAAAGGGTGTTATCACCTTTAGTGATTTACCCCGTGGTTCCCTTAAGCTTATTGCTTCTGATTTAACGAATGGACGTATCGTTGTAATACCTGATGATTTGCCGAAATATGGGATTGATTGGCGGAAGTTTTCTGTAGCAAAAGCGTTAAGAATGAGTTGTGGAATTCCATTTTTCTTTGAACCCATCAAATTAAGTGATCAAAAAGGTGAAAACATTTTTGTTGATGGAGGGGTTTTAAGTAATTTTCCGCTTTGGGTTTTTCAAAGGAACAAAGCGCGGCCAATACTTGGATTTAAGCTAAGCCATCCAAGTGCAGAAATAGATCCAAAGAAAATCTCGAATGGTTTAGATTTGTTTGATGCATTATTCAAAACGATGAAATCGGCCCATGACGAACGTTATATTTCAAGAAAACATGAGAAAAGTATTGTTTTTATACCTGTAGAAAATCTTAGTGCTACTCAATTTGATATTTCGAAAGAAGTAAAACAACAATTGATTGATATTGGTAGAAAAAGAACGATGCAATTTTTAGAAACCTGGGATAGAAGTTAGTGTTTGATGGATAAACAAAGCAAGAATTGAAATACTAACAATAAAAATGCTAAAGGAGTAGAGGTTAGTGGCGAAAACACCAAAAGAGATAGCAGAAAAAATATTAGATCATAACATGGTTGGAACGATGGCAACGATTGAAGGAGATAAGCCTCATTCACGATATATGACTTTTTTTAACGATAACTTTACTCTATATACTGTAACAAGTGATCACACTCATAAAGTTGAAGAACTGTCAAAAAATCCATATACTCATATATTAATTGGTTACGATGGAAAAGGTTTTGGGGATGAATTTTTAGAAATTGAAGGGAAAGTGGAAATTTCTTCTGATGATACTATGAGGGAGAAGGTTTGGAATAAACTTTTGAAACCATGGTTTAGTGGACCAGACGACCCGAAAATGGTTATTCTAAAAGTGACACCATCTCAAATAAAATTAATGAATACAAAAGGGGACGATCCGAAATTTGTGGAGTTTTGATATTTTAGGGCTATCAAGAGAGACTTGATAGCCCTAAAAAAATGAAGTTATTTTTGTTCCACTAATATTTGGCGAATTATTTGTTTGTTTTGTTTTTTAAATTTTTCATTATGAGATGACACGATTCCAATGGATTCTGCTGTTGGCTCTATATATTTTTTTGCACTATTTACAGCATTTACGGCATCTTGGAATGCACCTACTAAAAGGTTTACCTTTCCATCAAAAGATAAGATATCACCTGCAGCATATATTCCTTCTTGAGAAGTATGGCCTTTTGAAGTACCTTCGTAATAATAATTGTCTTTCAAACTTAAATTAATGTTCTCAGCAAAACCTAACGATGCATCCCTGTTATAGCCATGGCAAACAATAATGTGATCAACAGGTTGAAGTAACGATTCCTCTTTACCATCCTGTTTAAGAACAGCTTGTTGAATAAGTGTTTTTTCTTTGTTTGGTATTAATCTTTCAATGCTTGTGTTAAATAGTACTTTTGCTTTAGAGTCTGCTAGTATTCGAGCAGTTTGTGCTTCATGGGCAGAAAACTGATCTTTTCGATAGGCAACAATCACTTCTTCTGCAATATCTAATAATTCAACAGCCCAATCGATCGCCCCATTACCTCCACCTGATATAAGAACTCGTTTTTGTTGAAACGGTTTTAATGACGGTATTGTATAATGTAAGTTTGACATTTCGTATTTTTCAGCACCGTCAATTTCTAATTTTTGTGGGTTAATGATACCGCCACCCACTGCCATAATAATTGATTTAGAATAGTGTTTAACACCATCATTTGTTGTGATGATAAATAAATTGGTGTCGTCTTTCTCGATGAAGTCTACTTTCGTATTCGTAATAATTGTTGGATCGAAAGTTTTTGCTTGTGATATGATTTGTTTCACGAATTGACTACCTAAAATAGGTGGCTGTCCACCAACATCCCATATCATTTTTTCTTGGAATAATAAAACTTTACCACCTAATTCTTTTTGGGATTCAATCAATTTTGTTTTCATGTTTCTTAATCCACTATAAAAGGCACTATATAATCCTGCTGGGCCACCTCCAACAATGGTTACATCATATACGTCACGCATAAACTCGCTCCATTTCTACTATAAATCTTACTATGTATAACAGTCAGACATTATATCTATTGTAAATATGATTATATCGTTAATGAAAACGATTATCAATATTAAGTGGCTTGGGATGAAATAAGCTTAGGTTTAATAAAATTTAGTGGCAAATTTTTTGATTAGGAACAAAACATTTTAAAAATTGGTTCTATCTTGTCCTTTTTATCTTAAACTAGAATATAGGAATTGAATTGAGGTGTGAAAATTGAAAAAATGGGGAATATCTGCAATTGTTCTGTTTATAATTTATGCTGTATTGATGTATTTTTATATTTTTCATTGGAGCTCAAATGGAATACCAGAAGTATTAAAAGGGACAGTAGCCGATCCAGCAACATTTATGACAGAGCGTGAATTACTCTTAAGTGAAGAATATTCAAAAGTAAAGAATTTTATTTTCTTTATTTTAACTCCTCTAGAATGGCTCGTATATTTATTTATTTTAGGGACAGGTCTATCCCGTGTGTTCGAAAAATGGTCTGAATTAGGGCTTAAATGGAAAGTCATTAAAAACGGAGCGTATTTATTCTTCCTATATCTTTTTACCGCCATTCTTTTTTACCCAGTTGATCTATACCGGTATAATTTAAGTAAAAAGTATGGCATCAGTACACAAGATTTTTCTTCTTGGATGCGTGATTATGTCATTGATTTTTGGGTTGGGTTTATTACAACTTTAATTATTGTCATCGTTTTATACTGGCTGCTCCATATAAGTAAAAAAAGATGGTGGCTGTATGCGTGGTTACTCACAATACCATTTGCCATTTTTATGATGTATATACAACCGGTAATTATTGATCCACTTTATAATGAGTTTTATCCATTAAAAGATAAAGCATTAGAAGAAAAAATATTAGATTTAGCTGATCAAGCAAATATCCCTTCTGAACATGTTTTTGAAGTAAATATGGCGGAAAAAACCAATGCAATGAATGCTTATGTAACGGGAATTGGTGATAATTCAAGAATTGTACTTTGGGATACAACCCTTAACCAATTATCAGAAAGTGAAATCTTGTTCATTATGGCCCATGAGATGGGACATTATGTTCAGAAGCATATTTACATTGGAATGGCTGCTTATATTTTATCCACACTCGTTGGTTTATGGTTAATTTCAAAAATCATGCCTTGGCTTATTGATCGTTTCGGACAAGTTCTAAAAATAAAAGAAATGAAAGATATTAACTCGTTACCATTATTTTTACTTCTAATTTCATTAATGTTATTCTTGTCTAATCCAGTTTCGAATTTTGTATCACGTTACCAAGAAAGTCGTGCTGACGAATATGCGATGGAACTAACAAAAAATCCCGAAGCAGCAGTTAGTAGCTTCCAAAATCTTGCCAAGACAGGTTTAAGCGAGGTAAATCCTCCATTTATTGTGAAGATTTTCCGTTATACGCATCCATCTATGCTTGAAAGAATCAATACTGTAGCTGAATATACGAAAAAAGAAAAATAATAAAAAATGCCTGACTATTATTGGTTGGGCATTTTTTTTGTTTTCCCAAACAATTTTATAAGTAGACAAGAGAATAATTCACAAAAAATGTAAATCTGTATGAAAGTCTAAATAAAATATTCTGGATCTAAATGGAAAATCCGAACAAAAGCTAAAGAGTAAGAATATAATAAAATGAAAAGAAAAAGAGAAAATTTACCTATTGACATATTGTGTATACATATCAATAGATAGGTGGTGAGCAAAATGGATTTCTTCTTAGTCGCATTAACATTCTGGTCCCTTGTAATATTGTCACTACTCCTTTTAATCCACGGATTATGGAAAAAATCATGGCAATCGCTAGTCGTTAGTGGGTTTGCATTCCTGCTTCCAATGCTCTATTTTGCAATGGTTGATAAGTTATTTATCGCCTTCGCTCTATTACCTATTGTCCCGTTCATTTTGGCATATAATATGAAGAAAAAAGAACTTTAGTTTAGCAGCTAGCATTACTATACAGTAATGCTAGCTTTCTCTTTTTAAGATAAATTAATAAGATTTAGTAGAAATAAGCATGTGAGGATTGAGGAAATATCAATTAGTTAATAAGCGGATTATTATAGGGGGTACTTTTTTGAATCTATGAGGCTATATTAATGAATGATGATATATGCTAAATTTAAATGGATATGGTAAATGGAGGGGAAAGATGAATATTTTCGCCACTCAACAAATAAATGGTAATCAGGATTTTGGTATTACAACGAGTGTAAAAAATAATAATGGTACGACTTCATTCAAAAAAGTTTTCGGTGATGAAGCTAGAAAAATTAATCCTCTTCACGATGTTAATAATTCTCGTAATAATTTAATAAACGAAGCAATTGAAACGAATGATTGGTCAAATTATTATGCGTTTGAAGCAAAGCAACATCCTGCTTGGTATGAACAGGTAGATGGACAATATGTACCGAACAAAATGTATTATAGTTCGTTAATTGAGGCGAATATGAATGCAGTACATAATGCCAAAGTAGATGGAGATAATGAGTTAGTGGCAATTTGGGAAAATAATTTACATCAGATGATTGATAAATTTAATAATGCTCCTGGTATTGTTCCATATGTCGTAGGGTTGAATGATCGAAAGGATCTTGCGGAGCAATATGGTGTTGCAATGGCGGATAAAACTTTCTTTGACAGCAAATATAATTCACAACTTGTAGCCACTCAAGGAAAGTTTGATCAAAATATGTGGTATGATAATGCTTACTTTGCAGAAAACAAAGAATTAAAAGAACATGTTGCATCGTTAATTTCCGAAGAGCTTCCGAAAGAATCAATTACGAATTCATCAACCGTTGTTGCAAGTAGTGAAGAGAACATAACACAAGCTAATTCAATTGAAAATGAATTTTCGGAATCTAATGTTACTCAAAATCAATCAGAGGTACTTGAAAACCTGGTAGCTAAAAGTAATATTGAATCGGATTCCATCAACTTAATAGAAGAAATACAAGAAAACCAACAAAAAGAAAATGAACAACAAGAAGCAGTTCAGCAGCACGACCTGAAAGAATTATATTTACATAACCTGAAGTTCGCTTTTCACCCAAACTTCAAATTGGTAAAAGAATCGTATATTTAATCAAAAACGGCGAGTTAATCTCGTCGTTTTTTCATATCAAAAACAATTCTATTTTACTTTAGTAATCATAGATTGTTAAAGTACGTTGATTTGGCTAAATTGAATCAAAAAAATGAACCATTAATAATATTCTATGTTAATATACAATGATAAGAATCAACTGAAATAAAAAAGGGAGGATAAGAAATGACCTTAATTTGCTTTGTACGCCATGGTGAAACAGAATGGAATACCCTTAGGAAAATACAGGGAAGAGCAGATATTCCTTTAAATACTATTGGAATAAAACAAGCTCATGATTGTAAAACGTATTTTACTAATACAGAGTGGGATGTGTTAGTTTCAAGTCCTCTGCAACGAGCTAGACAAACAGCAGAAATTATTAATGAACACTTAAATTTGAATATACATATAATGAATGAATTTATTGAAAGAAATTATGGAGATATTGAAGGATTAACTTTAGAACAAAGAGCTTCATTATATCCCGATTTAACATGTCCGAACCAAGAAAGTTTAGAACAAGTGAAGGAACGTACCCTATATGGACTAAATAAATTGCATCAAACCTATACAAATCAGAAAATCATAGTAGTTGCACATGGAGGAGTGATTAAAATAATTTTATCGACTCTTTCAAACGGTCAAATTGGATCTGGAAAAACGAAATTAACGAATGGCAGTTTAAGTAATATACGATTTGAAGATGGATGCTGGAAGGTAGATAATTATAATCAAGTATGTCATTTAAAGGAAAAATACAATGAAGAATATGTCAAATATTAAGCCTTTATATTTATAAGAAATCATTCACTTATGGTCTTTTTCGTTCGAATTACTGTAAATTGTTTCCTGATATTTAGCTGGTTTATAATTAAGGTAACATGATACTCAAGGAGTGTTCACCATGAAAGTGAGTGTACAGAAAAGGCAAAATCTCTGGCTAGCTTTATTATTATTAGTTCTTTGTAGTAACTTAACGTTATATCGTACTGATTTTGGAAAAAGTATTCTCGAAACTGGACCAAGTAGTGTAGCTTTAGGATCATTAATTGATTTAGTAATTGTTGCACCAATTTTAGTGTTAGCTTGGAAAAGAGAAAAGAGTATTAAACTATTTTTACTACTAAGTGCTAGCGGATTAGTCTTATCAAGAATTTTAATCCCTATTGAATATTTAAAACCATATGTAGCGATTACATGGGTTGGAATTGCGGTTGAACTAGGATTACTAGCGATAGAATTATTATTACTTGTAACATTAGTTCGCTATTTACCAAAGATCATTAAAGATACGAAAAATAGCAGCTTACCAATCTTATTTTCATTTACTAATGCAGTTGACCGGTATGTACAAAAGCATCAATTAATCCATATCGTATGTTCCGAAATGCTAATGTTTTATTATGCATTAGCTAGTTGGAGAAAGAAACCAACTTTAAATGAAAATACTGTAACGTTACACAAAAATTCAAGTTATATTGCTTTTCAAGTAATGCTTATCCATGCGGTGGTTATTGAAACACTTGGTATTCATTGGTTCATCCATGAAAAATCCATGATTCTTTCTATTATTTTATTAGTGTTAAATATTTACACAGTTATTTTCTTCTTAGCGGATATTCGGGTAGTCCAATTAAATCCTGTTTTATTTACGAAGGAAAAAATGTATATTTCTCTTGGTTTAATGAAACGTATGGAAATAAGCTGGGCAGACATACATGAAGTAATTACAGAACAGGAAGAATTAAAACAAAAGCTAACGAAGGATACAATTGATTTTTTAGCGAAAGATTTTGATGAAGTCACACCAAATGTAATATTAAAGTTAAAGCAACCTATTGAAGCTACTTTAGCGTTAGGATTAAAAAAATCCTATGAAAAAGTTGCGATTAAATTTGATGATCTTCAACGTTTTATTGATGCTTATAATAAATATAAATCGTAACTGTTTAAGGGGGAGAAGCTCTTCCTCTTTTTTTATTTCATTTATAGGAAAATTTGCCATATAATAATAAAATTAGAGGTTTTTTTTCTTTGAGGTGAGAAAGTTGAAATCATTTCTTTTACGAATTTGTTGCTTAATAATCAGTACTGGATTAATTATACTTCATACTAGCGCTCAAAAAAGTCATTTCACCTTAACACTCTTTTTAATAACTGGTGTCATGTTATTATATTTCATCATGCCTCTAATGAAATTTCCAGTAGCAAACTATTTATTCATTATCGCATTGATTACATTAACTGTTTTCATTTCAGAGGATTCGACCTTTATCTTACCGTTTCTTGCATTTATTTCAATTGACAGTTCCTTTCGTTTAAAGGAACGAGGATTTATATTCTTTATTACAATAGTTTTCACATTGTGTTTCATTCTTACTTTATTAAAAATGATATCGCTTTATAGTTTTTTACTAATGATATCAATTATTGTTTGTTGCGTTTTCCTTCATAGATATTTATCAGAAGTTGAGCTAAAAAATACATTGTACGAACAATTACTTTCGCAATTTCGAAAAATAAAAAGGGATTCTGTTGAGCAAGAAGAGTTGGTACGCGCGGAGGAAAGAACAAAGATTGCGAGGGATATGCATGATTCTGTTGGTCATAAACTGACATCCTTATTAATGCAACTTGAAATGCTGTCTATTCAAAATAATTCGGAGAGTTTATCGGAACTCAAACAATTAGCAAGAGAAAGCTTAGAAGAAACCCGATATGCTGTTCGGCAATTAAAATCTACAGAAACGACAGGAATACAATCTGTTATTCAATTAATTAGAAAACTAGAAATGGAAAGTAATCTACATATTCGTTTTACTATTGAAAAAGGGGTTCTCTCCATACCTATTTCCAATGAACAAAGTATAGTGCTGTATAGAGTATTACAAGAATGTTTAACGAATGCGATGAAGCATAGTCAATCCAAAGAGGTAGAAGTAACACTAACAGTTGATTCATTGCAGCAACTACTTTTTGAAGTGAAAAATAAACATGTTTCTAACTTACCACTGATTAAAGGTTTTGGATTAACTAATATGGAAGGCAGACTGCAAGAAATAAATGGACAACTACGAGTATTGAGAGATGAAAAGAATTTTATAGTAAGGGGAACATTTCCATTAAAAACGTTTGGGGAGGGGTTAAAATGACATTTCGTATATTACTAGTAGAGGATCAGACAATTGTTCGAAATGGACTGAAAATGATTGTTGAACAAGACGAACATTTTCAAATAGTAGCAGAAGCAAGTAATGGTCATGAGGCACTCAAAGTACTTGAAAGTTTTCAAGTCGACCTCATTTTAATGGATGTACGAATGCCCGAAATGAATGGGATCGAAGCAACAAAGCGGATTCGAGAGCAATACCCGGAAGTAAAAATTATTATTTTAACTACTTTTGACGATGAAGAATATGCATATGAGACATTAAAAGACGGAGCGAATGGTTTTTTACTTAAGTCATCTGAGCCGGAAAAATTACTTTCTTCTATTCATAGTGTGTTAAATGGGGGGCTTGTGTTACAAGAAGATGTTGCAGCGAAATTAATGCCGAAGCTTTTACAGCGACAAGTCCCACAACAAACAGAAATCTCAATAAATCTTACTAAGCGCGAATTAGAGATTGTGAAGTTGATAGGAGAAGGTAAGACAAATAAGGAAATTGCTTCAACTCTTTATTTATCGGTTGGAACGGTAAAAAATCATATTACAAACATTTTGCAACAACTAGATTTACGAGATCGAACACAATTAGCTATTTATGCAGTGAAACATAATCTTGTTTAAATACCCGGTACAGGTAAGATTCTGGTTAAACAGAATACTTTCACCGGGTTTTTTGTTTTCATTTGTTTAAGTTGTTACTGGAGTTGGGCGGGATAACTTCGCTTTTCTGATTGTCTAGCTGCGGCGGCTAGCTGCTCGAAAACTTCAACTCCCTCCTACGCAGTGGGCTGCTTGTCGGGAGTCTCCAGTTTTTTTCGCAGCTGGTCCAGCCGCCTCCGCTTTTCTAGTTGTCTAGCTACAGCGGCTAGGCCCTCGCGACGCTTCAACTCTTCCTGCGAAGGCAAAAAGCGCCTTCTTGTCAGAGTTTCCAGCGCGTGACGAGCCTAAGCGAGCCGCTTACGCTTTTCTAGTGTCTAGCTCTGGCGGCTAGCTGCTCGAAAACTTCAACTCCCTCCTACGCAGTGGGCTGCTTGTCGGGAGTCTCCAGTCTTTTTCGCAGCTGGTCCAGCCGCCTGCGCTTTTCTAATGACCAGAGTCATTTTATTTAATGACGTTAGCTACTTAGAAAGGGTTTGTAAAGTTGGTAAAGTATAGTTGAAAGGAAGGGATCGTATGATTGAAGCTGTGAATTTAACGAAGAGCTTTAAGAGTGGTGTTGCTGTTGACCATATTAATTTTTATATTGAGCCGGGTGAAATTGTCGGAATGCTTGGACCAAATGGCGCAGGGAAATCAACAACGATAGCAATGTTGTCAACGCTAATACCGCCTACAGAGGGTGATGTATTGCTTCATCAAAAAAGTGTATTAAAGGACCAGAATCTTTTACGAAAAGTTTTAGGGGTTGTTCCTCAGGAAATCGCTTTATACGGGGATCTTACGGCGAAAGAAAATTTATTTTTCTTTGGAAACTTATATAAAATACCTAAAAAACAATTGAACGAACGAGTTGAAATTGTTCTTGAACAAATTGGATTAGAAAATGAAACGAAAAAGCTAGTAAAACATTATTCTGGGGGAATGAAGAGGCGTTTAAACATTGGAGTTGCTCTTTTGCATGAACCACAATATTTAATTATGGATGAACCGACAGTAGGAATTGATCCCCAATCACGTAACCATATCCTTGAAACTGTAAAAAAATTAAATGAACAGTCAAATACAGCCATTATTTATACGAGTCACTATATGGAAGAAGTCGAGTATCTTTGTAATCGTATTTACATTATGGACCAAGGGCGGATTATTGCATCTGGTTCAAAAGACGAAATAAAAGCAATTCTTTCATCTGAAAATACCGTTGTTGTAAAAGTTAATAATAATTCAAACGCCTTTATGAATGAGCTATTCAATCAACCAATTCTTACTAATATTAAAGCGGACGAAGACAAAATTAATTTTACAATTGCCAAGGGGGTAAACTTTTTACCAAACTTACTTTCGTTATGTGAACGTCATAATGTCCTGTTAAAAAGTTTTCAAATGGAAGAGCCAACATTAGAAGATGTTTTTTTACATTTAACGGGCCGTGCTTTACGCAATTAGGAGGGTGAAACATGTTCTTAGCACTTATTCAAAAACAAATTAAATTATTGTTAAGAAGTCCTTCTGAATTATTAATTTTGCTTGCCATGCCTATCGGGTTAATTCTTATTTTAAGTTTTGCTCTAGGGTCTATTATGAATGGTGATTTAGAAATAACAAATGTAGAAATTGCTCTTGTTCAACATGGGAATGAAGAAGAGGAAATAGAAGCATTTTTTCAAAAGGCTAATGATACCTTCCCAATTGCAGATGAACTAAGAGGGCAAATTGCAGGGATGGTTCCAGTTAAGTTACTAGAAGAACAAATTATGGAGAATGATGAATTGAAGGAATTTGTTCATATTACAAAAGTTAATGAGAAGGATATTGAAAGAACGCGGAATAATGGAGAATTTTCAGCAATCATTGAAATTCCAGAAAATTTTACTTATGATTTTTTAACCTATCAATTTTTAAATGGTGAAAAGCCATCATTTTCTGTTTATTTAAATGAAAGTAAACAAATTAATTCAACGATTGTCCAAACATTAATAAATGATTTTCAACATCAATATACACTGAATAAAGTTTTAAATGAAAATGGATTACTGTTAGAAGGAATGATTGTACCATCTCCTGAAATAACATCAACAATTAATACAATCCAGTCGAAAGGTGAAATTACGTCTAAAATTTATTACACATTTAGTATGGCTGTTATGTTTATTTTATTTACGGCTGGGACAATTGCAAGTCAAGCGTTTTTAGAAAAGGATTCCCATATTTTTGATCGCATGATACTTGCGAGGATTCGCCCAATAACTTACTTATTTAGTATTATCATATCTACTGTCATTTTTGCTATGGTACAAATGTTAATTTTATTTACTTTCAGCTATTTTGCCTTCAATATTACTTTCAATCAACTAGGATTGTATCTGTTATTAACGTTCTTTTTGGCAATCGTAGTAGGGGGAATCGCAGCAGTACTATCTTCATTAAATTATCGAAATAATTCAGCTAGTGCTTCAAATGTATTTTCAAATGCATTTGTATCCATTTTCGCATTACTAGGAGGTAGTTTCTTTAATATAAGTAGTATAGCTCCTGGTATGGCGAAAATTGGATTATTGACTCCGAATGGTGCAGCTTTAGACGGTTATTTAAAGTTAACTCAACAAGCATCGTTTTCGGATTTATTACCTAACCTTACGAATTTATCTATCTTAATGATTATTTTAATTGTTTTGGCATTCCTGCTCTTCCCGAAAAGAGGTGGTATCGCATGATGGATATATTAAAAACAAAGTTTATTTTATTAAAAAGAGAACCGGTAAGCTTTATTGTTATAACAGTAATCATCTGTTTATTTGCATATATATTAGGTTTGGGTCAACAATCAAAATTACCAATTGCTGTCTATTCAAGTTTGGATGAAAAATTAACAGAGACATTGCTTCTAGAATTAAAAAAAATGCCCGATGTTGATTACACTCTTTATGATGAGGAGGAAGCCCTAAAGTTAGTTGAAGAAGGGGATGTAGAACTAGCAGTACATTTACAGTCAAATAGATTTGATTTAATTACTTCGCCCAATTTTTTAAATGCACCGTTATTTCAAAGTGAAATTTCTACAATTTATCGAGAAGTAATGCAAAATGAAACAATTTTGAATACTTATCCGGTTGAACAACAAGGGAATGTACAATCCATTTTAGAAGATGCAAATAATAACCCTAGTTTTATTGTTGAATATGCAAATTTCTCAAACGATGGGGATTTTATTTACGATGCCAAACTTCATAGCTTATTTGGATTTACTCTTTTTATGGTAATTTATACAATTGCTAACGGAGTAAATCATATTGTGATGGAAAGAAGAAATTATATTTGGTCAAGATTAATAGTTTCTTCTATTGGGAAAACCCAAATATATACTGCGAATCTGATATATAGTTTTTTATTAGGCTATTTACAAGTAATACTTGTCTTGAGTATTTTTCATTTTGGAGTTGGTGTTGATTTTTACGGTGGATTTTTAAAAACATTAATCGCTATAATACCGTATTTGTTATGTATTGTGGCATTGGCTATTTTCGTTGCATCTATCGTAAATACACCGGGGAAATTTAATGCAATTATTGCTGTAATAGCAGTTCCGTTCGCTATGCTTGGCGGTGCATATTGGCCAATCGATATCGTCACTTCAAAAATAATCTTAGCATTATCTTACATTTCACCTATTACGTATGGAATGGAAATATTAAATGGAGTAACTATTTACAGTGGCTCAATAGCAGAACTTGCTCAACCACTTGGAATACTTCTTTTCATGTCTGTCGTTTTAATGGGGATTGGTATTAACGTCTTGGAAAAAAAGGGGCAATCTTAATGAATGCGCGGCTTACTAATGTAAGCCGCGTTAAAATTTTTTATGTAAAATTTAACAGTGTATATAAAATTTTGAAACTGTTCATAAGCTAGCTCCGTCTAAGGTGTGTAGAAAAATTTGGAGGTGTACTGCTGTGTTTGCAACAGATTTATTATCTGACGAGGACAATGCTTCAGAACTGTTTGAAGAACTTGTTGAGACTTATGCGGAAAGTTTAATACAAGTGGCATATTCATATGTGAAAAATAAACAGATGGCTGAAGATATTGTGCAGGATGTATTTATTAAAGCATTCGAAAAGAAATCTCAATTTCGCGGAGATTCATCTTATAAAACATATTTATATAAAATGACTATAATCGAAGCTATGATTATTTAAGAAGTTGGTCGTACCGCAATCATTTTCT
The DNA here is from genome assembly GCF_003628435.1 of Ureibacillus endophyticus. Lineage (GTDB taxonomy): Bacteria > Bacillota > Bacilli > Bacillales_A > Planococcaceae > Ureibacillus > Ureibacillus endophyticus. Next base: position 3,604 of record NZ_RBZN01000056.1, on the reverse strand, counting down.
AACAAATAAATTTTCAAATTTATTTGGTGTGCATAAGTCCATGGATGAGTTTCTCGTAATTGAAGATGAACGGGCAGTTATAGGTAATGAAGTATTAAAGTTAAAACCAAAATATCGTGAGGTAGTCGTATTATTTTATTTTAAAGAATTAAAAATAGAAGAAATTGCAACTATCCTTGATTGCTCAATCAATACTGTAAAAACAAGACTTAGTCGTGCAAGAAATATGTTAAAAGAGCGATTAGGAGGGAAACTAGATGAGTGAAAATCAGATTAAGAAAAGTATCCAATATATTTTTACAGAGAACCAAGTGTATGATCAAGGAACAAAAAAGAGAATTTTAAATAAAATTACAAACCCTCCTCAGAAGAAAAGAAGAACATCATTGATGCCGATAGTAGTAACAATATGCTTATTATTAGGTACAGGAGTTTGGATTTCAACTATACTATCTAATTCATCGCAAAATCAAAATTTAGCCAACACTGAAGAAGAACTTCCTACGAGTGACAATCTAGAAGGGATTAGTAGTGAAAATGATAAAATTGCAGAGTTAGAATTTCAGGTAAGTACTTTTGAAGATGAAAGGGAATATTATCATGAAGTGATTGCACAAATATTACCAAGTTTATCTGATGAAGAAATGTTAAATCTTGCAAAGAGTCATTTTAGATATGAACTTTCTGTTAATCAAACTCCCCTCACCTCTAATGGGAAAATGGAAGTAGAGCCTGGAGAAGTTGATGTAATGTTAACATTTTGGATGACACCACATTACAACGTTTTATCCGATGAATGGTATCAAAAAGGGATGATTAGTGGAGATTATTTCTCTCATATTGAAAAAGTTGAACCAGATAATGGGGAAGTCATTTATGCAGATGGAGCAAATGTTACTGCTCAAGGATATAAATTTACAAACATGCAAAGTGGCTCAAAAATTTCATTAAAAATTTCCGAAGAACTGCGTGAAAGATTATCTTTAGATACAAATGAAATTGAAATATTAGTTAAATAGTGTTACGGGATATTCTTTTTGGGGGGATTCTATTATATGATTGTGTGATTTCTTAGGAAATAATGTTCTCAAAACGCTTAATAAATTTTTTTAAAATTGAGCAACTCTTTTTCCATTTTTTCGTCACAAGATGTGATAGATTTCCTCCAGAAAGATGCTTTTTTGTAACGTGTTAAAATGTTATACTAGAATGTATGTATTTTGTAAAATGAAGAATGCTAAACTTTAAGAAAGGGGAATAATAGATGCGGAAAAAGCCTAAAAATAATCGTGCTTCAAGTGTAAAAGCAAAATATCGAGCTAGTCTTTCGTTTCGTATGAATATCCTTTTCTTTTCAATCTTTCTATTATTTTCTGCACTTATTTTCCGCCTAGGTTATCTGCAAATTGTAAAAGGTGAAGATTATGTTCGTGCGATTGAAAGAACTGAAGAAATTGCAGTAAATACGAGTGTACCTCGTGGGCGTATTTATGATCGTTATGGAAGAATATTAGTGGATAATGACCCTGAAAATGCAATTACATATACGAAAATGCAAACTACTACGACAGAAGAAATGATTGATATTGCAGAACAATTAGCAATGTTAATTGAACAACCAACTGATCGTATTACTTTACGAGACCGACAAGATTTTTGGATATTAAAAAATAAAGATGCTGCTTATGCAAAAGTATCCAAGGAAGAAGAGTTAAAATTACGTGCTAATGAGGAATTAGATGACAAACAGGTCCAACAAGAAATTGATCGATTAGTACGTGAAAGAATTACTGAGGAAGAGTTAAATGAATTCACACCGTTTGAATTAGAAGTATTAGCAATTTACCGAGAAATGGCATCTGGTTATTATCTTTCTCCTCAAATTATTAAAAATGAAAATGTTACAGATGCAGAATTCGCTCGTGTTTCAGAAAGACTCCCTGATTTACCTGGAGTGAACACTACTACAGATTGGAAGCGAGTAAAACTTTCATCCGTTGCTATACTTGGAAGAACTACGGTTCCAAGTAAAGGGATTCCGAAAGCAAAATTAAATTATTATTTAGCAAGAGACTATTCTCGGAATGACCGAGTTGGAGAAAGTTATTTTGAAGCACAATATGAAGAGTTACTACAAGGACAAAAATCTGTTGTAAAAAATATAACGAATAACAAAGGTGAAGTTATTAATACGGTAACGACATTCCCAGGTGAGCCAGGGAAAGATTTAGTTTCAACTCTCGATATCGAACTTCAAACTGAAGCCGAAAAAATCGTTGAGAAGAAGTTACTAGAATTAAAATCTTTGGGCCAATCAAAATTACTGGATCGTGCCTTCTTTATAATGATGAATCCGAATACTGGTGAAATCCTCTCAATGGTTGGGAAGAAAATAGAAAAAGATCCGGAAACGGGCAAATCTTATGTTGTGGATTATTCTTATGGAACGTTTACAACAGCATACGAGGTAGGTTCAACTGTAAAAGCTGCTACAGTATTAATGGGTTACTCACAAAATGCTATTGAGCCGGGTACTGTATTAATTGACCAACCAATCAGATTGTACGGAACGAAACCAAAAAGTTCTATCTTTAACCGTAACGGTGCAATTGCAATGAATGATCTAAAAGCTTTAGAACGATCATCCAACTCTTATATGTTCCAAACAGCCATGCGTATTGCAGGAACAAATTACACGCCGAACATGGTATTTAGAATAAAAGATGATACACTTCAAACTATGCGTAATGGCTATGCACAGTTTGGACTAGGTGTTAATACAGGGATTGACTTACCAAATGAAACATCTGGGGTAAAAGGTGAATTAACGGATACCGGGAAAATTTTAAACTTGGCAATTGGTCAGTTTGATACGTATACACCAATGCAATTGGCACAGTATATTTCAACAATTGCCAATGGTGGATATCGTATTCAACCAAGGTTGTTAAAGGAAATTCGCAATCCTTCTGAAGATGGGGAAACTTTAGGTCCTGTTGTAGAAGAAGTGACTCCGAAAATCTTAAATCGTATTTCAAATAGTACGGATGAAATTGACCATGTAAAAAAAGGACTTCGACAAGTTTATGTAGGTCCACAAGGTTCTTCCTATGCAGCATTTCACGATACTCCTTATACTGCAGCAGGGAAAACCGGAACAGCGGAAGTTGTTTACTATGGACCATTACGTGAAGATTATGGAACATTTACTGTAAACCTTGCCCATGTTGGTTTTGCACCGATGGAGAATCCTGAAGTTGCTTATGCGGTATTAATTCCATGGGCGACAACGAACTTCAATGTTCACTTAGGTCAAGGTAACCAAATAGCTCGAGAAATATTAGATGTATATTTTAATCTTAAACAAAAATATGAAAAAGATGGAATTACATCAAGTTCTGTAAAACAACAAATTTTACCACCAACAACAGATGATAAAATTGATGAAGATACAGAAGAACAAAAAGTAAATGAATAAAGTAAAAAAACATACTAACATTAGTAGTACAAACCAAGGCCATGGTTTGTGCTACTATTTTTTTATAGTAGAAGTGAAGGAAAGTCGAACAGCTCCAGGGACGTATGAGAGTCCGTAAAAAAAACC
>NZ_RBZN01000055.1 GCF_003628435.1 Ureibacillus endophyticus | reverse complement strand
GAAAAAGAGATGGAACAAGCACTTAAACTTATCAACAATCGACCAAGAAAATGTCTTGGTTGGAAAACTGCATACGAGGCGTTTCAGGAAGAACTGTTGCACTTAATTTGACAAAGTATCATATAAAAAAAGAGATTGCATGGTGCAATCTCTTTAGCGTGAAATGGAACTACTTATTCAACTACTGCGATTACTTCAATTTCGACTTTTACGTCTTTTGGTAATCGAGCTACCTCGACTGCAGAACGAGCAGGTTTATGATCGCCAAAATGACTCGCATATGCTTCGTTCATCGCAGCAAAATCATTCATGTCCCCTAAAAATACAGTCGTTTTTACAACTTTATCTAAAGAGCTCCCTGCTGCAGCTAGCACAGCCTTAAGGTTTTCAAATACTTGGTTTGTTTGTGCAACAATATCGCCTTCAACAAGTTCGCCTGAAGCTGTTAAAGGAATTTGTCCTGAACTGTAGAACATGCCATTTACAACAATTCCTTGTGCATATGGACCAATTGCTGCTGGTGCGTTTGTAGTTGATACTATTTTCAATTAATTTCTCCCCTTTAAATAATAATTCCCTTCACTTAAAGCAATCGTACGGTCTTTTTCGTTAACTGCATGAAGTTTTACAAGTGAATAATAGTCATCTACGAGCGTTTCATCGGCATGTTCCGCTTCTACAAGAACTGCGATTCCTGCAAGTTCACAATCAAATTCTTCTAGTAAGTTTTTCATACCGTTCATAGTACCGCCAACTTTCATAAAGTCATCGGTAATAAGAACACGTTGCCCGCTTTTCATGCTACGCTTTGAGAGTACCATTGTCTGAATGCGACGAGAAGATCCAGAAACATAGTTAATACTTACTGTTGAACCTTCAGTTACTTTACTATCCCGACGTACAACGACAACTGGAACATTTAAATGTCTAGCAATTGCATGCGCAATAGAAATACCTTTTGTTGCAACAGTCATAATAACATCAATTTGTTGGTCAGCAAAAATACCTGCAAAGACTTTACCGACTCTATTCATAAGTTCTGGATTTCCAAGTAAATCAGTCATAAATAAATATCCACCCGGCAATAAGCGGTCTGATTGGCTAAGTTCTGTAATTAAAATTTGTATTACTTCACTAACTTCTTCATCAGACATCTTTGGAATATATTTTACTCCTCCTGCTGCACCAGGTACTGTCATCAACAACCCGATTCCTTTTTCTTCAAATGTTTCTTTCACAATTGTTAAATCTTCACTAATGGAAGATTTCGCAGATTGGTAAGTTTCCGAAAAAAAGGTGAGCGGGATTAGTTGATGTGGATGCTCAAGTAAATAATAAGTCATATCTACGAGACGCTCACTTCGCTTCCATTTCATGTGACCCACTCCTATACATAATTTAATCCTATTAAAGGTTCATATGTAAACACGAATATTTTATAGAAAAAGTAACACAAATGTACGCATTTAAGCAAGCGAATTTCTTTCACCTATTAAACGAACAGCAAAAACTTCGTCACAAAATCCTCGTAAACCGTTATAAATGCGACTAATTCTTGATTCATGATCAACAATTCCAAATACAGTTGGTCCACTACCACTCATAAGGACAGCATCTGCACCAAATCTTTTCATTTGTTCTTTAATCATAACTACTTCAGGATGTAATTTAAAGGTAACCGACTCGAGAACATTTCCAACAGATTCACACATTAAATCATAGTCGCCAGTTTCTAGCGCATTTAACATTTGCTTCGTATTTGGGTGTTCAACCTTATCTATAGACAATCCTCCGTACACCTGAGCTGTAGATACGCCTATTTTTGGCTTCGCTAAAACAATCCAGCACGGTGGAGGGGAAGGTATATTTTGAATTTTTTCACCTCGACCTGTAGCTAATGCAGTGCCTCCATACACGCAGAAAGATACATCTGAACCGACCTTAGCTCCTAGTTCTGCTAATGTATCAATAGATAAATTTAAATTCCATAATTCATTTAATCCTTTTAAAGTAGCAGCTGCATCACTACTTCCTCCTGCAAGACCAGCCGCGATAGGGATCTCTTTATCAATGGTAATCGTAACCCCTTCTTTTATCCCATATGTATCTTTTAATAGTTGTGCTGCTTGGTAAGCAAGGTTTCGACTATCGCTTGGAATAAAACCATTAGATGAAATGATATGAATATTTCCATCATTACGATTTTCAAGACCAATGCGATCTGCCAAATCAACAGTTGTCATAATCATTTCTACCTCATGATAGTTGTCTGGTCGTTTATATAAAACATCTAAAGTTAAATTTATTTTAGCAGGTGCTTTTACGTAAAGCATTGCGTTGTCCTCCTCAACTCGAATCTACCTTTATGTTCTTCAGTGTACCCTTACAAGTATTGATATTTTCTATAAATTATAATTGTATACGCCACTATTTTAAACATTTCAGATATTTTACCATAAAATAAAAGCCAATAGTCTCCACATTACATGGAGCTATTGGCAAAAAGTCAACAACTACTTATTTATATTGTTTTGGTTTTGCTGTGCTAGACCTTGTTCGGCCATTTCAATTGCTCGCTTTACCATGTTTCCTGCATCACGTGACTTAATTCCGCCCCAGCCTTCACGTTCGACTACATCATAAAATCCGAGTTCTTTTGCAATCTCTTCTTTCAGACGACTCGACATGATTCCTTTTCTTCTGGCCATGCAGTTTCCTCCTTATAAAATAAGTAGGTTGACATTCGTAGTATGTGAAAAAAATAAAAAAACACTCATAAAAATGAGTGCTTTAAAAAAATATAACAACATAAGATAACACTATTTGATAATTGCAACTTGTGAATCATCTAAAAAAGTAATCTCTACTGCTTCTGTTAATACATCTGTGTAGCTATATGAAACACGTTTACAAGAGTTGTCTTCTTGATCAAGTTCTACAACGAATACTGCGTGATATGTTTCACTAAGTACTCCTGCACACTCAACCGTTTTCTTGCGTCCTCCGTTTGCTTTCAATAGCAAACGTTTACCTAAATGACCATCAAGAGACATTTTGATGTCAGCTAACGTTTTTGGCATTTCGCATACACCTCACTATTACCTAGTATAGCTTATGCCGGGTTTTTTGTCAATAAATTATAATATTTTATCACCAGACAAATATAGTCGTCAACTTATTTTTAATAAAAAAATACCTTATATTTTGAGTTATTTCGACATTTTTCAAATTATTGTCCGTTGCAAAAATGCGGATAAAGTGCATCTGCTAATTTCCCAAACTCTTCTATAGACAACGTTTCCCCACGTCGCGTAGGCTCAACTCCTACACTTTCAAGAGCTTCAATGATTAGATTCTTCTTCTCTTTACCAGATGGTAAACCCGATTGTAAATTGTTTAAAATAGTCTTTCTTCTCTGCGCAAAGGAAGCTCGTGTTACTTCAAAAAGAAACTCTTCATTTATCACTTTAACTGGTGGCTGTTCATGACGAATTAAGCGAATAACTGCTGAGTCGACATTTGGTTGTGGCATAAAAACAGTTTTTGGTACTGTCATTGCTACTTCTGCTGTTACGTAATATTGAATGGCAATGGATAGTGAACCGTATTCTTTTGTACCAGGTTTTGCAGTAATGCGATCCGCAACTTCTTTTTGCATCATGACAACAAAACCTCTAATCGGAAGTTGGTCATTTAATAACTTCATTAGGATTGGTGTAGTTACATAATAAGGGAGGTTTGCAACAACCATAATATCTTGAATACCTGGCATTTCCTCCTCAATTACTTGTTTTACATCTGCTTTTAAAATATCTGAGTGTACAATCTTTACATTATCATAAGGGCTTAATGTATCTTCTAATACTGGTAATAGGCGTTGGTCAATTTCAAAGGATACTACCTTTTTGGCAGCACGTGCTAAATGTTCTGTTAGTGCCCCGATTCCTGGCCCTACTTCTATAGCACCACTTTCCTTTGTTAGATTGGCATGACCTACAATATTACGCAAAATGTTCGGATCAATTAAAAAGTTTTGTCCTAGGCTCTTTTTAAAGGAAAACCCATATTTATTTAAGATCTCTTTTGTTCGAATAGGCGTTGCGATATCTTTATTCATTGTGCTCCTCCTGATTAATTAACGCTACAGCTTTGCCAAATTGTTTGGCAGTGATTTGGAACATTGCAAGCCTCTTATGCAATTGTTTACCATTTGTCATACCAATATTCAATATTTCACCTAATTGCTTACGACGATTTTTCGCCTGTGGATGCCCAATAAGCCGCGCTAAAATTAAATCATCCATCGTAATCTCGGATTCATATGTTGCATTAGTATTGGGTGTATAGACATTTTTTAATGCCTCTCGTATATCGTTATCCGAAGCATGTTCAATGCCTAAACCTTTACCGTTTTTTGCAATTGTTTTTTCCTTCGCTAAAAAAGCATGTTTTACCCCGGGTACATGCTGTTCAATGATTGCTCGAATTCGTCTACCTGGATAATCTGGATCAGTAAAAACGATAACGCCTCGTTTTTCCTGTGCATGTGCAATGCGACGAAGTGTTTCCTCAGAAATAGCTGAACCATTCGTTTCTATTGTATCGGCATTAACTGCACGCTTAATTGCTGTCGTATCGTCTTTCCCTTCAACAACGATAATTTCTTGTATATCCAAAAATAAAACTCTCCTCTAAAAACAAACTAAAGAATATTTTAACATAGAAAAGCGAAAGGCGCTCGTTCAGCTCTTGAAGGCACTGGCCGACAAAACGCCACATCGTGTGGCATTGTCGGCACTCGTACATCCATGTACTTCGGAACCTTCCGACAAGCGTATTTATACGCGTAGGAGGAAGGTGAAGTGTCCGAAAGAGCTAGCGCCTGTAGCTAGACATTCAGAAAGGTGGAGAACGCTCGTTAGCTCCGACTACAACTGGAGGGGCTGATTAAAAGATACTTACTAATATTTTGTATTAATATACTTTTCTGATTCTTGATTCCAACTATTATTAAATCATTGTAAATATTATCCACATATTTTTATCTTTTTTCAGGGTGCAAATAATAAGAAAAAGAGCTCCCCTAACTAATTCATTAGGAAAGCTCTTTCTACACATTATTTTAAGATTTTAATACGAACTTTTTTACGTCCCCATTTGTTCGCTTCAGACTTTGATTGTACTAGTATGTCAATTTTTTTACCTTTAATTGCGCCACCAGTATCACCAGCTATTGCGTTACCATAACCTTCAACCCATACTTTTGTTCCTAATGGGATGACATTTGGATCTACTGCAATCACTTTTAAGTTTGAATTACTTCTTAAGTTAATTCCAGCTGCAGATGTTCCCGAACACCCTTCACAGTATGGAGTATAAGCAGTTGCTGTTACATAAAACTCTTTTCCACTTGAAGCGGGTTCACTGCTTCCACGAGAAACTTTTGCTGTAACCACTTTTGAACCAACTGCTACTACTTTTGTTTTTGGCTCTTTAAGGACTTTTTCTGATTTTAAAACTTTTTCTACAACTTTTCCATTTTCTTTAATTACTTCATAAGTACGAGAAACTTTACCTTTCTCACCTTGAGATACTACTTTTTCTTTCCCTTTAAGTAAAGAAGAGTCTGATTTCGTTTCGACTGCGAAATCTATAGATTCTTCCACTACATCGGTAACTTTTTCTACACGAACTATTGTGACTTTATCATCTGGAGTGATTACATCTTCCAAATCCTTTTCAACACGATCAAATTCATTAAGTTGAATTCCCTGTTGTTTTAAAAAGTTAGCGACCGTAGTCGAAGTGGACCAAACTTGTCTTTTATTTTTCCCATCGACAAGCGTTAACTGAAACGCCTTTTGAATATCGATTTTGTTAGTCTCGCCTACTTCAGTATCCAAAGCGACTGATACAATATCATGCTCTGTAACTTCGATATTTGCTTCTTCCAAAATGTTCTTCGCAATTTTTTCAGTTGTCCAAACTTTTGACTGATTTCCGTCAACTGAAATTGTTACTTCTCTAGCCTGTTCCCAGTTAATCGTCATTCCACTGACGATTTCTGAATTCAGTGAGGGTGTTACTTTATCATATTTTGATATCTCAAGACCTTTTTCATCAAAAAGATCCTCAACAGTTTTTGCATGGGTTAATAATTCTTCTTCTACTCCATTTGCATTTACAATTACCGAAGATTTGGTTCCTTGATAAATGACAAATGCTATAACTGAAACAAACACGACTAGTGACAATACACTAACCAGTGTTTGCTTACGCCTCAATGAATCTGAGAACAAGTTTTTCATGGATATTTTTGACATGAAAAAACGCCTCCTTGACACTCGTTGGATTATACGGACCTTTCATACAACCTGTCAACCTATTTAATTTATTACAAAATTGTCCATCCTTCAGTAACCCTTTCTTTACGCTGTTTCGGAGACGTTTTGGGAAATTATTCTTTTATATTAAAAAATCTAACAGCATTTGAAGTAGTAGCCTGTGCAACTTCCTCTACAGTAAGCTCTTTTTGTCGAGCAATTTCCTCAGCAACAAGTGGTACATATGACGGTTCATTACGCTTTCCACGATAAGGATGAGGTGCAAGGTAAGGTGCATCCGTTTCAATCATCAAGTATTCTAACGGAATTTCCTTTGCGACCTCTTTCGGTAAGCGAGCATTTTTAAACGTAACTGGTCCTCCAAGGCTGATCATAAAGTTCATAGCAATACATTCACGGGCAGTTTCAACACTTCCACTGAAGCAATGCATTACTCCGCCAACAAACGCTGCATTTTCTTCACGTAAGATTTTAACTACATCTCCCGTTGCATCACGGTTATGAATTACTATTGGTAAGTTCAATTTTTGCGCTAAATGAATTTGTTTACGAAACAGTTCTTGTTGAACTTCTTTCGGGGATTTATCCCAATAGTAATCTAAGCCTGTTTCGCCAATCGCAACAACTTTTTTATGAGCGGCAAGCTGTTCAATCCACTGTAAATCTTCTTCTGTACAGTCAATTGCATCAACTGGATGCCACCCGATAACCGCATAAATAAAATCATAGGTTTCTGCCAAATTCATTGCTTTTTCAATTGTTTTACGATCAAACCCTACAACAACCATTTTTTCTACTTTTGCTGCTAATGCTCTATCAATTACTTGCTGTAGATCTTCTTCATATTGGTCTGCGTTTAAATGGACATGTGTATCTATAAACATTTGCTTTCAATCTCCTAGTCAATATTTTATGGAAAAGTAATATTTCATAGTTAACATCTACATTACAGAAAAATTACATACTATAAAGTTTTGTGACATTGAACTTATCTGTTTTTGTCGAAATTAGTAGTTTTTTCCCATAGTAATTTATACCATGTTAATTTTAGTTATAATAAAATAGTTTTTTCGTCTTAGAATTGAGCGTTAAAAACCTGTTGAACAAAAAGTCCAACAGGTTAAAAACTTTATTTCACTTTTGCACCATTTGCAAGTTCCTCATTTACTGTAGCTAATTTTAAAATGCCATCATGAGATCCTGCTAAAATCATCCCTTGAGAAAGTTCTCCGCGAAGTTTTACAGGTTTTAAATTTGCAACAACGATTACTTTCTGACCTATTAACTCATCAGGTTTGTAATGTTGGGCAATGCCTGATACTACTTGGCGTTGTTCGTACCCTAAGTCTACTTGTAGTTTTAATAATTTATCCGCTTTAGGTACTTGTTCACAAGCAATGACAGTTCCTACTCTTAAATCGATTTTAGTAAAATCATCAATTGTTATTTCCGGAACTTCTGGTGCTTGTACATCTGATTTTTTCTCTTCTTCTTGAGGTGTTTTAACTGATGAACGCATTTGTTCACGAATGTATGATACTTCTACTTCTGCATCTAAACGTGGGAAAATCGGTACACCTTTTTCTACCACTTTTACATTCCTTGGAATAATATTTCCGAATGTTTCAATTGTTTCCCACGCTAATGAACTTTCATTTAATCCCAATTGTTCAATAATTTGTTTTGGTGCTGTTGTCATAAATGGCTGTAACATAACTGCAATATGACGTAAACTTTCTGCCAAGTTTGCCATTACAGCTGCTAGTTTTGATTTATTTTCCTCATCTTTAGCAAGTACCCATGGCTGAGTTTCATCGATATATTTATTCGTACGGGATACAAGAGACCATAAATCAGCTAAAACTACGCTAAACTGCATTTTCTCCATATTTTGTTCATAAGCAAGTTTAGTTTGTTTCGCATGAATTTTTAATCCAGCATCAAATTCTGTTTCTTCAAGATTTTGAGTCGGAATAATTCCGTCAAAATATTTATTCATCATTGACACTGTACGATTTAATAAGTTTCCAAGGTCATTTGCTAAATCGAAGTTCGTTCTTTCCACAAAAGATTCTGGTGAAAATACACCATCTGCTCCAAAAGGTAGTTCGCGCAGTAAGAAATAACGTGTTGCATCTAACCCATAACGTTCAATTAACATTTCTGGGTATACAACATTTCCTTTAGATTTCGACATTTTCCCGTCTTTCATCATAATGAATCCATGGGCGAATACTTTCTTCGGTAATGGTAAATCTAATGCCATTAAGAAAATTGGCCAATAAATTGTATGGAAACGAACGATATCCTTACCAACGACATGAACATCTGCAGGCCAATATTTATTAAACAATTCTTCATTATCAGATCCATAGCCTAATGAAGTAATATAGTTCGATAATGCATCAACCCAAACGTAAATGACATGCTTTGGATCACCTGGGACTTTAATTCCCCAGTTAAAGGATGTTCTTGAAACAGAAAGATCTTCTAATCCTGGTTTAATGAAGTTATTAATCATTTCATTCTTACGTGACTCTGGTTCTATAAATTCGACATTTTCTTCATAGTATTGAAGAAGACGATCAGCATACTTCTTCATATTAAAGAAGTACGATTCTTCTTTTACTTTGTGAACTGGGCGTCCGCAATCAGGACAATTACCGTCAGCTAATTGGGTTTCAGTATAAAAGGATTCGCAAGGTGTACAATACCAGCCTTCATATTCTCCTTTATATATGTCACCATTATCTAAAAACTTTTGGAAGATTTTCTCAACACTTTTTATGTGACGTTCTTGAGTAGTTTGGATAAAATCATCATAAGAAATATCCATTAATGCCCAAAGTTGTTTAGCTGCATCTGCAATTTCATTAACATATTGTTGTGGATGTTTTCCAGCTTCTTCAGCTTTTTCTTGGATTTTTTGACCGTGCTCATCCATTCCAGTTAAAAAGCGTACATCGTAACCTCTTAAACGTTTGTAACGCGCCATCGTATCTGATGCCACGGTTGTATAAGCTGTTCCAATATGGAATTTTCCACTTGGGTAATAAATAGGGGTTGTTATATAAAATGTTTTCTTTTCACTCACGCAAAACGGCCTCCAATTGTCAACTGTATAGTTTTTATTGTAACGAAGTAAGAAATTTGTTTCAATGAAAGAATATTATTACAGGATTTTATCAGGAATAAACATTAGGGAATATATGTTATTTTATTACAACTATTTATCTAATTGTGACTGTCAATAATAAGATTCTCTATATTTTGTCATATTTATAATAAATTTTTGAATTATTTCACTGATTTTCAAAACAATTTTACGTCATTAATGCTAAATAATTGACGTTTATGGCATTACTTGGTATCATCTTATTCAGACAAGTATTATGTGTCGAAATTTGACGAAAATGAAATTTAATTTATATTCTACTAAAAACAGGAGGCAAATATTGTCATGAAATCAACAGGTATCGTTCGTAAAGTCGATGAATTAGGTCGTGTGGTAATTCCTATTGAGCTACGTCGTACACTTGGTATTGCAGAAAAAGATGCGTTAGAAATTTACGTTGATGATGATAAGATCATACTTAAAAAATATATGCCAAATATGACTTGTGCAGTAACTGGAGAAGTTTCAGATGAAAACTTCCGCTTAGCTGGAGGTAAATTAATTTTAAGTCCAGAAGGCGCAGAAATTTTAATGCGTGAAATCCAACAACACTTTAAAAAATAATTAAATAAGGGTAGGTTATTTAAAGCAATTTTTAAATAACTTCCCCTTTTTTAATACTTTAAAAACATTCTTTTACTCTTGATGATATTGTTGATACACATCACGTTTTGCTAGTCCACGAATTTTCGCAACTTCTTTAATGGCTTCTTTAGAGTTTATCGACTTTTCTTCTATTAAATAATCGATATGTTCAATTACTGAGAGATTTGTCCAATAAGCTTCTTCTTCATTCTCAGCTTCCCCATTTGGGTTTCCTTCTATAATAATGCAAAATTCCCCGCGTATATCATTTTCGTTAGCCCATACATTGGCTTCTTCAATTGTACCGCGCAAAAATTCCTCAAACTTTTTTGTTAATTCACGAGCTAATGTAATTTTTCGATTTCCTAAAACAAGTTCCAAATCTTTTAATGTTTCCTTTAGTCGGTGTGGCGCTTCATAGAAGATTATTGTTTCTTCTCTTCTTGCTAATTTCTCTAGTTGTTGTCTTCTTTCCTTTTTATTACGATTCAAGAAGCCAAAAAAGTAAAAAGGTTGTGGTGTAATGCCAGATGCAATAAGTGCTGTTAAAGCTGCATTTGCACCAGGGACTGGAACGACTGCAAAATCTTCTTCTATTGCTTTTACGACAATATCAGCTCCTGGATCTGATATACAAGGTAGTCCTGCATCACTAACTAAGGCAACAGATTTTCCTTGTCGAAGAAAACTAAGAATTTTCTCCCCACCATGCTCTAAGTTATGCTCATGATAACTAACAAGGGGCGTATCTATTTCAAAGTAATTACATAGCTTCTTTGTATTACGTGTATCTTCTGCTGCAATAACATCCACTTCTTTTAAGATTCGAAGAGCACGAACCGTCATATCTTCTAGGTTACCAATTGGTGTGGCAACTAAGTAAAGGCAGCTAGTTAATTCATGTTGACTACTTTTTTGTGATTTCATTATTTCCTCCGATATATTTTAATTTTTCACTTCGCTTTAGTTGTTTAAATGCATATTCAGCTCTCATTGCTTCTTGCTTTGTTTCATAAGTTTCATAATAAATACATTTAACTGGTCTACGGGCTTTAGTATATTTAGCCCCTTTTCCTGCATTATGAGTAGCGACCCGTTTATCTAAATTATTTGTGTAGCCAGCATATAGAGTGTTATCTTTACATTCAAGAACATAAAATATATGTTTATTGTTGGTCTCCATACAATATTTCACTCACTTCTTTTGTATATTCATTGTTGTCATCATATACAAATAATGGAGGCAACACTTTTAAATCTGGTTTTCCATCTTTGATTCCTTCTATTAATAAAGTATTTGCTTCTTTTCCTAGTTTCGGGTAAACCAAGCGAAGTCGTTTTGGCTCTAGTCGATGTTTGCGCATAGATGTGACAATATCTAATAATCTTCCTGGACGATGAACAAAGGCAGCTTTACCACCTTGTTTTAATAGTCTACTTGCAGATTCGATGGCCTGATCTAATGTTAAGTGTAACTCATGGCGTGCAATTGCATAATGCTCACTTAAGTTTTTATCACTCATTTCATGGGCTAAAAAGTAGGGAGGGTTACACGTGACAACATCATATTTTTCAATTCCGAGTGTGGCTGGAATTTCCTTTACGTCTCCTTGAATCATTGTGATTTGTTCTTCTAGCCCATTGTATCGTACACTTCTGACAGCCATATCATAAAGTCGCTCTTGCAATTCAACTCCTATTATCTCCCCTTTTGTACGCGCACTAAGAAATAGCGGAATTACTCCGTTACCAGAACATAAATCAACAATTTTCCCTTTATTTTTTGGTACACTAACAAATCTTGATAACAGTACTGCGTCTAATGAAAATGAAAAAACGGAGGGACTTTGAATGATTCGCAAATCTTCTGCTAATAAGTAATCAAGCCTCTCATCATCTTTTAACCATTGTTCCATCCATAATCCTCCCTCAAAACAAAAGACTGAAAACCACCTTTGTGGCATCAGTCTTAATGTTAACCATTTTGTTTATTTAAAAAAGAAAGGCAAAACAAGCAATCTTCCCCTTTACGTGAACTTCCAAAGTGTACATGACACACATGGAAACCTTCTTGGTAAAGACGTGCAAGGTTATCGTAGCCTTCTCCAATATCTAATAAACTAACCTTCCCTGTGTTAGTAGTCTCATCTTGGGTAGGATTCTCTTCTTCCCCCATTAGTTCCTCTAAACGTCGACGTAGGTGAAGGTTTTCCGTCTGAATTGCCTGATGTTCTTCAACCATATGTGCAACATACTTTTTTAAATCGTTATATTGTTGCTGTAGCAATTCGAGCTGTTGTTCGAATTCCATAACAGTATCTAAGAAATTTCGGTCCTTCACGAAAGATCCCACCCCACTTGCGTTTTCTCTATATCAAATTTTTCTCGTATTCAAGGATTTCATCTAATGTATATTCAACCGTGCGTTCTTGTTCTTGTAAATAGACTTGGATTAGTCGTTCCAATACATTAATGCCTACAACTTTACCAATTCCGTCTGGTGTCATTGTACCATCCCCGATATCTGGCATTCCTTCTTTTGCCGTTTCATAATCGTCATTTTCGTATTTTAAACAACACATTAATCGACCACAAAGTCCGGAAATTTTCGTAGGATTTAATGATAAGTTTTGATCCTTTGCCATTTTGATTGAAACTGGATCAAAGTCCCCTAGAAAAGTTGAACAGCACAGCATTCGACCACAAGGACCAATTCCCCCTAGCAGCTTTGCTTCATCACGAACACCAATTTGACGTAATTCAATTCGGGTACGGAAAATCGAAGCTAAATCTTTTACTAGCTCACGAAAATCGACACGACCTTCAGCAGTGAAATAAAAAATGATTTTATTTCGGTCGAATGTATATTCAACATCCACAAGCTTCATATCTAAGTTGTGCTCACTAATTTTTGCATTCGCTAATTCATAAGCTCGTTGTGATTCCTGTGAGTTTTCCTCAACTTGGATTCGATCACGTTCATCAGCAGGGCGTAATACTTGTTTTAAAGGTAAAACAACATCATTTTCTCCTACTTGTTTCATCGGAACGACAATCTTTCCATATTCGACCCCTCTTGCTGTTTCTACTATGACATATTGTCCCTTCTCAAGTAGAAATTGACCAGGATCGAAATAATATATTTTACCCGCTTTTTTAAAACGGACTCCGACTACATTATACAAATGTATACCCCTCCTGCAGATTAAGCATCAACTGCTCCATCATAAGCGTGCGATTCATGTTACGTTGAAGATTTTGCCTTGCTTCTAATACGGATTGCATTTGATGCGATAATCGTTCATATGTCGTATTTAGTGCATGCTCTCTCCAACTTTGTAACATGTCTGGATATGTACAACTGGCTTCCGGATTAGCTTTTATAGCTACAATATCACGATAAGCAAACAGTAGTAAATCTAACGCTTGCTCGATTTCATTCTTTTCCTTGAATGAAGATAGCCATTCTTCATAGATTACCAATAATGCTTCATGAACATTTTTTCTGACTATCTCTACTAATTTTAACACTGTTTTTCGAGCATGTGCAAACTGCTCGTCATTTGCTAAAGAAATTGCTGTTTCAAGATTATTTGTTAGCATACTAACAGTAGATGCCATCGATAATGTTATACCTTGTTCTTGCAATTGCTTCAACAAAATTCCTCGTGGGATATTATAAAATTTCACATGCTGGCAACGGGACTGAATGGTAGGTAAGATGGCCTGATAGTTTTCCGTCAGTAAAATTGCCGTTACGTCCCCCTCAGGTTCTTCTAAAAATTTTAGTAACGTATTTGCAGAAGAAGTGTTTAGGCGATCAGCATGATGAATTACGTAAATTTTTCGTCCTTCTTCTATACTCGTTTTAGTCATAGCAGAAATAAGGTCACGAATTTGGTCAATTTTAATGAATTGCCCATCTGGTTCTAGCTGTTTCACATTCGGATGATTTCCTGAAACAATTCTTTTACAATTTCGACATGTTTCACATGGAACATTTTTCGACGGGTTAAGACACAAAAGAAGTTTTATGAAGAATGTTGCAATTTGTTGTTTTCCAGTTCCTTTTGCTCCATCGAAAATATAAGCATGGGCAGTTCGATTTTTTTCATAAATTGTTTGAAGTTGTTTCATCACTACAGGCTGTAAAACCTTAAGCTCATCTATATTTCCTTCCACTTACTTCACCTTTTTCTTAAACAAATTTAAAAAAAGCGAACCGCTTTTAGAAAAAACCCCGTGTCTTATGCTTTTTATAGACACGGGTTTACATATATAAGTTAATGAGTAATCCTTTAATTTCACCAATTCGATCTAATAATTCAATTGTATCTTTTTCTTCGTTTAAGATCTCTTGTGCAAGTTCTACTAAATGCTCATCAATTGTTTCAACAATTTTCAAGCGACGCCCTTCACCGAAGCGATTCCAAGTATGAGATTGTTTCATATCCAATCCATATTCGACAGCTTCTTGCAAAAATCGTTTAATGAGCATTTTAAAACGAGCAAGTTCTCTTAAATTTCTGGACCTTGCAACTCGGTCTCCTGCTGCAGAAATATCACCAAGCAACCTTGTTAATTGCTCTGTTTGTAATTTCGAACCCTGTTTAACAAGTATTTCGCCAAATCGATTTTGTGATTGGTTTGGTTGTTTTAACTCCTTGTGGTTCGTTTTTAATCCAACTCGTAGATCTTGATTTATCTTCAATTACCTTTCGCCTCCACTAAAAATGGTGGAACTGTTCAATTGGTAATACAAAAACGGTAGCTCCTCCAACTTCAACTTCTATAGGGTATGGGATGTAAGAGTCAGCATTACCTCCTAGTGGTGATACAGGTGAAACCATTTGTTCACGGGAACGGCAGTTATCCTTAATAATATCAAGTAATTGAGGTATTTTAGAATCCTCAGTTCCTACGATAAACGTTGTATTCCCTGAACGAAGGAAACCACCAGTACTTGCTAACTTAGTTGCACGGAAATTATTTTTCGTTAAAGCGTTAGACAAACGATTACTATCCTGATCCTGAACGACTGCAACAACTAACTTCATCTGCACTCACTCCCTATATTTAATTAATTTAGTAGCATATAAATTTTATCCTACTAAATAAACTTACGTTTACTAACTGTTGAATTGGTGTTTCTATTATAACATACATTTATAGCCTACTTCATTTACTTTCGAACTACCAACTCATATAAAATCTCCCATACTTCATCTATCACTTTCTCTACTGGTTGTTCTGCATTTACTACTTTAATTCTATTTGGATACCTTTTTATTACTTCATAATAACCTTTTCTTACTTTTTCATGAAATAATAAGCTTTCGTTATCAAGTCTATTCACTTCACGTTCATTATGTGCATGAATTCGAGCTAGTCCAACCGCAGGATTTATATCAAAATAAAAAGTTAAATCGGGCATCCGCTTTCCAATAGCAAATTCATTAATGGATAATACTTCATCGATACCAATTCCACGGGCATACCCTTGATAGGCTAATGATGAATCGATAAAGCGATCACATAAAACATGTTTTCCTTCCTTTAATGCAGGCTCGACCTTTTCAAAAAAATGCTGACTTCTAGCTGCAGCATATAATAAGGCTTCTGTTCGTTCATCGATAGCTGTATGAGCTGGATTTAAAATAATTTCTCGTATTTTTTCAGCAATTTCAATACCACCAGGTTCTCTCGTTCCTAACACATCAATATTTTGCTGTTGTAATCGTGCTATGATTTTATTAATAACAGTGGTTTTTCCCGCACCTTCTGGACCCTCAAATGTGATAAATAAATTGTTTTTCATTTTTATTCCTCCGACTATGACTTTATTACATATATGAGTTTTTCTTTTAGTCGGTGTTCACCTTGGAAATCTGCACCTACCGCAAGTAACTCCTCTAGCTGACTTAATTTTGCAACGGTTATTTTTTCTCCCGGTACTAGTAACGGTACACCAGGTGGATAAGGTATTAACATGCTAGCTGCAATTCGTCCAAACGCTCTCATATATGGAATCCATTCTTTTTCAAGTTGTTCCACTTCATCATAGGAATATTCAGGTACTGTTACAGTTAACCAATCTGTTGTTGGAATATCTGTTAATGTATGACCTAATCCTTCTTCTTTCTTCAATTCTGCCAACGCTTCTTTTATCCGAATACGTGCCTCTGCGAAAGGAAAGACTTGTCCTTGTTTTAATAATGGTAAAATGACTAACACTTGATAAACATCAGCAAGTTCCACATATAATCCTTGAGTTTCCAAGGCGTTTTTCAATTCAAAACCAGTATATCCAGGCATGCGTAAAAGTAGTTTTAACGGATCATCTACTTCCACTACTTCTAATGGATGAAGTGATCGTAAAGCGTCAATCCATTGATTTCTTTTATCCATTAAATAAACCGCATCGTGTTCTAAATAACTACCTATGTATTCCCGAGCATCGTCTAAAGAAGCCAGTAATAAATAAGATGGACTACTTGATTGTAGCATTCTTAAATATCGATTTACTTTTTGTACATCTATAAGATTTGATTTAACATGCATGAATGAAGCCATTGTCATAGCTGGTAACGTTTTGTGAGCAGATTGTACAACAATGTCTGCACCTAAACTTAAAGCAGAAGGAGGAAATAATTCGCTTCCAATTAAATGTGCTCCATGGGCTTCATCAATCAATACTGGCACCCCTTTTTCATGACATATATTGATTTGCATTTGAAGTTCTTTTGAAGTAACTCCATAGTATGTTGGGTATGTTAATACTACAGCTTTGACATCAGGGTAAAGATGTAACGCTTCTTTTAATGTTTCGGTAGGCACCCCCCCTGCAGTTTTGGTATTTTCATCCCATTCAGGGGCAATAAATATTGCTTTTGCTCCTACTAACTCTAATGCATGGAAAATTGATTTATGGGCATTTCTTTGTACGATGATTCTGTCATTACGTTTACATGTCGCATAAATCATTGCTAAGTTCCCTACTGTAGAACCATTTACTAAAAAGAAACTTCTGTCGGAATCATAAGTTTTTGCAAGCAATTGTTCTGCCAATAAGATTGCTTCCTCAGGATGATGAAAATCATCTAATCCAGTAAGCTCTGTTAAATCGTATGTCAGTGCTGCTTTCAATTCCTCAGGTAATGTTGATAATAGTCCGTTCTTATGCCCCGGTACATGCATAGATTGGGGTTTCTTTTCTACAAACCTTTGTAGAGCTTCAACTAAAGGTTGCTCCCTTTTCATCGACTCACTCCATTTTTTGTTTTCATAATTACTATTATAGCTTTGTGTGACATGCTAATCCAATGGTATAAAAAAAGGCATATCGAAATTTCGATACCCCTTCGTATTTTATTTAATTATATTTAAAATCTCTTTCGGTTCGGATACTGTATAATCTGGTTTGCTATTTTTGACTACTTCAAAAGCATCGTATCCCCATTCAACCCAAATTATCTTTATTCCAACTTTCTTACATGCAACAATATCTCGATCTTCATCACCTACATAAATGACATCAGTAGATTTTAATTGATGATTTTTTAAAAATCGCTGAATAATTTTATCCTTTCCAAAAACTCGACTAGAACAAAGAATTTCAGAAACATTATTTATCTGCTGTCTTTTTAATAACGCTTCAATATTTTCCTTTGCATTTGAAGAAATTATGGCAATGTTATATCCATTAACGTTCAATTGTTCAAATAAATCTTTTATTCCCTTAAAAAGTTCTACTTCTTCTAGAGACTTTTTATATGTTTGGTAAAACAGTGGCATTACAATCGGTAATTTGTATAAAGGAAAGTCAAAACGTTTACTTCGTTCATTCATCGTAAGCTTTTTTATCTCATCAATTTCACTTTCGTCCACCTTTTTAAACCGATACTTTTCTGCAATCGTATTCCAGGCCTCTAATATTGCTAACTTTGAGTCAACAAGTGTTCCATCAAAATCAAATATCACATACTTCACAAATTCCCTCTCCCCATTAAATAATTTCCCCTCTTTATTCCCCAGCTTTTTTAATGCTTTGATAATGTTATGGAATCCTTCATACATATACTATTCATAACGCTGAAAAACAGCATTAGGTTCTAATATATATTAATTTTTCAAACTATAAATTTCACTATAGAAAACTTACTAGTATTCTATAAAAATTGATTAACTTTTTCCAAATACAAAAAACCACCACTAAATAATAGTGGTGGTTTTTATTTGCCTAGCAACGTCCTACTCTCACAGGGGGAAGCCCCCAACTACCATCGGCGCTAAAGAGCTTAACTTCCGTGTTCGGTATGGGAACGGGTGTGACCTCTTTG
>NZ_RBZN01000054.1 GCF_003628435.1 Ureibacillus endophyticus | reverse complement strand
AGTTGTGTGGTGTGGTAACCTCAACTAACATCAAAATTCAGGGGGTGGCAAGTTTTTTTGCATAAAAGACTGTAAAACCAACGATTATTAGCGATTTATATATATAAGTTTTGACAATACGGATCAAAGCCCGGGGAGGAATTTATGAAGTATTGAAATTTGCTGAAACAATTGCAATGGAGCATGGATTACTTACAATAGAAGATAATTATGCAAAGTTAGCTGATGAAAGCTGCAAAAAACTATTCAGCGAATACCAAATAGCTGTTGGTTCAACGGGCAATTTAGGTTTAAGTATCGGCATTATTAGTGCGAAACTCGGTTTCCAAGTTACCGTCCATATGTCACATGATGCAAAGGCATGGAAAAAGCAACTTCTTCGTGATAAAGGAGTAACTGTGATTGAATACGAATCTGATTATAGTAAGGCGGTAGAAGAAGGGCGTAAACAAGCACAGCAAAATCCGAAATGTCATTTTGTAGATGATGAAAATTCAGTTGATTTATTTGCTGGCTATTCCGTTGCTGCATTACGGCTAGAAAAACAGTTACAAGATCAAGACATACTAGTAGATGCAAATCATCCGTTATTTGTGTATATACCCTGTGGTGTAGGTGGAGCTCCAGGTGGAATTGCTTTTGGACTAAAAATGATTTTTGGTGAGAATGTCCATATTTTCTTCGGGGAACCGCTACAATCGCCATGTATGTTACTTGGATTGATGACAGGATTACATGATGGAATATCGGTGAATGATATAGGATTAAACAACAAAACGGAAGCTGATGGACTTGCAGTTGGGAGAGCTTCAAAATTTGTAGGTAAAATAATGGAGCCTGTTTTAAGTGGTTGTTATACAGTAGATGATAGTTTTCTGTTCAGGAGTTTAAAAGGGATGTATGAGCAGGAGAATATTTTCATGGAACCATCAGCCCACGCTGGTGTATTCGGTCCAATCCAACTAATAAGTGAAGGAAAGCAGTATTTAGAAGAGAATGGTTTAACATCGAAAATGGAAAATGCCACACATCTCATTTGGTCTACAGGTGGAGATATGGTTCCATTTGAGGAACGAAAGATTTATTTAGAGAAGAATGTATAAGGAGTGCCCTAAAGTATTAAGGACACTCCCCGGAGTAGGTGCGATTAATTTTAGTGCATCTACTCTTTTTAATCGATTTGTACTTCTTCGACTGTTTGTTCAACTTCTTCACGAGACATTTTTTCTTTGCCTTCTTTTAACGCTTTTAATGTTTTGTGAGCAAGCGCTAAAGGTAAACGACAGAATAATAAAATCGAACGTTTATTAACATCCTTCATATATCTATCGGCTTTTTCTAAATTTTCTTCTGCATATCCAAATAAATCTGAACGTGTCCAACCTTCTGGCACAAAGCTTACGCCTCGTTCTTCCATATCTTCTTGTTGATTACTAAGAATGTTCACTAATTGTAATCCTCGACCATAGCCAATTGCTAAATCTCTATCTGTTTTCACGCCAGCAAACTGTTCCCATAATTGAGAAAGCATGACTCCAACAAGTCCAGCAACATAGTATGTGTAGTCATCCAAATCTTCTTTTGTTTTGACTTGGAAGTTCGCTAATGCCCATTTCCCCATACCCTCTGCCATTTCACTTGTTGAATTTTTTACAATTTCCACTGCCTCTTCTGGAATAAGACGAATCCAGTCACCCAAACGAAGCGTTACTTCAGGCATATACTCTTTTACAGGAGCAAGAATTTGTAAATATTTTTCCTCATCAAATGTTGGTTCCAGTATCAGTTTACTAACTTCAGTTAAAATCGAATGTTTCAGTTCATTTGTCACGGCTGGATTTTCATTATCTTCAATTTCATCAATTGCACGCATCATTAAATAAGCAGTGGCTACTGCTGTTTTAAGTTCTTTTTGTAAAAAAGTTATCGGTATATAAAAAGTTCGGCTCGTTGCTTTTAAGACTCTCATTGCATCTTTCAGGAGTTCTTTGTTATTCATTTTGGTAATTCCTTTCGTTCATTACATACATATATCAATACTATCGTACCTCAATTTGAAGGAAATTAAAAATAGAATCTCTAAGAATGTTCAAAATCAGTTCTAGCGCGGGTCGATTCTTTCATTTATTATTTCTCAAAAAACTATTTTCATAATATATTCGTGTTATTCTATTGCATATTCGATACAATATGAGAATAATAGATTTTACACACATAAACTTATGTTAGAAAGCAAAGGTGGAATAATGGTTCGCAAACACAGTTTTATTTTTATCGATGTTGAAGCGACATTAATTCGTGGCAAACAATATATTATTGAAATTGGTGCCGTTAAATGGTTGCCAAACGGAGACCAACAATTTTTTTCGCAGCTCATTCAACCATATAAATTTAAAAAATTAAATTCACATATACAAAAGTTAACAGGGATCAAGACAGAACAACTGCTATGCGCAAAGTCTTTTCAAACAGTTATTCAAGACTTTATAAAGTGGTGTAGTGATGATTCAATCCTTGTGACGTTTGGAGAGTTTGACCGAAAAGTATTGGAAGATGAATTAAATCGCAATCATATAGATGCTAGTTTCTTGTATCCAATTATCGATTTTCAACAGAAATATATGATAGAAAACCAAATTAAAGAGCAGCCTAGCTTAGCTGGTTTAATGGAAAAACTTCAAATTGAAATGGAAACACAACACCGAGCATTAGCAGATGCCATTAGTTTGTTTGAAATTTTCAAAGCAACAAATGGGGAAACAATAATTGAAAAACAACAAACCAACGAATTTAGCATGGTCTTTAGTGAGCTTCAACAATTAGATGAGACATTTGATTTGAATATCACTTATATTTCTGGAAAAGTGTCATCGTTGAATCTTCAAGTAGATGAAATTAAAATCTTGAACAAACAACTAGATTTTGATATTTATGAAGAAGAAAAAACGGACGAACAAGGCGAAACACAAGTTTTACAAAAAATAATGATTAATCCGAATGAAGAAGTTAAATTGTTTTTAACCAATATTATAGAAGATATTAAAAATAGAGTATTAATTACTCGTAGTGGATTAAAGTCACTATCGAAAATTAATCGCTTGCATCATTGCACGTTTCCTAAAACAGAAGTAATGACTTTACAATACTTGCTTAAAGATAATGAAGACATAAATGAATTCACATTTAGAAACTTATCCACTCAATCAATTGAGCGAAAACTATATCAATTAATTAGAAAACACGAGAAACGAATAATACAAGAATTCGAAAAACGAAATTTATTTACGAAAGAACCAGTAAAAATTTCTTAACTTAGATTTTCTTCCTTTTTACTAAAAATTATTGCACTAATATTTTAAGAAAGTTAAAGTTTAGAAAGGGAGTAGAAAAAAGGAGAACGTGTATGCAAAATGTAATTGGAATAGACGCCGGGGGAACATTAACAAAAGTCGTATATATAAATGAAAACAATGACTTAGAATATAAAATTTTCCCCTCCAATGATTTTTCGAAAGTGAAGGATTGGATTGAAGCAAATCCTTTTATTGAAGAGATTGGATTAACGGGTGGACGAACGCAACAACTGTTAGAAGTTTTAAATACGATGAAATCGATTCAATATTTAGTTGAATTTGAAGCAACGATCAAAGGTGTCCAATATTTATTAGAAAAAGATGGACATGCTATTGAGCGAAGCATTATTACAAATATCGGTACAGGTACTTCCATTCATTATATGGAAGGAAAAAATCACTTCCGTGTTGGTGGAACGGGTGTTGGTGGCGGAACATTAACAGGTTTATCTACTATAATGACAGGAATTTCGAACTTTAACGAAATTACAACAAGAGCATCTCAGGGAAATCGAGATTCTATCGATTTATTTGTGAAAGACATTTTCCAAGGAATGGAACCACCAATTGAAGGGCATTTAACCGCAAGTAACTTCGGAAAAGTAAACATCACGAAAAAGAAAGAACATGAAGAAAATGACTTACTTGCAACGGTACAAGCACTTGTCGGTGAAGTGATTACAACGCTAAGTATTCAATTTGCCGAAGAAAAGAAAACCGAAGCAATTGTATACATAGGGTCAACATTACAAAACAATGACCACTTAAAAAAGGTAATTGGGAATTACACAAAATTAAAGAAACACAACCCAATCTTTTTGCCAAATTGCGGTTTTACGGGTGCAATTGGTGCGTTGCTAAATAAGGTAGAATCCAAATAAAATTTATGAGCATATAAAGGTTCTTTATATGCTTTTTTTGTGAATTTTTATTGGAAGGACTGCTCAAGTTAAATTTAAGATGTGCGGTTGATTAGGAAGTTATTCAATAATGAATTAAGTGGATGGTACATCGGAAATCGACTTTATAACTTGGATGAATGCAAAAATCGGAGGAAATCTGAAGGGAAACTGTCTTCATGAGCCCGATGAATACCAAAATTACATTCGAATTTAGAAAAAATCGTCTTCATAACTTGGATGAATGCAAAACATAAAGAAATTAGAATAAAAACTGTCGTCATCCCGCCGATGAAAATCGAATACCAGCATAAAATACTATTCAAAAGCCGATAAAGAAAAATAATTACCCCCACTTTCCCTTTTACATTTTAACGCTTTTCTGCATAGCATATAAATATAAACAAGGATATTATCTGGGGTTACAATTGGTTGATGTTATGATGAAGCTCTCTAAAAAACTCGCCTCATAACAAAAGAGGCGAGCATCTTAGGAAGTTTTTCCTTTTAATATAGCTTCCCTTGCAAGGGCATCTGCAGCTTTATTTTGGTTATCGGGAATCCATTTAATAAAAAATAAATCAAATTGTTCTGTTAGACGAATCGCTTGTTGCAATAGTGGCTGATAAAGCTCATTTTTCACATATTGCTTTTCTACAGATGCAACGACTATTTTTGAATCGGAACGAACGGATACAAGGGAAGATCCAAGTTTTTTTGCTTCCTCCAACCCTCGAATTAATGCGGTAAATTCGGCAATATGATTATTTGTTTCTCCTATGTATTCACTGATTTTTATTAGTTGGCCTTCACCCTTAATAAAAATGCCAATTCCACTCGGACCGGGGTTGCCTGCACTTGCACCATCAATATAAACTTCTAACATAAATATCCCTTCTTTTTTTGAAATATTTGATTGAAATTTACCCATATTATATCTTATTGTGAGAAAATAAAATATAAATGCGAGCACTTCCAATGAGTGCACTTTACAAAATAAAAAATTTAATAGTAGAATAGTGAAACACGAAAGAGGGGGAGTTGCGTGAACAAAAGTACTGTTATTAAAGATATAGATGAACTAACGGATACGTATTGTAATGATTGCCCTATAAAAAAGGATTTACGCAATAAAATTGGTAAATCAAATGCACATCGTTTTTGTATCGAACAATGTTCAGTCGGGGAAAAACTTCAATTTTTAGGGCAAGAATTAATGAAAATATACGAAAAATAATGCCTTGATATATAAAAAGCGGTGAAAAACAAATTTTGTTTTTCGCCGCTTATTTTTATACCGGAACTGCTACGTATTGTAATAGTTCTTGGTAATATTTGTTTAAAGAAGAAGCTGAAACATTGAAACTTTCCGCAATCTCTTTTACTGTATATGTTGTTTCTAAAATGTTGCGTTCTTGAGCAAATCGAATTGAACCAGCTGCGATTGCCGCCGCTTTTCTTGCTTTTGGTTTTTTCTCTACTAAATAATCCTCTAATGTCTCCACTAAGCCATTTGATTCAAGATTACGTTCTTGTAGGAATTGTTTTGTTAAATCTACAACTTCAATTTCGAAGGATGTATATTCTTCACCTGTATAGCCAAATTCAACTAAATGCTGCCAGAAGTTCAGGTGATTTTCCTTTAAGAACACAGCAACCGATTGTTTTGAAGAATCGAAACCTTTTGCAAAGTTTTCGAATACTTGTTTATAGTTTTCTGGGTAGAAAATTAATGTTGAAACTGCTAAATAACAATGTTCTTCTGTCGCGCTTTCTGGCAAGATAAAGGCAAATACTTGCATACCTTCTGGCACTGGACGATTTGATTCGCGACGGATACGAATTTGCTGTTTAGTTAATGTACAAGTTGCGAATAAATATTGATTTTCCACTTTATCCACTTGACCGATAAATAGTCTTGGTTCGTCCCAAAGGTTTAGTAGTTCAATAATTCCAGGTCGGATTGCCTTTTTCTTCACACGTTTTAAGTAGTTTGCCCATATATCGTGGCGTTGGTGGAAGAAAAAGTCGTCAAGTGCAACAGCTTCAATTAACTCTCTTTGTAAGTGATTTTTTAAATGAGGCAGCCATTTGTTTACCGCTTCAATATATTCCTTTATATCGCTTCTTTCAGGATATACATTATAAAACGTTTGAAGAATTTGTTCGATCTCTTCAAACATTAATATTTCTTTCATTGTATCTTGTTTATTATTTTCACAACACTTTTTATATTTTTTTCCACTACCGCACGGACATAAATCATTTCTTCCTACCATATTTAGTGCACTTCCTTTCAAGAATTCTAGTTCCATTAGATTTAGATATTCTGCAATAATCATAATATCGATTTTGAGTGTAGATGAAAAATGATAATTTATTTAGAAATTTTAGAATAATGGGACGTACTAATATTTATATGACTGAATCTATCAGAATATACCAAAAAAATAGATTTTAAATCTATTAATAGATTTGGGTCATATTCAATAATTTTATTATCTAATTAAATAAAAATTTATTGTAAAACGATAAATGGTGTGGTAAATTCAAAATGAAAAAACATTAGTGAGGTGCTAAAATATGAAAAGAGGAACAACACTCTTTCTAAAAATTGCAGTAATATTAATGGGTCTGCCAATATTAGCCATATGTATATTTATCGTTCCTGAAGTTGGTTTATTTGGAGCTGAATTATATCCTGAGTTTACATTTATTAAATATTTAATTTGGCTAGTGATGTATGGAGCAGCAATTCCTTATTATCTAGCCCTATATCAATCAATGAAACTTCTTACTTACATTGACCACAACTTTGCATTTTCTCAATTCTCTGTCGATGCATTAAAGAACCTTAAATTTTGTGCAATAGCAATTAGTGTCATTTATGTTGTAGGTTTACCATTGTTTTATTTAATTGCAGAACGTGACGATGCGCCAGGACTAATTTTAATTAACATGGTTTTAATTTTGGCTTCAATGGTTGTTGGAGTGTTTGCAGCTGTATTACAAAGACTTTTACAAGAGGCAATTAATATAAAAGAAGAAAATGATTTAACGGTCTAGAGGTGAAATCAATGGCGATTATTATAAATATAGATGTTATGTTAGCAAAACGAAAAATGAGTGTAACAGAGCTATCAGAAAAAGTAGGAATTACAATGGCCAACCTCTCTATTTTAAAGAATGGCAAGGCAAAAGCGATTCGAATTTCTACTTTAGATGCCATTTGTAAAGCTTTAGATTGTCAGCCTGGAGATATTTTAGAGTATCGAATGGATGAGGAATAGGAGGGTGTAAATTGAGAAGTCTCAAACAACTCTTTTATTTTGGATGGCAACAGGCATTATCTTGTTTATTTCCCGTTGTGATTTTTGCCTCCCTTGCCATTACCAAATACATTCCACTTCCATTTCTTCCACGATATGATTGGCTACTGATTATCTTCCTTTTGATGCAGTGGTGGATGGTGCGTTCAGGAATTGAAACACGAGATGAATTAAAGGTCATTACATTGTTTCATATTATTGGTCTTGCCCTTGAAATATTTAAAGTCCACATGGGGTCTTGGTCTTATCCAGAGGACGCTTATACAAAAGTTTTTGGTGTTCCATTATATAGCGGTTTTATGTATGCAAGTGTTGCAAGTTACCTTTGCCAAGCGTGGCGAAGAATACAAGTTGAACTGTTCAATTGGCCTTCATTTTTCATTGTCGTGCCATTAGCAGCTGCAATTTATTTAAACTTTTTCACACACCATTTTTGGATCGATATTCGTTGGTGGTTATCAGCTCTTGTAATCATCGTCTTTTGGAAATCTTACGTCACATATGTCGTGAACGGAAAGACGTACAGAATGCCATTAGTACTTTCCTTTGTATTGATTGGATTTTTTATTTGGGTTGCAGAAAATATCGCCACATTTTTCGGTGCTTGGCAATATCCCAATCAAACAGAAGCATGGAGTCTTGTGCATTTAGGTAAAGTAAGTTCATGGCTATTATTAGTTATTGTTAGCTTTTTAATTGTTGCAACGTTAAAGCTAGTCAAGAAGCGGGATTTACATCATATTGAATATGGTGTTTCACCCTTAATAAAAGAAACGTAATTAAAAAAAGCCCGGAAATTAAATTCCGGGTTTGATTTCATCTTACATTAAATCCATGACACGTCTGCCTCGCTTTTCTTAAAAAGAATCGCTTTCTCAGTACAGATGGTTCCTTCCGAGTTCAATCTTCCTTACTCATCGGGTTAACCCTCCCAAATCACAGATTAGAAGTGAAATCTCTAATAGTATAGACGATTTTGAAATTTCTAAACATTATTTTTTCTAAAAAAAACATCTTTTTGTAGCTTTTTTGCTCATTTTAAACTAAAATTCAAGAAGTATATTGTTATCTCCAGATTTATAATAGAAATCATTCTGAGGTAATAATATTAAAATAATATATAGATGTTTTGTCTATTATTAGGGAAAGTATTTTTAAACATCAGGAGGGAATTGTCAAATGAGTAACGGAATTTTCAAAATACCGACACCTAAGAACGAACCTGGATATACATATGCACCAGGTACAAAAGAAAGAGAAACACTAAAAGCAGAATTAAACCGTCAATCAAATATTGTAGTAGATATCCCTGTAATTATTAATGGCGAAAATATAAAAACAGATACAGTAAAACAAGTAGTTATGCCACATAATCATCAACATGTTTTAGCAAATTATTCAGAAGCGGGCGAACCAGAATTACGTGCTGCAGTAGAAGCGGCAATGGCTGCAAAAGAATCTTGGGCAAATATGCCATGGGAGCACCGCGCAGCAATTTTCTTAAAAGCAGCTGATTTAATCTCTGGTCCATACCGTGATCTTATGAATGCTGCAACAATGTTAGGTCAATCAAAAACTGTGATCCAAGCTGAAATCGACTCTGCACAAGAATTAGCAGACTTCTTACGTTTCGGTGTAGATTATGCAAACCAAGTGTATCAAATCCAACCAGATAGCATGAAAAATGTATGGAATCGTTTAGATTACCGTCCATTAGATGGTTTCGTATTAGCGATTTCACCATTTAACTTCACAGCAATCGGTGGTAACTTACCATCTGCACCTGCTATGATGGGGAACGTTGTAGTTTGGAAACCTGCGACAACTTCAATTCTTGCAAACTATTACTTCATGCGTATTTTAGAAGAAGCTGGATTACCAAAAGGTGTTATTAACTTTGTACCATCACGTGGTTCTCAAGTTTCTGAAATCGTATTAACAGACCCACGTATGGCTGGATTCCACTTCACTGGTTCAACAGCTACATTCCAAACAATTTGGAAAAACGTTGGGGAAAACATTGCAAACTATCAATCTTACCCACGTTTAGTAGGTGAAACTGGTGGTAAAGACTTTGTATTTGCACACGAAACAGCTCAAGTTGATAAAGTAGTATCTAACCTTGTTCGTGGTGCTTTTGAATACCAAGGACAAAAATGTTCAGCTGCTTCTCGTGCTTACATTCCTGCAAGCATTTGGGAAGATGTAAAAGCTGGTTTATTAGAACAAACAGCAAAACTTAAAGTTGGGGATGTTCGTGACTTCCGTAACTTCATGGGTGCTGTTATTGATAAAGCTGCATTTGACTCAATTACAAGCTATATTGAGTATGCTAGGGAAGCAGAAGATGCAGAAATTATCGCTGGTGGTACGTATGATGATTCAGTTGGATATTTCATTCAACCTACAATCATCGTTACGTCAAATCCAAACTTTAAAACAATGGTAGAAGAAATCTTCGGACCAGTATTAACAATCTATGTTTATGAAAATGAAAAATTAGAAGAAACATTAGATTCAGTAGATAGTGCTTCTATGTACGCATTAACAGGTGCCATCTTCGCACAAGATCGTACAGCAATCATGCACTTAGAAAACCGTTTATCAGGCGCTGCTGGTAACTTCTATATCAATGATAAACCAACAGGTGCGATGATTAACCAACAACCATTTGGTGGTTCTCGTGGTTCTGGTACAAACGATAAAGCCGGTTCAGTATTTAACATGATTCGTTGGACAACTCCACGTGTCATCAAAGAAAACTTCGCGCCAACAACAGATATCGCTTATCCATTCATGGACGAAGAATAATTATTTATTAAAGAGGTCGAGACTTACTGTTTCGACCTCTTTTTATATTGCACATGAAAGGAATCACGAAAGTAAATTAATCGCATACCCTATAACATCAATATAGTTTTAGTTTCATAGTATATTTTTGGGGTGAGAAGATGCCAAGAGTAAAATATCGTGATGCAGATATCGATTTAGTAGCAAGAATGATGAGGGCGGAAGCGGAAGGCGAAGGAAATCAAGGGATGTTGTATGTAGGAAACGTCATTGTGAACCGTGCCATTGCAGACTGTTTGGACTTTAGAGACGTTAGAACGATTGAAGACGTGATTTATCAGGTTCAAGGAGGGAATTACTCCTTTGAAGCCGTTCAAAAGGGGAATTTATTCTATAACAGAGCGAGACCGAACGAACAAAAATTAGCACGGCAAGTGTTAGATTATTGGAGACAACTACCAGGAAAATATTCTCTATGGTACTTTAACCCATACGCACCATGTCCTCCAACTTGGTATGGTCAACCATTTGCGGGACAATTTAAAAACCATTGTTATTATGAACCAGCTGCAGGAACTTGTGAGAGTGTCTACAGATAAACAATAAATATAAAGCTAGCCATCTACCTTTTTGAAAGGTGTACGATGGCCAGCTTTTTTCGTTTAAATTTCTGTTTTAATCCACTCGATGGCAATGCTTCTTAATTCGATTGACTCTTCTTCATAAAGATAAAGATGTTTTTTTAAATCAATTTCACGAAGTTTTGAAGGGACAGGCATATGTAAATCTCGACGTAGACCATCTTGGATAGCAATTTTCATACAATCTCTTGCTATTGAGATAATATCGTCTTCAGTATGACTGCTTGAAGATGCTAGGTTAAAACCAGCATCCATCAGGTCAGGTATTCGTATGTAAACGGGAAAATCCCCTTCTTCTGTAGTTTGGTCTTCTACTGCAAAAATCACTGGATATTCATAAATTTTTATCATTTGTTTCACCTCCGTTACAATAATAATATAAAAATGATATTTTAGGGGCTAGCAATTTAAGGAGAGTAATCCTTATTTACTTAAATCTCTTTTTTTGTGTGAATAATTACATAACTTATGACCATATATTCCTATGTTGAAGGTAATAGAGAGGGAGGTTTCCATTTGAAAAAAATAGTCTTAGTAATTTTACTTCTGTTTGGTTTTACCTTTGTATACGCAGAAGATGCCGTGACTGCAGCAGGAACAACGGAAATGTATGTCAATGCTAAAAACGACATCATCCTACGAGCAGAACCGAAACAAAATGCAGAACAACTAGGGACGATTAAAAATCACTCAAAAGTAACAGTACTTTCTTCATCAAATGGTTGGTCTTATATAAAAAGTGGGAAGTTAGAAGGGTATGTTTATTCCGTTGCACTTACAACTAAAAATCCAAAGGCGACAAATGGTACGGTAACCGGTGGACTTGTGCCAAGCGAAGGTTTAATCCTCACATATAATCCGTCCTTTTTAGATGATGCAAAAGAATCCTTTATAGTAAAAAAAGATGGAGAGTACACACATCTCTATAATCCAAAAAGCTCGTTATATCCGGATTTACCAAATTACACATATATTGAAACGAAAGATCGTTTATTAATTGGAGTTGCAAGTTCGGATTTTATTTTTATCAATGTTCCGTTACCACTAAAACAAGGTAGTCATGTAAAACAACCAATCATGTATTACGAAGAATTAGATGTGTTAGTAGAAAGCACAACGAAAACGATAAAAGTAAAAGCAGGAACGTTTAAAAATGTAGTGATTTTAAAGTATGCGGATGGTTCAAGGGAATATTTAGCAAGGGGAATCGGCATTATAAAAAGTACAACGGGTGATGGAAAAATTATTACGGAGTTAGTATCTGTGAAACAATCGAAATAGTTTATGTTGGACTGTTAATATATACATTGATTAACAGTCCAATTTTTTAAATAATATTGTATCCTTCTTTATCTTTTAAAAGTGTAACAAAAACTTCTGATGCTTTTGTTTGAAATTTTGTGGATGGCGTAACAAGGGAAAATTTACGGATAATAGGGAATCCTTGGATTTTTAAAATTGCCAGCTTTTCTAATTTCAACTCTTTGTGAATGGCCCAGTGTGATAAAAGGGATACGCCAAGCCCTGCCTCTACGGATTCTTTAATAATCTGTGTACTTCCGAACTCCATCATATCTTTGGGACTAAATTGAAATTTCTCAAACATTCCGTCCGTTGCTTCTCTTGTCCCTGAACCCTTTTCTCGGACAATCCACGTCTCGTTTTGTAAATCCTGTAGTGTTAAATCCTTATGCATAGCGAAAGGGTGTTTACCAGAGACGATGATAGACATGAAATCCTCCGCAATATCCTCAACATGGAGCTTTTTACTTTTGATTTCTCCTTCGACAATGCCTACATCAATTTGATTGTTCGTCATCAGTTCTTCAATCTCATACGTATTACCAATAGTGATGGTTGGTTTGATTAAAGGGAATTGTTCTCGTAGTCTTGCAATAATATGTGGTAGGACATACTCACCAAATGTATAACTTGCCCCAATCGAAAGCTCTCCAGTTGCAGTATTTGTTAGGTCATCTACTAAATTCCTCATTTTCGTATAAAGACCAAGAATCTCTTTTGCATGATGATAAACAATTTCCCCCGCTTTATTTAAGTGGACATACTTATTACTCCGATTTAAAAGTTTCGTTCCAACACTGCGTTCAAGCATTTGAATATGTTGGCTGACAGCAGGCTGAGTCATGTGTAAGGTTTCCGCTGCTCTGGAGAAATTTTGCTTCTCTACAACTGTGACAAAAACGAGTAGTTGCTGATCCATTTTTTACGTCCTTTCAACTATAATCATTTACTTATCATAATGATTATTATAATTTATTTTCCTTATGATAAAAACAAGCATATGATGAATTAAGAAAATATAAGGACGTGAACAAATTGCATCATGAGGAGACAGAAGAATATGTAAGGAAATCAGAAACCTTTACAAAAAATTTATTATGGTTAGCAGGGATTTTCTTCACTTTCGCAATCGCGATTTTGGGATTTGTTATGGCAAAAGTACCCGGATTAGCTTACATTGGACCGTTAGCAATTGCGATTATTATTGCTGTAATATATCGACAATTATTTGGTTATCCAGAAATGATTCGTTCAGGAATCCAATATTCATCAAAAAAATTATTACGTTATGCCATTATTTTATATGGGCTCAAATTAAATATGGAAGTCGTTTTCCATCAAGGAATGGGATTACTTGTAAGAGATATTGGAACTATTATCTTTTCTATTTTGTTAACGATGTGGTTAGCTAAAAAATTGAAAGCCGATTTTTCATTATCTTTACTGCTAGGAATCGGAACGGGGATATGCGGTGCAGCAGCAATTGCCGCCGTTTCACCCATATTGAAGGCAAAGGAAGAGGATACTGCAATAGGGGCAGGAATTATCGCCCTTGTTGGGACAGTATTTTCCATTGGGTATATTCTTTTAAAACCCTTTTTAGATCTGACGGATATCCAGTATGGGATTTGGTCGGGAATCAGCTTACATGAAATAGCCCATGTTGCGTTAGCTTCAGCACCAGCCGGACAGGATGCTTTAGCAGTCGCACTTTTAGCAAAACTAGGACGAGTTTTCCTTCTTGTTCCATTATGTTTTATCCTGATTATTTGGATGAAACGTACAGGGAAAGCCCAATCTGATATGAAAATCGAGTTTCCGTGGTTTTTAATTGGATTTTTGGTGATGAGCTTGTTTGGGAGCTATGTGTTGGGGGAATGGATAATCGTTCATGAAAGTGTCTTAAATAATCTATCCAATATTACGACCTTATTACTAACAATGGCAATGGTGGGGCTGGGGTTAAATGTAAACCTAAAAGAATTGCGTTCAAAAGCATTACGTCCATTCATCGCTATGCTTATTACATCGATACTGTTATCCTTGATTACATTTTTAACTTTATAATGGACCAAATAAACTAGATGATAGATTTTTTACCTTACATGTTAGCAATATATGAATGAAATTAATGAAATTTTTGTGAAAGTCAGTTAAACTTGTTCTATGAATAGATATAGATACGGGTGATGGTGTGAAAAAGTTAAGTGGCAAAAAAGTATTGATCACAAGTGGTGGAACATTAGAAAAATGGGATCGTGTGCGCGGTCATACGAATTTATCTAAAGGTACAATGGGGTGTTACTTAGCAGAATCTGCCCTTGCAAATGGAGCGGAAGTCATTTATTTACATGGCTATTTTGCAACACTTCCAACGAACGCAAAATCTATGAGAACGATTATGTTTGAAGGTATAGAAGATTTAGGTGAAAAAATTAAATCTATCGTACAAACGGAACATATCGATTTTGTTATTATGGCAGCAGCAGGTTCCGATTGGATTATTGATAAAGTATATGACCAGTCAGGAAATCTGATCGAGGAAAAGGGAAAAATGCCGTCTGATGAACCCCCAATAATTCACTTTAAAAAAGCGCCAAAAGTGTTAGGGCAAATTAAAGAATGGGCACCAGATACAACGTTAATTGGCTTTAAATTAGAAGCGACAGATGATGTGGACTATTTAATCCATCGTGCAAAACTACGCATGGAAACATCTAATGCTACATATATGGTTGCAAATAGCTCAAATTCTTTATATGGTGTGCATGAGCCGCATTATATCGTGTCATCTACTGGAGAAGTGGAAAGAGTAGAAGGAAAAGAAGAAACAGCAAAAGTATTAGTTGAATTATTAGGTACGACACTGGACTAGGATTCCCTAGTCTTTTTGTTTTGTTTGGGTTTAAATTACCAAGAAGAGGATATAATACTAACGGTTTTTAATATTAGAGTAAGGGTGATTGTAATGGTGAAAGTCGGTATTATTAGTGGTAGTTTACGTAAAGAATCGTATTCCAAAAAAATTGGCGAAAATGTAGCACAACTTTTCCCACAAGATTATGAAACTCAATTTATCGATATCGGTAATCTTCCTTTGTACAATGAAGATATTGATAATGAAAATACTTCTCCTGAAGAATATACAACATTCCGAAACACGTTAAAGGAAATGGATGCAATTTTATTTATAACGCCTGAATATAATCGTTCCATTCCTGGTGCTTTAAAAAATGCAATTGATGTGGGTTCAAGACCTTATGGACAAAGCGCATGGAATGGAAAGCCTGCCGCGATTATCAGTCAATCTATGGGGAATTTAAGTGGCTTTGGAGCAAACCATCATTTGCGTCAATGTCTAGTGTTCCTAAATATGCCAATTTTACAACAGCCGGAAGCATACATTGCCAACTCCAGCACACTTTTTGATGACAATGGGAAATTCAAAGAGGAAAAAACGACTCAATTCCTACAAGTATTTGTCGATGCATTTGTTGATTTAATTAATCGCTATAACCGTTAAACATTCAGAGCTTTTTTCAGAGATATTCTGAAGAAGGCTCTTTATTTATTTTCTGGCAAAACTTTACTTCATAAATCTATTCATAATAAACTGAATTTAGAGGTGATTTACTAAGGAGGAAGTTAAAGAAAGTAGTAATGGAACAGCCAAAAGAATGGAATAAGATATTTTGCTTTAATAAAATACCTAATTTCTAAGAAACACCTTTAACACTTTCTTGGGTTAGGGGGTGTTTTATTTATACTTTCTAATATTTCCCTGTATAATAGGGTACAAAATCATTTGGTAAGAAAAGAGAGGTTTCAACATGTCAATTGCAAGCGTAAAAGAACATTTCAAAAAATATAATCGAGAACAAGATATTTTAGAATTTAATCAATCCAGTGCAACAGTGGATCAAGCGGCAAATGCGTTAAATGTGATTCCAGCGAAAATTGCGAAAACATTATCTTTTAAAGATAAAGAAGGAAATGCATTCTTAGTAGTTACAGCAGGTGACTCAAAAATTGATAATAAAAAATTTAAAGAACAATTTGGAACAAAGCCAAAAATGTTAAGTGCAGAAGAAGTGGTAGAACAAACAGGCCATATCATTGGAGGCGTTTGCCCATTTGGACTAGCAAATCCGTTAGATATTTTCTTAGATGTGTCGATGAAACGATTCGAAACCGTATACCCGGCTTGTGGAAGTGCGAACTCGGCAATCGAATTAACATGCGCAGAATTATTGGAATATTCAGGCGCTAATGCTTGGGTCGATGTAAGTAAAGATTGGGATGAATCGCTACAGGAATCTGCGGAGGATTCAGCATGTACGAACTAGATCACATTGTTCATTTTGTGGACAAGCCTGAAGATTTAGTAGATGAAACAAAGAAAATGGGCCTACATACCGTGCTTGGTGGGAAGCACGAAATGTGGGGTACATATAATTCGTTATGTTATTTTGGGTTTACTTACATTGAGTTTATCGGCGTTTTTGACGAAGCATTGCTAGAAAAATCTGCAGCCATTCCACATACGTTGCATGAATCCTATAAAAAACGTCACTATAAAAATGGATTCACGAGATTAGCATTTCGCACTTCGACAATAGAAGAGGATGCAGTGCGACTTTTAAAGGAAGGTTATGAAGTGGATGGACCACAACATTTTTCTAGAGTTCGTCCAGATGGCTCCATTGTGAAGTGGCAATTATTGCACTTTGGAAAAAAAGATGTAGAAGTGGATTTTCCGTTTTTAATCCAGTGGGAAGGAACCGATGAAGAACGGTTTGATGAGTTGGTGAAACTCGGTACGATTGTTGAGCATCCATTGGGGGACTTAAAGATTAAGGAAATTACTTATTCGGTAAAAGATGAATCTGTTGCTCAAGATTGGGCACGGGTTTTTGGTCTTGAAACGGTAGAAAATAAAAACGCGATTACACTTTTTCTTCCAAATTGTCATATTACGTTTAAAAAATCGGATGAAAATGAAATTGCTGATGTATTGATTGCAGGGGCTAAGGTTGAGAAGGATGTAGTAATTGAAGAGGCAACATATAAAATTCGCCAATAAGGATGTGTACCAAACAATGGATAGTATCATATTTGATTTAGATGGTACCATTTGGGATTCCGTTGATACCATAGTTGATGCGTGGAATAGTAGTATACAGAAATGCCTTGCTGGAAAGATGCAATTAACACGGGTTGATCTAGAAGGTGTAATGGGGTTACAAGCCGATGACATAAGTAAAAAATTGTTCCCAACTTTAGATGAAGAGTTACGTAAAAAAGTAATGGACGAGTGTTTTAATGCGGATGGCGAGTATATCAAAAAACAAGGTGGTCAACTTTATCCGAATGTGAAGGAAGTGTTGAGCCGATTATCGAAAAAATACAAACTATTTATTGTCAGTAACTGTCAAGAAGGATACATTGAAGCGTTCTATGAATACCATCAGCTTGAAAAATACTTTTTAGATTTTGAAAATGCAGGTAGAACCGGTCTTTCAAAGGGTGAAAATATCAAATTACTTATGGAACGGAACAACCTACAATCTTCGGTTTACGTTGGAGATACTGCTGGGGATTTAAAAGCTGCGCGATTTGCAGGAATTCCATTTGTTTATGCAGAATACGGTTTCGGGACTGTAATTGAATATGATTATGTAATTGAACGATTTGATAAGCTTTTGGAGATTTTCTAACTGTATTTTATTTCCACTAGTTTACCTCCCTGTAAATCTTTATAGTTTTAATATAATAGTTTACAGGGGGACTAAAAAATGGTTTTGAAACGTTACATATCGTTTGTTTTCGTTACTGTATTTGTTGTTAGTTTAATGATGCCTCAAATAAGTGCTAAAGCGAGGGCTGTGGAATTTTCTGATGTCTCGAAAGATCAACCCTATGCCAGTGCAGTTTCGCAACTTACTGAGCGGAAAATAATTGGGGGATATCCTGATGGTACGTTTAAACCTGAAGCTTCGATTACTCGGGGACAAGCCGCAGCTATTATTGCGAAATTATTAAATTTGGATACGAAAATTGTAAAAAATCCAAAGTTTAAAGATGTTTCTCCCAAAACGGGAAATTATGGAGCCATTGCAACGGTAGTAGAAAAAGGGATTTTTCGTGGTTATGCAGATGGACGATTTGGACCGCATGATCAAATTACCCGTGCGCAAATGTCTTCTATTTTGATAAAAGCTTTCAAGTTTAATACGTTAACTTATATGCAATCTACCCCATTTAAAGATATTGATCGATTGAGTAGTCATCAAGAATCAGTCTATACACTTTATAAATTAGGCATTGCATTTGGTACATCTGAAACAACATTTAGTCCGAATAAACCAATTACTAGAGGGGAAGCAGCAATCTTCATCACAAAAGCTGAAAAAGTTCGCTCTGAAACGATTGAGTATTATGCTAAAGATTTTGGTTGGTCGAATTTTGGATATGTTGTTTACAGTAATCCTTATGAACCTGAACAAAATGAAGAACAGGTTGTGCAAATCCTTCAAAACAAAAAAGCTTCGAGTCATATTCAAATTGTCCCAATAAAAGAAGGAACGCAAAAGCTTGGACTTTCAGGGCGTTTGAAAAATGATTCTAATACCTTAGAAAGCAAAAAATATTATGTGAGTGTAACGAAGGAAAATGAACGATTTACCATTCATTTTGATGAGACGAAGGACGTTTTACCGACAAATGTTCGTTTAAATGTAGAGAAGGATCCAATTAAAAATGTGACGTTATCGACGATGGATGGAACGGTTATTGAAGAGTCAGCTAAGTTTAAAACATGTAAAGAATATTTAGGCTTCAATCAAATTTGCTTATTGTTAAATAACCCAGGTGAATACATTGCAACCGTTGAATATGCGAACAACACAAAAATTCGCTATGGGGTCAAGGCAACTGAAAAGCCGGCTCATTTTTACCTAGATACCTATTCAATTGTGGAAAATCCAGTTGTAACACTAGATTTAAGTAAATATGAAGGCGATTTTAGTGAATATAAAATGGATGAGAAAACAGCGAACATTGTGAACATAACACGAGAAGGTAATTCCAATAAGTTTTCTATTGAAGGATTATCGGAAGGATATGTATTTGTAGATTTTCCGAAAAGTAGAAAAGAAATATTGGGATTGAGAATTCAAGTGTATAATATAGGCTCAATACTCAATGTGCGAGTGGAACCTTACACTTATTCTGAACAATTTTATTAAAATGAAGACAATCCTTTCTTGCATCAAGGAGGGATTGTCTTTTTCTTATTAGGTTTTCACAGGGGAATTGACTTATGTTGTGGTAATGAAGGTCACTAGAACAGAATTTCACAAGAGATTTGACCTTCATCGGGGTGATGAAGGTCACTAGAAAGGATTTACATATGGGATTTGACCTTCATCAGTATAAATGTCAACGTTAATATGTACATTTATGCTTGTTTAAGGGTGTACAAAATTACTCGTTTACTGGTTCGAGGTGTTGCTTAAGACGGTACGAATCACCAGTAATAGTTACGACACTTG
>NZ_RBZN01000053.1 GCF_003628435.1 Ureibacillus endophyticus | reverse complement strand
TTTAGCGGTAGTCGGAAACGTAGTGCGGTTGGCAGACCATTCAGCGCGTCTTTAGACGTGGGCCAGTAACCCAGCGTTTCACGCGCAGAGAAAACCACCAGTTCGACTGGTGGTTTTTATTTTTAATTAACTGACAATCTATAAAATGTCAAAAATATGATAAAATTTATAGGGTTAATATTTTTTGAAACAGTATCGTAAAGATTGTAAAAGTTTTTCCGATATATAGAAAGTAGTAGTTAAATATGTTATTTATTTGATATAAAACGGTAAATTTAGAATATTAAACCAATAAAACAGTAATATATACCAATCTATTATTTTCCTTTGACAACCAACATATGCTACTACTATAATAAAAATAGTTATTGAGTTTAACAATAACATTTATGAGAATATTAACTATTTGATATTTTAGGAGGAACTTCTCTATGACACAATATAAAAAATTCGTAGCAACAGCTGCTACAGCAACACTAGTAGCATCTGCAATCGTACCAGTAGCTTCTGCTGCAGGATTTACTGATGTAGAAAACAACGGTCACGCACAAGCAATCAATGCTTTAGCAGATCAAGGAATTATCAACGGATATCCAGATGGTACTTTCAAACCTAACAAAGAATTAACTCGTTCTGACGTTGTTAAATTATTAGGTAAATACTTAGTATCTAAAGGTTACTCTATTCCAGCTGATGCTAAAACAAAACAACGTTTCAACGATGTTCCTGTTAACTACAAAGA
The DNA here is from genome assembly GCF_003628435.1 of Ureibacillus endophyticus. Classification (GTDB taxonomy): domain Bacteria; phylum Bacillota; class Bacilli; order Bacillales_A; family Planococcaceae; genus Ureibacillus; species Ureibacillus endophyticus. The sequence goes on along the minus strand of NZ_RBZN01000053.1, from coordinate 19,428 downwards.
CCCAGAATTAGTAGAATATGCTGCATTAGTAAAAGATGCTGGCGTATTCCAAGGTTCAAACAACAATCTAAACGCTTCAAACAAAATTACTCGTGGTCAAATGGCTCTTGTAGTTGTTCGTGCATTAGATGCATTAAACGATACTGATTTAGTAAGCTTTGTAGCTGAACAAGATTTCGAGAGAGAAGTTATAGACTTAGACTCAGCTTCTAAAGAACAACAAGGTGCTATCGATGTATTAGACTTCTACGATATCACTAAAACTCCTAACTACAATCCAAAAAGTTCAACTACTCGCGGACAATTCGCTTCATTCTTATACCGTGCAATTAATGTTGAATTAGAAGTACCTGAAGTAGAGTTAGAAGTTAAAGATGTAGTAGTAGTAGATGCAAAAACATTAAATGTTACTTTATCTGATGATACAACTCATGTTGTTACTTTAGAAAAAGCTTTAGAAGCTAACAAAGAAACTGAAGTTACATTTACTATTGATGAAAAAGAATATTCTGCTAAGGTTACATACGTAGTTGAAGCAATTAAAGTAGAATCAGTTAAAGCAATTAACCTTAAACAAGTTGCTGTAACTTTCAACAACGAAGTAGATGTTGAATCTGCTGAAAACGAAGCTAATTATGCATTAACTGGTGATTTAACTGTTGCAGATGCAAAAGCTGATGGCAACACAGTTGTACTTACATTAGCTGCTAATGCTGAACAACAAGCATCTGTAGAATTAACTGTTGAAAATGTTAAAGATGCGAATGGATCAGTTGTAGAAAAAACAACTAAAGCTGTTAAATTCTTTGACGCAACTGCACCTGCAGTTTCTTCAGTTGAAGCTATTGGACCAAAAACATTAAAAGTTAATTTCTCAGAACCATTAAAAGAAGCTCCAAATTTCAAATTAAATAACGGTACATTAGCAATTGTTAATACTTCATTTACTGCTGGTGATTCAGAAGCTATCCTTACTTTAGGAACAAACCTTTCTGAAGGTTCACACAGCCTAGAAGTTTCTGGTGGTAAAGATTATGCAAACTTTGCTATCGAAAAGCAATCTACTTCATTCAATTATGTTCTTGATGTAACTGCACCAACAGCTACTGTTAAATCAGCTACAGAAACTCAAGTTGTACTTGAATTTAGTGAAGATGTAGTAAATGCTGATAATGAAAATGTAGAATACTATCACACATACAAAGGAACTAATGCATATAAAGCATCTAATGTTACTGTTGATGGTAAAGAAGTTACTCTAACTTTTGAAAATCCACTACCTGCTGGGGATGCAAAAATCTTTGTTTCATATAAAAATGAAAAAGGAACAAAAATCCAAGACGCAACAGGAAATGTATTTGAAGCTGCTACTCTAAATGCTAATGTAGTATCAGATGTAACTGCACCAACAGTATCTAAAGTTGTTGTTACAGACAATACTAAAATTGATGTTACATTTAGCGAATCAGTTTTAGGAGCAACTGATAAAGCTAATTACATTCTTAAAGACGCTGCGGGTGATGTAGTAGCGATTAGCTCAGTTACAAACCTAAGTGGTAACACATATCGTATTGCTACACCAGTATTAAATGGAGGTTCATATACTCTTACTGTTAAAAATGTAACAGATGCTTCAATTCGTGAAAATAAAATGGCTGATTTCACTACAAATGTTACTGTTGAAGACTTAGTGGCGCCAACTATCGTTGATACTGATAATGTAACAAACGGTACTCAAGTTAAGCAAATTGCTGACAACAAAGTGAAAATCGAGTTCAGTGAAGTAATGAATGCTTCATCAATTACTAACAAAGCTAACTACAAATTTAACGAAGCTGCATTAGGTGCTAAAGATACAGTTGAAGCTGTTGACGGTAACAAAGCAGTTGTAATCACTATTGACGGTGGATTAGACGGCGATGACACAGTATCAGTAGGACGTGTACAAGACGTTGCTGGTAACTACATTGAGCAATTTGAAACTGTTTTAGATATCGTAGCTCTTTCTAATGTTGATGTTGATAAAGTAGAAGTAACTGGTAAAAACTCAATCAAATTAACATTTGATGAAGTTATTACAAACGCTACAGTAAATGACTTTGAATATACATTAGATGATACTTCTGATACTGTAGAATGGAAAACTCCTGTTGCTATTTCTACAACTGTAGCAGATGGTAAAACTTATATCACTTTAACTGTTGCTGATATTACTGATACTACTGCAGCTAAAATCGCTGTTCGTACTACTGATGAAGAAGCAACTGAAAGTGCTAAAAACGTATATGGTACAGCTCTATTATTCTCTTCAACTGAAGCAGAAGATAAATATGCTCCTGAATTAACAGGTGCTACTTTTGATGGAATAGTAGGAGATGGAAATGATGACACAGTTGTAATTACTTTCTCTGAAGATTTATATGTAGCTTCTGTACAAGAAAGTGACTTCACTGTTGAAGGTTATACTATTAAAGGTATCGAAGTTGATGGAGAAACTGTTACACTAACTGTAAAAGACTCTACTACAGGAACTGCAACTCCTAAAGTAACGCTTGTAGGTGAAGTAGAAGATACTTTACGTAATGTTGCTAAAGGACCAAAAGAAGTAACAGTTGCTGAGTAATCGTTAAAGTTTACATGAACATAGGGTCTCATCCCGATGGATATGTAGTAAGAATAAGCCTTGTGGAGAGAAATCTCTACAGGGCTTTTCTTTTTTGATAGTAATAGAAATCAATAATTTCAATTGGTGATGAATCTATTAGGCATAAAACATGTTCATAATGTTACTATAAAAGATAACGTTTATTTTAACTAAACTTAAATAATAATTTCCTTTAATAACATTTTTATCTCATGGTACAATGGTAATATACCTATTCAGATGAAGTATTTTAGATTAAAAGTTTATACCATGAAAAATAAATGTAATACATAGAAAGGGGATTTATTTAATGATTAAAAAATCATCCTCAAAAACAAAAAACAAAAAGTTTAAACTCTTCACAGCCACAACAATGGCCCTAGCGACTACTGCAGCGGTTGTTGTTCCTGTTACTGCAGAAGTGAATAATCCGTTTACTGATGTAAAACCTGGTAGCTCTCATTATGAAGGGATTGTTTCTCTATACAACCAAGGTATTGTAACTGGTATTACTTCAACTAGCTTTAAACCTAATCAAAATGCAACACGTGGTGAGACGGCACAATTTATTGCGAATGCTTTAAATTTGGATACTACCAATGTGACAAATCCAGGATTTAAAGATGTTCCAAAAGGTCACAAATATTATGGTGCGATTGCGGCCCTATATGAGCGCGGAATTATCGGTGGATATGGGGATGAGTTTAAACCAAATAACTTGTTAACACGTTCACAAATAGCGAAAATGCTTACTTTAAGCTTTGACCTTAATTTAGCAGGATCGGCTAAAACGAAATTTACTGATGTGAATAAACTTAGCGATACAAATACTAAACTTTATATTCAAACTTTAGTAGATTACAGTATTACGACTGGTACTACCCCTACTACTTTTAGTCCAAATGGCAATTTAACACGTGGTCAGCTCGCAACGTTTTTATACAGATCGATGAACCAAACGGGAGATTCCTTCGAGATTATTGGAATTGAATAAGTTACACTAAAAGCGTCCTCATAAATGAGGGCGTTTTTTGAGCTCTATCGACTTTGTTAATTTTTCACAACTTCATAGGATTCACTCAAGAAAAAAAGTATTGTGTTATAATATTAAAGATTACTATAAAAGGAGGGCGTTTGATGTGCGAAAGAAGAGAATACTTACAACATCTTTAGTTGTTGTATTAACAAGCACTTTATGGTTTTCAAAAACAGAAGCATCAAACGTCGTTGAAAGTTCTAAACAAGTCTCCCAATCCTATTCTTCCACTCACTATTTTAAAGATGTGAAAAAAACGTTTTGGGCTGCAGAATCTATTAAATCCTTTGTAGATAAAGGTTTTATTCAACTGTATTCAGATGGTTCTTTTAAGCCAAATAGTATTGCCACAAGGGAAGAAGCTGCTTGTGCCATTGCAAGAGCGATGGGGATTTCTTTAGAATCTGATTTTAACCTAAATGCGACAGATGTACCTGAAACACATCCTTACTATAAAGAAATTCGTAAGCTTGCTGAATTAGGAATTATACAAAACAATAGTAAATTTAATCCGAAAGAGCCGTTAAATCGTGCTCATGTTTCAAAAATGTTAGCCAATGCGTTTGAAATTGAAGTGGATCAAAAAAATACAAAAACGTTCAAAGATTATCCTTCGACATTTTGGGCCAAAGATATAATAGAATCATTGGCTGATGTAGGAGTTATTAATGGTACATCAACTACAACATTTTCACCTAACAATCCTGTATCTCGTGTACAATTAGTAGAATTAACGAAACGTGCAATGGATTTTCAAGATAAGGTAGAAAATTTAGAAGTAGCCTATGATTACTTGGCAAAAGATTATATATCAACAACGATTACTGCTGAAAATTGGGCGAAGGAAGTAGTTTCTCTTGTTAATGTGGAAAGAGAAAAACATAGTTTAGCACCATTACAAAGCGATGAGGAACTACAACAATTGGCCATAATCAAAGCTCAAGATATGATAAAAAGAAAATATTTTGACCATGATTCTCCGTTTTACGGTTTGCCGTGGGATATGGCGACACTATTCGACTATCAATATACAAGTTTTGGAGAGAATATTGCTCGTAACTTTAATACACCTAAGGAAGTTGTTGCGGCTTGGATGGCCTCTGAAAAACATCGCTCAAATATTTTAAAGCAGAATTATACAAACATAGGCATTGGAATTAAGAAAGATAGAAATGGAAAATTCTATTGGGTTCAACTATTTTCTAGTAAATAATTATGGTAAAAACTTCTTGCTTTATTACAATGATATTACTTATATAATATATTACTTACGAATAAGGTCTCTAAAAACCGCTGAATTTCTATATTTATGTAGAAATTCAGTATTTTTTGTTTACTAGAAAACGTTACATAATTGAAAAGTAATTTGGTAATTTTCTATGATACTCTTTATTTAGGCAAAAAAAGCTATGGGCTTTTTGGAAGGAGTATCTAACATCATGAAAAAAAGATTGTTATTACCGATCTTTGCATCATTTATGCTATTTACTGGTATCGGTGCAAATACAACAGAAGCAGCAACATTTTCAGATATAAAAGAAACAGCATCACAATACATAGGAACACCATATAAATACGGTGGAACAACACTAAATGGAATTGACTGTTCTGCATATACAAGTCTGGTATTTTCAAAATTCGGCATTGATTTAGAACGTACTTCAAGAGCGCAATATACACAAGGAACTGCGGTGTCGAAATCTAATCTTCAAACAGGAGATTTAGTTTTCTTTAATACATCAGGTTCTGGTATTTCACACGTTGGAATTTTTATTGGTGATGGAAAATTTATTTCTGCAACAACTAGTAGAGGTGTTGCAATTGATAGTATAAACGGTGGCTATTGGGGTCCAAAATATGTTGGGGCGAAGCGAGTAGCAGACTTTAGTAATGAAGTAGCAGAAGTTAAAGATGCTGCAATTGATTTTACTTATTACATTTCTCGTGGAGATGTAGCATTAAAACTTGCAGAAGCATTAAAATTAGATACAACTAATACGAATTCACCTTTCCCAGATGTTAAATCAACATCTGAATATGCGGGTGCTACTACTGCGCTTAATAAACTAGGTGTTTTCACTGGTAATGTAGAGGGTAAATTTAATCCAAGATCTGCGTTAACACGTGCACAACTTGCTAAAGTATTAGTGGAAGCGTTTAATTTAAAATTAGCTGATGGTGCAGAACAATTTACGGATGTATCTAAAGGCGATTGGTCATATGAATATATTCAAATTCTATCTTCGAATAAAATTACATATGGTAAAGGTGACGGCACATTTGGTGTAAACGAAAAAGTGACAATCAAGCAAATGGATGCATTTATAGATCGCTTAAAACTTATTTCGAAAAACTAATTTAGTGTGTAGGTTCGAGCTAATAGGGCTACCAATCTTGTAGGCAGAACTTTTACATAAAGCATTCAATTTGAATGCAAAAGAAGGGGGGCATTTATTTGCTCCTCTTCTTTTTTTATTAAAAAAGAGAGTGACGAAAATACTGTTACAAAATTATTAAATTGTAGGAATTTGTGAAATAAGGTAGAAAAGCCTGATGCATGAATTTGTCTAATTTGGTAGAATAGGAAATACAAATATAAGAAGGGAGGAAGTGGAACATTGTCTTTAAAAAAGGTCAGTCTGATTGTAGTATTCTTCGTGGTGTCAATGTTTACGATACATAGTGTAAGTGCTAGCCAACGATTTGCAGATGTCCCTTCGTCAAACGCAGCGTATGAAGAAATCAACTATCTTGTCGACCGGGGAGTTATTAAAGGGTATGAAGAAAATGGTGTAACTAAATACAAGCCAAATAACCCTGTTACTCGTGGACAAGCAGCAAAAATGGTGATCGAATCTACTAATAATAAACCATTAGTAGTATCACAATCTTCATTTACAGATGTAAAGGTAGGGACAGAGCTTTCAGGTTATGTTGAAAGTGTTGTAAAACTTGGTTTCATTGCAGAAAAGAGTAAAGGGGTATTTTCACCGAACACGCCTTTAACACGTAATGAGATGGCTAAAGCATTGTCAATTGCCTTTAACTTAAATGCAGAAAAATATGCAAATTTATCAATTCCTTTTACAGATGTTTCAGTAAACAATGCTTACTATAAATATATTGCAGCAATCTACTATAACGGAATTACAAAAGGTAGTGCTACTGGAACAACTTTCAATCCAACAGAATCAGTTACTCGTGCCCAATTTGCTTCATTTGTAGCACGTGCATCTGAAGAAAAGTTTCGTTTAGAATTACCAGTTCAAGGTGTTACAGTACCAAACGAAGCGGAGAAAATTGGACAAGTTGTATCAACGACAGATGGTTTAAATGTTCGAACTTCAGTATCAGTTGCTGATAATTCAAATATTATTGGTCAAATTGATAAAGGAGATACTTTACCATTATTTGAGGTTTTAAATGGATGGTATAAGGTTTCATATAATGGTCGCTATGCATACATTTCTGCAGCCTACTCAAAAGAGGTTGGGTCTGAGCCAGAAACTCCAGTAGAAACTCCTGAAGTGGAAGAGCCAGAAATTGAAGAACCTGAAGTAGAGGAACCAGTTGTCGAAACGCCAGGCGCGACAAATACAATTGGTATCGCAACAGTGAATAGCTTGCATATTCGTGCTGCTGCAAATGCTTCTTCAAAGTCTTTAGGTGTAATTAACCGTGGTACAGAAGTGAATGTCTACTCTACAGAAGGTAAGTGGGCAAAAATTTCTTATAAAGGTATTGAAGGGTATACTTCGAAAAAATATTTACGCCTAGTGAATGTTACAGGAAGTGCAGTGAAGGGTCGTATTATCGTCTTAGATCCAGGACATGGAGGGAAAGATCCAGGAGCATCAAGTAGTGGTGCTGTTGAAAAGAAAATCGTATTAGAAGTTGCAAAACTAGTTCAACAAAAACTAGAAGCTGCTGGAGCCATCGTTCACATGACACGTGTTTCCGACACATTCCCAACATTGGATGACCGTGTGAAGTTTTCAGAAAGTAAGAATGCCGAAATCTTTGTAAGTATTCATGTTAACTCAGCTACAAATACTTCTGCAAAAGGAACGGAAACTTACTATAGCGTTTCTTCAAATGATAATGAGAAAGAAGATTATCGTTTGGCAAGTGCGATTAATTCACAAATCGTCAAAAATGCAGATATGAATGACCGTAAAGTAAAACGTGCTGATTACTACGTTATACGAAATCAACTCATTCCATCTGTACTAGTAGAGTTAGGTTTTGTATCCAATGCTGAAGACCGTGCAAAACTAGTAAATAGTAAGTATGTTGAAATTTTCGCAGATTCCATTTATAAAGGAATTCTCGAATACTATACGAAATAATCAAAAACTGATGAAAACGTTTATGTTTTCATCAGTTTTTTTAATGGGTGCTAATTGTAAGTTTCTATTCTATTAACCTCGCCAATAAAAAACTGCATCACCAATTGTCGACCAATTAGTGATGCAGATGTTATTAATATTTTGGAAGTACTGTTACTAAATCTCCACGAATCCAAACAAATTTTGCGATGGATGGATCATCTGAGTAGACTTTGTACCATACATAGCCGTCAGAGCCGATTGTTTCTTCGACAATTGCAACAGGATAGCCGAACTCTTTTGATTCGCCTGTCCATTTTTGTCTGTACGTGAAGGCGATACCGCTGTTTGTAGATGCTTCTAGGCGCGTATTTACAGAACCTGTACCAGTTGGAACCATTCCAATATGGGATTTACCATAATCTTTTAAGCCGTACTTAGCATCGATTCTATACATATGTCCTGCGATTTTTGCACCCCAATGTGGATCAGATGCATAATAAACATTGATACCTGTTGTTTTGTTACCAGGAACTGCTCCGAATGGATAAACGGCAGTTTGTGGAACATAGCGCTTATTCATATAACGTTGAACAAATGCCTTCACACTATCGGCTGGTGTTGCATATTTTTCACCTAGCGATTCATTGGAGTCATACACTTGAATACCAAACAAGTTATTTTTCGTTTGTGCATTTGTGCTCATTCCGTAATTACTTTCGTGAATGGCAGCTGCTAGAATGAATAGCGCGTTAATATGTTCAGTTTCTTCCATGGATTTAATCGTTTTACCTAACCCGATTAATTTCGATTTTGTAGTGGCATTTTTATATTGGTCCCCACCGAATGCTTGGCGGTTTTCAAGTTCTGCCATAATAATTTTTTCTAAATCACTTGCCGTATAACTACTTGGTAGACGTACAGAAGCAAATTGGAAGTAAGGGAAATATGTTCCTACTAAACTATTGTTTCGATTATAGAAATGAACACCGTCAAAACTATAATATTTTGCACCAGATTGCATAAATTTCGGCGCTGGACCTACTGAATATTTACCTTCATATGCTTTTTTCGAATGATTGTAAATGCGATGAACAAGCATGGAATCCTCGATATAATATTCATCACGGCCATCAATTAGATCTGTTGGAATTAAAGTAACAGCAGATGGTTTTGCGTAACCAACTACATCTCCTAGTTGTACAATGACATAATCACCGTTTGCAGATGTACCGTTGTATTTTAATTCACGTCCTAATTGTGTATAAGTGATTTGTTTTTTAAAGGTTTTATCTTCATAGATTGAAGTCGTTTTTGCAGTCGTATCTGAAGCATAAGCTAATCCGCTCGACATTTTTACGATATTGTCACCTTTGAAAATTAAATTTAGATTACCAGATGCATTTAAAGCAGATAAAGCTTGTTCGTATGTTGTATAAATTGTAGGATTTTTTGATACAACACCGTTTGTAACTTTACCAATGTAGTATTTAGATGAATCTACATTTCCGGTATTATTATTTTGGTTGCCATCAGTATTTTTAGCAACTTCTAATGTACGGTAAAGATAAGCTGCTGCATGTGCTTTTGTTGCTGAATCTCCTGGATTAAAGTAAACACCATTTGCCGTATGTGCACCACGAATAATGTTATAATAAACAGAAGTGGACACAGCTTTAACAAAAGAATTATCAATTTTGTTATTATCCTTAAACGTTAATGGTGCTTGGTGTAAAGGTACATCTAAATACCTCAAAGCGTTGTATAGCATACCTGCCATTTGTTGACGTGTAATCTTTTGATTTGGTTTAAAAGTTCCGTCAGCATAACCACCTAAAATACTAGCCCCTGCTGCATTTTGAATTTCCTGTGCTTCACGAGTTCCTTGTTTCAAATCCGAAAAAGTATATTTCGTTGAATCAGGTAACTCTAGTGCACGTGCAATGTATGAAGCAAATTCGCCACGTGTAACAGCACTATTTGGATTGAAATTCCCTTTTGCATCAGGGAGAATGACGCCTTTCTCCGCAAAATATGTAAGTTCGAATTTCATCTGATGGTTACTTATATCATTTGCGAAGGAAGTGTTTGTTCCGATTGAGAGTATGAAAATAATCGAAAATAGAAAAATAGTAATCTTTTTTAGCAAATTATTGCCTCCCTTCCATTACGCTCCTATTTTATCAATTTTCGCTATAGATTAATAGAGAAAATCAAACTATTAAAAGGTTTGTAATAAAAGTGCAACCATATTATACTTAAACTCGTCGTAAACTTGATTAAAATAAAAAAATGATAATTGGAGATTCTATAATAAATTAGTTGGGATGGGTCTCCAGCCTAAATATAGAGGTGTGAATAAAGAAAAATAGAGAGGATAGAAATTGATGGTAGACATTTCCACAGAAATCAGAAAAAAAGAATGGCTAGAAATTGCATTAGCTGTGGCTGTTTTAATTGCGGGGACGCTGTTGCCTTCTCAAATTGCGTTAATCACCACTTCCGTTTTCTTCGTGCTCTTTGCATTTTTTAAACCATTCCAAAGTTTAGTCATCTTAATTCCATATGTTATTTTCCGAACACTTTTTACTGATTTAAATAGTGGGATGAAGTTAATTGGGGATTTAATAACAATCGTAGTTCTGTTCCGCTTGTTATTACTTAATTTAAAAAACTGGAAAACATGGTTACATTTTAAAAAGTTTGAATGGTTTTTCTTTATCTTTTTAATTTTTGGTGCAGGTATCGGTTATTTAACAGGTGTTTCAATTTCCGCAATCATATTCCAAATTCGAACATTTTTAATTATGTATCTACTTTATTACATATTAAGCCGAAGCGAATTACCGAAAAACTTCTTCGTCAAGTTAGCATGGATTACGGTATTTTCTGGATTCGTGTTATTTGTGCAAGGTGTAGTTGAAAAAATTTCACTCCGCCGTATGTGGATGCCAGAAGCTTGGACGGAAAAAGTATTATCTGCTACAAACTTTGTGCGTATCTATGGATTGGTAAATAATCCAAACTCTCTTGCACTGGTAATTTTCTTTGCAATTAGCGCGACATTTTTCCTTCGCTGGGTGTATAAAGATGGACGATATAAATGGCTTCTGTTAATTTCACAAGTTGCGTTTATGGGGTTACTTTTATTAACCCTTTCTCGAGGAACATGGATTTCTTCATTTGTATTTGTCGTATTCTTTATTCTAGTATCAAGAAATTGGAAAATGTTGAAGCGAATTTCACTCACTGTCATTGTTTCACTCATTCTTGTGTATGTGCCAGTGAATATTGGTACAATGCTTGTCCAAAACTATGGAAGTGATGTAAGTGGGGCTCCATCGGTTGGAGGCTTAACAAATCGTTTTGCTGAGACATTTGATGAAGGAAATCTTGAATTAATGGCTCAAAGTGGACGAGTATTCTATATTAAAAAAGGATTTGAAGTATTTTTTGACCATCCAATAACAGGTACAGGTTTTGGTACTTTCGGTGGTTCTGCAACATTATCTTATGATTCGCCAATCTATGAGAAATACGAAATTCGTTCTGATATTTATGGCGGCAAAAACTTCTATTCAGATAATCAATATATTCAAGTCATTGCAGAAACAGGTGCAATCGGTGTTATCCTGTTTGCAGGTTTCTTACTAGCGATGGTGTGGATGTTCTGGAAAGATCGTAAACATCCATTTGGCCAATACATGTTTGCATTATGGTTTGCAACTGGTGTCTGTGGAATGGTTTATAATATTTGGGAACTAAAAGTTTATACAATGTTCTTCTTTATGTTGTATGGTATATGGTCAGCAACACATAAGCTATATCCAGAGTTACAGCTAAGTAAGGACGAAACTCAAAATTAATTTTTAGAAGACAAAGCGTATTTTAGGCTTTGTCTTTTTTTGTTGTGAAAATCCCGCCAAAAAGCTTTATAATTCCGCCAAAATCATAGGAAATCCCGCCAAAAACATCGATAATTCCGCCAAAATCCCAAATAATCCCGCCAAACAACAAAAAAGCGACAGTCACAAAATAAATTGTACTGTCGCTTTTTATCAATTTTCCCAATGTAATATAAGAATTCCCTTAATGTAACAATAGTATCATAGATTATAATGGAGAAATTTGTTATCTTTATACATATAAGTAGATTGAGAGGAAGGTGACACGCTTCGTCAAGATTATGAAGCATTACAAATGAAAAGAAAATTTAATTTAGTAGTATCTTTCTTACTAGCATTCTCGTTGATGTTAGTTGGAGTCGAACAAGTGTATGCATTTCAAACGACAAATGACTCATACCCAGTTTCACAGGGGGTAAAATATTCGAATTATACATATTCTAGTAAGCCTATTAATCATTTAGAAGTTGATTTATCTAATCCATATACGGAGCTAGAACTTGGCTTACCGTCTCCTATCAATACTGTTTCGACATTAACGGATCGTGCCAATAAAGATTCAAGAGAAGGCAATCGTGTTGTCGGTGCAATCAATGCTAACTTCTATAATATGACAGATGGATATCCGCTCTATTTAATCTCTCAAAATAACAATATTGTAATGCCAGAAGTACTTTCTGATACAAAACAATATTATGTAAGTGAGCCAATTGCCTTTGGGGTTACTTCAAATGGATTGGCTGAAATCGATTATTATGATAGCGATATTATTGTTCAATACAATAATCAAAGCGTTGAACTAAACGGTTTAAACCGTACACGTGAATCAAACGAGGGTATATTATATACGCCTCAATATTTAGTTTCAAAAACGCCAACGAATAAATATGGGATGGAAGTAATTGTCGAAACATCTCAAACAATTGGGGCAACAAAATTTGGACAAACATTAACAGGGAATGTAACTGCAATCCGTAATTATGGGGATGAAAATAGACCAAAAATTCCTCGTAATGGTTTTGTTTTATCTTTTAACGGAAAAGCAATGGAGAAATTTAAAAATGTAAAAATTGGTGAGCAAATTTCTGTATCGATTTCCATTGATTCAAAATGGCAAGACGCTAAATTTATCATGGCAAGTGGACCATTACTTGTGTATGGTGGAAAAGTTAACGTTACAATGGATACAACTAGTTCCCGTGCAAGACAAGTAACTCCTCGTACAGCCGTTGCAGTTAGTAAAGATAAGAAAAAAGCACATCTTATTACAGTAGATAAAGGAATGTCTCTTGCTCAATTTGCTGCGTATTTAGAGAAACTTGGTGTAGATCGTGCAATCAACCTTGATGGTGGTGGCTCTACAACAATGGGTATCCGTAAATACGGAAGCAATACAGTTGTTTTAGCAAACAGCCCATCAGGTGGCACACAACGTAAAATTTCAGCAATCATTGAAGCAGTGAGTACAGGTGCAACAGGAACTGCGACTACAATGAAAGTAACACGAGATCAAATTGGTACAATGTTAGTTGGTTCAACGGTTACTTTAAAACCGAACTATCTACTGGACGAGCACTATAATCCACTACCAATTAGTGTGAATGATTTTATCATTACATCTTCTAAGAATTTAGTAACAGTAAATGGATTAAGTTATACGGCTGCTACACCTGGTTCTGATTCAATTACAGTTCAAAACGGTAATGCACGTCAAAATATTTCAGTAACAGTGGTTGATGCGCCTGCAAGTCTATCAATCTCTTCAACTAGCAAAACGATTGAACAAGGAGCATCTATGCAATTTACTGCCAAAGCAAAAGATGCAAATGGCAACAATTTAATTTATGCACCATCTCAATTAAAATGGACTGTTGAAGGGGATATCGGTACAATTAGCAGTACTGGTCTATTTAAGTCAAATGGTAAAGATGGTAAAGGGAAAATTAAAGTTACTTTAGGAACAAAAACAGTTTCAACAGACATTGAAATTAATAAAAAACCTATTTTCTCAGATATCAGTAATTCAAATCCTTATAAAGAAGAAATTCAATATTTAGTTGAACATGGTTTAATTAGTGGTTACGCAGATGGCACTTTCAAACCAAACGCTAATTTAACTCGCGCACATGCAGCAGTTTTATTAAGTCGCGCATTAAATTTGAATGTGTCTAAGGTAACGAATCCAAACTTTACAGATGTTCCGAGCAGTCACGTCTATTATAAGCAAATCGCTGCGATTGAAAATGCCGGAATTATGGGTGGAGTTGGCAATGGGAAGTTTAATCCAAGTGCCAATTTAACGCGTGCACAAATGGCTAAAATTCTTGTTGAAGCGTTTGATTTAAGTGGTACATCAGGAGAGAAATTTAAAGATGTGGGAGAAACGCATTGGGCAGCGCAGTACATCGATACGCTAGCAACGAATAAAATTACAACAGGTTACGGTGACAACACATTTAAACCAAATGTGGAAGTTTCTCGAGCACATTTCGCGGTATTCTTATATCGAGCAATAACTAAATAAGTTAGTAAGTTGGTGGGAAACTTTTGTTTTTCACCAACTTTTTTTGATTGGGATGGGGAAGCGCCCGTAAATCCTGAAAAACCGCCCATAAACTTGCGAAAAGCGCCCATAAATCCCGAAAAACCGCCCATAAACCCATTAATACCGCCCATAAATCACTAATAAACCAAACATCAATTCCACACTTCCACAATAAGACACTATTCGCGTCATTATGCTATACTCAAACATAGAAAAAAGTAAAAGGATGAAGGTACATTGAAAATTGGAATCGTAGGCAACTATGGAAATGATAATAATGGAGATGAGGCAATTTTATTAAGCATCATTCGTCAACTCCAAAAGGCATTCCAAATTGAAACAAGTAATATTACAGTGTTTAGCAATAATCCAAAACAAACAGCGGAGCAATACGGAGTAGAAAGTTACCCGCTTTATTATAAAAACGGCAACGCTATTAAAACATTTATGAAAACGTACAAATTAAATGTAAAAGTTGTTCAAAAATTAGATTTCGTCGTAATTGGTGGTGGCGGTATTTTAATGGACTTATACAAAAGGGAAGCACCACTGTACGGCTCTTATGCAATGATGGCGAAAAACTCAAATGTCCCTTATGTGGTATATGGTTGTGGGGCAGGTCCTTTAAATACAGGCTTAGGCAAATGGTTTATTAAATTCATGGCAAAACATGCTCAAAACATTTCGGTACGTGATCCAAAATCTAAACAATTGTTGCAACAAATCGGAGTCAAAAGAGAAGTGCATCTAATTGGGGATCCGGCATTTAGTTTAGAAGTGGAACGAAATGGATTTAGCGAGCGTCCTAAAAAAGTAGGCGTTACAGCAGTACCATATTATAATGCATCTTACTGGCCAACCGGGGATGAAACACTTTATAACAATTACATCATTGGCATGGCAACTAATTTGGATAAACTGATTGAAGAATTTCAGGTGGATGTAACATTTTTCGCAACGAAATATCCGCAAGATGCTGATGTGACAAAGGATATTCAACAAAAAATGAAACATGCTGACAAAACTTCTATTATTGATGAAAATTTAAAGCCACAAAAACTATTGGATCTTTCGGCAACTTTTGATTTATTAGTAGGAACACGTTTGCATTCTCTTATTTTAGCGACAGATGCAAATACACCGATTATTGGCGTTTCGTACCATACAAAAGTAAACGATTTTCTACAAATGGCTGGCTTAGGTGATTATTCAATTCCAATTGATTCATTACATGAAAGTGATGATCAATTTACAAAGCTAGTTTCAAAAATGGATAATGATTGGGAAGGCGCAAAACAATTAGCAGCAAATACTAATGGTGATTTTAAACAAAAATCGAGCCTCGGCTTAAAGTTATTGCAAGAAGGTGCGAGTAAATAATGAAAAAAGTATTCGTGATAAGCAATATGTATCCGTCAAAAGAGCATCTGTCTTACGGGATTTTCGTGAAAAATCAGGTAGAGCAGTTGCGTGCACAAGGGATTGAAACCATCTTAGCGGTGAATACAAATCCTAATACAGGGAAAGTCAATGTTTTAAAAAAATATGCAAGCTGGGCTGGACAAGTATACTCACTATTTCGCAAAAATAAATCGAGTATCGGGATTACTCATAGCCATTATGTTTTTCCAAGTGGGATGTTCTCTTACATATTAAAAAAACGCTATGGCATTCCATATGTTGTGACAGCTCATGGTGGCGATATTAATAAAATGGCTAAAAAAAGTGCGCGGATTAAAGGTTATACTGAAAAAATATTGCAGCATGCAGACCACATTATTGCAGTTGGAGAAGAGCTTGCTTCTGACATACAAAAGGATTTCCAAATATCGAAAGAACGAATTTCGGTTATGAGTATGGGGATAGATCGCACTGTTTTCCAAGAACCTGTAAACAAAAAAGACCAGGCTGCCTCCTTAGGTATGGACACTAGTCGAGTGAACTTTTTATTTGTCGGAAATATTATTCAAGAAAAAGGTGTGCAAGAATTAATCGAAGCCTTTTTAAAACTAGAAGAAAAATATCCTGAAAAAGCGGCTTTGTATACTATTGGATCAACTAAAAATGTTGCTTTTTCTAATCAAATGAAGGAACTTGCACAAAAAAGTAACCATATTCATTTCTTAGAGCCAATGCCCCAAAAGAAACTAGCAGGTTACTTCCAAGCTGCGGATGTTTTCGTCTTACCGTCTTACATAGAAGGGCTAGGTTTAGTTGCATTAGAGGCACTTGCATGTGGTACACCTGTCATTGCATCAGATGTCGGCGGGTTACACTACATGCTTCAAAATGATGCAGGGATTCTTGTACCACCAAAAAATGTAGGAGCTTTATACGGCGAACTGGAGCAAGTCATCCAACAAAATGGACAACTCCAAGTTGATCAAGAACAAATTCAGCAATTACTTAAGCTTCATGATTCGAAGGAAATTATAGCGCGTTTAACAGCGATTTACGAAAAGTATTCTGATTAGGGAATGATATATTTTGAAACGATTTTTAAAGATTGTCGGGGCAGTAGCAGCAATCAATGTTCTCGCAAGGCTATTTGGTTTCTTGCGGGAAATTATTATTGGAACACAATACGGTACATCCTATATTTCCGATAGTATTTTTAATGCCTACACGATTCCGAACTTTTTATATTTAGTTATTGGTGGCGCATTTACTACCGCTTTTATATCCATTTACCATAAAACGAAAAGTTCCATTGAAGATTATATAAGAAGAACTTTTACAACGATTTTGGTGTCAATTACGATTATTACTCTCATTTTTGTTGTATTTGGTGAAAGTATTTTACATATCGTTTTCCCTGAAGAAACAGGAAAAGAATTCGACATGTTACTTGAACTCTATCAATGGATGATGCCATCAACAATAATGTTAGTGCTGTCTACATGGTTAAGTGGTGTGCTAAACGTACAAGGGAAATTCCATTTATCGAGTTTTTCGGTACTCGTTTATAACATGTCCTTTTTAGTAATTTCAGTTGGATTGTCTTTAGTAATTGGTCCAATTGGTTATGGGATTGGTGCTTTAATCGGTGCGATTTTTATGGTCGGATTCTTACTTTTTGGGGTAAGAAAATTAGAGCATGTATCCTTTAAATTAAAATTTGAACGTGCGGAAGATCAAAAAGAGCTTTGGAAAGTTGCATTACCAATTATGTTAGGTGGAGCAACGGCACAGATGTATACATTACTTCAACGCATTTTTACAAGCCTTTTAGCAGAAGGTACGGTTTCAGCGATGAACTATGCAACAAAAGTGTCTCAATTTCCACAAGCAATCTTAATGACTGCGGTAACAACGGTTATCTATCCACTTCTTAGTAAAAAAGAAGGGGAAGGGGATGAGGCATCTGTAAAGGCCCTTTACCTAAAGGGAATGCGTATGCTGTACTTACTCGTGATGCCTATTTCAGTTTATTTCTTCTTCCAACCGGAAACAATCGTTCGAGTTGTTTTTGAATATAACAAATTTGGTGCTGCTTCAACGGCCATTACCGCACCGTTATTACAAATCTTTAGTTTAACGATGTTTTTCCTTGCAGCAAATACGTATATTACACGTTTCTATTATGCTAAGGGAAACTCGATGACACCTGTTATTTTTAGTTTAATTACTGTTTTTGGTATTAATATTGGAATAACTTATGCTTTAATCGATCGTTATGCTGGAGAAGCGGTTGCATGGGGAAATTTAATAAGCGCCATCATAAACTTCCTATTATTAGTGGCTTACTTACAATGGAAGTATAAATTAAATATCATAGATAAGAATAGCTTACAATTTATTAAGCTAGCTGTATTAACAATTGTGTTCGTCCTAATCAATTGGATGATTGCATCATTTATAGTAATTGATAATAAATTTATCCACATGATTGTGACATTGTTTGTGGCATTGATTGGATATGCAATCATTGTTTACTTATTGAAATTTGACGAGGTAAAAGGAACTATAAATAAAATTCGAAGTAAATTAGCCAAAAGTAACAAATGATTCAAATTAAAATAAGCATCGCAATTTTACAAATTTCCTATATTTAGTTAATTTTTAATATAATAGTTAGGGTTTATGGCATAATTATGATAAAATCCTTTTAAAACAAATATCTTTAATATATAATAAAATTAGTATAATTAAATGGAATATTCTGTTTTTTATAGTTAATATTTTATGGAACTGAATAGGAGAGAGTTAAATTGCCAAAGGGAAGAAGAGTAAACTCTAGTGGGGAAAAAAGTAAGAAATTACTATTAGAAAAAGCAATGGAGCTATTTTCTACTTATGGATATCACGAGACAAAAATTAGTGATATTGTAAAAGCGGCGAATCTAACTCAACCGACTTTTTACCTATACTTTCAAAGTAAAGAATCATTATATAAAGATTTAAATGAGGAATTTAAAACAAATTTCTTTCAATTAGTTGAACAGGATTTGAACGAAAGTAATATGGTGGAAAGTAATATTGAGAATCTTTTAGAACATGTCTTCACATATTTTACTGAAAATCCATACTTAACGAAAATCGGTTTTTACGATTCAGAGGAAGCTGTTGAGATTAAGGGAAAATTTGCAAATATAGTGTCAAAGAAATTACATGCTAGTTCTTTAAATGTTGAACCAATTATATTAGCAGATTCAATCGTTGGGGCTATTGAACGGTTAACTTTAACTGCACTATTGCCAAAGCTACGTGAACCAAAACAATTAGCAAAAGATATTGTAAACATCTATTTTGCAAATCAAAAAGAGCTTGTAGGATAAATTTACATAATTTCATCATGGTTCTTTATAACAAAATGGGCGTCTCAAATTATGAGATGCCCATATTTATTAGGTTCTATATTAATTGTTGGGGTTTGCCTACAATTTATGAAAAACAAAATGCACAACATCACCTATTTTTCTATACTTGAGTTGACTAGAAACAAGCAGAAAAAGGTGAGTTGTGCATTA
>NZ_RBZN01000052.1 GCF_003628435.1 Ureibacillus endophyticus | reverse complement strand
TTACAACACGAAACGTATTAAGGCAAAATTGAAAGGCATGAGTCCGATTCAATATCGAACTCATGCCCAAACCGCTGCCTAAATGAAATAACCGTGTCTAACTTTTAGGGGTCACTTCATTTCCTTGGACGTGTGCCTGCTTTTTTGATGTTTCGATTAACTTCTCCATCGAAAAGTTTATAGAAAAATCAATTTGAATAATAGAAAATATCACCTAATTAATAGAAGAATTGAATCGGATAATAGAAAATCTCAAACGAATTATAGAAATTTCCAAACACTTAATAGAAATCAAAGAAAAAGTAGGGAAAATGAATTCTCACCTCCCTACCCCAATTCCTACAACTTCACTGTCACGGTTGTCCCATTTCCTAATTCACTTTCAATCAAAAATTCTCCGTTATGCCGCGCAACGATTTCGGTTACAATGGCAAGGCCTAAGCCACTGCTTTGATTCGTGCGAGACGCATCCACTCGGTAGAATCGTTCCTTGACTCTTTCAAGATCATCTTTTGAAATACCAATGCCTTCATCCTGAATCGAAACAACCACTGTATTATTATCCCGATAACACGTCACTACAATTTTCCCTTTTGGCTCACTATAGCGAATGGCATTAGACAACAGGTTATCCCAAACTTGCTCCATCAAATGTTGGTCTGCATATATTTCAATAGGCTCAAGTTCATATATCAGTTCCATTTGCTGATCGTCTAATAACCAGCGCTTCGTAAATAAAAGTTCCTTCAGCTGCTGATCGAGGTAATATCTCTTTTTCTCAATCGGTAAATTCTTTTGATCCAGTGAGCTGAGTAACAATAACTGCTTTGTCAGTGCTGACAACCGTTTCGTTTCTTGCTCAATAATTTCTAAATATTGGATGCGTTCTTCTTCTGTATTTTCCGCATCTTTTAATACACTTGCATAGCCTTGGATATTCAGTAGCGGCGATTGAAAATCATGGGATACATTATTGATAAAATCCTTTTTTAACTGGTCATTTTCCTTCAAACGCTGGGCCATTTTTTGAAATTGAAAAGCGAGCTGACCCAGTTCATCCTCCCGATAAATGTCTAATTGTATATCATAGTTTTCTTGGGCAATTTGTTCCGTTGCTTGTTGTAATTTCTTTAATGGCTGAACGAGTTGGCGCGCCAATAAAACCATTGCGATAAAAATAATAATGGCACAAATTATTAAGAATCCAACAATCAAATAATGCATTTCCGTAAACATCGATGCATTGTCCATACGAATAAACATGGCGTAATTTTTATTTTCAACTTGAAATGGGACACCGATTGTATTTTGTACATCATTTGCGTAATGATTAAAAATGGAAAAATTTTGCTTATAATTACGGATGCCGTGATAAATATCATTTGAACCGATAATAGACGTCATCTCTTCATTTATTGTCATATCGGCAAATTTAGCACCATAACTTGTTACCTTTTTGCTTTCGTCAACGATTACAAGCTGATAACCTAATTTCGCAACTGATTGAAAATAGTCATCCAAGCTTTCAACAGGCATTGTTTTTACTATGTCGACTACTTCATGTGCAATTTCTAAATGTTCCTTATCTGTATCAACCCTAATTTTATTATTATAAAGTTGTCCAAGTAAAAGCATTGATATCACAAGACTCGCAATGATGACTAATAATGTCACAACAATATATTGTTTATATAATGTTTTCATTGGATTTCCTCAACCTTATAGCCAATTCCCCGCACCGTTAGAATTTTTACATTAGCATGAACTTCCTCTAAACGGGAGCGTAACCGTTTTATATGAGTTGTCAGTGTAAAATCATCTCCATCGTAATCATAGCCCCATACTTGTTCCATTAATTGATCACGGGAAAAGACCATATCTGCTTTGCTACACATAATGCTTAATAGTTCAAATTCCTTCAAAGGTAATAGCAATACTTGTTCTCCTACTCTTACCTCAAAGGTTTGGCGATTAATTAGCATATTGCCAAGTCGAATATGATTTCGTTCAAGCTTCTCAGAGCGTCGTAAAATGGCTCGTACACGAAACAGCAACTCTTTCGGCTCAAAGGGTTTTACCATATAATCATCTGCTCCAGCTAAGAAACCCTTTTCTTTATCTTCTAGGGACATTTTTGCCGTTAGCATCAATACTGGAATACCTTCCGTTGCTAATCGTTCCGTTAATGCAATCCCGTCCATCTTCGGCATCATGACATCTACTATGGCTAAATCTAATTCGTGTTCAGTTACGACCTCAAGTGCTTCAAGACCGTTGCTTGCAAATACAGGTTCAAAGCCTTCTTTTTTAAGATGAATACCAATGAGTTTATGAATAAATGGATCATCATCTGCAACTAAAATTCGCATATTCGTCACAGCCTTTCTGTAAAATACGTTGCGTCAAACAGTTCCAAATCTATTTTTACATATTCAAAATTAGACTTTAAATTGCTTCATTCTATCTGTCAACCTAAATTAAATTTCAAAAGTTTATATAAAGTTTATATTCATAACCTATACTTCAATTCGACAAATAGTTTCAAATTTCTATGTCACAGGAGGAAAAGACATTGTTTTTAGCAATTAAAGAAATGAAGCATTCGAAAACACGCTTTGCAATGATTGGTGCAATTATTATGTTAATTGCATGGCTTGTTTTTATTTTATCTGGTCTTGGTAATGGGTTATCCTCATTAGCTGCCGCAACAATGAAAAATATTGATGGGGATTTATTTATTTATGAAGAAGGCTCTGCAGCTGCCATGATGAAAACTAAAGTAAGTGGAAGCATTGCAGACGATGTTGAAGGAAAATACGGTGTTGATGAAGCTGCAAAATTCGGACAATCCACAATTATTGTACGTAATGAAAAATCAGCAGATGAACAAGAAAAAAATGATGTAACATTTATCGGAATTGAACCTGGTAAATTTATCGAACCTACAGTTGTTGAAGGTAAACAATTAGATCCAAATGATCAATTTGGTGTTTTAATCGATGAAACGCTACATGAAAAAGGTTATGACATTGGTGATACGATTATTGTGACAAGTTCAAATTTAGAACTTAAAGTAATCGGTTATACAAAAGGCGAAACATTTAACCATTTACCTACAATTTTTGGACATGTTGAAACGTGGCAATCTTATGCATTTGCAGCGCCTGGTGCGGATAACGGTTTAGTAGATCCAGTTTCCATGATTGCATTACAAGGTGCAAATATTGATGGTGAACAAATTGAAAAAAACTATAATTTAATTGAAACATTCACGAAATCAGAAGCTATTATGGGAATGCCTGGTTATAAAGAAGAAAGCGGAACAATTTATATGATGCTTGCCTTCTTATTCGCGATTTCAGCTGTAATTATTGCCGTGTTCTTCTATGTATTCATTTTACAAAAAACACAGCAATTCGGTGTAATGAAAGCAATTGGTGCATCTGATCGCTTTATTAAAAACTCAATCATCTCACAAGTATTTGTGTTATCACTTGTTAGCATTATTGCAGGGATCATATTAACGTATTTAACAGCGCTAGTATTCCCGGAAGGCATGCCATTTAGTTTAGACTTTAAAATGGTGATTTTATATGCCGTTGTCTTATTAATTGTATCTGTTTTAGGTTCTGTCATCTCAGCACGTCGAGTATCGAAAATTGATCCTTTAACAGCAATTGGGAGAGTGGAATAAATGAGCTTAGTACTTAAAAATGTAAACAAATCATTTAAAGAAGGCGATTCAACAGTAAATGCATTAAAAAATGTATCCCTTACTGTAAATGCAGGAGATTTTATTGCCATCATCGGTCCATCTGGTTCTGGGAAAAGTACATTACTTTCCATTGCTGGAGCGTTACTTCAACCAACTTCAGGTGATGTATTAGTTAATGGTACGGATATCGGAAAAATGAAAGAAAAAGATCTTTCAAGTTTTCGTTTAACAGACGTTGGTTTCATTTTACAAACGTCAAATTTAATTCCTTATTTAACAGTATTAGATCAGTTATTACTTGTTCGTAAAATGAAATCAAAAGTAACGGAGAAAGATAAAGAATTTGCAAAATCGTTATTAACGAGCTTAGGACTAGGTGAAAAATTAAACAAGTTCCCTAATGAATTATCCGGCGGTGAGCGTCAACGTGTAGCGATTGCCCGCGCATTTGTGAATGATTCACATATCATTTTAGCCGACGAGCCAACTGCAAGCTTAGACTCAAACCGTGCCTTTGAAGTAGTGAAGCAAATTCGCAAAGAAGTAAAAGGTCGTAACAAAGCCGCTGTCATGGTAACCCATGACGAACGTATGCTTGAGTTTTGTGACAAAGTATACCGCATGGAAGATGGCGTGTTAACACTACAAAAATAATTTATTAAATTGGCTACTTGAGTTCTTTTATGGACTTGGGTAGCTGATTTTTTAATCCAGCAGAATATATTTTTCTATACCTCTCTCCTACTATCAGAACATAACTGAATCAGTTGAACTTACTTTTTGTATATGAAATCTCCGTTATTAAAACATTTACAAAAGATATTTATCTCATTTCATTCGCAAATATTTAAGTTAAAATGATATTTAGAAACGTTTAACCATGCTTTTGAGTTGGTTAAAATGACAAAATAAAAACCCTTGTTAATACCAAGAGGCCTTAGTTCTACTTTATGAAGACAACCGAACTTCCGGAAGCAACTCTACCATTTATTTTGATAAAAGCATATATGTGTGTTCCATAAGTTTTAAGATTTAACTACTTATAAAAGTTAGAATAGATTTTTCATTTTCTAATTTTGAATATACACTATTTTATAAATCCATATTCATCATAAAGATGCAAAATACCTGTATTAATCACCCAAATAAGTTCATTTTTTTCTAAATTCTCTGATTGTCTTTTACATAATAAAACATGTCCATCTGTTCCATCGCATTCATCTATTCCAACAATTGAACAAAATTTTTTGGAATGCAGTTTAAATAACAAATTCGCAATCTCATTATCTATATCTTTTATATTTTTTATACATGTTCTAGAATCAACATACGCTTTATACTCACTAATTTTCCCTCGCCGATTTCGAACCAAATCTATATGTATTGAATAATTAATAAATTCATCTTCGTTAAATGAACTTAAATCATTATACGATTCAACCATTGGATAATTTAAGTATAATTTACCTAGCTCAGTAGAATTAGAAAAATTACTGAGCAATTCTTCTAATTTCTCCAACGAATATTGAGGATCATGTGGATCATAATCGAATATTAAAATTTTATCTTTAAAATCATAATCGTTTAATAACTGATCGCCTTCTAATCCTAAATAATCATTTAAAAATAAGGGAAGATCAATATAATCATAGACAATCTTCCCATCAGTGTCTCCAAAATCATTTCTTAAACGATTATAAAAAGCGTATATATTTGTTCTGTAAGCAACTATTTCAACATCTTGCATTCCATATAAACTATAGAAATGTTCAAATAATTCCTTTTCTACTTTTTCACCCTCAACAACAAGTAAAACCTTGGATTTTCCCAAAATTAATCACTCACTATCTCCCATTAAATTCACCACTTTGGTAAAGTTTTTCTAAATTATGACCTTGTCTTAACTCTCTTAAAGATGCTTCTGCAATGGATGTTATTTTATTCGGAATCATTATATAATAACAATCTGGACGCATATATTTATTACTCATTAAATCTGTATTATGAGTCGTTATTAATATTTGACAATCATTTAAGCTTTTAAATTTTTCTAACATATATTCTGCTAATTCAAAATGGAAATTAGCATCAAATTCATCTACAAATAAAAATTTAATTTCACTTAAACAATGGATAATCCAATATAATGAAGTTAATGCTCTAGTTCCACTAGAAGCATGCCCAATGAACTCTAAGGGTTTCTTATAGTTGAAATATAATGCTTTTTCTCCATCAGGCTTTTCCCCTACCTTCAAATCTATTTCCAAACCTGCACTTTTTAAAAATTTAACAAAATCTTCTACTAAATTCTCTTCAATAATACTTGTTATAATTCTGTTTTTTAATATTCTTGGTCCCTTGAACCTCACAATATCCTCAGATGGTTTAAGCATTGCCATCCCGGAAACAAAATCACTAAGTTTTTTTAATACATTAAGATCTTTTAATTTTGAGTTTGTTAAAATATACCTTAGTATTGAAATTTCACCATTCCATTCATCTAAATTTAAATTTTCTACATCTTTATATTTCTTCAGATTATTAAAATTTCCTTTATTTTTTTTAAAGTCGTATTCATATAAGATTTCATTTTCGAATTTTAAATACTCATACTTAAGCTTATTTGGCTCATATTTCTCATAAATATACTCCACCTTAATCCCATGAATTTCGAAAGTATATTCAAAACGAGCATGGTCCTTTTGTGAATTAGCATTTAAAAATGCAATTGAACTAATATTTTGGACGTCATTCGGTAAAATTGTATTTCTTATATCAAGCAAAGCCTGACCAAAGCTTGTTTTTCCAACTGCATTTTTTCCATACAACATAGCTTTAAATATAGTATTATTATTTATACAATCCTCATTAAACTTATAATCACGCACTCTAGAAAAATCAATTGAAACAGGTTCATCAAATATTTTATAATTTTCAACTTTAAATTTATGGAGCACTTTATTTCCCCTCCGTAATTTTTTTACGTCTCTATAGTTTATGATAACAAAAATCTTTCTATACTTCTATTGTAATGAATGATTACTTTTTTTATCCTTTATATAGGAATATTAAGGGCTTTCAATTCCCAATACATATCATTTGGGCGTCCATATTCACTCCTTCCACTAAAGACATAAAATTGAAATACTATTAACCAGGTCTAAACGAATTAACATCTCCCTCTTTTTTTCTCAGAAACTTCTATGCTACGATAATAAAAGAATAGCAACCAAAAAATTGGATACATTTAAATGGTTAAAAAATGAAGACTTTGGTACAAGTAGCATTATTCTCAATAATTTTAGGTACGACTATTTAAGCTACAATGCTTACAGTAGAAAAAGAAATACACTATGGGATTTTACCGATGCGCATAATAAGAATTTTGGAATATTCTGTTCTTTTAACACTCTGACTGAATAAATAAAAAGAACCCCTTAAGCAGTAAAATGCTTAAAGGGAGTCAACCTTAACAAACATATTATAAATCTAAAAAAATCTGCTAGATTATCTAAATAGTGCAAATCACGTAGAAAGCAAACGAAAACTTCAAAACATTTACGGAAATTAATATAAGTATTAAATACTTTATATTCAGAAGAAAAAAATGATTAACATAATTCTATTAAAGAACTTTGGTATTTTCGTTGTTCGAAATGCCCAAATAATAGATATAAGTTTTTTTGTTTGAAATTCTCTTTTCTTTATTCCTATGTTGAACAGTTACATCTTTTATTAGAATCTGTGTACTACTATTACTATTCTTCATAATTTAATAACCTAAATTTGAATAGCTACACAATAACATCATTAATCTTCTGCACCATTCGAAAGAAGTACGCAGCTTGGCCATATGGTGAATCTTTGGCAATTATATCTGCTTCTTTTTATGAATGGCTTTATAGGATGTAAAATTACACCCACTTTTAATCCATTTATCTAATGTTCAAATATTTAACCAAAGCAATTTCATCACAGTTATTAATTTTTGGACAGTTTACGCAATCAGTCCAAACCTTTTCAGGTAAATCATCCCTAACTGCCATTTGAAATCCTAACTTTTTGAAAAATTCAACTTGATACGTTAAAGAGATTAATCTTTCTACTCCTAATTTCGGACTTTCTTCTATAATATGTTCAACCAAAATTCGACCTATTCCTTTTCCTTGATGGTCAGGATGAACAACCAAAGAACGCACTTCTGCTAAATCTCTTCCTAAAACATGTAATCCGGCTACTCCAACAACCTTGTCATCTTCCTTAACAACATACAAACATTGCAACTGTTGATATATTGATAATAATGGTCGAGGTAAAACAATCTCTCTATCAGAATAGTATTTAATTAATTCATAGATTGCATAGACATCCTCAGTTCTCGCATTACTGATTCGCATACCATATCTCCCATACTCTATTTTTCAATATTCTAAAAATAACATATTATAAATATGCAATAAATAGTTTTATTACGCAATTACTTTTTCATTTTTAGAATATACGAAATAAAACAAACATAACGATATGTCCTTTAACAAAAAGGAACTTTCTCTGTAAAAGGAATGACTCGCAAATTAGAATAGTCAACTAACCAACTGTAAAACTTTGACATCATGCATTTTAAAGTAGTAAGGTATTCAAGAAAAAGTAAAAAACCAAAACATTGCTCATGTCACGATAACCCATGACAAACAAATTCTTGTGTTTTGAGTCTTTAATTGGTTACTTGAGTTCTATATTAATATCAAGATATGATATAAGAGTAAAATTATTCTTGAACAGAAATCACAATATAAAATTTAAATTTATTAGTTTCGAATAGACTTACTTTATTTATGTAGTACCCATTATATTGAAATGCTGTCCTATAATTTCTCTAGGTAGCATTCACTATAAATTAATTACAAAGGCAATTTCTTCTGCTTTTTAAACCGGTGCTCTTCTACTTTTAATAATTCATCTGCTTCATAAAAATTAATTTTTTCCTCTTCATAACTAGCTTTAATTTCTTCAATTCTATTAGGATCTTCTATTTCAATTAATAGTTTTAATCGATTGAATTCTTCTTGATTGATTTTTCTACTTCTAAATTCTGTATTGACAAATGGACGATTCTCAATTTTAACTTCTTTAGTACATTTTAAGATTTCAGTAACTTTCTCTATAAAAATAATGATAACGTCTAAATCTTCAATTGTAGTTAAAATTCCAAACTTCTGATGTCGTAACTTTACTTTCTCCAAATCTTTTAGTAAATCCCTAAATTTTAATAATATATAGTCCGAATTATTTAGAAAGTCTTTTATATCATAAAAATACTTATAAGAATGAATGTACCCTAAACTAGTTAATGAATGAATATACTTATTTAGAAACACCGCAAACTCTTCTTTTTTACTTAAATTTCCCACAACTTGTAAGGAGTTTAAATGATTCAGAATCCTTAAATATTCTTTGGTCGTATGTAGGGGACAATAATTCATGCATTTTATTACCTCTAAGTTAAATTCATTATTAGTATTATTGAAATAATAATCAATCAATTTTATTTGAATATCATTGTCAATATTCGCTACCTTGAAGCATTTGAATAATTCTAAGAAATTTGAAGTACCAAATTTAAATATAGAAGTATTGTCTAAAACAATTTTATCTGAATAGTAAAAATAATTCCAAAAATCTTGAAATGCCTTCTTTTGCTCTACTACTGGTTTAGATAAAACATCCTCACTAAATTTTTTTACTGCAAATTCAAAATCAGTAAATATTGATTTTCCTTCATATAACAGGTGCCAAATAATTCTATCTATCTTCTCGTTAGCATGTTTTACCTTTTCTAATCGTTCACTTAGTTGATCTTCATCTTTAATATTTTCATGGTTTATTATTTCATAATCGAATAATTTTAAAATCCCATAATTTTCTTGATTTTCTGTGTCAATAAAAATCTCTTTTAGCTTCTCTGAAGTGATATGGTTTTCTTTAAATAATTGTATTAACTGAATAATAGTATATTTTTTATCATCTACCTTAAATTTTAATGTTTCTAATAAGCTTTGACGAATATCTAATTTTTTATATGCTTCAGAATACAAATGTTTTAGAATATAAAAACTAATTATGGTTTCTTTATGGTTGGTATACAAATCTTTTTTCATTTTAAGTGTCATTAAGAGTTCACTTATCATTTGTTTTACTTTTCTTATAGGAGTAAATTCTACATTAACAACAAACTCTCCTTTAAATCCAAAAAATTCCTGTAACACATTAAAGCGATGATCTTGATACCTAAGAAAATTAAAATCTTTTATAGATAATATAGACTCATCAATTTCCTTCATTACAAACTGTAATACTTCCCAAAAATGAAGCTCGGTAAGATTGATTTTAAAAGGAATATACTTTTCTAAATAATCTGCTTTAAAACCTAATTTTTCTATAACCATCTCATCATATTGATAAATTATCTTTATATTCTCATTTGAAATCTTTTCAGAAATTGAGAAGATTTCCTGAATAACATCTTTATTTGAGATTCTATCTATATCTTCATATATGACTAATATTTTTTTATCAAGCTTTTTTAGTTCATTTTGAAATTCATGTAGTATTTCAGATTTGGAATTACTATTTAAAAAAATTAGGTTAGTTAAATCTTGTATCTTAGAGAAAAATGAAGTAGACTCAATATTATTTTTCATTTTATTTGCATACTTTGGTAGAATCTTGTTTTTATACATCACTTCTTCAAAAGCCCTTATTAAAGTAGGTTGCATTTCATTTAAATTACATGTCATTAGATCTATCTCAATAAATTCATATTTATCTTTAATTCTCTCTTTAAGGGCATTTATAATAAATGATTTTCCTGTCCCCCATCTTCCATTTAATCCAATTATTTCGAAATTCTCTAAATAACTCAATAATAAACTTAAATCCTTCTCTCTTTTAGAGATTAAGTTTAATTTACTATTTTTCTTCTTTTCCCTAGTCATACCACTCATAAATACTAAATAGGATATTATACTCAATATTACTAATACTATTATAAAACAAAGTTGATCTAATCTGTTTTGAGTAATGCTTCCTTCTTTCACTAGAATAATTGTGCAATATACAATAAATACTGCAAAATTGATCGTTAGTATGGAATAATATAAGCTGTGATTTTTAGATAAAGCAAAATTAGTACTAACTAAGATAAAAACTACCAAAAATACTATTAAATAGTATATCCAGCTAATTTCAATTGAGTTAAATAATAAAAATGCTACTAAAGCGGAAATAATCGCTTTGTTGACTATTGATTTCATAAAACCTCCTAAATTTCTAACTAGTTTGTTATCTTAATAAAAACTTCCTTATTTAGTTCTCTTTTTGCCCTAAGATTGTAAATTAGAAGGAAGGAATAACAGACAGAATACTATCCTTTTTAATCAAGACTGTACTTTATCAATAAGATACAATTCTAACAGTGTCAAAATTAAGTTCTTTATTTCATTTTCTTTAAACGGTCAAAGTTTAAGTGCTTACTTATTCTAATTTTATATTTTCTAGGTCTTCTAGTTATCCTTTGTTTTAAGTATAATATTTACCAATTTCTTCTAACAACTAAAATAATTTTTATTAATTCCTTATATATTATTTCAACTATTATTTACTCCTTTCCACATAGACATAATTTTGAAATATAATCGCCATGGAAGTAAAGGAATTAACATCCTCCTGTTCTTTTTCTTAGAAAATTCTATGCTACGATTATAATAGATTAGCAACCACAGAATTGGAGGCAAAAAAATGTTTAAAAAAATGATGTCAATGGTACCAGTTGCTGTACTCTCAATAACTTTAGGTACTTCTGCACAAGCAGCAACGATTACAGTAGAAAAAGGAGATACGCTTTGGGATTTATCCCGTGCGAATAATACAACTGTTGAAAATCTTAAAAAGTTCAATCATCTAACAACAGACCTGATACACCCTGGAGATGTACTAACGATTGTTACGGAAAAACAATATACAGTAAAAAATGGTGACACATTATGGGATATCGCCCGCGATCATCAAGTGAAAGTTTCGCAAATTAAAGAGTGGAACCAATTACAATCTGATCTTATTAAACCTGATTCTACACTAGTTATTTTTGAAGGTTTAAAGAATAATAATGTTATTGAAAAAACGTTGAAACCTGTTGCATCAAAATCACAGGAAAATAGTCAAAATGCAACAGTTCCCCCAACAAGTAAAGTGGATACTCAGCCAACTGCACCTACAACAAATAAAGTAGAATCTAAGGAACCTGCTCCATCTATTGAAAAAGCAAATACTGAACCAACCGCTCCATCAACAAATGCAGAGACTAAAGCACCTGCTCCATCTACAAATAAAGTAGAAACTGAGATTGCTCCAGCAGACAATGAAGCTGTTAAAGAAATCACAGTGGAAGCTACAGCCTATACTGCTTCATGTGAGGGTTGTTCAGGGATTACATCTACTGGAATTAACTTAAAAGAAAACCCAGATGCAAAAGTCATCTCAGTTGACCCAACTGTTATTCCACTAGGCAGCAAAGTATATGTGGAAGGCTATGGTGAAGCAATCGCAGGAGATACTGGTGGTTCGATTAAGGGCAAACGCATCGATGTCTTTGTACCGACGAAACAAGAGGCAAATGATTTCGGGGTAAAACAAGTAAAAGTTAAAATTTTAGACTAGTATTCTCTAAAAAGAGCTTCCTCTCAATTTGAGGAAGCTCTCTTTTTATACAGTTATAGGTTTTCAATTTTTTCTACATCAGCAGTAGTTAATTCAAAATCGAAAAGATCTAGATTCGCTCTTTGATTATCCGGATTGTGTGATTTCGGAATAACGACCACACCGCGCTCTATTTGATATCTCAATAAGACTTGAGCACCCGTCTTATTGTAGGCTTTACCGATTTCATTCAAAACTTCTTTTTGATGGTCTTCTGCTTTCATAGGTCCCCATGCAACAGGTGTAATCCCCTCTTCTTTACATATAGCAAGAAGTTCTTTGTTAGGTTGTTTTAAATTAATTTGAATTTGATTAACAGCCGGTTTCACTTTCGCAAATTCTTTCAACTCATCCAGATGATGTTTTTCAAAGTTTGAAACCCCGATTGCTTTAAGTTTACCAGCCTCATAGTATTCTTCAAAGACTTCCCATGTGTTTTTTAAATGTTCTTTGTTTTCAATCGGGAAGTGAATCAGAAATAGGTCTAAGTAGTCTGTTTGAAAGTTTTTCAGACTATTATCGATTGCTGCACGAGTCGCATCCTTAGAAGAAACATATTCTTCGCTTGCTGGAACTTTTGTTGTAATAAATAATTCCTCACGAGGTACCGTACTTTCTGCTAAAACTCGTCCAACTAGATGTTCATTTCGATACATAATCGCTGCGTCGATTGAGCGATATCCCAACTCAAGTGCTGATTCGAGTTCGGGAATTTCATTTGTTAACGCACCATTATAGTCGTTATTTACTTTTCCATACGTATTTGTACCTGTACCAACGATCGGCATTTTTACCCCGTTGTTCAATGTAATGTATTCCATATTTTCTGCACTCCCCCTTTATTCACTACTAATATCATAACAAAATAAGGAAATATCAGAAAGGAATATGAAATATGCTAATGATCTTATAAAGTCCTAGTCTTTAGTTGATCAAAAACCTCTTCTCAGTCAAATTTTTTATTGAAAAGCACTCAATCGTACCCAATCAAAATAGTTGATGAACTATAAATATCTATTAAAAAAATTATGTAAATTATTATTTTATACACATAATCAGTACAACGTTTTGAATTCCCTTAATTATTCACTTTGTTCAAACTTATATATGAATTTAACTATATTTTATCTTTTACGATAAGTTCGACAATTGTTCAATAACTACTCAACTATTTTTCTCAAAAATTGGTAATATAAAAGTATAGTTATATACTTTCCTAATATAACACTAAAACTTTTCTTCATAAGTATTAGGAATGGATTTGCCAATTAAAGGAGGCAGTATTATGACAACAAAAAAAGTTGGAGAAGAAACAAAAAAAAGAAACTTAAAACCTTTATGGATTGTTGTTGCGTTTCTTTCCCTCATTATCATTTGTTTACTCCCTAATGATGGCAGTACTTTACCTATTGTAGGTCAACGTGCACTTGCCATATTAGCCTTTGCCGTCATTTTATGGGTGACAGAGGCAGTATCTTATCCAGTTAGTTCTGCAATGATTATTGTTTTACTTTCTATTCTATTAGGATTGTCTCCATCAATGGATGATCCTTCAACTACGATGGGAACATCCAATGCTTTGAAACTTGCTTTAGGTGGTTTTAGTAGTTCATCAGTAGCATTGGTAGCTGCAGCACTATTTTTAGCAGCTGCTATGCAAGTGACAAATTTACATAAACGACTCGCCCTTTGGATTTTATCAATGGTTGGAACAAAAACGAAATCCATCGTTTTTGGGGCAATTTTAGTCTCAATTATTTTAGCTTTCTTCGTCCCAAGTGCAACTGCTCGTGCTGGTGCAGTCGTACCAATTTTATTAGGGATTGTTGCAGCTTTTGGTTTATCCAATGAAAGTAGATTAGCAGCACTTCTCGTCATCACAGCAACCCAAGCAGTATCTATATGGAATATCGGAATTAAAACAGCTGCCGCACAAAATTTAGTTGCCCTTGGATTTATCAATTCTGAATTTAATCAAGATGTGACATGGATTGATTGGTTCATTTATGCTGCCCCATTCTCAATTTGCATGTCAGTCTTATTGTACTTCGTCATGATTAAACTAATTAAGCCAGAAACAGATACAATTGATGGTGGTAAAGAAATCATTCATCAACAATTGCGCGAATTAGGACCACTAAAACGTAAAGAAATAACATTAATTATCACAAGTATAATTCTATTGTTTTTATGGGCAACAGAAACAAAATTACATCCGTTTGATTCAACTACTGTAACTATTGCAGCAATCGCTTTCTTACTATTACCAAAGATAGGTGTATTCAATTGGAAAGAAGCCTCTGCCAAAATTGACTGGGGTACGATTATCGTCTTCTCAGTAGGGATTTCTTTGGGAACTGTACTACTCAATACAAAAGGTGCGTTGTGGCTGTCTGATGCGGTATTTGGATCGATTGGGTTAGATTCTATGCCACTGTTAGCAACGATTGCACTCGTGACAGTATTTAATATTATCATTCACTTAGGTTTTGCCAGTGCAACAAGTCTTGCTTCCGCGCTCATCCCAGTTTTAATTGCGCTTGCCTCAACTTTACCTGATGTGAACAATATTGGTTTTGTCCTTATTCAGCAATTTGTTATTTCCTTTGGGTTCTTATTACCTGTAAGTGCACCACAAAATATGCTTGCTTATGGTACAGGTTCTTTTACAACAAAAGACTTCTTAAAATCCGGTATACCACTTACGATTGGTGCCTATATCCTCGTACTAATCTTAAGCGCAACTTATTGGAAATGGATCGGTCTTCTATAAACTAAATAACTTCTCTTAAATAGAGCCTTAAAGATTGAAAAATACTTTAAGGCTTTTTTATCAACATCGTAACATAAGAACCCCCCCGATATACAGATATTATATTTAAAGTGCTATTAATCAGGGAGCAAATCATCAAAATTTTGAGGGCGAATTTAAGATAGCTTGAAATACCTGCTACTAATACGTTTCATACTAACCTATCCTTCTACCATTCCATTAAAAGATTTCCTTCACATCTACTGGTATCTCTCACATGTATAAGGTATTTCAGGTTGGTTCTTGAACAGTACATATAAGCTGCTCGAATTCGATCATCCTGCCGCGCGACTCCTAGTATTAAATCAAACATTTCCTTTTCACTTCTCATGACAATTTCACCTCTTTTTCCAATATACTATATGAAAAGGAGTTGTCTGAAAAGTTATTTTGAGACAGCTCCTTTGCGACGAGGATAGTGACAACCACCTCAGGAACAATAATTCATAAGAGATATTTATCAAGAAAGAAAACAGGTGTCCAAAAAATTATTACTCTTTGAACACCTCCTTTTAAAATTAAAAAATAATCGGGAACGTAAATATGACAATAGCTGCCCAAATTCCGTAAATAGGGAGATATTTTGTCACCGCATCTTGGATTGTGGGAGCTCCTGTTTTATTTCGAAGGAAACGGATATAGGAAAACATAATCCAAATGAGATTTGCCCAAATCAGGATGTTCGCGCCTAGAACTGCAAGTCGATTCGGTGTAATCCCATAAGATGAAAGCCTAAAAACAATCGCTGACAATGCAACACTATCAATGAGTAACGCAAGTATAATTAAAGCCACATTGATATAATCTGAAATACTTTTCTTCTTACTTGTGTCATTCTCTGTAACAGAAAAGATAGTTACAGCCAATACACCAAGTAGGATTCCATTAAAAGCGATGAGGAAATCGCGATCCAAGAATGGATTTTTTCCGACCCAAATTACCGTTATAAGATAAACCACCAATGTCACAAGGACAAGTGGACTAAAAATTTTCGCTAAATAGGGTGTAATGTTTTTTGCCAGTTTAAGATTCATTGATACAAGGTATGCAGCCACAACAGCGAGAGCCGCAGCACCAAATAACACAACATTACTAAAATAGAAGTTTTCTATATCCAAGCCGACAAAGCTAAATAAATTCAACGTTAATAATGCTAGCACCATTCCACTTACTGCCATACTTGCGTAGAGAATACCAAATTCCAAATTAAATTTAATATAGGCTAATCTTGTATTCCCTTTTGCAAAATGATTCCCTGTAAAAGCAAGGCCTAACACGACCCATAAGAAGATGGGCATGTGTAAATAAACAAGAACAATACTATCACTATAATCTAATGGTAGCGTATTAATATACACTCCCGAAATAACGAACAACGCTGCAAGGGAATAAATAATACCTTTTTTCGGTCTATTCTTGTAAACAAAATATGCAGCAATAAAAGGAATGACCCCGAAAGCTATGTTGATTGGAGCAATGGACTCCTGTTCAACAAAATGAAAAATAATCCTCGAGCTTATCCCGGCAAGAATTGCGAGAAGCCCCATGAATAAGAACCCTTTTTGAAGCAAAGGCGGTTTTTCAGTATTTGTTGACTCCTTAAAATGCAATCGTTCATACCAAACACGAAGAACTTCGGATTCAGGATGTTGTTCCCATGCGAAAGAGAATAACTTTTTAAACACTTTCGGATCATTTCGATACAATCTCTCCAGCTCATGAGGATTATCAATATGTTCAGCAACTAAATTATTGTTATCCATCGTTCTACCTCCTCTTAGTTATAACTATCTATAATTTAATAATATGATTCTTATTCAATATTTATCGTTTTACAATAAATTTTTGTTAATTTAGATTACATTTTTATTATTTAGCAAATAAAAAAGCATTCCTCACTCAAAAGGAATGCGCTAAATCTAAACACAGTATGTATTTTGCTTCATTATTTATTACTTATAAAAATTCGTATCCATTTCTCCAAACTATGTTCCAGTAAACAGTCAATCCATCTTCTTTAGGATCATAACTCATTAGTTTCACTGTGATTGACTCATTTTCCAATTGTATATTCCTCGACAATTCTTTACCATCACGATTGTATACTTCTAAACTTACTAAAACATCTAAGTTAAAATCTTCTAGTCCGGTAATTAAAAATTGATTATCGACCACATTAGTATTACCTCTAGCATGACGATAAGGAGGATTTTCTTTAATTATTTTTATTATTTTTTTATCAATTTCTTTAATTCCTTTTTCAATACCTGCATTTACAGCATTTTTTATTAGAAAATAAAGTGATGCAAGAAGGATTGCTACAACAATTGCGATTGATGCATAAAACCAAGTAATATTGTTATCGATGTTGTGTTGATAAATTGCAACTATTTCTTTTAATCCTTCAAATTTTATTTCTAATTCATCTACTTTTTTTTCAATTGTATTTGTTGTCTCCACCTGCATAAATTTCCCCTAACCTGTAATATATCACAAGAAAAGTATATCATTATAAATAATTGAAAAAAAGTGAGGCTAATACCCTTATTACTGCATATTGAATAGGTGGATATAAAATTAGCTATCACATTTGTAATTTTTGAATCACGTGGTCTCAATTTTTTGTTTTAATAATAACTACTATATTTGCGACAACAATTCAAAAAAAACGGGCTTGCGAAATGCTTGCCCGTTTACTCGAGAAATCAAATGGTCTGTACACTATTTATTTTTACACCAATTGCTTTTCTTCTTTTTCTTCCTGTATTTCCTTCACTTCTATCGGCTGTTGCTTTCCAACAAAGCTTTCTAATAAATCTTTCACATCAATGCCAGAGGACGCTTTTAATGTTTCTTGTAGGGAGGACATTAGGTTTGTTGCGTAACTTGTAACACGGTTTGCACCGCCACCTTCTCCATTGCCAGTGTCGACCACCGTAATTTTGTCGATGTTGGATAATGGGCTTGCGATTTCTTTTGCGTATTGCGGCATCATGCGAACGATCATATCCAGAACAGCAGCTTGACCGAATTGTTCGAAGGCTTCTGCAATTTTACGTTTTGCTTCGGCTTCAGCTAAACCTTTCAGACGAATGATTTCTGCTTCTGTTTCCCCTTGTGCACGTTCAGAGTCGGCTTTTGCCAGACCGTCTAGGCGAATTTTTTCCGCTTCTGCTTTTGCAAGGGCTTCAATACGATATTTTTCCGCATCGGCCTGAGCTAATTCTTTCATTTTCACTGCGGCTGCATTTTGTTCGATGGCATAACGATCTGCATCGGCCTTTTTCTTCACTTCTGAATCGTATTGTTTCTCACGGCGTAAAATCTCTTTTTCTTCTAATTCGATTTGCTTTTGACGTTCAATGATTTTTACTTGCATTTCTTGTTCTGTTACTTCTTGTTTTGCTTTTGCTGACTCGAGTTCATAGGCTTGGTCGGCACGTGCTTTTGCTCTGTCTTGTTCGAGCTTGTATTCTGCAATTTTTAATTGATTTTCTTTTTCAGCTTCCGCAATTTCAGTTGCACGTTGTAGTTCTGCTTTTTGTGCTTCTTTTTCCGCTTCTGCTTTTTTAATACGTGTTTCTTTTTCTGCCTCAGCTGTCGCAATATCGGCATCGCGTTTTACTTGAGCAATTCGAGGTTTCCCTAATGATTCTAAGTAGCCATTTTTATCACGAACATCTTTTATCGTGAAGGATACAATGACTAATCCCATTTTCGCCAAGTCTTGAGAAGCCACACGTTGAACTTCTTGAGAGAATTTATCACGATTTTTATAGATTTCTTCTACAGTCATAGAGCCTAAAATTGAACGGAGGTGACCTTCTAATACTTCTTTTGCTTCATTTTCAAGCTCGGATTTATTTTTCCCTAAAAATTGCTCTGCAGCTGTGGCAATTTCAGAGATGGATCCGCCAATTTTGATGATGGCCGTTCCATCAGCCATAACTGGTACGCCCTGCTCTGTGTATACTTCAGGTGTTGTAACTTCTAGTTTACTAGATAATAGACTAAGTGGCTCGGATTGTTGGAATACTGGGAATACGAAAGTACCACCACCACGAATAATTTTAATTTTATTTCCTGATTCATCGGAATGTACATTTTTAGAACCTAGGAAACTACCAGTCACAATTAAAGCCTCATCTGGACCGACCGTTTTGTATTTCGCAATATACACCGCAACAACGGCTGCCAGAACAAACACAACAATTCCAATCACAATAATAGTCGTTAACATAAAACTCCCCCTACCTTAGAATAGAAATTGAATCGCTTCGTACTTTTTTACGTAGATGGTGCCTTCTTTTGCTTCAATGATTAGCACTTCTTCGTCATAATCAATCGCTTCATTGTCATAACCAGTTGCACGTTTTGTAATAATTCCGTTGACAGATTCAATAACAACTTCTCCAAACCCATTTTCAGGAATGGGAACAATCACCCTCCCCACTTGACCACAAAGGGATTCTTCCGTATATGCAAGCGAACTTTCCGCTGAACGAATTGGAACGAGTAAGAAAAAATAAATAAGTGCACTAATTCCTGCAGAGAGAATACTAGCTAGAATGAATGTAAGCAAAGTAGATACAGAGGTAAACTTTTCGAGTAAAAACCCTGCTGCTGAACCGATTGTGAAAAAGCAAAGAATGACTGCTGGGTCGATAAAGGGTATTCCCTCAAAAACTCCATCAAATAGTTCAGAGAATAAGAGATAAACGATTGCTAAACATCCTGCAATGATCATGACAGTTAAATAAATGGACGCCACTACCAATTTCACCTCCTTTTTTATGTTGTTAATTACTATACGAATGAGATTAGTTTTGGTTTCGAAATATTTAGAAATTTTTTAATAAAGATTCACAAATCTTAATTTAATGGTAAAATGTGGTTAATGAGGTAGTGTCAAAACTTCTATGAAAAATTGAAAAACACAAGGTATTGGGCGATAAGTACTCTCCGAACGAGGGGACAATCGCTCTTGACAAACATTCCGAAAAGGTTGCGCCCATATTTTT
>NZ_RBZN01000051.1 GCF_003628435.1 Ureibacillus endophyticus | reverse complement strand
GGAAGTGTGGCGACACATGGAGCTGACGAATACTAATCGATCGAGGACTTAACCACTAACTTGAATGGTCGTTAGTCAATGTCTTTATCCAGTTTTGAGAGAACAAGCTCTCTACAATGAATAGGAACTTCGCCTAAGAGCGCAACATCCATGTTGCAACGGCGAAGCCAGTACATCCATGTACGAGTCTAGTGATGATGGCAAAGAGGTCACACCCGTTCCCATACCGAACACGGAAGTTAAGCTCTTTAGCGCCGATGGTAGTTGGGGGCTTCCCCCTGTGAGAGTAGGACATTGCTAGGCTCAAAAAGTCGTTGCTGATAAAATCAGTAGTGGCTTTTTTTATTTTTAATAGAATTTCCATCTCACTTTTTAAGAGAAAAAGTGTTTTAATATTACAAAAAATATTAGAAAAAGTGCTTGAAAAAAATATGAACCTGGATATAATAATAATTGTAGTTAATTTAATAGAAATTGTTATAAACGTTCCGAAGTAGCTCAGTGGTAGAGCAACCGGCTGTTAACCGGTTGGTCGTAGGTTCGAATCCTACCTTCGGAGCCATTTTTTTTGAGAAAATTATTATATATTATAAAATAGTAGTTGCGTATTGCTAACAAGTTTGCTATAATAGTTTTTGTCGTTAAGATAAATAAATAGTTTGGCCCGTTGGTCAAGTGGTTAAGACACCGCCCTTTCACGGCGGTAACACGAGTTCGAATCTCGTACGGGTCACCAATAATTACAATAACACTAATCTATATATCATGGAGGATTAGCTCAGCTGGGAGAGCACCTGCCTTACAAGCAGGGGGTCGGCGGTTCGAGCCCGTCATCCTCCACCATAGTGTTATTACGGAGGGGTAGCGAAGTGGCTAAACGCGGCGGACTGTAAATCCGCTCCTTCGGGTTCGGCGGTTCGAATCCGTCCCCCTCCACCATTTTATTGCTGGGGTATAGCCAAGCGGTAAGGCAACGGATTTTGATTCCGTCATGCCTAGGTTCGAATCCTAGTACCCCAGCCATTTTTATTTAAAATACATACATTATTAATTCAATCCTTTACTCAGTCGAGTAGGGGATTTTTTTTAGTTTAATTTTATATTTCATACCTTTTCCTCTTTAACGGTGAACTGTTGGAAAATTTATTACTTTATATATAAAATAGAGGACACAAGGAGGATGTTTACATGAAGAATAACAAGATTTCAATTATTGGGGTACCTTCAGATTATGGTCAACATCGACGTGGGGTAGATATGGGACCGAGTGCAATACGTTATGCAGGTGTTGTAGAAAGATTAGATCGAATTGGATATGAAGTGCTTGATGAAGGCGATATTCTACTCAAACATGACAAAGTGAAAAAAGTACAAGATGAGCAACTGAAAAATTTAGATGAAGTAATTGAGGTTAGTTCACAACTATCAGATAAGATACAAGATGTTTTAGGTAAAGGGAGATTCCCCCTTATCCTAGGTGGGGATCATAGTATTGCAATTGGTACACTTACTGGTTTAGGAACAAAGTATAAAAACCTAGGTGTAATTTGGTACGATGCCCATGCAGATTTGAATACACCCGAAACTTCTCCATCAGGAAATATCCATGGTATGCCTTTAGCTGTTAGCTGTGGACTAGGAGATGAGCGACTTGTTAATATAGCTGGATATGCTCCGAAGATTAAACCTGAAAATATCATAATCATTGGCGCACGTTCGGTAGATCCAGGTGAGAAAGAGTTAATTAAAAAGCATGGTATAAAAGTTTACTCAATGCATGAAATCGATCGAATGGGTATGACAAAAGTAATTGAAGAATCTATCGAATATTTAAAGAAGCGAAATGTAGATGGAGTTCATTTATCATTAGACTTAGATGGCCTAGACCCATTATATACACCTGGAGTAGGTACACCTGTACCAGGGGGAATAACTTATCGTGAGAGCCACTTAGCAATGGAAATGTTAGAGGAATCCGGTTTTATCACATCAGCTGAATTTGTTGAAGTTAATCCTATATTAGATGAACGGAATAAAACAGCTGAGGTAGCTGTTGCTTTAATGGGTTCATTGTTTGGTGAGAAGTTAGTATAGTGTTTAAGGCTTAATTTTGAATTCTGGATAAAAATACTAAAAAAGCCTTTATTAGTAATGAAAAAATTTTGATATAATATTAAAAATAACGAAACTTTTACGAACTTGTTACGTAAATATAGTAAGCTGAGTAGGAGAGGAAACACAAATGGATGCGTTATTGAATAAAAGAATAAAGCAAGTGCTAAAAGGTGATCAAAACGCATTTACAGATGTAGTGAC
The DNA here is from genome assembly GCF_003628435.1 of Ureibacillus endophyticus. Classification (GTDB taxonomy): domain Bacteria; phylum Bacillota; class Bacilli; order Bacillales_A; family Planococcaceae; genus Ureibacillus; species Ureibacillus endophyticus. Next base: position 18,715 of record NZ_RBZN01000051.1, on the reverse strand, counting down.
TCTCTACCAGCACAAGCTTTACCAATTATGCTATCGTATGCTAGGAAATAAACAGGAGGCTGAAGATATTGCACAAGAAGCCTTTGTTCGAGCATACATAAACTTACATTCATACGATCAAAAAAGGAAATTTTCAACATGGCTTTATCGGATTGCAACGAACCTTTGCATTGACCGAATTAGAAAAAAGAAACCAGATTATTATTTAGATGCCGAAGTTCCTGGTACAGATGGATTAGATATGTATTCGCATATTGCTGCAACCGACCAACTCCCGGAAGATGCAGTAGAGCAAATGGACCTTCAAGATCGGATTCAATATGAAATTAGCAGATTGCCTGATAAATATCGTTCAGTTATTGTATTAAAATATATAGAGGAATTATCTCTTCAAGAAATTAGTGAAATTCTAGATATGCCCCTGGGGACTGTAAAAACGAGAATTCATAGAGGTCGAGAAGCTCTAAGAAAGCAATTAAACAATCTATAGGAGGGAAGAATATGAGTACGTGTCCACAATACATTGTTGACTATATGCATGAATATTTAGATGGCGATATAAGTCGTGAACATGAACAACAGCTTAAGAAACATTTGCAAGATTGCTCAGATTGTCAACAACATATGCACCAGTTAAGTGACACGATTGCTTTTGTAAAGAGTGCAGCGCATATTACAGCACCTCCTAATTTTGAGGAACAAGTAATGAAGCGTCTGCCGAAACCAAAACAACGGTTAGGCGTGCAAAAATGGTTAAGAAGGCACCCAATCATTGTAGCAGCAGCAGTGTTCCTATTTTTTATGAGTGCTACCTTACTAAATAACTATCCAAATGATGAGTTCTCTGTGACAAAACAACCAAATTTAGTTGTTGATGGTCAAACAGTAATTGTACCTGAAGGGGAAGTTGTAAAAGGTGACATAGTCGTGAAAAATGGCGATCTTGTTATTGAAGGAGAAGTCGATGGAAATGTTACAGTTATTAATGGTCAATATATGGCCTCTACAGCGGTAGTAACTGGACAAATCGAAGAAATCGATGAAACATTCGAATGGTTATGGTATGAAATGAAAAGAATGGCGAATGATTTTATGGCACTGTTTGAATAAATAAAACATGTTAATAAAACTATAATAAGAAACAGATCTAAGTCTACTCAAAAGAGTGGACTTTTTTCTTGGAAAAGGCTATTTTGTGCAAAATATGGTATACTATTTTTACATTAAAATGATATAAATTAAGGTGAATTTTAATGTAAATACTGTTCTTAAAAATTAATTTACTTAATTAAGGAACTTTACGTAATAACATGAAGTTGTATTAGATATAAATGAATTAGCTAGGAAAAAGTGGGGGATGCCACGTGCAAATGATTGAGCAGTTTACAGACTTAACACCTGTAAATGTTGTATTTAGCTTTTTAGATGTACTGCTTGTATGGTACGTAATATATAAATTATTAACCCTCATTAAAGGGACAAAGGCTGTTCAGTTATTAAAAGGTCTCTTTGTTATTATCTTTGCAAGATTTGCTACAGTAATCTTTGGTCTGGATACCCTCGGCTGGCTACTCCAAGAAGTAATCGATTGGGGATTTTTAGCCATCATCATCATCTTTACTCCTGAAATTAGGCGCGCTCTTGAACAATTAGGGCGTGGTAAAATATTTCAACGTTCAACTGGTCAATTAGAGGATGAACAAACAAGGTTAATCGAAGCGATGAAAAAAGCCGTAAGCTATATGGCAAAAAGACGAATTGGTGCATTAATATCTCTTGAAAAAGAAACAGGGTTGAATGAGTATATTGAAACAGGAATTAAGTTAAATGCAGAAATTACAAGCGAATTGTTGATTAATATCTTTATTCCAAATACTCCTCTACATGATGGAGCTGTAATTGTACAGAAAGATAAAATTTCCGCAGCTGCATGCTACTTACCTTTGTCAGAAAGTACGTTTATTTCTAAAGAACTAGGTACTCGACATAGGGCTGCTGTTGGATTAAGTGAGGTTACAGATGCTGTAACGATTGTTGTCTCTGAAGAAACCGGAGCAGTTAGTTTAACGAAGAATGGTAATCTTCACCGTAACTTAACAATTGATGAATTTGAGGCACAATTAAGAAAAATGTGGTTTGGCCCGGAACAAGATTCGGAAATTGCCCCTAAGTGGAATTGGAGGGGGAAAAAGAATGGATAAACTCTTCGATAGTTATTGGGTATTAAGAATTACAGCATTAATATTAGCAATTTTGCTTTTCTTTTATGTAAAAGCACAGATGGATACTAGTGATCAACCGACTAGTACAAATTCGCAAATGGATATTATCACTGCTGTACCATTAGAAGTATATTATGATTCTGAAAACTTGATTGTTTCAGGTTTGCCAAAAACCGTAGATGTAACGGTTGAGGGACCAATGGCAATCGTTTTACAAACGAAATTAAAAAGGGATTTTAAAGTGTTTTTAGACTTAAATTCACTGCCAATTGGACGACATCGTGTTACATTGCAACACGAAAACTTCTCTGAAAAGCTAGAAGTGTCAATTGATCCTAAAGTTGTTGATATTGTCATAGAAGAAAAGGTGACGAAAGAACTACGTATAGATCCTGAAATGAATAATGGTTTAATTGCAGAAGGATATGAATTAATTGGAATGACTCCCGAGCCATCCACCGTATTTGTAACTGGTGCAAAAAGCGTTATTGAAGATATTAGTTATGTGAAAGCAACGGTGACAGGAGAAAAAGGAATAAAAGCTTCTTTTGAACAAGAAGCCGCTGTGAAAGTTTTAGATAGCAATCTAAATAAACTTGATGTGACAATTGAACCAGCAACAGTTAATGTAATAGTCGATATTCGAGAATACAGCCGTGAAATTCCAATTACTCTAAAAGAAGTAGGTAAACCTCCAGAAGGCATTACCATAAACAGTTTGAGGCCAGATATAGAGAGGATAAAAGTCTATGGTCCAAAATCTATTATTGACTCATTATCTGAACTAGTCGTAGAATTTGACATATCAGAAATAGAGAGTTCAGGTAGTTACACTGTTGATGTAGTAGCGCCGAATGGAACCACAAAGCTTTCTACTAAGAAGATTAAAATAAATGCTAATGTAACGAAAACCAATAATGATACAGAAACGAACGAGCCTGTAGAGGAACCAGAAGAGGGAAACGTAGAAGAAACGGATTCAGAAAATCCAGCCATTGAAGATGAAATTACAACACAATAATTTTGAGTTGTTTAAGTAATCAAATTCGAAGCATGGATTGTCTAGCATTGAAGGAGAGAAAAGTATATGGGAAAATATTTCGGAACTGATGGCGTCCGTGGTGTCGCGAATTCAGAGTTGACCCCAGAGTTTGCATTTAAACTTGGACGTATCGGTGGATATGTGCTGACAAAACATACTAAAGAACGCCCAAAAGTGATAATTGGACGAGATACACGTATTTCAGGACATATGTTAGAAGGTGCACTTGTTGCAGGTTTACTTTCAATTGGTGTAGAAGTAATGCGACTAGGTATTATTAGCACACCGGGTGTAGCATATTTAACACGTGTCATGAATGCTGATGCAGGTGTTATGATTTCTGCATCACATAATCCTGTTGCTGATAACGGGATTAAGTTTTTTGGTCCAGATGGGTTTAAATTAACGGATGCACAGGAAGCAGAAATAGAAAATTTAATCGATGTGGAAGTGGATACATTGCCACGTCCTATTGGTGGAGAATTAGGTAGTGTGAGCGATTACTTCGAAGGTGGTCAAAAGTATCTATCTTATTTAAAACAAACAGTTGAAGAAGACTTCTTAGGTATTCATGTTGCTTTAGATTGTGCGCATGGTGCAACTTCTCAACTTGCTACACATCTATTCGCAGATTTAGAAGCGGATATTTCATCCATGGGTTCATCACCAGATGGCCTAAATATCAATGAGGGTGTAGGTTCAACACATCCTGAGAAGTTAGCAGCCTTTGTCTTAGAACGTGGCGCTGATGTTGGACTAGCCTTCGATGGTGATGGTGACCGTCTGATTGCTGTAGATGAAAAAGGACAAATTGTAGATGGTGATCAAATCATGTTCATCATCGGTAAATATTTAAATAGCAAAGGCCGATTAAAGAAAAATACGATTGTTTCTACAGTGATGAGTAATATCGGCTTTTATAAAGCACTAGAAGATAACGGAATGACAAGTGTGAAAACGGCAGTTGGAGACCGATATGTTGTAGAAGAGATGCGTGCCAACGATTATAATCTTGGTGGTGAACAATCTGGCCATATCGTATTCCTTGATTTTAATACAACAGGTGATGGCTTATTAACAGGAATCCAGTTAGTAAACATCATGAAAGCAACGGGTAAAAGATTATCTGAATTAGCTTCAGAAATGACGATTTTCCCACAAAAATTAGTCAACGTACGCGTAACAGATAAAAATGCTGTAACTCAAAATGAAAAAGTTGCAACAGCCATAAAAGAAGTAGAAGATGCTATGGGTAGCAATGGACGCGTTTTAGTACGTCCTTCAGGAACTGAACCACTTGTTCGTGTAATGGTTGAAGCAGCCACAGAAGAAGAATGTGAAAGCTATGTTAACCGTATTGCCAATGTTGTTCGTACAGAATTAGGAATAACGGAATAAAGACGAAAAATCCAGCTACAAAATAAGTAGCTGGTTTTTTTAATTCATCATGGCTCAAAGCGTTTATTTCCCATTCAAAAAGCACATAGTAATGTTGATAAATTGTTTTGAGGAGTGTTAAAAATGGCTAAAGTAGCAACATTAATTACAGACCTTTTTGAGGATATTGAATATATTAGTCCAAAAGAAGCGTTAGAAGAAGCTGGGCATGAAGTTATTACGATTGATAAAGAAGGGAATAAAGCAGTACGAGGAAAACAAGGTGAAGCACGAGTTGAAATAGATTATGGCATTGAGGATGTAAATCCAAGTGAGTTTGATGCACTGTTTATTCCTGGAGGTTTCTCACCTGATTTATTACGTGATGATGATCGAGTCGTGGCATTTGCGAAAAAATTTATGAGTGACATGAAGCCTGTTTTTGCAATATGTCATGGACCACAACTATTAATTACGGCACGTTCTTTAGAAGGACGAGATGTTACAGGTTATAAATCAATAAGAGTCGATTTAGAAAATGCAGGGGCAAACTTCCATGATCAAGAAGTGTTTGTTTGCCAAAAACAACTTGTAACGAGTCGAACTCCAAAAGACCTTCCAGCATTTAACCGTGAAATTGTGAACTTATTGAAAGAAAAAGGACTGTAAAAATAGTAAGTGTTTGTGACAAAAGTGGTTTTTCAAATTTATTTAGAAATATTAGTGATAAAAATTTGCTTAGAAAAGTTGATTGGAATGGAGTGTGGCAGACTCCGGCGGGAATAGCATGAGCCGAAAATCCATTTTTGCCGGCCATAGTCGGCAAAAATTAGTTGAGGCCATGCCCGCGGAAAGCGTCCACACGGAATGGAAATCAACGTCCTTTATATCAAAAAACCACCATTTTTCTAAAGTGAAAAATGGTGGTTTTTTAGTTTTGTCTCATCCTCTATTTTTTTATATAGACAAAATGAGTGATTGATTGACGGAATGGAGCATATTCTGTATGATGAAGGTGCTTGAAAAATGGGATTAGAAACATCTTCCAATTTTCAAGTGAGCGCACAATAGGAGGTTAGGAACGCGCTATAAAAATAAAAGGAAAACAATAATAGCGCCTGAGCTAAGGAAATCGGACGTATAGCAAATCCTTAGTTGACGAGGTGGAGGATTATCGAATTTTCGGCGGATACCTCCCGATCGCATGCCCGATTGTTAATTTCGTTTTTAAAACAAAAAAGCAATTTTTTGGACAGCAAAACGAAAAGGCAAATATAAAAAAGCAATATTAATGAATCAATGCTTATTTTGGATAAAGGATGTAATTAGGCAGAATCCTATTCAATAATTAAGCAGTTATTTTGCATTGGCTTTTTTATTGATATTGCTTATTCGGAGGAAAATCAAATGTGTGGAATCGTAGGATATAACGGAGAATTAGACGCAAAGGAAATTTTACTAAAAGGATTAGAAAAACTAGAATATCGTGGATATGATTCAGCAGGTATTGCCGTTCGTAACGAAGAAGGAGTTACGGTTTTTAAAGAAAAAGGTCGTATTGCAGATTTACGTGGTTCAGTGGATTTAAATGTTTCTGCTGATATTGGTATTGGTCATACACGTTGGGCTACTCACGGGGTGCCGAACAAATTAAATGCACACCCTCATCAAAGTACTTCTGGTCGTTTTACACTAGTACACAATGGGGTTATTGAAAACTATCATTTACTACAAAAAGCATATTTAAAAGGTATTCAAATGCAATCTGATACGGATACAGAAGTAATCGTTCAGCTTGTTGATTTATTTGCTAAAGAAGGATTATCAACAGTTGAAGCATTCCGCAAAACGTTATCTTTATTACATGGTTCTTATGCCCTTGCACTTTTAGATCAAGAAGATGAAGATACAATTTATGTTGCTAAAAACAAATCACCACTATTAGTTGGTGTAGGTGCTGGATTTAATGTTGTAGCATCTGACGCGATGGCAATGTTACAAGTTACAGACCAATTTATCGAACTACGCGATAAAGAAGTTGTTCTTGTTCATAAAGACAATGTTGAAATCACAACACTAGATGGACGCCCGGTTGAACGTAAACCATTTAAAGCAGAACTAGATGCTAGTGACATTGAAAAAGGAACATATCCTCACTACATGTTAAAAGAAATGGATGAGCAACCAGGTGTCGTTCGTAAAATCGTCCAAGAATATAGTAATAGTCTTGGAGAGTTAACAATTGATGACAATATTTTAGAGGCGATTAAAGAAGCAGATCGTATCTATATTATTGCTGCAGGTACTAGTTATCATGCTGGATTAGTTGGTAAACAATATTTCGAAAAACTTGCTAGAATTCCTGTTGAGGTGCATATTTCAAGTGAATTTGGTTATAACATGCCACTGTTATCTGAAAAACCATTATTCATCTTTATCACACAATCAGGAGAAACTGCAGATAGCCGTCAAGTGTTAGTAAAAGTAAAAGAATTGAACTATCCTGCATTAACGATTACAAATGTACCTGGTTCAACATTATCTCGTGAAGCAGATTATACATTATTATTACATGCAGGTCCTGAGATTGCTGTTGCTTCTACTAAAGCTTACGTTGCTCAAGTTGCAGTTCTTGCAATTGCTGCTTATGTTACTGGGAAGTCCCTTGGAAAAGGTGAAGATTTTGATCTGAAACACGAGTTAGGAATTGTAGCAAATGGTATTCAAACAATTGTTGACTCTAAGAATGAATTAGAGCAAGTTGCGGAAGATTATTTGAAAATCGCTCGTAATGCATTCTTCATTGGACGTAACCTAGACTTCTGTGTAAGTGTAGAAGGCGCATTAAAGCTAAAAGAAATTTCGTATATTCAGGCTGAAGGTTTTGCAGGCGGAGAGCTGAAGCACGGAACAATTGCCTTAATTGAAGAAGGAACACCTGTCTTTGCCCTTGCTACTCAAGAGCAAGTAGCTTTAAATATTCGTGGTAATGTGAAAGAAGTCGTTGCGCGCGGAGCAAACGCATGTATTATTTCAATGGAAGGCTTAAACGAAGAAGGCGACCGATTAGTGATTCCAAAAGTGCACCCACTACTAACACCACTTGTATCAGTCGTACCATTACAATTAATTAGTTATTATGCTGCTCTTCACCGCCGTTGTGATGTGGATAAACCACGTAATTTAGCGAAGTCGGTAACAGTAGAATAAGAATTATAAACCATTTAAAAAATAAAATTGATAAAAACACCCTACTTGGATATTATTTCCACAGTAGGTTGTTTTTTTATTTGAACAATGATAGGGTTCTTGAAGGATTACGGTCATCTACATCTAAGGTCGTAGTTTAATTTAAAGCTAAGGGTTGTTACTGGTTATTGTTTTTTACTATAAAATGTAATTACAGAAAGACATATTACTGGAGGTAATAAGAATGAAGAAAACATTTTTTATGGGTATAGTTATCGGTGCGGTCGTTTTCGCGACAGCTGGTTGTAATACAATCGTGAGTGGAGATGTAAAAGGAGAGACGTCTATTTCTATTAAAAAAGACGAAGTAAAACAATTGGACGTAGAGCTTAATTTACCAGTAGGAGAATTAATGGTTTCTAAAGGTGCGGAAGAATGGGTTGAAGGTAGTATTGAATATAATAAAAAGAAATTAGAGCCAGAAGTTATTTATAATTCAAAAGGTAAAAAGGGCGAGGTTATTATTGAACAGGGAAATTTAAATAATCTTAATCTTTCAGAGATAAAAAACGAATGGAATCTAGAGCTTTCAGAGGATGTTCCTATGAATCTTTCAGTTAACTCAGGTGCATCAAGTACGGAGCTTGATTTAAAGGGCTTAAAGCTTGAAAAATTAGATGTTGAAGCAGGTGTTGGGGAGCTTCGCATTGATTTAGGTGGAAATTGGGAAAATAGCTTTGAAACAAATATCGAGACTGGAGTGGGTCCAGTGACTATTATTTTACCTTCAGAAGTAGGGGTGAAAATAAAATCTGAAAAAGGGATTGGAACTTCTAATGTAGAAGGCTTTATATCTCAAGGTGAAGGCGTTTATTTAAATGAAGCATATGAAGACGCTGACGTAATTTTAACGGTTAATACAGAAATGGGTATTGGAGAAATTACTTTCAAATTAGATAAGTAAACATGTCTCTGCTATTTGATTGATGGGAATAAAAGCTCCCTCTAAAAATTACGGTTATTAGGATAAGGGTTCCTTTTGTGAAATCCATACGTTTTTTTAAAGAGGTAATGTAGCTTATTAAATCTGAATATAATGTAAAAATATTTTGCTTGTATTACCAGCAAAGAGAAAAAAGAGTGTATTTTTTAGTTAAATTTAAAACCACATATTCTAAACACCTTTTATTCGCTGAATCTTTATTGAGCGGGGGAACCAATTCGATAGCCTTGACTATCTTGGGGTGAGTCTTACTTAGTAAGAGGGGATACTCTCAGTCCCTAATCCGACAGCTAACCTCGTAAGCGTTACAAGTTTTACCAGAGGGAAAGGTCAAAGGGGTAACCTAAGACCATTCTATTTGCTATGGTCTTTTTTTCATGCTCATTTATAGCGAAGTTTTAAGTGTTGAGGAATTGAAGGGAGAGATTGGATTTAGTGAGTTATTAGTTAAGAAAAAGTATGATTAAATCCTGATTTATATTTGACCACTGTTACTAAAAGTAAGAAACGGTCAAAAAATTTTTTTCAAAGGAGATGACCGAACTGGTCATTTTCGTTAGATGATAAATGACCGATTTGGTCAGTGAGGTCATGAAAGAAAGGAGATTATCATCATTAATTCACTATTTAACAACTTAAAATTGGAGAAACAAGAACGTATTATTAATGCTGCAATAAATGAATTTGTTCAAAATGGTTTTGACAAAGCATCAACCAACGAAATTGTAAAAGAAGCTAGAATATCCAAAGGTTCATTATTTAACTATTTTAGTAGCAAGAAAGACCTTTATTTATATTTAATCCAATACAGTTATAAAGTTATCGAGATAATCTATAAACAAATAGATTTGAATGAAACGGATATTTTTAAAAGAATAGAAAAATTAGGATTAATAAAATTACAAATACAAAGAAAATTTCCTAAAGTTTTTGATTTTTTTATTTCAATAGTCAATGAGGAATCGGATGAAGTGAAGGACGAAATTAAGGAAAGAGTGAATTCTATTTACGATGAAGGGATGGCAAAAATCTATGAAAATATAGACTACTCCAAGTTCCGTGATGACATTGATATTCAAAAAGCGATCGAAATTCTTAATTGGACGATGTTTGGATTTGGGCAAAAGTCTATTAAGCAATTAGATACTTTTGAGAATGTTGGAGAAGAATATCTCAAAGAATGGGCGAGCTATTCCAACTTATTAAAAAATAGTTTTTATAAATAAGGAGGATTATGTGTGAACATATTGGAGGTTAGGAATTTAACGAAGAAGTTTGGGAAATTTACAGCACTAGATGGAGTTAATTTTGAAGTGGGGAGTGGAGAGGTTTTTGGCTTTATTGGACCTAATGGAGCTGGGAAATCTACAACAATACGAGTATTACTTGGTATTTTAAAGGCATCAGAAGGCGAAGTAAAAATATTTGGCAAGGATGCTTGGAAAGAAGCGGTGGAAATTCACAAAAGATTGGCCTATGTACCGGGGGATGTTAATTTATGGCCAAATTTAACGGGTGGTGAAGTAATTGACTTATTTGTTAAATTGCAAGAGGGAAATAATCAAAGTAGAAGGGAGGAATTGATTAAAAAATTTGATTTAGATCCTACTAAAAAATGCAGAACGTATTCTAAAGGGAATAGACAAAAGGTTGCGTTAATTGCAGCATTTTCCTCAGATGCCGATTTGTATATTTTAGATGAACCAACTTCGGGACTAGATCCATTGATGGAACAAGTTTTTCAAGAGTGTGTGATGGAAGTTAAAAATAAAGGTAAAAGTGTACTTCTTTCAAGTCACATCCTCTCTGAAGTAGAAAAGTTGTGTGATAGAGTGGGAATCATTCGCCAAGGTCAAATTATAGAAACAGGCTCCTTAGATGAACTCCGTCACCTAACTCGTACACATATCCTCGTTGAGACAAAGCAACCTGTTTCTTCGTTAAATAAAATACAAGGTATCCATGAAATAGAAGAAACAGCTCGAGGGTTGACATTTCAGGTAGATACGGAAGAACTGGAGCATGTCATAAGACACATTAGTCAGTTTGGAATTATAAAGTTGGAAAGTGCACCACCAACCCTTGAAGATTTATTTATGCGTCATTATGAAAGCAAAGATAAAGTAGAAGGGAAAGTATCAGGAGGTGTCCATTAATGGACCTAAATATTTTTGCTAACACAGGCAAGCTATTTAGATTTATTCTTCATCTGGATCGAATAAGAATTCCATTATGGATAATTGGTTTAGCGCTATTCACATTAATTGTACCTCCTACTTTTGAAAACTTATATGAAACGCAACAGGATAGAGATGCTATTATTGAAACAATGGCAAATCCAGCAATGACTGCTATGTTAGGGACCGGTGATCTCGAAAATTATACAACTGGTGCAATGACAGCTCATAATATGTTATTAATAACTGCGGTAATAGTAGGGTTAATGGCTATTTTACTTGTCACACGTCATACTAGAGCAGAGGAAGAAGAGGGACGTATTGAAATGATTCGTTCCTTACCATCAGGGCGACTTTCTTATTTAAATGCTACACTTCTTGTAACAAGTGGTACGTATATTGTTTTAGCTCTATTTATAAGTTTAGGATTATATGCACTTGGAATCGAAAGTATTGATTTAGAAGGTTCTTTACTTTACGGTGCTATCTTAGGTGGAACAGGGTTAGTTTTTGCAGGAGTTACAGCCGTTTTTGCTCAGCTTACAGAAAATTCACGAGGTACGATTGGATGGTCAGTTACAATATTGATTTTTTTCTACCTTTTAAGGGCGATAACGGATATAAGTAATGAAGCATTATCATGGCTCTCTCCATTAGGATGGGTATCGAAAGCAGGAGTATATTCATCAAATAATTGGGGACCAATATTTTTAATGCTAGCTGTTTCTCTCGTCTTATTTATACTAGCAAACTATCTAAATAGCATTCGTGATTTGGAACAAGGATTTATAGCTTCTAAACCAGGAAGGAAGTATGCTACTCGTTTTTTACAAAGTCCTATTGGTCTAGCATTTCGATTACAGCGAACAGGGTTTATAGCATGGGCAATTGGCATGTATATACTTGGTGCCTCCTATGGATCAATATTTGGCGATTTAGAATCTTTTTTTGAAGGAAATGAAATTTATCAACAAATGTTGCAGCAAGCGGAAGGGGCTTCGATAGCGGAACAATTTATCCCGACATTAATGATTGTCATTTCCCTTTTAGCAACAGTTCCTCCTGTAATGGCTATGAATAAACTCCGTGGTGAAGAGAAAAATGGGCGTTTGGAGCATTTATTAGCTAGAGCTGTATCTAGAACACGGCTAATCACATCATATTTAATTTTAGCGATTGTGAATGGTTTTGTAATGATTTCCCTTAGTGCTCTTGGTCTATGGTCTGCTGCAAATTCAGTAATGGAGGAAGGTCTTGAATTTAGAATGATCTTCAGTGCAGCTTTAGCATTTTTCCCAGCAATGCTTGTTATGATTGGTATCGCTGCATTTCTTAATGGATTTCTACCAAGGTTAACCCATTTGGTTTGGATGTATTTTCTTTATTCATTCTTCGTCTTGTATTTAGGGAACTTGATGCAATTTCCAAATTGGGTTGGCCAACTTTCTCCATTTGGCCATGTTCCAGAAATACCTATAGAGGATGCAACTTTTATGCCATTTTTTTTATTAAGTATTATTGCAGTAGGATTAATGCTCATTAGCTTTGTTGGCTTTCGAAATCGTGATATATAAAATATTACTACCATTAAGTGCTTAAATGAGTAAAAATAGGAAAAGTTGTGTATTTATAAGATTTTATTTATAATTGGCGTTAATATATTTAGAATTTTTGAAAAAATGATTTTCTAGGAGGATATATGAAACTAGGTGCCTTTTCTGTAAGTTTAAATGTGAAAGATATTCATCAATCAAAAGATTTTTACGAAAAACTAGGTTTTCAAGTTCTTGGAGGAGACATTAATCAAAACTGGCTTATCCTGAAGAATGAAGACACTGTTATTGGACTTTTCCAAGGGATGTTTGAAAAGAATCTATTAACTTTTAACCCAGGGTGGAATCAAAATGCTGAAAACCTCGAGCATTTTACAGACATTCGAGACATTCAAAAAGAACTAAAAGCAAGTGGAATTAAAATGATTAAGGAAGCAGATGAATCAACAGAGGGCCCTGCACACTTTATTATTGAAGATCCAGACGGTAATCCAATTCTTGTAGATCAACACAGATAGCGCAGATAAAGTTGGAACATATTGATGTTCCAACTTTTTTTTATGCTTAATTTGGAATAGCATTAGTACAAATGTCATCTCTTTTATGAAGATAGTCCTCTGCTAATAATGTGTAATAGAACTGGTCATTAAAATCCTTAAATTCTTCTAATAAGTTCCCAATTTTAAAGTGATAATTCATTCCCTGTCTGTTCAATAGAGCTTTTGAAGGCTCATTTTCATAATGAACAAAGGCAATAATCTTCTTAAGTCCAATTACTTCAAAACCGAATTGTTGAGTTGCTTTTGCTGCTTCAAAGGCAAGCCCTTGCCTAGTTTGCCAGGGTTTTAAAAATTTGTAGCACCGACAGGGATTGCTAGAATTGCAGTGGAGTTGTCTGAAAAGTCATTTTGAGACAGCTCCTTCCTATTGCTGAAAAAGGAATTTACGATAATAAAAATTTAGTGATGACAAAAAGTATATCTGCATGGAAGGCATATAATCGTAATGTTATAGAAGAAGCACAGCAACTAGGCAACAATATTGAAAAGACAAAGAATATGGTCTTCCCTTCAACATTGCCTGTCCTGATGTTTACGACGAAAGAGGATAAGATTAATGAAGAATGGAAAACAAATATTACCTTTTATCAAGATCAGTTAAAAAATCAAAAGATTAGTAAACTCATCCCTTTGGAAGGGCACCATTATTTACATTGGACACAATTTAAGGAAATGAGTAAACAAGTAGATGATTTTATCGAAAGCTACAGCAATACTCTCTAATAGAAACGAAGTAAGGAGAACCAACCATGTTTAACATACTTTACAAAAAATACAAGTTATCCTTTTGGATTATTTTAGGATTCTTATTTATTATAGGAGGTATCTCCAATTTATTCACAGGTACTCTCTGGGAAGTTGCATTGAACATTGTTTTGGGGATTGTTTGTATTATTATAGCTATGTCTATTTTATTCAAACAAAAAAATCGAGTTTAAAAATGGAGGATTTACGTTGAGTATTAACAATTTACAAGACACAACAACTTTAAGTAATGGTATAAAAATGCCTTGGTTTGGACTAGGTGTTTTTAAAGTAGCAGAAGGCCCTGAACTCGTGAATGCTGTAAAAACTGCAATTAAACATGGTTACCGTAGTATTGATACTGCAGCAATTTACCAAAATGAACAAGGTGTTGGTAAAGGAATTGAAGAAGGCTTAAAAGAAGCGGGAATTTCTAGAGAGCAATTGTTTGTCACTTCAAAAGTTTGGAATACAGATTTAGGATATGAATCAACAATTGCTGCATATGAAGAAAGCTTAAAAAGACTCAACTTAGATTATTTAGATTTATACCTTATTCACTGGCCGGTGGAAGGAAAATACAAAGAAGCTTGGCGTGCGATGGAAACACTATATAAAGAGGGTAAAGTAAAAGCGATAGGCGTAAGTAATTTCCAAATTCATCATCTTGAAGATTTATTCCAAGATGCAGAAATTAGGCCAATGATTAATCAAGTGGAATACCACCCGAAATTAACGCAAAAAGAACTACATGCATTTTGTAAAGAACATAATATTCAACTAGAAGCATGGTCGCCTTTAATGCAAGGTCACTTGTTAGAAAATGAAACGTTAAAGGAAATCGCAAATAAATATAACAAAACCGTAGCGCAAATTATTTTACGTTGGGATTTACAAAATGGGGTTGTGACGATTCCTAAATCAACGAAAGAACATCGAATTGTTGAAAATGCTACTATTTTTGATTTTGAATTAACTAATGAAGATATGACGATTATCGATGGGTTGAATGAAAATGTTCGTATTGGCCCAGACCCAGATAATTTTAATTTTTAAAAAAAGACATGGAATAATCCATGCCAATTGGTATTAACCCCAAAAGTGCCAATGTTGAGGAACGTACGATGGGGATTGTTGAATGTACTGGGGTTGCTGATACTGTTGATAGATATTTTGTTGCGTGATTGATTTGTGCTCTCTGTTACAATCTCTATAAGGGCCGATATACGTTGAAGGCTTAACTGGTGAAATAACTTGCTTCCATTGGTTTTCGTTCAGACAGTAAGTATGCGCCATAATATTAGCAGGAGTAAATTTTAAAAGGTCAGATCCTAAAATAACTTCTGGTGTGGATGCATTAAATATCGCTAATAGATGTGTGTTATCAGCGGTCGCCATTTCATAATGCCACCAACCTTGTGGTACATTTGCTACCTGGCCAGGGGTAATAGGAAAATTAAGTAGTTCCTTCGTAAATGGATTTAATATCGAAACAGTTGCAGCCCCAGAAATACAATAAACCAATTCTGCTGCATTTTGATGATAGTGCGGCTCAACAACGTTACTTTTACTCAAGAAAATATCCAATAACGATACATTATCAAGAGTATTCAAATTACTTTTTCCTAATAGGTTAATGTAGTTTCTGTTATCTTTAACGAATAAAGGGTTCTTATTCAGGTCGAAAGTGTACTGGGTTGATGTAGAGGTATAATCCATATTTAAAGCCATAAGTTTTCTCACCTCGTTTAAAGTAAATACATATGCATCATATGCAAGTACATTTATTTAGGTGTTTAAACTAATTTTGAATTAATTTCTAATATGTGTTGAAATTAAAATTGAATCCTAATTAAAAGTTGCTATAATAATAACAGCAGTGTGTAGAGATATTGGTATTAGTACGAGTTACTTACCAAAAATATATGTCGCATTATACGTGATACGTCTACCATCTGGAATATTTATTTCGGAGGGAAATATGTACAAATAAGATAGACTACCGCAAAATGCAAAAGAAGGTATATTGTTTTTATTGATTATTTCAATTATCTCAGTAAACACGATTGCTCCAATTATTATGGGGTTAGAGCGCGGCTTTTCACTAGAAAACTATTTTGAAACGCTAAAGATTATTCCATTTATGTGGGTAATCGTAGTGTTATTAGTAAGGTTAGTAGCAGGTCCTCTTGTTGGTAAAATAATGCCTAAATTCGTAGGTCAAACTGATGGGTTTAACGCTAGAATTTTACTAAATACGTTATTGAATGTAACAGTTCTATCCGTTCTACTAACGATTATTGGAACTTGGGTAGGCACAAGACAAATCAGCATCCAGCCTTTCCAAAACTTCTTACACATATGGCCAAGAAATTTTGGAGTAGCATTTTGGATTGAGTTATTAATTGCACAACCAATTGCTAGATTTGCAATGAAAAAGTTACATGCTAGACAAAGAGTATTAGCGGAAAATGTAAATTCATAAATAGAAACAAGGCATAGAGAATTTTTGTTCTCTATGCCTTTTATATTTTCTAAATCTAATGTACCTAATGAAGTACTTGATAAATCAAATTAAAGAACTTATAGTTATCTAAGATAATTGTTACCTAGAGTAACTATATTGATTAGGAGGGAGTATAATGGAAGGCTTTTTTCAAAATTATTTAAGATTGTACCGTTCGTTAATCACTTCCTTAAATGAATTAATGAGTAACTATCATCTTTCTTATTCTTTATGGCAAGTTATGTATTATATAAAAAATTACGGACCTTCAACACTTGTGGACATTTCGAATTATTACAATGTCGAAAAACCCACGATTACAAGAAGGGTCCATCGCTTAGAAGAATTGCAGATTGTTGTTCAAATTCCAGGGAAGGATCGGCGTGAAAAAATTATTCAGTTAACAGAATTAGGGGAACAAATTTATAAAGAATGTAGATTGGAAATTATTAACTTAGAAAAAAACGTGATGGAAGGCATCTCTAAGGAAGACCAACACATCACTTATCTAACACTCCCTAAAATTCAACACAATATTATGAAACGTGAGGGAAATAAGATTGAATAAAGAGAAATTATGGACAAAGGATTTTCTTATTGTATCTGGCGTCAATTTTTTATTAACATTAGTCTTTTATTTATTAGTTGTCATTATTGGTGTATATGCAGTAAATGAATATCATGCATCAACTAGTCAAGCAGGACTTGTTACAGGGATATTTATTGTTGGAACGTTAATCGGACGTTTGTTTATTGGACGATATATCAATACGATAGGTCGTAAAAGGACATTATTTATAGGGTTAATCTTATTTATAACAACAACTCTTTTATACTTTGTTCATTTAGGCATTGCTTTCTTAATTATTACTCGATTGTTACATGGGGTTACTTTAGGAATCGCAAGTACAGCTACTGGAACAATTGTTGCTCAAGTCATTCCTAATAGTAGAAAGGGCGAAGGAATAGGCTACTATAGTATGAGTACAACATTGGCTACTGCGATTGGACCATTCATTGGGTTATATATGACACAACATACGAGCTCCCAATGGATTTTTATCCTTTGCCTTGCTCTAGGTATCATTAGCTTTATTACGGCTTTATTTGTGCGTGTACCTGAGTTGGAAGTTACTAAGGAAGCAACTGTACAAAAAGGTGTAAAACTTTCTCAATTTATTGAACCAAAAGCCGTTCCTATTGCAGTAATTACGCTAATCGTTGCCTTTTGTTATTCAAGTGTTTTATCGTTTATTAACTTTTATGCAATTGAAATTGATTTAGTAAATACAGCAAGTTTCTTCTTTTTAGTGTATTCTTTAGCGGTGTTCATTTCACGTCCATTTACTGGGCGATTAATGGATGAAAAAGGGGCAAACACTATTATGTACCCTGCCTTTGTCTTCTTTGCTGTTGGGATGTTAATTTTAGGGTTTGCACACAATAGTTTTATGTTATTGCTAGGGGGAGTTCTGATTGGCCTTGGTTTTGGTAATATGCAATCTTGTACTCAAGCTATCGCTATCAAACTCACTCCGCCACACCGTATGGGATTAGCAACATCAACCTTCTTTATCTTTTTAGATGCAGGTCTTGGATTCGGCCCTTATTTACTAGGGTTCTTTATACCAGCATTAAACTATAGCACGTTATATATTATTTTAGCATTTGTTGTTCTAGCATCATCCGCACTCTATTATTTACTACATGGTAAAAAAGACCAATTGGTTTTTAGCAAATGAGTATCTATTAATAAATTACAAAAACTGGGATAATGAAATGTAAGTAGAGTGTCTAGGAGAGAGTGATGAGATGAATAATACAATTGTTGTACCAGTGGATGGATCAAGAATTGCACAAAATGCGTTGAAATTTGCAATTACCATGGCAAAAGCATACGGCGATGAAATTAGAGTCATTAACATTCAACCGAGCATTGCGATATTGGGTGAAGGGATAATAAAAGAAGCCGAAGCACTGTTAGAAAACGAAGGAGTTATATACTCTTCAAAAATTCGTATTGGCACTCCTGCCATTGAAATTATATCAGAAGCGAATGGAGATTCTGTGCGTTGTGTTGTGATGGGTTCAAGAGGAATGAATGCCGATTCTAGCCGCAAATTAGGAAGCGTTAGTCAGGCAACTCTTACAATGGCAACATGCCCAATTATGTTTATTCCAAGTTAATAGATTTATATTTTTGAAGGAGGTGTCCAAAAAGAATAATTTTTTGGACACCTCTTTTCTTTCTTGATAAATATCTCTTATGAATTATTGTTCCTGCGGTGGTTGTCACCATCCTCGTCGCAATTTATCTGTGACGAAAGCGGTAGCGTCAGTTA
>NZ_RBZN01000050.1 GCF_003628435.1 Ureibacillus endophyticus | reverse complement strand
ATCTCCTTAACCTCCAATAAACACCTAATGTTTCCAGTTTACTAGAAATTAAATAATTTTGGCGAAAGTGTAAAAAACTGTTTAGCAGAAACTGTCAACTTTATTCTAGCGTTTACAAAAGCAAGTCGATATTATAAACATTAATATTTATAATGCTAAAAAGTATTATTGAATGATGTCCAGAAAGTGTATATTGTCTATTCTTAAAATAGTAGTACAAGCATCTTACCATTGCATATAGATATGTAACAGCGTTGATTAGTATAAATATCGGAACAAAACGATGATAAAAATTCAAAGGACTAAATACAATCAATAAGATATATAAAGAGTAAAGTGTAATTAAGGGATATCTAACCCAAGGAACAAATATTCTTTTATCATACTGTGAAATGATAAATATAAAGGAAATTGTTGCTAAAAAAATAGAAATATCTTTTATTTTAAACATTGCTTCGAAGGATAAATCTGGAAGAATGAATAGAATCGTCCGTTCACTTAAACAAAAATTAATAATTGCGAAAAAAATACATGATAGTGCAAATGAAAGAATGAAAAATTCCTTCCTACGATATCTTTCAACAAATAGATATAAAAGAATATAAAGCAAACCAATCGTCATTAAAATTGTAATAACAGATACTTCTGAAAAGACTTTCTGATAATGGAATTTAATTAATTGTTTTTGTTCGCCAAAAAATAACGAGTTTGCAATCCCTGCACTATTATAGGAGAAATCGGAAACTTGGATAACTAAGTCGATCGTATCTGTTTCTGTTTGGAAGAAAAGTAATTGTGGATTATTTCCTTCTATATAACTCTCTTTATTATCAGAGGTAACGCCTTCCTCACTGATTAACTCCCCGTTTATGTATATCTTACTCGCACTTCGTATGTTCTGCTTTTTTATTCCTAAAATTTTGTTTAGAGGGACATTTTGAATTTGTAATCGATACGTACCAATTCCCTGATCTTCTCCCTTTGACCAAGGACCGGGCACATTGAGTAAAGTTGCATTTGTGATAGAACCATCTGAGAAATCTAGTGGATCATACAACTCCCCTTCGTAAAATTCCCATTCACCATCGAGGGGGATAATTTTTTCATCGTAAAAGTTACTGTCGTTCAAATCGAGAATCCCTTTATGTGCAAAGGATATGTTTTCTTTATTTTCTATAAGAAGTAGAGGTACAAATAACAGCATCACGCCAATGAGTAAGAATATTATCTTATGTATTTTCAAATAAATACCTCCGATAGTATAAAATAACGACCTTTTATTAGTAATTTTATTATAAATTTGAATAGGTACTAAGTCTATATAGGGAAAAGTTATATTTAGAAAAGCGATTTGAAACCAATATTTTAGCAAAGAGAAGGATTAAGGGCTTTTAAATTTTTAAAAAGCTTTTTAAAAAAACTAATTCGAATCCTTGTAAGGGTTTTGTAAGAAAGATGTAATAGACACGCAAAATCTTGATGTTTCATAATCTATTTATTAGTAATTTTAAGTCTATGAGATTATGCTCAAAAAGGAAGGTACATGTATGGGAATAAATCCTACTGATGCACAAATTTCTATAGCAAATCTATGCGAAGAAACTATTTATATATTAATTGTACCTTTTAAAGAATGGGATTGGGGTGATCGAGGTTTTACGATAAACTCTGTAGATGATGAATCTAAATCCTATATCAATTCTTTAAGTAGTTTAATTGCAAAACTTCATTTACACTCTATGCAAAAAGCTAGTGAAGGTGAGCATAATCAAAAGAAGTTAAAAGAAATAAATAGTGAAGTTGTCACATTCCTAAATAAAGAGGCAATTATCATTCCAGCGGGTCAATTTAAGAAGATTACGAGTGATAAGGGGAGAAATTCGTTAAGAACCTTTGCACTATCTGGTTGGGGTTCTTTATTTGGTGTTTCTGATCTAACATTATCTATAATTTCAGCTACTTTAAGACGCCAAGCCGTTATACAGACAAATTATAACGATTCCTGGGTTGTAGAGTCCCATGAGATTGGAAAAGCCAAATCTAGTTCTATTTGGGATATCGACAGAGGAAGCGAATCCTATAAATTTTAATATCTTGTAAATATAAGGTTTCTCAAAAAAATGAGATACCTTTTTTATTTAATAGAATTAGAAAAAATTAACTTGTATTATCGATGATTTATACCTCTGTTAACCCCATCTATTCGAATTGTTCCTCACCAATAAAAGTTACATCAAAAAATTGAATACTTCCCACAACATTTGTCTAGATTGTTTATTATGTGAAAAATTATAGAACCTTGTACCATAAGTTGGGGAAAAAACCATTTTTTATGTTTAAATTATCCCTTTCATTCCCATACTACCTTTTAGTAATGCCTCCGAGAATTGTTGTACTGTGTTTCCAATTGCGGAATTAATGCTGTTTGTTCAGAATGTGTAAGTCTCTAATGCTATTGATGTGTCTTATATTACTCACACTTTTGCCTAAACTTTTGTAAGTCTGCTTTTTCCACAAAAAACCTTTGATAATAGACTTTCTGTCGTATTTTCACTAGTTTCAGCGAATTAGTTCTACTATTGTCAGCTGAAAAGGATTTTGACCAAATGTTGTGGAATTAAGCGCATAAGAGGAGGCGAACTAACAAAATGAACTATGAAATGGACATGCATTTAAATGACATAGCAGTAATCAGGCTATATGGTGAACTTGATCATCATGAAGCAGAAAAAATACGTAGTCAGATTTCAAAAACAATTTTACAAGGAAATTTAAACACAATTATCTGGAACTTAGAGAGATTAAACTTTATGGATAGTTCTGGAATTGGTTTAATATTAGGTCGCATGAGAGAGCTTAGCGCGGTGAATGGACAAACAATCATTTTAAACCCGTCAAATACAATGAAAAAAATATTCCAGTTTTCTGGTCTCGCTTCATACATGATGGATGGTACGGAGGCAGATGCAATTTTACACGCAAGGGGGATTGTGAATGGATAACGAAATGACTCTTACATTTGTAGCAATTAGTGAAAATGAAAGTCTTGCGAGGATGGCAATTACTAGTTTTGTGGCACAGCTTGACCCAACAATTGATGAACTTTCAGAATTTAAAACAATTGTTTCAGAAGCGGTTTCAAATGCAATTATTCATGGTTATGACGAAGACGGTAAAGGGATCGTCACTGTACATGCAGTTCGCGATGGAGATGTCATAAGTGTCGCTGTAAAAGACAATGGAAAAGGGATTTTTGATGTGAAACGTGCAATGGAGCCGTTATTTACTTCAAAAGCTGAGATGGAACGTTCGGGTATGGGCTTTACGATTATGGAAAGCTTTGCTGATGATTTGCAAGTTGAATCTGAACCGAATGTTGGTACAGTTGTTACCTTCTCAAAAAAATTTTACTCGGTAAAAATGCCTCAAATTTCTTAAATGAGTAACAATATATCGAGCTTTCAAAAAATTCTGGACGCAAATACAGTCGTATTTGATAGAAGTGAGGGGGATGAGGACAATCGAACAGCCGTCCAATGTTTTGTTGACACAGGAAGAAATGCGGGAGCTTATTGGAAAAGCTCAGTCTGGTGATATCGAAGCAAGGAAACAAATGATTGAAGGAAATACGCGGCTCGTTTGGTCCATTGTTCAACGCTTTGCATCTCGTGGGGTAGAATTAGAAGATTTATTTCAGATAGGTTGTATCGGTCTGATGAAATCTGTTGATAAATTTGATTTATCCTATGACGTAAAATTTTCTACCTATGCTGTCCCGATGATAATTGGAGAAATACAACGTTTCTTGCGCGATGACGGCATGGTGAAAGTTAGTCGATCAATTAGGGAATTGAATTATAAAATACGACATGCAACCGATGAATTTTTAAAAACAAACGAAAAGCCACCATCAATTTCTGAGCTTGCAGATATCCTTGGTGTAACACAGGATGAAGTGCTCGTTGCAACGGATGCTATGCGAGACCCAGCATCACTTCACGAGCAATTGTTTGAGTCTGAAGGCGATTCCATTACATTAATGGATCAAATGAAAGATGAAAAGTCTGAATTGCCGTTTCAATACATTCCATTAAAAGAAGTTTTAACAAAGCTAGACAAACGTGAACAGGCGATTATTTATTTAAGGTACTACTTAGATCTGACCCAAACAGACATTGCCGAACGTTTGGGTATATCGCAAGTTCAAGTTTCACGTTTAGAAAAGAAAATTTTAGCGCAACTTAAGTCATGGATGGAAACAAACACATCACGAACTACTAAAAAGACGGTGAATAAATGACAAACAAGATTTTCACATCTATAGACGATGCAAAAGAATTTTTATACAGCAAGTTTGGAAAAGACGAGTCATTTGATGTTTGTATTAAAGATTTACACGTGTATAGCTTACCTATCTTATGTGTATACATAAGTGGATTGGTAGACGGAAACACGATAACTGAACAATTGACTCCTCTTTTTCATGATTATGGGAAAACCGATGAATGGGAAAAAGAAATTGAAGATGAAGACAAATATTTTGATGATCACTTTAATTTCTATGGAAAATCGGAACCGAAAGACCGAGATGAATTTTTACTTGGTGTTTTGAGTGGACAAGTTGGAATCATTACAAAAAGTGGTTTTGGATATGTTTTAGAGCTTCGAAGCTATCCAGGTCGTCAACCGGATGAACCAGATAACGAGAAAGTTATTCGTGGTTCTCGCGATGGATTTGCAGAGAATATTATGTTAAATACTGCATTAATCCGAAGACGAATTCGAACAGCAGATTTACGCTTCGAGCTCCATAAAGTTACTGCAATTGGTCAAACAGATGTAGCAATCGCTTATATCAATGGTTTGACTAACGAAAAGAATTTGAAGTGGTTGAAAAAAAGATTATCTGAAATTAACCATGATGGTTTAACCATGTCTGACAAATCTTTAGAAGAATGGCTGTTTAAACAAAAATTCCATCCATTGCCATTTGTAAGGTATTCGGAAAGACCTGATATCGTTTCGGCGCATTTATTAGAAGGCCACATTGCAATAATTGTGGATACTTCGCCTTCAGTAATAATTGTGCCTATTTCTATGTTCCATCTACTTCAGCATGCTGAGGAATATCGGCAATCGCCTTTTATTGGAACCACTATGCGATTTCTACGGTATTTCGCAGCATTCTTTACATTAACGCTGCTACCAATTTGGTATCTATTAGCCACCCATGAGGAATTTTTACCTGCAGCATTAGATTTTATTGGTGCAAAGGAAAAGTCTTCAATACCTTTATTTTTGCAAATAATTATTGCTCATTTAGGACTAGAATATTTACGTATTGCAGCGATTCATACACCAACACCTTTATCTACTGCAATGGGATTAGTAGCAGGTATTATCATTGGGCAAATTGCAATTGATGTTGGGTTATTCTCTCCTGAGGTCATATTGTATACAGCAGTAACTGCTATCTTCTCTTTCTCAATCCCAACTTTTGAACTGAGTGTGGCGTTAAAATACTTCCAATTCTTCATTTTAATAATGACCGCCTTGGCAGGGGTAAATGGTTTCTTTATTTCGATATTTATTTTATTCTCGTATTTATGCTCTCTAAAACCAATGAAAGTTCCATATTTATGGCCGCTAATACCGTTCTTTCCAAAGGCGTTTTCGAGAGTCTTTATTCGTTTCCCAATGGCAGACGATGCAATCAGACCGTATATTGTTGGGGCAAAACAACGAGATCGTTCATAAATCTTGCGTTGCGTTAGCCTTATTCATGTGATAAAGTTCCCTCATAAGGTAATTTTCTATAACGAAAAAATTTTTTCGTTTGTTACGGAGGGAACATTATGCATTTATACGGTACACAAAACATAAATGAAAATGGTCATCTAACGATTGGTGGAGTCGATGCAGTTGAATTAGCAAATTCATACGGTACTCCACTTTTCGTTTATGATTTAGAATTAGTTAGAAAACGTGCACGCGGATTTATCGGAACATTCCAAAAGTTAGGCGTAAAAGCGGAAGTGGCCTACGCTTCAAAAGCTTTCTCATGTGTTGCTATGTATCAAGTAGCTCAAGAAGAAAATCTTTCTCTTGATGTTGTATCTGGTGGGGAATTATACACTGCTATCAAATCTGGTTTCCCTGCAGAAAGAATTCATTTCCATGGCAATAATAAATCATATGCTGAATTAGAATTAGCATTCGATACAAAAATTGGTTGTATTGTAGTAGATAATTTTTATGAAATTGCATTATTAAAAGAAATTTCTGAAGCAAAACAACAACCAATGAGTATTTTATTACGTGTTACACCAGGTGTTGAAGCGCATACGCATGACTTTATTACAACAGGTCAAGCTGATTCAAAATTTGGCTTTGACTTAAATAATGGACAAGCTGATGAAGCATTCCAAAAAGTAACGGATCATGAATATCTTCAATTATTAGGTTTACACTGCCATATCGGTTCACAAATTTTTGAAACAGATGGCTTTAGCTTAGCTGCTGAAAAGTTAATGCAAAAAATTGGTGAGTGGAAAGAAAAATACAACTTCGAATGTACTGTATTAAACCTAGGTGGAGGATTTGGTATCCGTTATACAGAAGAAGATCGTCCGCTTGAACCACAAGTATATGTAGAAGAAATGATTAAAACAGTTCAATCCCACTGTGCACAATTAAATTTAACAATGCCAGAGATTTGGATTGAGCCAGGTCGTTCCCTTGTAGGAGATGCTGGTACTTCTCTATATACAATTGGCTCACGTAAAACCGTTCCTGATATTCGCGAATACATTGCAGTTGACGGTGGTATGAGTGACAATATTCGTCCTGCTCTTTATGATGCAAAGTATGAAGCGGTTATTGCTAATAAAGCAAATGAAGAAAAAAATAGTACATATACTGTTGCAGGGAAATTATGTGAATCTGGGGATAAATTGATCGTGGATGCTTCTTTACAATCTGCTGAACCAGGCGACATTTTAGCGATTTTCTGTACAGGTGCATATGGTTATTCAATGGCTTCGAACTATAATCGTGTTCCTCGCCCAGCAGTTGTATTTGTTGAAGGTGGTCATCATCAATTAGCAATTAAACGAGAGTCTTATGAAGACATTGTGCAAAATGATCTCCCTCTTACACTTCAAAAAGGTGAGTAACGCATGAAAAGAATATCAAAATGGTGGTTGTTAGGAATTCTATTAGTTTTTAGTATTGCCTGGGCTTTATTTTATCTATATGTGATTATTCCAAACGCACCGAGAGAAGAAGAAAATACATTAGGTTTGGTATTTATTGGTAATATAGTTGCATCCTTTGCTAAAATCGTGTAGGATATGAGTTGTTGTACGATAGAAAATGAGGGATTGTTATACAATGTTAATTCGCTATAAAAAACCTTTAGAAAAAATAGCAATGGGTCTACTTTCGTTAATGCCACAAGAAAAAGACGTTAAACGATTAATGGAAACGATTCAAGCTTACGATCAAGAAGATGATTGGTATTTATACTTATGGAAAAAAGACGAAGAGTATATTGGAATCGTTGGCATTCTTGACGAAGGCGATACAGCTACAATACAACATATTACCGTCGTACCTTCATATCGTGGTGAAGGTGTAGCAATTGCAATGCTAAAAGAACTTTTAAAGACAAGCCAATTTAAAACTTTAAAAGCAAATGATGATACAAGACCTTTTATAGAAAAATGTTTACCTATATTAGAAGAGGCAGACGCATAATTTACGTCGGCCTCTTCTTATTTTTCTTATTTAATTGACGTTCTTCCAATTTCTTATTGCGTGCAATAAGAATATCTGAACGATCGCGGAGCATATGTTTATGAAGAAGATAATTTAATGGTACTGTGGGAAGTTCACATATTTTCTGATGAACTAAAGCAGATAATTCATTATTTTGGATAATAATTTGAAATGGAGTAAATTCATCTCCCTTTTTAATTAACGTTATACTATTCTCGCAATCGTTATACAATTGGTTAAAATGGATAAAATCAAAAAATGGTGAAGTTTGATTGGTAGAAAAGTTATGCAGTGCTTTTTCTAATATTTTCATAGCTCCATTTCTATTATTTCGTCGCCAATGATACATGCCTGTAGCTAATTGGACATATCCTACCAATGGGTGATTTTTGTCACCAGGAGCAACTTCCTTCCAGTATTCTTCCAACACTTCATGGCATTCAAAATAATCCTGGTTCCCATTAAAATAAGTGCAAAAATCGACAAACAATCTATGAAACAATGGATGCATTCAAACCCTCTTTCCTCTATACTAAAATTTGAACAAAATGCATGGGCACTTAATTTGGACAACTGTTTTCAGATTAGACACATGCATAGTAACAACAACATACGTCAGGTGGTTACATATGTATGAAGTAAAATTAGAAGCCTTTACAGGACCTCTTGATTTATTATTACATTTAATTAACCGTTTGGAAATTGATATATACGATATCCCGATGGCAGAATTAACAGCACAATACATAGATCATATCCATGCAATGAAAGTGTTAGAGCTAAATGAAGCAAGTGAATACCTCGTAATGGCAGCGACACTTTTAGCAATTAAAAGTAGAATGCTTCTTCCGATTCATGAAGGTGAAATGGAGGATGCTGAATTTGAAGTGGATGGACCAGATCCACGTGAAGAGCTTGTAACAAAATTAATTGAATATAAAAAATATAAAGAAGCAGCAGTAGAATTAAAACAATTAGAAGAAGAGCGGGCACAAGTGTTCACTCGACCACCTACAGACTTATCAGCTTTTATGCCCGATGAACAATTAGCACTTTTTGATGCAAATGTTAATGTATATGATATGTTAAGCGCATTTCAAAAGTTATTACGTCGGAAGCAATTAAAAAAGCCGTTATCTACCAGAGTTACAAGGCAAGAAATATCAGTAAAAGATCAAATGATGGCGGTCATTGGTTCTTTAAAATTAAATGGTGGTAAAACCTATTTTTCAAAACTCTTTCCCTATGAAGATAAAGCAACAATTATCGTAACTTTTTTATCATTATTAGAGCTAATGAAACGTCAGGTTGTTTTGGTAGAACAACAAAATAATTTCGAAGATTTAACCGTTACATTACAAAAGGAGGCAACTCTTGATGAACTTGAACAACTTGATGAGCAAAATTGAGGCGCTTCTTTTCGTAGTTGGTGATGACGGGCTATCAATAAAACAACTTTCTCAATTACTAGAAGTCGAAACAATGGAAATTGAAGCAGCATTAAGTGAGCTTGAAACAAATTATAATGAACATGCTGAGCGTGGAATTACATTAAAAAAATTAGCTGGTACTTATCAAATTACAACGAAACCGGAGTTAGCTGATAGTATCAAAAAACTTGTAGAAAATCCTAATAGTAACGTATTAACAACCGCATCATTAGAAGTTTTAGCAATCATTGCGTACAAGCAACCTATTACAAGAGCTGAGATTGAAGATTTACGTGGTGTAAAAAGTGAACGTCCCATCCAAACTCTTGTTTCAAGAGCATTGGTCCAGGAAGTTGGACGAGCTGAAGGGACAGGGCGTGCTATCCTTTATGGGACAACAAAGGAATTTTTAAATTATTTCGGATTAAAAGATATTAAAGAACTCCCTCCATTACCTGAAGGGGATCTCGTTGATCAGGAAGAGGAAACCGACTTATTTATGACGAAGTTCCAAGAAGCTTTCAATGAAGAGTAATTTGTCAAAGGAGTGGCTTGTTGAAAAGGTTTGCTAAAGTGTTTATTGCGAGCATTTGTTCATTCTTCATTTTTTTCTCTGTAGCAGAAGCAGCAAGTGCATCATATGCAGTGATAGATGCGGATACTGGCCGATTATTATTCGGTAGTAATGTTCATGAAAAAAAGCCGATTGCAAGTTTAACAAAGATGTGGACTGCACTTATAGCGATTGAAAATAACGATCTTAAAGAAGAAGTTGAAATTTCTAGACAAGCAGCATTGAGTGAGGGATCCTCTATCTACCTTGAACCAGGGGATAAGGTAACGATAGAAGAATTGCTATATGGACTTATGTTGCGTTCTGGAAATGATGCTGCTTACGCCCTAGCAGAGCACACTGGAGGATCAATCGAAGGCTTTGCTGATTTGATGAATGAGAAGGCACGTCTTTACGGATTAAATAATACGTACTTTACAAATCCATCTGGTTTACACAATGACCTT
Source organism: Ureibacillus endophyticus (assembly GCF_003628435.1). Taxonomy (GTDB): domain Bacteria; phylum Bacillota; class Bacilli; order Bacillales_A; family Planococcaceae; genus Ureibacillus; species Ureibacillus endophyticus. The sequence goes on along the minus strand of NZ_RBZN01000050.1, from coordinate 10,891 downwards.
CATCTATCGTCTGCCTATGATACGGCGCAAATGTTACGAATCGCTATGCAAAACGATACATTTAAAAAGATATCTTCCACAATTAATTATAAAAGCCCTTCTAAAAACGGTGTCACATGGCAAAATAAACATAAACTATTAAGACAACAAGTTGGGGCTGTCTCAGGGAAAACCGGCTTCACGAAAATTGCGGGTAGAACATTAGCAACTTATTTTGAGCAGGGTGAAGAAAAGGTTATTGTAGTTACGTTAGGTGAATCAAATGATTGGCAAGTACATACATCACTTGCAAATAAGGTATTTTCAGAATATGACTATGTAACAGTTGCGGATAAAGGTGAGTACAAAGCAACCGAAGACAAAATAGTTGAACTTAAGAAGCCGATTAAATTATTGCTAAACAATGAAGAAGAAAAGAAATTACAAAATGTTCTACATCTTTCTCGAAAGCAAAATGAATTTGGCATTTGGCATGTTATGTTAAATAATGAGAGTATTTATGCAACGAAGGTAAATCTAAAGTAATCCAAAATTGGATTAAGTTAGGAACTTTAGTATTAAATAAATCGTTATAAGATTAAAAACAGACTGCTTATTTGGCAGTCTTATTTTATTGTTTTAGGGAAAATAATACGTGATAAATGGAATAATAGAAATAAGTTATTTTCCTTTAATAATGCGACAGAATATGACATAATTTTTAGCAGTATATGACCGACTAACAAAATGGAAGACAAAAGGTGAGGAAACATGGAAAGATTGCAGAAAGTAATTGCCTATGCAGGTATTGCATCTAGAAGAAAAGCGGAGAGCTTAATTTTAGAAGGTAAAGTAAAAGTAAACGGAAAAGTCGTAAAGGAGCTAGGCACGAAAGTTTCCAATTCTGACACAATTGAGGTAAATGGTGTAAAACTTGAAAAAGAAGATAAAGTATACTTCTTATTATATAAACCAAGAGGCGTAATCTCAGCCGTTACAGATGATAAGGGTAGAAAAACGGTTACGGATATCTTTAAGAAACATGTTCATGAACGTATTTTCCCAGTAGGAAGATTAGATTATGATACATCTGGTTTATTGTTATTAACGAATGATGGGGAATTTGCTTATCAAATGACACACCCAAAATTCAAAATTGATAAAACGTATATTGCGCGAGTAAAAGGTGTTCCGACAATTGAAGGCCTCAAAAAACTTCAACGAGGCATTAAACTTGAAGATGGTAAAACGGCTCCTGCAAAAGTAAGTATGACTTCATTTGATCTAAAAGCAGGAAAAGCTATATGTGAAATTACCATCCATGAAGGAAAAAATCGACAAGTCCGTCGTATGTTTGAGGCGATCGGTACACCAGTTGTTAAGTTAAAACGTGAACGCTTTGCTTTCTTAGATTTAACAGGTCTAAACCCAGGGGAGTATCGACAACTTACAAAACATGAGGTTAAGTTGCTTCGTGTCTTAGCTGAGACAGGAAAAATTGATTAACACTAGGGAAGTAGTGGAAAGGTTCATAAATCATTCATAAACAGAAAAAATTTAAAAAGTGATTTTTGCTATAATGGAGAAGATTGTATTAAGTAACGGGGAGGTAATCGGCTATGGATAAAAAGAAAAAACGTTCAATTACTCGCGGTGTCATCCTTGTTGTTTTATTAGCTGCAATAGTTTATACAGTATATAGCTCGGCAACAAAGGACAAAGTAAAACTTCTCCAAGTTGGCGATAAAGCACCAGATTTTGAACTTGTCGATTTATACGATAGCAATATTAAACATCGTCTGTCCGACTATGAAGGAAAAGGAATCTTTTTAAATTTCTGGGGTACATGGTGTGAGCCATGTAAAAAAGAAATGCCAGCGATGTCTAATCAATACGCAATTTATAAAGATCAAGGAGTAGAAGTTTTAGCAGTTAATATCGCGCAAACAGAATTTGAAGTAAAAAACTTTATTGAAGGTTTAGGTGTACATTTTCCAGTTGCAATCGATGAAACGAGAGATGTAATGACTGAATATACGATTGATCTTCTACCAGCAACGATCTTAATCAATCCTGAAGGGGAAGTTGAAAAAATTATCACTGGTGAAATGAATGAACAACAAATAGCTTCATACATGGAATCCATTAAGCCAGAACAGGAGTAATTTAAGATGGAAAAAATTATTTGTGCTTGTGGACATGAAAACCCATTTGGAACCAAGTTATGTGAAAAATGCGGACGACCATTAACCGAAGAAGTGAAAAATCAAAAAGTTTTGGACATGCGCTACGATGGAATTGCCATCCGCTCCAAAACACGCAACAAATCAATTGTAGATAAGATTTGGAACTTCTTTTCTAGTGTAAAAGTAGGGGTTTCCCTTATTTTTATTAATTTAGTAGCTGCTTCAATTGGAACAATCTTTCCTCAGGAGTTTTATGTAAATGTAGCAACTGAGGCTGAAAGAGAAATTTACTATGAAGAAACATATGGATCCCTTGGTAAATTGTATTATACATTGGGATTATCGGATGTTTATAGTTCATGGTGGTTCCAAATTTTAGTAGGACTTTTGGGGATTTCAATCATTATTGCAAGTTTAGATAGAGGAATTCCGCTTCATCGTTCTTTAAAAAATCAACGTGTAAAACGCCACGAAAGTTTTATGAAACGTCAACGTGTCGTAGCAGAAGGCCCAGTTACTGCTGGAGACTCTGCGAAAACCCTTGATTTAGTTGAAGAACAAATGAAAAAATTAAAATATAATGTTCGTCGTGAAGGCAATGCGATTTTAGCTGAACGTGGACGATTTGCGCGTTATGGCCCATACATAAACCATGTAGGTCTAATTGTTTTCTTACTTGGTGTCATGTTAAGACTATTGCCAGGATTCTATGTTGACGAATCGATGTGGGTTCGTGAAGGTGATATTCGAACAATACCAGGTATGGATGGTTACTTTATTGAAAATGAAAAATTTATATTAGAACTTCATGATAATGAAAAAACGGAAGCACAAATTCAACAAGGTGTGAATGCGGTTGCAAAGAATTACCAAACGAACGTAAAATTATATAAACAGCCGGATGATGCTCTTCCAGGTCAAACAGACAATTTAGAATTAGTAAAAGAATATTCAATTCGAGTGAATCATCCACTAAAACATGAAGGTTATTCACTGTATCAAATGGATTTCCGTTTAAACGAATTAAAAGGTATGAATTTCGCTCTTACAAAGAAAGAAACTGGTGAAGAATTAGGGGATGTAAGTATTGATTTAACAAACCCTCAAAAAGAGTATGTCATTGATGATCAAACAAAAGTGGAATTATTAGGTTATTATCCAGACTTTAGTGGGTTTAAAAATGGTGAACCACAAACGGCAACATCTAACCCTAATAATCCAGCATTTATTTTCAAAATGACAACACCAGAGAAACCAGATGGGGAAGTAAGTTTTGTGGCAATTAAAGAAACGGTTGAACCAAATGGTGACAATGTATACAAAATGTCATTCAAGGGTATAGAAACACGAAATATGTCTGGGTTAACGGTTCATAAAGACAGAACAATTCCTATTTTAATCGTTGGTGGAATCATCTTTATGTTAGGTGTTGCAATTGGATCTTATTGGAATCACCGTCGAATTTGGGTTGAACAATTACAAGATGGTACAATTCGACTTGCAGCACATACAAATAAAAACTGGTTTAGTATAAAGAAAGATTTAACTGCAATTACAGAAGTTGCACATTTACCTCAATTTATTGACCAAGTTGAAAAAGAAAATAATGAAGACGGGCAAAAAGAAAAGGAAGGTGACAGCACCTTATGAGTTTGATTGATTTAAGCGGTAACTTACTATTTATCGCGTTCTTAGCTTATTTAATTGGGACATTATTGTTCGGTGGTGCAATTAAAAGTAATAAACCCGATGGAGCAGCGAAACGTGCGGATAGATGGGGTAGAATTGCTATCATTGTTACCATTATCGGTTTCCTTGCACAATTAGGGTACTTTATTACACGATGGATGTATACGGGACATGCTCCTGTAAGTAATATGTTCGAATTTACAACTGCATTCGGTATGTTTATCGTTGGTGCATTTATTTTAATTTATTATATGTACCGATTAACTGCACTTGGCTTAGTCGCATTACCGATTGCTTTATTAATTATTGCATACGCAGCGATGTTCCCGAGAGATGTAACACCTCTTGTTCCATCATTACAAAGTTATTGGTTAACAATTCACGTAATTACAGCTGCACTTGGACAATCTATTTTAGCGATTAGTGCAGTAGCGGGGTTAATTTATTTATTAAAAGCAGTAGATCCAAAAGTAAAAACAAAAGGTCGTTTTTGGTTAGAGGCAGTACTATATTTTGCTGTCCTTGTAATTGGCTTTATTGTTGTAACTGTTACTTTCAGAAGCATGGGCTACGAAGCGGTATTTAATTATGTTGATAAAAATGGTGCTCAACATGAAATTATCTATAACGTACCAGCTGTGTTTGGTATGAACGAATATGTATTATTAACAGATGATGTTATGGAACCAATTGCAGAAATGCCTCCTGTTATTAATGCGAAAAAATTAACAGTTGTATTCTGGTCATTTATCGTAGGTTCAATTATTTATTTACTATTTAGATTAATTTCACGTAGAAGAATTTTAGATTTGCTACATCCATTAGTACGTAAAGTTAATTTGAATTTATTAGACGAAATTGGTTACCGTTCTGTATTAATTGGTTTCCCTGTATTTAGTTTAGGTGCACTAGTCTTTGCGATGATTTGGGCACAAGAAGCATGGGGTAGATTCTGGGGATGGGATCCGAAAGAAGTATGGGCTCTTATTACTTGGTTATTCTATGCAGCGTTCTTGCATTTACGTCTTTCAAAAGGATGGGAAGGGAAGAAGAGTGCTTGGCTTGCGTTAATCGGCTTTGCAATCATCCTTTTCAACCTAATTGTCGTGAATCTAGTAATTGCAGGTCTACATTCTTATGCATAATAATTAATATTTTTGAAGGTTCTTCTCTATCTTGGGAAGAACTTTCTTTATATGTATTACCCGTTAATGTAAGTTTTACTATATCATCTTTTATTTTTCGACATGAAATTGTACAATAATATAAGAGAAAGAATGAGAGGGGTAAAACCTATGTCTGAAAATATATCTGTATTAGTAGTTGATGATGAAGACCGTATTCGTCGCCTATTAAAAATGTATCTTGAACGCGAAGGCTATCAAGTAGAAGAGGCGGAAAATGGCGAAATTGCACTCTCGAAAGCTTTAGAAAATGATTACCACTGTATATTATTAGATATAATGATGCCTGAGAAAGACGGGCTTCAAGTTTGTGCAGAATTGCGTGAAAAGAAAACAACACCAATAATCCTTTTAACAGCAAAGGGCGAAGAGGCAAATCGTGTACAAGGTTTTGAACTTGGGGCAGATGATTATATCGTAAAACCGTTTAGCCCACGTGAAGTTGTACTTCGTGTGAAGGCTATTTTAAGACGTTCTTCTGCATTCTCACCGGTGTCAAGTCCATCTTCATCAAAGGATTTAGTTGTATTTCCACACTTAACGATTGACCATGATGCTCATCGTGTAACAGCAGATGGAACAGAAGTAAACTTAACTCCTAAGGAATATGAGCTTTTATACTTCTTAGCGAAATCACCGGATAAAGTATTTGACCGTGAGCAATTATTAAAAGAAGTTTGGCATTATGATTTCTTCGGTGACCTACGAACAGTTGATACACATGTAAAACGTCTACGTGAAAAACTAAATCGTGTGTCAGAAAATGCTGCAAAAATGATCGTGACGGTTTGGGGCGTAGGTTATAAATTCGAGGTTATAAATGAATAGAATATGGAGAAGTATTGTCGGGAAGCTATGGATTACCATATTGCTTCTCGTTTCATTTGTATTATTCGTCTTCACAATTTTAATGTTAGAGTTTCTTGAAAATTACCATAAAGAAAAGGCAGAACAATCATTAAATCAAACCGCCTCAACCATTGCCAGTATAGTTGATAAGTATAACTTAGAACATTTAGCAGATGAAATCATTGAAGAAATGTTGCCAGAAGATACAAATGCACTTTTAGTATCTCCAGATCATCTGGTTGTTTCCGCTTTTCAAACAGGAATTAATAAAGTAGAAATTCAAGAAAGTATTGTAAATAGTAAAGATTTTAATAAAATATACGAATCGAATAAACCGATTATAAAAGAAATGATACTTCCATCTCAAATTGAAGACGACAAGATGGAATCGTATTTTGTGCTTAGCTACCCGTTAAAAAGTGAAGATGCTTTACATGGGGCAATCTTTATCTACCAAAACCCAACTGCTTTGCATAAAACTTCACAAAAAACAACGAAAATTGTCTTTCTTTCAGCATTTATCGCGTTTGTTTTAACAACATTCTTTGCATTTTTCCTATCTTCCCGTATTACGTGGCCATTACGTAAAATGCGTGAACACGCCTTTGAATTGGCAAAAGGGAAATTTGATGCAACGTTACCAACAACTCAAAATGATGAAATTGGACAACTCGCAATGGCATTTAATCAAATGGGGAGACAATTAAAACATCATTTAGAGGTTATTAATCAGGAGAAAGAACAATTAGCAAGTGTCTTAACTTCGATGACGGATAGTGTAATCACCTTTAACCGTGATCGTACGATTTTATTAAGCAATCCACCAGCGGATCGATTATTACAAAAATGGTTCCTGCGAAAAAAATCGCAAGGTGATAGTCCAATTCCAATTGAAATTTATGAGATGCTAGAGCATGTTTTAGATTTTGAAGACAAATTAGAAGAAGATATTGAAATGGATGGTTCTTATTACCGAATAACGATAAGCCCATTAAAAAATAGTCAACAATCCATTCGTGGAGCCATTGCTGTAATACGAGATATGACGGAACAATTGCGTTTGGAAAAACTGCGATCAGACTTTATCGCAAACGTTTCTCACGAGCTTCGAACACCGATTGCCATGTTACAGGGCTATTCAGAGGCACTATTGGATGATGTCGTGACAGAAGAAGAAGAACGCAATGAAATGATTCGTATCATTTACGATGAATCCCAACGAATGGGGCGCCTTGTAAAAGACTTACTGGATTTAGCACGCATGGAATCTGGACATACAACGCTTTATAAAGAAGATGTCTCTGCTGTCCATGTCCTTGAGCGTATTACTCAAAAATTTGCTCAAGTTGCAAAAGAAAAACACGTTAATCTGAAATTCAAAAGCTCTTTATCAGAGGATGTTATGATCAGTCTTGATGAAGACCGAATTGAACAAGTACTGACAAATCTAATTGACAATGCTATTCGACACACACCTGAAAATGGAAGTGTGACAGTCTCCTTGGATCAAGAATTCTCTTATGCAAAAATTCAAGTGGCAGACACTGGTGAAGGCATTCCACAAGAAGATTTATCCTTTGTCTTTGAGCGTTTCTATAAAGCAGATAAAGCACGTACTCGCTCAAAAGGCGGAACAGGATTGGGCCTTGCCATAGCAAAAAATATCGTAGAAGCACATAAAGGAAATATTAAAGTCGATAGTACAGTTGGCGTTGGCACAACCTTCACTTTCCATTTACCATTATAAGCAGGGGAAACTTTCCTCTGCTTTTTTTGTTGGTTTAGAAACACACCAATAGTAGATTTATTAAAGAAGTTTTGGAATAATAGATAAATGTGTGGGATTAATAGACAAAATTGGGTTAATAATAGAAAAAATGAACAATTAATAGAAAGTCTACAAAGTCCAATAAAAATACACGCTTTTTTTAATGATGTAACCTTTTTTATTCAAACTCGACAAATATAAAGAACGGGGGTGGTATGGATTGAAGAAATCCATTTTCCATTCGTTATACGATCGGTATCATCAAGATGTCTTTCAATTTTTAATATACTTAGTGAAAGATCGTGGAGTTGCAGAGGATTTGTCCCACGAAGTATATGTACGGGTTTTGAAATCCTATGAACGATTTGAAGGAAGAAGTTCCGAAAAGACTTGGCTTTTTGCCATAGCGAAAAATGTAGCCATCGATTATTTCCGAAAAAATGCAGTCCGTTCATCTCGTAATTTTGATGCATTTAACTGGGAAACGGAACAGCTTGTTTCACCGACAAAATCGCCTGAAGCATTAATTGAATTAAACGATGATATGCAGCAATTACTCGAAGCTTTAGAAAAATGTACAGGGGATCAAAAGATGGTTATAATCATGCGATATTTTCAAGAATTATCTATTGCAGAAACAGCAGCGATATTAAATTGGACTGAAGGAAAAGTCAAAACTACCCAACATCGAGCGATTAAGAACCTACGAGATTTATTAACAACATCTGGTAAAAAGGAGGCAAATCATTATGAGTCATGAAAAATGGGACGATGAAAAAATCGAACAATTGCTTTCAAATGTACCAAAAATTCATGATCATCGTTCAAAAGATGATGTGCTTCAACGATTAATAGATGATGGAGTTTTTGACGAAGAAGAAACAAAAATTGTTAAAAAGAAAAAACGGAATTGGATCCCGATTACAATATCTGCCGCAGCACTCATTTTATTTGCAATTTTAATACCTTCATTTATGAAAGAGCTAAATCAAACATCAGAAGTATCGGAAGAGAGTATGAAGATGGAATCTACAGAAGATACGAGCCAAATGGAACAAGAGTCTGCTACAGAATTAGCGGAAAATCGAACAATGATGACGATGGATGCGGTTAATCTAAGCACAGCTGTCTATCCAGATGAAATTGAAGGAAAAACAATTTTCCAATTAGGTTTAGCGAGTGATGCAGCTGATAGTGTTCCGGTAACGGTACTAATCCCAAATGAACGGATTATGGAGGATTTCGGCAAAATTAAGCCTACTGGTGTTGACCTTTATAATCAATACGCACCACTATTTGATGAAAGTTCGATTGGTTTTAGTGAGTATCATCCCTATGTTGGAAAAATATCAGAACAAAATCAACAAGTTGTTCATACATTACCAAAGAATCCGCCATATGATTCCGGATCGGCAGGACCAGCTACGTATGAAGCTTCCCTTATTGATACATTCAGTTACTACTATGATGAAGCAATTACGTTAGATGAAACAGGTTCACCTTTTGTATTTAGTGAAGTTGGAATGCCAAATAAACCAATACAGTTAAAGAACCAATATAATTATTACAGACATACACAAGCAGACGGATCAGAATATTTAGCACCAAATTTTCGTTTAACTTTTAGCACTATAGAAGAAGCCATTTCAGCAATGAAAGAGGAGGATAATGATATTTATCAATCTGTCATTATCGAAGGAGTTGATTTTAAAATTTCAGTTGAAGGTGACATTGTGACAGTTGCATTTACTGATCAACTAGATTTAATGAATTACGATCAACAAGATGCTATGCAAATGATAGAAGGTATTTTATTAACAGCGGCTAACTTCAATATGCAAGTACAATTTAATAACATTGTACAGACGGGATGGCAGGGATTTAATTTTAGTGAACCACTACCTATGCCAATAGCTGCAAACGAAGTATCTTATGAACTAGTTCTACAATAAATCGAATTATTCAGTAAATTCAATAAACTATTTTACTTCTATTTACAATACTTCTTTTCCGAGATATAATAGTACCATAAAACAAATTTAATATTTGATTCATCTTCGGGGCAGGGTGTAATTCCCGACCGGCGGTAATAGGAAACGCAACTTCCGACCATTCACATGGAGGATTTTGCAGATGTTTTCTTCAGCCCGCGAGCTTTTTTATAAAGCAGGATTTGGTGCGATTCCAAAGCCGACAGTATAGTCTGGATGGGAGAAGGTGAAGGTACGGTCTTTATTCGATTCGTTTTTGAATTGGAAAAAACTGTACGCTAAAAGTATGCAAATATATTGTTGCACATACTTTTATTTGAGTTGCCAATTTTCGTGTTGGTAATCTCTTCTTTCGCGTACGATTTTTTACCACTTCAAGTCAATGTGCCTATTTTCTCCCTTATGCTCATTTTGCATAAGGGATTTTTACATTGAGAAACGAATTTTGGTGACTGTCCTTTCTTCTTGCGAGTTGAATCAGCAAAGAGGAGAGATTGCGATGAAACATCAAAAACTTAAGTTACGTTCATTCGTAACGATTGCTATGTTAAGTAGTATTTCATTTATTTTAATGCTTTTAAATTTCCCGCTACCATGGTTCCCGGTGTTCCTGCAAATTGACTTTAGTGATGTACCGGCATTAATTGCAGCTATTACAATGGGTCCATTAGCTGGTATTTTAGTAGAATTATTTAAAAACATTCTGGATTGGATTTTCTCGGGAGCACCTACTGGAGTTCCAGTTGGACATATGGCAAATTTCGTAACGGGAATCTTATTCATTTTACCTGTATATTACATCTATAAAAAATTACCTACAATAAAAGGTTTAACATTTGGTTTAGTAGTTGGTACAATCACGATGTCTGTAGGAATGAGCTTATTAAATTATGTTGCCTTCTTACCAATGTACTCTTATTTCCTTGGTTGGGGCAGTTTCGATATGAAAGAAACGATTGTATTAGGTATTTTACCGTTTAATATAGTAAAAGGAATTATGTTATTAGTGATTGTTATTGTGTTATTCCGTACGATGAGAGTGTGGATCGAAAATCAACGAGCACAATATCTTCTATAACAATATTAAAAATCAACGGGGTGGTGTCGTCCCGTTGATTTTTTTGTGGTTCTATATTAATTGTTGGGGTTTGCCTACAATTTATGAAAAACAAAATGCACAACATCACCTATTTTTCTATACTTGAGTTGACTAGAAACAAGCAGAAAAAGGTGAGTTGTGCATTA
>NZ_RBZN01000004.1 GCF_003628435.1 Ureibacillus endophyticus | reverse complement strand
ATAATGCACAACTCACCTTTTTCTGCTTGTTTCTAGTCAACTCAAGTATAGAAAAATAGGTGATGTTGTGCATTTTGTTTTTCATAAATTGTAGGCAAACCCCAACAATTAATATAGAACCTTTTTAGTCTAATTTTTGAATTTGGAAGAGATCATAATAGACTCCCTGTTTTTCCATTAATGTTTCATGGTTACCTTGTTCTACTAATTCGCCATGATCGATTACAAAGATTTTATCTGCGTGAGTAATCGTTGATAGTCTGTGAGCAATGATGATCGTTGTACGATTGCTTGCTAAACGGTCCAGTGAATCTTGGATAAGTGCTTCACTTTCTAAGTCTAAAGCAGAAGTTGCTTCATCCAACACTAAAATTGGAGGATTTTTCAGAAATACTCGTGCAATCGCAACTCGTTGTTTTTGACCGCCTGATAACTTTACTCCGCGCTCTCCTACTTTTGTGTCGTATCCATTTGGCAATGTCATAATAAAATCATGGGCATTTGCCGCTTTTGCTGCAGCAATAACTTCCTCATCTGTTGCATTTGGATTACCCATTAAAATATTTTGCTTAACGGAATCGCTAAATAAGATGTTGTCTTGCAACACAATCCCGATTTGTGAACGTAAAGAACTAATGGATACATCCGTAACATTATTTCCGTCAATCTTAACTGCACCATTTGTAACGTCATAGAAACGAGGGATTAAACTTACGATTGTGGATTTTCCACCACCACTCATTCCAACAAAGGCAGCTGTTTCACCTGGGTTAATAGTAAAATTGACGTTTTTTAATATCATTTGACCATCTTTTTCATACTGAAACTCAACATTTTCAAACTCTACTCTTCCTTTAACAGGAGGTAATGTATTAGCATTTGGCTTGTCTTGAACATCGTAAGTTTCATCCATCAGTTCAAACATACGATCCATTGATGCAATAGATTGAGTTAATGTAGTAGATGAATTCACTAAACGGCGTAAGGGGCTATAAAGTCTTTCGATATAGGCAATAAAGGCAGCCATTGTCCCAACAGATAAGTTACCATTAATTACTTCAAAACCTGCATAACCAATAACTAGTAATGGTGCAATATCTGTTATTGTATTTACAACAGCAAAAGATTTCGCATTCCATTTGGTATGGTCCAAAGCTGCATCTAAAAATTGACCATTTTCTTTATCAAAGATTTTTTGCTCATGTTTTTCTAATGTAAAACTTTTAATGATGCTGATTCCACTAACCCGTTCATGCAAATAACTTTGAACATGGGCCAAGGCTTGTGATCGTTTTCGTGTTAAATCTCTTAATCGACCAAAGAAATACTTCACACTGATTGCGAAAAATGGTAGTGAAATGATTGAAACGATTGTTAATTTCACATCCATTGCTAACATAATACCTATTGCAATAAGTATCGTAGCGACATCCAACCATAAATTCATTAAGCCAATCATAATGAAGTTCTTCGTTTGTTCTACATCATTTATCACACGGGAGATAACTTCACCCGCGCGAGTATTTGCATAATATTTTAAGCTTAATCTTTGAAGATGGCCGAAAAGTTCTTGGCGGATATCAAATAACACTTTATTTCCGACATGTTGTGCATAATATTGGCGGTAATATTCAATTGGCGGTCGAATAATAAAAAATAGTATCACTGTTCCACCTAGCCAATATAACAATGCCCTCATTTTTTCAGCATCTGTTAAATTTGGGGCTCCAATTATATTATCAATAACAATTTTGATTAAAATAGGAATAAACAATGGTATGGCAAACTTTAATATACCTATAATAATCGTTATGATAATTTCCCACTTGTACGGTTTTACAAATCTCATGTAACGATTTATACTGCTCAAATTAGATTCACTTCCTTATGTGTTCCTTGCCAGTATTTAATTAGTTGTGCCCAATTAAGTACACATGAAAACTATACGCTATTTTCTTTTCATGTACATTAAAAGAAGCCTACTGAAAACAGTAGACTTAAATTTTTTCATTAGATTGCATTTCTTTATGGAAAGAATATCGATTTGTCCAAACCTCAATAAAATCGGGTGCAAACGGCCCTCTTTTTTGTTTAATCCAGCTGATTAACTTATTAACATTACGTTTTAAAATTTTATCAATAACTTCTGGATAGCCCATTTCTTTTTTATGCAATTCATATTCATCTTCATCTAATAACGTATACGACATATCCGGAAACACTTTTACATCTAAGTCATAGTCGATATACTTGATTGCATTATTATCGAACACAAAGGGCGAACTCATATTACAGTAGTAGTAAACTCCATCTTCTCTTAACATACAGATAATATTAAACCAATGTTCCGCATGGAAATAGCATATTGAGGGTTCTCTTGTTAACCATGTTCGTCCATCTGATTCTGTCACAAGCGTCCGTTCATTTGCACCGATAAATATGTTCTTCGTACCTTTTAATACCATCGTTTCTTGCCAGACACGGTGGATGCGACCATTGTGCTTATAGCTATGTATTTGTATCGTTTCTCCTTCTCTCGGTATTGCCATTGTATTGCCCACCTTTTCGTCTATTGCTTTCACCTGTAACAGTCTATTAGGTATATTATAACAATGGTTCACAAAAACTTGTAGCATGAAGAACATATTTTCACAATACCTGTAAAAATAAATAAAATTAAACGGATACTGAGAAAATTTTACATTCAAAAAGGGTATAAATGTAAGTTGTTTTAGGTAAAATTTAAGGTATAGACACAAAAATGTCTATACCTTAAATTGACTTCAACGTCTAATTAAGATGTTGTCATCATTAGTTGTTATTACGGTTATTATTGCGTTGGTTGTTTTGTTGGTTTTGTTTTTGGTTTTGTTGACGTACTTGTTGGAAGTCTTGGTCAACTGCGAACTCTTCATTGTTATTGTTGTTGTTATTGTTGTTATTGTTGTTGTTACGGAATTCGTTGTTATTGTTATTGTTGTTATTTCTTCTCGCCATATCAATCACCTCCATGCTAAATATGATGGTCTGATATGGTCGAGATTATTCGACAAAAAATAAAATAAATTAATTCAGAACATTCACAATCTTCTGCATTGGCACTGACATCGGTAATTTTTTTATTTCATCCTTTGAGTAGAACCCAGCATTACTAGGAATTTCTGAAATTAGTTCAACTTTCACTAAGGAACATTCCATTTCCCATGTTAAGTGGGAGAAAATATGTTTAAAGGAAAGTAAAGTGTTATTAAGTACTTTTTTTATTCTACTTCCATAGTGAGTTGTAAACTGTTCTTCGGAATTCATATCATCTTTTATTTCAATCATCGGAAATTGCCACATGTCTGCAAGCAACCCCTCACTTGGACGTTTCTCTAATAAATAATGGTCATCCGAATTAATGGCAACATAAACTTTATACTGTACTTTCTTCGTCTTTGTTTTTTTCGTCTTTATAGGTAACTTGTCCATGTCACCTTCATGGAAGGCAATACAGTAATCTCGCACAGGACATAATAAGCATTTGGGAGAAGTCGGTGTACAAATCATGGCACCAAGATCCATTAACCCCTGATTAAAATCTCCAGGATGTTCATGATCAATTAACATCTCAACCACCTCTTCAAAAACTTTCTTTGTTTTCGGAAGCGCGATATCTTCTTCAATATGTAAGACTCGACTTAAAACACGCATAACATTCCCATCTACTGCATGTTCGGGCTTTTTATAGGCAATACTTAAAACTGCTCCTGCTGTATACGGTCCAACACCTTTCAGCTTGGATATGTCGTGCCGATTATCCGGTACCACTGAATTGTACTTTTCAACAACTTCTTTAACTCCTGCTTGTAAATTACGAGCTCTCGAATAGTAGCCAAGCCCTTCCCACATTTTTAATAGCTCTTCTTGGGGTGCATAGGCCAACGATTCTAGTGTTGGGTACTTTTCTAAAAAACGATTGTAATAAGGGATTACTGTGTCTACGCGTGTTTGTTGTAACATTACCTCAGAAACCCATATTTTATAAGGGTCAGAAGTTCTTCTCCACGGTAAATCTCTTTTCTCTCTTTGAAACCATTCAACTAAATTTTGTCGAAATTGTTCTTTATATTTATAATTCACACTTACCTCCGACAGATTTCGATTTTATTTTAATTAAAAAGGGTATAATATAGTCATATTGATTGATGAAAATTTTACAAAAAACTTCTAATTTTACAGAAAATGCTTTTTTAAACTTAAGCATTTGGAATATTAAACATGCATTCCCGAGTAGCAGATGTTTTTTATTAAACATTTGCGTTTACAAGGAGTTGATATTTTGGATTCAGGAACTCATTTAGTAATGGGCGTTGCATTAGGTGGTTTAGCTTTAGTTGATCCAGTTGTCGCAAATCACTCAATGACATTCGGAGCAGTTATGGCTGGAACGATACTCGGATCACAAGCACCCGATGTAGATACAATATTAAAACTTAGAAATAATGCAGTCTATATAAGACATCACCGCGGTATAACCCATTCTATACCAGCCGTTCTTTTATGGCCAATTGGAATTACTGTTGTTTTATCGTTAATTTTCCAAGAAGCGAATGTTTTACATCTGTGGCTTTGGACATTTTTAGCCGTATTTTTGCATGTATTTGTAGACATTTTTAACGCTTACGGAACCCAGGCGCTAAGACCGTTCTCTAGAAAATGGGTTGCGCTCGGCGTAATTAATACCTTTGACCCTATCATATTTGGTATTCACTGTATCGGAATTCTACTTTGGGTATTCAATTTTGATCCAGTGAGAACTTTTACAATTATGTATTTAATCATAATTGCTTACTATATCGTTCGCTTCGCTTTACAAAGTGCGGTGAAAAGAGCTGTAATTAACACAATCCAAGATGAAGATTTTGTCATCGTTGCCCCAACAATGCGTTTTTTCAATTGGCGTATCGCTGCAAAATCAAAAACCCATTATTATGTAGGAACTGCATATGGGCGAACAATCAATATTTACGATAAATTCGAAATCCACCCTATTCCCAAAACACCAATTGTTGATAAAGCTATGGAAGATGTCAATTTACAAGCATTTGTCTCTTTTTCACCAATTTATCGATGGGAAATTTCAGAAGTGGATAATGGATTAACGGAAGTGCGTTTAATCGATCTACGCTATCGAAGTAATGATCGCTATCCATTCGTAGCAGTAGCACATATCGATGAAAACCTAAACATCGTGAACTCTTACACGGGTTGGATATTCAGCGAAGACAAACTACAACGAAAACTCCAAATCGGTGCTAGTGATTAGAAAAGCGGAGCGCGTTCGTTCTGCTCCGAAAGCAACTGGAAGAATCAACAAAAGGGCGCTTTTTGCCCTTGAAGGCGATTCTGAAGTTGCCGAGGAGCTAACGCGCGTAGCTAGACAATGGAAAAGCGGAGGCGGCTTGTTTAGCTGCGAAAAAAACTGGAGACTCCTGCCAAGTGTGCTTGCACATGCAGAAAGGAGTTGAAGTTTTCGAGCAGCTAGCCGCCGCAGCTAGACAATCAGAAAAGCGGAGCGCGTTCGTTCTGCTCCGAAAGCAACTGGAAGAATCGACAAAAGGGCGCTTTTTGCCCTTGAAGGCGATTCTGAAGTTGCCGAGGAGCTAACGCGCGTAGCTAGACAATCAGAAAAGCGGAGCGCGTTCGTTCTGCTCCGAAAGCAACTGGAAGAATCGACAAAAGGGCGCTTTTTGCCCTTGAAGGCGATTCTGAAGTTGCCGAGGAGCTAACGCGCGTAGCTAGACAATCAGAAAAGCGGAGGCGGCTTGTTTAGCTCTTGACGGCACTGGAGACTTTGAAAATGAACTGCTTACACAATTAATGGTCTTCATCATTTGCAATGAAGACCATTTTTTATGATATAAGATTTTTTATTTATATGAATACCATTTTGGGCAATTTTCAGCTCAAATTCCGTCTTCATCAACGGTAAGAACACTATTTTGAACAATTACCGGCGCAAATTTCGCCTTCATCAGAGGTATGAATACCATTTTGAACGATTTTCAACACAGTTTTCGTCTTCATCATCGGTATGAATACCATTTTGAACTATTTCCAACCCAGTTTTTGTCTTCATTAACGGTATGAATACCAATTTGTGCGATTTCCGGCTCCGTTTTCGTCTTCATCATCGGTATGAATACCATTTTGAACGTTTAACAGCTCTGTTTTCCTCTTCATTACGAGTTATCCAAAGTCTTAATGCAAAGACTTATCATCATCTTCTAAAAAATGAGCATACTTAGGATTTCTACTTACAAACTCATGGATTTTATCTCCATAGCTTTCTATCCATTGTTTAATAATACGCTCTGTATATTCAGCTCCGCGATAATCGTAGCCGGCTTTAGCATAAGTTGACTCAAAATCCGACCAAAGAAGTTCTACCCAAGTACGTGCTTTATTTACAGATAAATTTGGGTTTCTGCCGGCCAATTCTTGAGTTAAGCGATCGATTATTTCATTTACAGCCATTTATTTCCCTACCTTCATCGGTGCTAATATTGAGATGGGTAATGCCTCTTCATAGCGTTCCCCACCTAAACGGTAACCCCATGCAAAACGTCCTTTTAAATATTCTACTTTAAAGAACTCTCCTGGTGCCCCATTTATGCGATACATTTCACCTGGCACAATTGTTTTCGGATCAATTAAATACGCCTCTGCCATTAATGCTTTACGTTCATAAACTGCATATTCATTCACAATTCCAAGTTGTTCAGCTTTTCTTGCCTTTTCTCGAAGCTTTCTAATTTCGTCTTGTAGTTCTTGCTCCGTCATTTCTGCATAGCTTTTTTCATTCATCGTTTTCTGTCTCCTTTTGATCAATAAATTGTTCAATTGCTTCTATCGGAAAGCCTTTTTGATAAAGGGCTTGTTTTACTTTCATGTATAGCTCACTTCCAGAAAATTTAGCACTATATTTCCTCCAAATTTTATCACCTTGAAGCTCAATCATTTGTTGCCACTCATCATCTTCTCGCTCAATTTGAATTTGGTCAAGTATTTCGTTCAATACTGAATAGGAATAACCTTTCCGGAGCAATACATCCTGCACTTTTTGTTTGATTTGCATCGGTGTTTTTTTGTTATATGCCCGTACTGTTTTTTCAGCTAAATCCATGGCTATTTTCACTTGTTCTTCATATGTAAAAGAGTCTAATACTTTCTTTTGGGTTTCTTTATCGATTCCCTTTTTAATTAAATCTTGTTTAATTGCGCGAGGACCTTTTTTTGCTGTTTTTTTCCTCGTTTCAAGTAACGCTTTTGAATAGGTTTCATCATTTAATAATCCGATTTTTTCAAGCTTACGAATGGCTTCTAAAACAACGGATTCCCCAAATCCTGCATCTAACAGTTTTTTCTTTACCTCATATTCACTGCGCATTTGGAAACTTAAATATTGAATAGCACGATTAAACGCTTTTGCAATTTCATCTTCATAATTAATTTCATCAATATCAAATGGTTCGAGTATTTTTCCTTTTGTTAATCCAAACTTAATTAATGTAGACTCGTCCACAGCAAATGCGTATTTTTCATCTAAATAAATATTATAACGTTCTGGATTGTTTTTTTGACGGGTTATTTTTGAAATAACTGGCATAGGAACACTCCTTCTACAGTTAGTATACACGTATTATTTCATTTTTGATGGGATTTTCACATTATGGTGACTTAGATAAAGAAATTCGCATAATGCAATTAATTTCGCACAACATAACACAAAAGGAGGCAATAAGTAGTTATGGGAAAACGTCATATTTTCGGCTTTGCCATATGTGTCATTGTCGCTACACTCGTATTTTCATTTATAAAACCTGAAATCGCCAGCGCCAACTCTTATCATTGGGGCTTTACTAAATCAAAAGACGGAATGCCAGCAGATGCAGGGGCAAAATTTGAAACAATATTGAAAGAACACGGTGCTTTTTATCGAGGAAATCCAAATAAAAAGGTAATTTATTTAACTTTCGATAATGGTTTTGAAAACGGCTATACGGAAGGCATTTTAGATACTCTCAAAAAAGAAAAAGTGCCAGCAACCTTCTTTTTAACAGGACATTACTTAACAAGTGCATCGGATTTAGTAAAAAGAATGATAAAAGAAGGACATATAATAGGAAACCATTCTTACGGACATCCCGATATGTCTAAATTATCTGATGAAGAACTTGTGAAGGAATGGAAAAAGTTTGATGAAAAACTAAAAGAGGTCGCTGGAATTGAACGTACATATTACGTTCGCCCACCAAAGGGAATTTTCAGTGAACGCGATCTCAGAGTAGGTAATGAGCATGGCTATACGCACATTTTCTGGGATACTGCATTTGTTGACTGGCACGCTGATTCAACTGTTGGTTGGGAGTATGCTTATGATGAGTTAATGACACAACTACATCCTGGAGCAGTCATTCTATTGCATACCGTAGCAAAACATAATGCAGATGCTCTACCTAAATTCATTGAAGATGCAAAAAAAGAAGGCTATACTTTTGGAACATTAGATGATTTAGTAATGGAAAATTTAACTGAATAATTGGCTGTCTGAAAAGACTTTTGAGACAGCCAATGTGCGCCGAGGATGGTGGCATCATGATGCGACCACCGCAGAAGCAATACTTACTAAAATATCTTTATCGAGAAGAAGAGGTGTCCAAATTTTTGGACACCTCGCTTTTTTATTTAAACATTCTATTTAAATTCGCCATTTCAATAGCTGAAACTGCTGAGTCATATCCTTTGTTTCCAGCTTTTGTACCAGCACGTTCGATAGCCTGCTCAATATTTTCAGTCGTCACAATTCCAAAAATCACTGGAACATCTGTATCTAATGAAACTTTTGCAATTCCTTTTGCTGCTTCGTTACATACATAATCATAGTGAGTAGTTGAGCCACGGATAACTGTACCTAGGCCAATTACTGCATCATAATTCCCCGTTTTCACCATTTGTTTTGAGATAAATGGTACTTCAAAGGCGCCTGGAACCCAAGCGATATCAATATTTTCTTCCTTTACTCCATGACGTTTTAGGCCATCAAGAGCACCGTCTAATAATTTTGAAGTGATAAATTCGTTGAATCGACCTACTGCAATACCTATTTTTAAATCTGTACCTATTAATTGTGCTTCAAAAATTTTCCCCATTTGCTATTCTCCTTTTACCATCATCAATTTTTTTGTACGAAAGCGAACTAAATCTTCTATTGAAATGATTTTTAAATCATGTTCTTTTGCAAATTTTTCCAAACCATCTAAACGTAGCATTGTTCCGTCATCGCCCATAATTTCGCATATTACACCTGCAGGGCTAGACCCACATAAAGTAGCTAAGTCTACAGCTGCCTCTGTGTGCCCTCTTCTTTCCAATACCCCATTGTCTTTAGCAACGAGCGGAAACACATGGCCCGGTCTTCTAAAGTGGCCTGGTTTTGCATTTTCATTAATGATTTGTAAAATCGTGAAGGAACGTTCATATGCACTAATCCCTGTCGTTGTTTCAATATGGTCCACACTAACAGTAAATGCTGTTTGGTGATTGTCCGTGTTATTTTCAACCATTGCATTAAATTGTAGTTTTTCTGCAAGTTGTCTTGTAATTGGCGTACAAATTAAACCTCGTCCATATGTAGCCATAAAGTTAATATTTTCAGGAGTTGCAAATTCCGCTAATATCACTAAATCGCCTTCATTTTCACGATTTTCATCATCTACAACAATAATGTTTTTTCCTACTTTTAAATCCTCTAATGCTTCTTCTATTGTGTTTAACATTTGTACCACCACCTTAAATTTAAAAACCGTTTTGACGTAAAAAGTCTAAGGTTATATTTGATTTATCTTCAGTTTTTCTTAAATGGTGCATAACATACTTTCCTAGCATATCTGTTTCTATATTGACCTGATCGCCTACACTTTTTATCCCCAAAATTGTTTCACTATAAGTATGCGGAATAAGTGATACCGTTACACTCTGTTCGCTCACCTTAAATATAGTTAAACTTGTTCCATCAATGGTAATGGAACCTTTCGGAATACAATTTTCTGCTAATTCTTTAGGAATTTCGATTTCAATGTAAACTGCATTTGACACAGGTTTTTTACTTCGAATCGTTCCAACTCCGTCAACATGACCAGAAACAAAATGACCACCAAAACGTCCACCTGCACTCATTGCTCGTTCCAAGTTAACATAATCTCCTAATTTCAGGGTATGAATCGTTGTGGCTTTAACAGTTTCAGGCATTACATCTACAGTCATTTGCTCATCGGTAAAATGAGTAATTGTAAGACAAACACCATTCACTGCAATACTGTCACCTAAATTCGCATCAGTAAGAATTTTTTTCGTAGCAATTGTTAGCTGCATACTTTTTTCATCTTTTTGAATTGCTGTGACTCGTCCTCGGTCTTCGATAATTCCTGTAAACATTAACTCACCTCTTTTTAAATAAATTAAAAAACCCCTAAAGAAAGGAATCCTTAGGAGTTGGGAGTGTTGTTCTATGCGTCAGATTTCGTCTATATACACAACATAATTTTTTACGAAATCATATAACTAACCTATTTTAGGTATAGTTAAATAAGCCTTTCGAAAATCAATTTTTCAAAAAGCGCCACATCCTTCTCCCATCCAGACTATACTGTCGGCTTTGGACTCACACCAAATCCTGCTAATAATTAGCTCACGGGCTTAGAATTTCTTCATCACCGTCGATTGGGAATTTCACCCGACCCCGAAGGATAAAACGAATATATTTAGTTTGGTTAAATTAAATAAAAAAATCCCGAAAAAGGTCCGGGATTAACTAGAAATGTAAAATGGCAATACTAAATAAGACCATTAAAAATCATTATTTTAATAGCATTTTACATCCTTCTCCCATCCAGACTATACTGTCGGCTTTGGATTCGCACCAAATCCTGCTAATAATTAGCTCACGGGCTTAGAATTTCTTCATCACCGTCGATTGGGAATTTCACCCGACCCCGAAGGATAAAATTATTTAATTTGAATTAAACATATCATGAATTTTCAAAATAAACCACAAAAAAATTCTTTTAATTCGATTATTCATATTAATGAACATCATTATACAAAGCAAAATATCTCCACTTGCTTTACATAAACTCTCAGCTATAATGATTAAATGAACTTATTAAAGGACGTGAACGCGATTTGAGCGAAAAAGTTTTAATGGAAGTAGGACAAAAATTTCCGTTAACGATTAAACGATTAGGGATAAATGGTGAAGGGGTTGGGTTTTACAAACGCAATGTTGTCTTTGTAAAAGGTGCCTTACCTGGTGAAGAAGTAACGGTGAAAGTTTCGAAAGTACAACGCAATTTTGCTGAGGCTGAAATTTTAAAAATCCGTAAACCTTCTAAGGATCGCCAAGAACCATTGTGTGCAATTTATGATGAATGTGGTGGATGTCAGCTACAGCATTTATCCTACACTGGGCAGTTAAAAGAAAAACGAGATATGGTTGTACAAGCATTAGAAAAATATGTAAAGCCATTAGCTGAAACGGTAGAAGTTCGTTCAACGTTAGGAATGGACAACCCTTGGCACTATCGAAACAAAAGTAGTTTCCAAGTACGCAAAGAAGGTAAACGTGTTTACGCAGGATTATTTACTGAGGGGACAAATAAATTATTAAATATTAATGATTGTGCTGTTCAACATCCGTTAACATCAAAAATTACCGTTGCTACACGTAAAATATTACAAAAACTAAATATCACAATATATGATGGAAAAACTTTAGACGGTTTAGTAAGAACAATCGTTGTACGAACTGGAATCAAAACAGGCGAAACTCAAGTATGTTTAGTCACAACGAGAAAAGACCTTCCACATAAACAAGAACTGATTGAACGTATGCTAAAGATTGATCCAAGTATTGTTTCTATTACTCAAAATATAAACAGAGAGAAAACCTCCCTTATTTTTGGTGATGAAACAATTGTTTTACATGGTAAAGAAACAATCCACGAAGAATTAGGGGAACTTGCATTTGATTTATCTTCCCGCGCTTTCTTCCAACTAAATCCTGAGCAAACGGTTCATTTATATGACGAAATTAAAAAAGCTGCTAACTTAACTGGAAAAGAAAAAGTTGTAGATGCTTATTGCGGTGTTGGTACTATTGGGTTATGGCTAGCCCCTCATGCAAAAGAAGTTCGAGGCATGGATGTTGTACCTGAAAGTGTAGATGATGCAAAGAAAAATGCAAGAAACCATGGATTTAAGCATGCTCGCTACTATACAGGAACTGCCGAAGAATGGCTTGCAAAATGGCGAAAAGAAGGCTTTATTCCTGATGTGATTACTGTCGACCCACCACGTACTGGCTTAGCACCAAGTTTTATTAAAACCGTAATGAAAATTCAACCAAAACGATTTGTATATACTTCTTGTAACCCTTCAACTTTCGCCAAGGATTTACAAGAACTCACAAAAATCTACAAGGTGGAATATATTCAACCTGTTGATATGTTCCCACAAACAGCAAGGGTAGAAATTGTAGCGAAGTTGACGTTGAAAAATAACAGAGATCTTCTATAATAAGATGATCTCTGTTTTTATTTTTGGATTCTAAAACTATTTATCAATAGTAATAGTTCAATTATTAATAACGCAAATACAACCCATCCTAGAGAAATTATAAAGCTTTGCTGAAATAAAAGGGGGTGTACTTCAGAAAAACGATTCACTAAATTAAAAGTAAAATAATACAGCATCCCAAAGGTAAAGTTTCGTGCCCATTGCGTTATATGATACGTAAATATCCCTTGTTTTAAGCCATACTCTTTTATTCTTTTGATACCTCTAATAATTTCTATTGTCTCCACAACGATAAACAAACTAAACGCCAAGTACCAAACAATCATTAACGTTTGAATTGGAAATATACCAGATTGAGTCATTGCTAAACCTGTAATGGAAAGTGCACCGTGTATAATGCAATCGGTATTTTTCCACTCGTGTATTGAATAGTTCGAGTTAAACCGAATAAATAGTAATCCTAGAGAAAACAGATAGAAGACACTTCCAATACAAATGATATAAACAATAATATAACTATTTATATTTTGGTAATAGTTCAGTAAAAGCAAAGCAATGGATTGTGTACTAACTGTTGAAAGTAAAATTGCCCCATGCACTTCTTTAGTTGCTTGTTTTTTAATAATCTTTTTAAATTGAAACGTACAAAATATAATAAAAATTCCCCAACTTAATACATTCATCCATATTAAGAAAGGCACAACGAAATACAATTCAGGCATATGCTTTATCATTAATATGCAAGTAACCGATGTCCCGGCAATCCATGTACCCGCAGCAAAACTTTTAATAGGGGAATGAACAAGATTGCGACGATATTCTTTGTTTAACAAAGACTTAAGAAATTGTCCAAGTAACACTAGCCAAATCGGAACTTGCATAATAATCAAATACTGCCCCACATTGTTTTCTATTAAAGGAAACTGGTGAAGTGCACCTAATAAAAAAATCCCCACTGCCATAATAATAGACCCAGCAGCAACATCAATTGTTCTACGTGATAGTATATTTATTTGTCTTTTCATCAACATTAGATCTCCCACAAAGTTGTGTCTCTTTCATCTCTATTTTAATAAGGTTTATCCTTTAAATATTTCATGAATGATAAATATTTTTAATCTTTCTGTGAACTCTATATAATGATAAATTGTGATAGAAATTAAACACTTAAATAATTTCTATTTTTAACAAAAATTTTGTCGAAAATGGATTGATACCGGAAATATATTTCTGTATAATCTGTTTTATTGTTTACAATACAAATGCCTGCGGGGACTAGGAATCCCGTTGATTCAGGCTAATTCTAGGGGGTTATAAAGAATTGGGTAAAGCATTGATTATTGGAGCTGGCGGAGTAGCTAGCGTTGTCGTACACAAATGTGTGCAAAACTCGGAAGTATTCGAAGAAATTATGATCGCAAGTCGAACAAAATCAAAATGTGATGCTTTAAAAGAAAAATTAGACGGCGGTAAAACAATTATTCACACTGCACAAGTAGATGCGGATAATGTCGAAGAACTTGTTGAATTAATCAATGGTTTTAAACCAGATGTGGTAATTAACGTTGCTTTACCATATCAAGACTTAACTATTATGGACGCATGTTTAGAGACAGGTGTGCACTATGTAGATACAGCAAACTACGAGCCACCTGAAACGGCTAAATTTGAATATAAATGGCAATGGGCTTATAAAGAAAAGTTTGAAAAAGCTGGTCTTACAGCTCTTTTAGGTAGTGGATTTGACCCAGGTGTAACAGGTGTATTCTCTGCTTACGCGTTAAAACATCATTTTGATGAAATTCACTATATCGATATTTTAGATGCGAACGCTGGTGACCACGGTTATCCATTCGCTACAAACTTCAACCCAGAAATCAACATTCGCGAAATTACTGCAAATGGTCGTTACTGGAAAGAAGGCGAGTGGGTTGAAACTGAACCACTAGAATTCAAAGAAGTATACAACTTCCCAGAAATCGGACCTAAAGATATGTATCTTCTATATCATGAAGAATTAGAATCTTTAGCGAAAAACATTAAGGGTATTAAACAAATTCGCTTCTGGATGACATTCTCTGAAAAGTACTTAACTCATTTACGTGTACTTGAAAACGTTGGCATGACATCAATTGAACCAATCGAATTTGAAGGCCAAATGATTCAACCACTTCAATTCTTAAAAGCTGTTTTACCAGATCCAGCTTCACTTGGACCACGCACAAAAGGTAAAACAAATATCGGATGTATTTTCCGTGGAATTAAAAATGGTAAAGAAAAAACTTACTATGTTTATAACGTATGTGACCATGAAGAGTGTTACCGCGAAGTTGGTTCACAAGCAATTTCATATACAACAGGTGTACCAGCAATGATTGGTGCAATGCTTGTTATGAACGGTGAGTGGCAAAAACCAGGTGTATGGAATGTAGAAGAATTCGATCCAGATCCATTCATGGAAGCATTAAATAAATGGGGTCTTCCATGGCAAGAAAGCTTAAATCCTGAACTTGTTGACCTTGAACTAGAAAAAGAGGCAAAGTAAATGAAGACAATTGATTGGAATCAAGCGCCGTCACCTAGCTATGTGGTGGACGAGCGTTTGCTAAAGCGCAACTTAGAAATACTGAAATCTGTTCAAGACCGTACTGGCTGCGATATTTTATTAGCACTTAAAGGTTTCTCGATGTTTTCGACTTTCCCAATGGTGCGTCAATATTTAAAAGGGATTACATCAAGTTCTTTATTTGAAGCTCGCCTCGGGTATGAAGAGTTTGGTAAAGAAGTTCATGCATATGCTCCAGCCTATGCAGAACATGAAATTGATGAATATTTAAAATATGTCGATCATATCGTTTTTAATTCTTTTGACCAGTTAAATAAGTACAAAGAAAAAGTACAAAGTTTAGATAAGCACGTTTCCATTGGTTTACGTGTAAATCCAGGATATTCTGAAGTTGAAACTGAGCTATATGATCCATGTGCACTAAATTCACGCTTAGGAATTCCATTTGAATCTTTCCGTCCTGATGAATTAGACGGTGTAGAAGGAATTCACTTCCATGCGATGTGTGAACAAAACTCTGATGTGTTAGAACGCATCATCCCTCATTTTGAGGAGAAATACGGTCCTTATTTACATCAAATGAAATGGGTAAACTTTGGTGGAGGTCACCATATTACTCGTCCTGATTATGATGTGGACAAACTTGTGAATATCATTAACTACATTAAAGAGAAATATGATGTTCATGTTATTTTAGAGCCAGGTGAAGCAATTGCTTTAAATACTGGATACTTAGTTACTACAGTTCTTGATGTTGTGAAAAACGGCATGGAAATTGCTATTTTAGATACTTCTGCAACATGTCATATGCCAGACGTATTAGAAATGCCATACCGTCCACAAATCATCGGAGCAAGTACGCCAAACGATAAATCATACACATATCGCCTAGGTGGTATGACATGTCTAGCTGGTGATGTTATTGGGGATTATTCCTTTGATCAACCATTAAAAGCTGGCGACAAAGTAGTTTTCACTGACATGGCTCACTATACAATGGTAAAAAACCACATGTTCAATGGTGTGAACTTACCAAGTATTTGTCTATTCAATGAAGAAGAAGGCGTAAAAGTCGTTCGTCAATTCGGATACGAAGACTACCGGAATAGATTGTCTTAATTATGTACCCGGTACACAAACAATTCTGACAATTTAATACAATTTAAAAGCTTTGCATGAAAATTTCGTGCAAAGCTTTTTTTATTACTATTCAGCTTCTAATCTCTTATTTCCAAATAAGAAAATAATAAAGAAAATAATAAATAGCATGATTGAAATAAACAGTAAGAAACTCACTGTCTCAACTAATTGTAAATACAATCCGCCGATAAATGGACCGAATAAACTTCCTAAACTAAAGAATATTCCACATAGTAAGTTACCTGTTGGCAATAATTCTTGTGGAGTTAAATCAGCCATGTATGTAATTCCCAAGGAAAATAATGATCCAAGGAACATACCCGAAACTAAAAATGTACCCAAAACAAAAATTTCAGAATTCTCTAGTTGACTACCAATAGCAAACAGTATTGCCCCAACCAACATGCCAATTAGAATTACTTTCCGTCTACCAATCTTGTCACCTAACATACCTATTGGAATTTGAGTTAGAATTGCCCCGATTGAAAAGGAGGCTAAAATGATTGATACCATTGATACATCAATTTCTTTACGAAGTGCATACACAGGAAATAGTGCATTTAATGATGTCTCTAAGATGCCATATACAAAAGGTGGTAAAAATGCCACCCATGCATATTTAAAAGATAGTTTATATCTAACTAGACTATTTGTTTCTTTACCATCACCCTTTAATACTTCTGGTTTTTCATTTCGAACGAAAAATACAAATAACCAAGCAAACAAGCAAAGTGCGGAAGACACGATAAATGGTAAACTTTGAGACACTTTCACCATTGGTACCATTAACGGCCCTACTGCGAATCCAACCCCAAATGCTAATCCATAGATCGCCATACTCTTTCCTATATTGCCTTGCTTAGCAGAACTAGTTATCCATGTTTGCGTTGAATAATGCAGGCAGTGATCTCCTACACCAATTAACAAACGTAGAATAAACCAAAACATAACGTTTTGCCAAAGGGGAAACATTAATAATGCTAGAAACACCACTGCACCACCAGCAATTATGATTGGCTTATACCCAAATTTCCTTAAAGGCTGTTCGATAAACGGCGAAATTAATAAAGTCCCTATGTATAATCCTGTTGCATTTAAACCATTTAAAGTTGATGAAACTCCATCTGTCTCAAAAATTACGGAGATTAGAGGCAATAACATCCCCTGTGAAAATCCTGATATCGTCACAATAAGGACTAATATCCAAAATCTACGTTGCTCATATTTATCTGCTGTGACCATTTTATCCTCCAGCTCACCAATAATTCCGTATTATATTAACATAATGCAATAAAAATAGCTTTAAAAAATTACAACAAAAAACCCTAGTGCATCACAGATTTACACTAGGGTCTTCACATTTCAATTAACTCCATTTTCAGTTGAATAAACATTGCTTCGGCACGTAGATAGCCGAAAAATTGTTTAAACTCCCTCCTTTTCCTATTGAAGTGAGCATATCCTTTTCGACCATCTCCTTTGCTTATTTGATACTCTCAATTTATAATATTTTAAGAAGATTGTAAATATTCAGAAATAAAATATTTTATTTTTAATTAATTAATTTGAACATTGGCTATAATTTAGTTATGATGTTCATGACGAAAGAGGTGGATTCATGTCGAACTCAATTACAGATAAAAATAAACAAGTAAACTACTTAAAAGAACGTCTTCAAATTTTCGTTGAAGTTCTTGATGCAATTGATCCAGAAACAGCAGATCTTGAAGACATCGACAGATTAATAAAAATTATTGATGATGTTGAAGAGAAGATGGACCAATTCAACAATCGAAATGAGTTTACAAAAGAATAAAAATTAGGAAATCCATCTGAGAAACTACTTGAGATGGATTTTTTAAGCAATCTTATCTATTAAAATTGTAAAATCACAACATTACAAATTTCTATCACTCTTTTTTTCGCTAAAGTAAAAGAGTATAATAAAAAAGGTTAGAGAAATTTTAAGATTTTCTGGGGGGAAAATATTAATGTCACAAGTTGCAACTTCTTACTTACAAACTTTAGAGAAAAGCCTATATGATTTAATCAGTGAAACATCAACAAATTTACCAACTGATGTTCGTCGTGCAATTAAAAAAGCAAAAGAAGCTGAAAATGCTGGTACTCGTGCTGCAATGAGTTTAGACACAATTTCGAATAATATCGTAATGGCTGAAGACAATGTATCACCAATCTGTCAAGATACAGGTTTACCAACATTTAAAGTAAAAACTCCAGTAGGCGTAAATCAATTAGAAATTAAAGCTGCAATCAAAAATGCAATTGTACAAGCTTCTAAAGATGCTAAATTACGTCCAAACGCGGTAGATTCTTTAACAGGTAAAAACAGCGGAGACAACACAGGTGAAGGCTTCCCTGTTATTAAATTTGAACAATGGGAAAACGATTACATTGAAGTAAAATTAATTCTTAAAGGTGGCGGTTGTGAAAACAAAAACATCCAATACAGCTTACCTTGTGAATTAGAAGGTCTTGGCCGTGCTGGTCGTGACTTAGATGGTATCCGTAAATGTATCCTTCACTCTGTATGGCAAGCTCAAGGTCAAGGATGTTCAGCTGGTTTCATCGGAGTAGGTATCGGTGGAGACCGTTCTTCTGGATATGATCTTGCTAAAGAACAATTATTCCGTCATGTTGATGATGTAAATCCAAATGAAGATTTAGCAAAACTTGAAGCATACATTGTAGAAAAAGCAAACACATTCGGTGTTGGAACAATGGGCTTCGGTGGTGAAGCAACTTTACTAGGTTGTAAAATTGGCGTAGGTCACCGTTTACCAGCTTCATTCTTCGTTTCTGTAGCATACAACTGTTGGGCATACCGTCGTATGGCAATCGATATCGACGCTGCTACTGGCGAAATTAAAAAATGGCACTACCAAGAAGGCGAAAGAGTAACTTTCCGCGATGAGCCAAAAGAAGAAACTAAATCAGAAAATAAAGTAGTAGAATTAAGAGCACCTATTACAGAAGAACAAATTCGTGCATTAAAAGTGGGTGACGTTGTAAAAATCAGCGGCCGTATGTACACTGGTCGTGACGCAATTCACCACCACTTAATGAGCCACGATGCTCCAGTTGATTTAAATGGACAAGTAATTTACCACTGTGGTCCAGTAATGGCGAAAGACGAAAACGATAACTGGACAGTTAAAGCTGCAGGACCAACTACATCTATTCGTGAGGAGCCATACCAAGGCGATATCATGAAAAAATTCGGTATCCGCGCTGTAATCGGTAAAGGTGGTATGGGTCCAAAAACTCTTGCTGCACTTAAAGAACACGGTGGCGTTTACTTAAATGCAATCGGTGGAGCTGCACAATACTATGCAGATTGTATCAAATCTGTAGATGGTGTAGACTTAATGGAATTCGGTATTCCAGAAGCTATGTGGCACTTAACTGTTGAAGGCTTCACTGCAGTAGTAACTATGGACTCTCATGGTAACTCATTACATGCAGATGTTGAAAAATCTTCATTAGAAAAATTATCTCAGTACGCTGAGAGAGTATTCTAATTTAAAAGAGATCAATTTTATTCTTAATAGCATTCAAATTAAGTTGAGTTCATTTTATCTCTGCTGCACGAAAGGCTTTGCCTGGAGTGATAACGCTGAGCGCGTATTCTAATAAGTAAATAAATTTACTTAGAACAATAAATTACATCTCAGCTGCGCGAAAGGCTCTTCCGACAGCGATAACGCAGAGAGAGTATTCTAATTTATAAGGTTAATCCTTATTCTTAATAGAATTCAAAATTAAGTTGAGTTCATTTTATCTCAGCTGCACGAAAGGCTTTGCCTGGAGTGATAACGCTGAGCGCGTATTCTAATAAGTAAATAAATTTACTTAGAACAATAAATTTCATCTCAGCTGCGCGAAAGGCTTTGCCAAAGCGAAAACAATGAGTTTATAACCTTTTAAACCCGTAAGATTTTAAAATTCTTACGGGTTTTTTATTTTTTGATAACCATATAGTTTTTATTCATTTACAATAACAGCCTCCTATATTATAATAATTTTAATTTAATAAATGTTATATTATATTTATAAAGCAAATGAAAATCGTTATCACAACTGGATTATATGTATTATGATAGTGATATTCATTATCATAAGGAGGTTATTATGAATAGTTCTAATCGAGAAAATATTAATTTAATTGAGAAATTTAATGAACATAAAGAACTGATTGCCGCCCTTGTTTCTGGGATAATCATCTTACTAGCATGGCGATTGGAATCAACCGGTTTAAATACCGCTGCTGTACTTGCATATATCACAGCGTTTTTCATTGGTGGTTATGCAAAAGCGAAAGAAGGTATTGAAGATACAATTGAAAACAAAAACTTAAACGTTGAGTTATTAATGATATTAGCTGCAATCGGTTCTGCAATTATCGGCTACTGGACTGAAGGCGCAATTTTAATTTTTATCTTTGCTCTTAGTGGTGCTCTTGAAACTTATGCAATGAATAAAAATAAGCATGAAATTTCAAGTTTAATAAATTTACAACCTGAAGAAGCATGGCTTGTTCGTGGTGGTTTCGAACCGATGAAAGTGCCTGTATCTTCACTTACGGTTGGCGATCACCTATTAATTAAACCAGGTGAACGTATCCCTGCAGATGGTCAAATCTTTAAAGGAACTTCTTCTATTGATGAGTCTGCAATTAGTGGTGAATCAATGCCTGTAACAAAACAAATTGGCGATGATGTTTATGCGGGTACTGTTAATTTAAATGGAACACTCACAATAGAAATGACTAAACCAAATTCTGAAACAATGTTCCAAAAAATTATTACACTTATTCAATCTGCACAAAGCGAAAAATCACCTGCTCAACAATTTATTGAGAAGTTTGAAGGTACTTATGTAAAATTTGTTTTAGGTACTGTTTTGTTAATGTTATTTTTACCACATTACTTACTCGGATGGGATTGGACGACAACCTTCTATAGAGCAATGGTATTACTAGTAGTTGCTTCTCCCTGTGCACTTGTTGCTTCCATTATGCCGGCAACATTAGCTGCAATTTCAAATGGTGCACGAAACGGTGTGCTATTTAAAGGTGGTATCCATTTAGAACATTTAGCTGTGTTGAAATTGCTTGCTGTAGATAAAACAGGAACATTAACTTTCGGTACTCCTATTGTTACAGATGTCATTGTAAGAGAAGATTTAAACTTAAAGGATACAGTGGAAATACTTGCTTCCATTGAATCTCAATCAAACCACCCATTAGCTCAAGCTATTACGAAATATGCAAAAGAACTGAATGTGCAACCTATACAAGGAATTGAAATTGAGGATGTTCCAGGGTGGGGATTAAAAGCAAATGTAAATAACCAGTCATATAAAGTAGGAAAACCTGATTTCGTTGGACGTGAAGATGCATTAGCATTTGCGAATAACGCTGTGGATAAACTTGCGGATGAAGGTAAAACAGTTATTTTCATGAAAGATGATCAAGGAATTGCATTACTTGTTGCAATGAAAGACACAGTTCGTGATGAAGCAAAACAAGCTGTAAAATCATTACAAGACTTAGGTATTCATGTGGCAATGCTTACTGGTGATAATGAAAATACAGCAAAAGTCATTGCAAAAGAATCAGGTGTTAATGAATACATTGCAGAATGTTTACCTGAAACAAAAGTTAACCATATCAAACATTACTTAAAAGACTATCAATATGTTGGTATGGTTGGTGACGGTATTAACGATGCCCCTGCCCTTGCTACAGCGACTGTTGGTATCGCAATGGGCGGAGGAACAGATGTAGCTCTCGAAACTGCGGACGTTGTATTAATGAAAAATAATTTAGCTAAAATTGCATATACTGTTCGTTTATCTCGGAAAATGCAACGAATCGTTAAACAAAATGTTATTTTTTCCATTTCAGTTATTGCATTACTTATTGCTTCAAACTTCCTACAAATTGTCGACTTGCCTTTTGGTGTAATCGGACATGAAGGAAGTACGATTTTAGTAATTTTAAACGGTCTTCGTATGTTAAAATCCTAACAAAAAAAGCTTTCGCTAATTAACGATTAGCGAAGGCTTTTTTACTTTTCTTCAACTTCATTAATTTCCTCTTTTGCATTGAAGCATTTAATAACCCACCAAAAATTAATATCATTCCAGTAAAATAGAGCCAAAGCATGAGTATAATAACCCCAGCAATACTTCCATAAGTGGAAGTGAAATTTCCAAAGTTATTGACGTAATAAGAGAATGCATAAATTAATATGACCCATGAAATCGTTGAAAACAATGTTCCAGGAATTACACTGATAAAATGCAATCTTGGATCTGTATTAGGAATGACCCAATACATTAATGAAAGTACACAAAAAATTAGCGTTGGAGGAAGAAACCATCTTACATACCTCCAAAATTGAGCAAAATTTTCCTCTAGCCCTAAATAACTAAACAATGATAACCCTATATGATGGCCAAAAATTGGGATAGTTAATGCCAGTAAGATTACTATAACCAATGAAATTGTAAAAATTAACGACCAAGCTCGATTAATAATACCTGCTCTTGGTTTTGTATCGTAGGTATGATTTAATGTTTTGATTAACGCATTTACCCCTCGCGAAGCTGACCATACTGTTCCGACTAGTCCAATCCCAAGCAATCCTCCACCATTATGCGTTGTAAGGATTTCCACTAATGTACCTTGCGTTAATAAGAATACTTCAGTAGGTACAATCGTTTGAATAAAGTCAAATACATGTTCTTCATCCAAATTTAAATAAGGTAATAAAGTAACAGTAAAAATTAATAAAGGAAAAAAAGATAATAAAAAGAAGTAGGCTAATTGAGCTCCCATTCCAGATATATCAACTACTCTCATTCGCACAATTAAATCTTGTATAAACCCTTTAGTTGTCGTTACATCAATTTTGGACATATCCGGATCAATAAAAGTATTTACCTTTGATAGTACATCGTTTTGAGAGATGTTTTTCTGTTCGCGCAAAACGATACCCACTTCCCTTCCTCACTATTAATTTAGTGGTTCATCTTTTGAAAAAGCCTGTTTTGTATCATTCACAATACTTTGGATTGAGTTTGGAATTTCCTTTACTTCTTCCATCTTGTTCACAATAAGATTTACGTTTTCAGATGCCTTTTCATACAGTTCTTGAATTTCATCAACCTTTTCTTCAACTAAATGTTGTAGCTGTTCCCGATTCTTCGCATAATAAACAACAGAATCTTTTAGTTTTTTTGTGGTTTCTATTGTATGTTCTCTCGTTTTGCGATCAAACATACTTATTAATGCGCCAGTTAAAGCACCAATTACGACTGATTTTAATAATTTACTTTCACTCATCTATTTCTCCCCCTATATTTCTGGATAAAATTTCATCTCACTATCATTCTATAGAAAATTTCCTCCTTTTTAAAGTAGCGATACATTTTGGAGTTGACATAGGGTACTGGTAGTGAAATGATTAACATAGTTTATTTTTAATACGTATTTTTCTGAACATAAGAGTTTGAAAGGTGGACATAGAGTGGATTTAACAAAACCAACCCAAGAGAATGTAGTTTATATGATTGATCAAATTAAAGAAAAACTTCGCATGGTAAATGTGGATGCAATGAAGTCTGAACATTTTTCTGAAGATAGTTATGAAGATTTAGTGTACTTATACGAAATGGTGATGAAACGTGACACTTTTAGTCCAAGTGAAATGCAAGCAATCGTTTCTGAGCTAGGTGCTTTGCGTAAATAATTCTCCATAATAAGGTTTTATGGGCGGTTTAAACCTGTTTATGAGCGAATTTCTTGAATTTATGAGCGGTTTGACCAAGTTTATGAGCGGTTCCCATTTATACAAAATAAACACCCCCATTGAGCGTTATCAATGGGGGTGAAATAATTATTTATTATTATTTAATGCAATTGCAATTTCTGCACCAATTCTAGCATTATTTTTAACAAGAGCGATGTTTGCTTCTAATGATTTTCCTTCTGTTAATTCTTTAACTTTTCCAAGCATGAATGGCGTTACATCTTTTCCTTTAATACCATTTTGTTCTGCTTCTTTTAATGCTTCCTCAATGATACCGTTAATAAAGCTTGGATCCATTGCATCTTCTTCTGGAATCGGGTTCGCAATAACTGCACCACCACGTAGACCTAAATCCCATTTTGCACGCATCATATCAGCAACTTCTTGAGGAGAGTCAACGCGAATGTTTAAACCGAACTCACTTTCTCTCGTATAGAAAGCAGGTAATACATCAGTACCATAACCAACTACTGGTACACCTTTCGTTTCTAAATATTCTAATGTTAATCCAAGGTCTAAAATTGATTTCGCACCAGCACAAACTACTGCTACATTAGTATTAGCAAGTTCTTCTAAGTCTGCTGAAATATCCATTGTATGTTCAGCTCCACGGTGAACACCACCAATACCACCTGTTACAAATAGTTCGATTCCAGCTAGTTCTGCCGCAATCATTGTAGCCGCTACAGTTGTCGCTCCTAATTTTTTCGATGCTAGAAGGTAACCAAAGTCACGGCGAGATGTTTTAGCAACATTTTGAGCATTTCCGAACATTTCTAACTCTTCATCAGAAAGGCCAATTTTAATTTTTCCATCGATTAATGCAATTGTTGCAGGTACAGCACCTTTACTACGGATAATATCTTCTACCTCTCTTGCTGTTTGCACATTTTGCGGATATGGCATTCCGTGTGAAATAATAGTTGATTCTAAAGCTACGATTGGTAGTCCTTTTTCCTTCGCTTCTAGTACTTCTTTTGAATATGATAAGTATTTTTCCATTATAAATTCCTCCATTTTTCTAATTCATTAATTGATAAGTTTTCTCTAACTGTTTTATCAATTTCTAACGTTTTCGCAGAATTATAAAGTCCAAATTGTACTGCATCAAAGAAATCTTCCCCATGCAGCACACCATGTACTACCGCACTAACAAATGCGTCACCGGCACCAGTTACATCTTCAATATGAGTTACCTCATAAGCCGGGAAGCGTTTAATTTCTTTTTTATTTCCCGCAATGACTCCTTGACTACCTAAAGTGATTACTACATTTTCTGCACCTTGCTCGAGTAATCCTTTAATCGCTTTTTCATAGTCCAATTCATTTATTATCTCAGTGTTTAGGTACATTTCCGCTTCATCACGATTACAAATGAAATATGAAACTCCCTTTAAATCATTCGGCATATTTTTCATTTTCGGTGAAGAAACCGGAACGATGATAAATGGTGTATTTCTTTTTGATACTACATCTTGTAAATATATTAACGTTTCTTTTGGGCAATTTAGATCGACAATTATACATTTCGCGTTAATGATTGCCGCTTCATTTTTCATTAACAAATTTGGGAGTAAGTAATCATAAATTCCCATGTCCGCCATTGCAAGTACTAGTTCTCCATTAGAATCTAATACTGCACTATATGAACCAGTCTTTCGATCAGGTAACGTTTCGGATAAATCAAAATTAATAAACCCATTGCTAACTTGTTGTATCATATTGGCATCTTGGTCTTGTCCAAAAGTTGTAATTAGTTTTACTGTGTTACCTAGCCTACCTAAGTTTTCTGCAATATTGCGGGCAACACCGCCTACACTTTCTGTTAAGTAAGCTGGATTGGAAGTACCATATTGAACTGTCCCATCAATGTGGAATTTACGATCAACATTAGCACCACCGATTGCAATGATATCTTTTTCTTCAGGTAATACATAAGCTCTACCAATAATTTCACCTTTTTTAATAAGGCCAGAAATAATATTTGCCAAGGTTGGCCTCGACATATTTAATTGGAGTGCCATTTCGTTTTGCGATAGATATGGGTTTTTCTTAATCGTTTGAAGGACTAGCTGTTCTTTTTCATTCATCAATAATCACCTCCAACAAACATTTGTTTAAAGTATAAACTTTTGTTTGTTAAAAGTCAAAAAAAATGAGTGATTTTAGTTTCACTCATTCTTTCTTGTTTATTCTTTTGTTGTTACTTCATCTACTAGTTGCTGAATTAATACTTCAACACGACGATTTTTTGCTCGTCCTTCAGCTGTTTCATTCGAAGCGATTGGATAATATTCACCGTAACCTTTTGCACTAAAATATTTAGGATCTAGTTCAGGGTTACTTGAAACTAATAGCTCAAGTATATTTACTGCACGCATAACAGATAGTTCCCAGTTTGAAGCGAATTCGCCTCCGTTTTGTGGGACATTATCTGTATGTCCTGTTACTACAATATGCCGCGCTGGATCCATTTTTAGTAAAGAGGCTAATTCATCAGCAATCGGTATATATTCTGATTTAACATCTGCTTTACCTGGGTCAAATAAAATAGTGTCACGGATAGTGATTAATAATCCTTCATCTGTCATCGATGTTTCAAAAGTATCTTCTAATTCATTCACAGCAATAAAATTATCAACTTTGTCTTGAATATCCTTAAGCTCTCTTTGATCTTGAATATACGCTTTTTCTGCTTCAGATAATCCCGGTGTTGACGATGTTGGATTTTCCAACATTGAAGTTTGATCCATAAAACCTGAACCACCATCAAATATTTCATTAAAAACAGCGGACATTTTTGCTAATTTGACTTGATCAATTGAACTAGAGGCAAATAGTACAATAAAAAGAGCGAGTAATAGAGTCATTAAATCGGAATAAGGTAAAAGCCACGACTCATTAATATGTACATCTTCCTTTTTCTTTTTAGCTTTCTTTGCCAAGACCACCCGCCCCGCTTTCATTAAATATTTGACGGCGTTCTTCCATAGTTAAATATGAGGCTAATTTTTGCTCAATAACGCGTGGGGCTTCCCCTTCTAATACTGATAAAATACCTTCAATCATTAAATTTTTCTGTTTTACTTCTTCTGCAGACTTACGTTTTAATTTGTTTGCAAACGGATGCCAAAGAACATACCCAGTAAAAATACCAAGTAATGTAGCAACAAAGGCAGCCGTAATCGCATGACCTAGTGCGTTAATATCGTTCATATCTCTTAAAGCTGCCATAAGACCGACAACCGCACCTAATACCCCTAGTGTTGGCGCATATGTACCAGCTTGTGAAAAGATCTGAGAACCAACATTGTGACGAGCTTCCATTGCTTCAACTTCTTCTGTTAATACATCACGTATGTAATCTGCGTTTTGTCCATCAATAGCTAAAGTTAATCCATTTTTTAAGAATGGGTCTTCAACTTCTGC
This sequence comes from Ureibacillus endophyticus, assembly GCF_003628435.1. Classification (GTDB taxonomy): domain Bacteria; phylum Bacillota; class Bacilli; order Bacillales_A; family Planococcaceae; genus Ureibacillus; species Ureibacillus endophyticus. The sequence goes on along the minus strand of NZ_RBZN01000004.1, from coordinate 88,803 downwards.
GGCTTTACTTTCAAGGGCTAATAATCCTTCACGACGAGCTAAATCTGCCCAAGTAGAAAACATTTTTATAATTTCTATGTCACTCGTAAGCTTTCTTTCTGTAAAAATAATTTTAAATAGACTTGGCACCCTTTTTAATTCTTTCATAGGGAAACCAATTGTTACTGAAGCGATAGTACCTAGAATAATGATTAAAAATGCTGCAGGGTTTATTAAAACTGACATATCGGCACCCTTAATAAACATTCCTAAGAATACTGCGATAATTCCGAATATGACCCCGACAATTGTAGATATATCCATATATGTACCTCCAAATTTTCTCCTACTCTTATTTTCGACAATCTACTATATTATTTAATACTTTAACGCGTATTCGACAAAATAAATTACTGTTTCTTTCCAAAAATAACATTATGATTATATTGAATCAAATATAGAGTTACATATATAATATGAACTGTAGGGAATATTATTTGAAAGTATCATAAAATATGTTTCTACTTTATATTGTCAATATTATTTATCAATTAGTCTACAATAAAAAAAATAGATATAGTATAATGGGTGTTAATGACACTTGTTTAAATTCGAAAGGAGTCTATACAGATGGGATTATTTTTAACTACAGTAATTGGCTTTTTATCACTTTTATGCCTAAGTGTGTATATGTTCATTAACTATTTACGCATGGGATTAGATTCACATTCTTCTGTTGTAATCGATCCAAAACCAACTCAAAAATTATAGAATAAAAATAAAAAATATCGACAAACTCAATTTGAGTCTTGTCGATATTTTTTGTATATAATATTATTTACTCTATAGAGAAAAAAAGGGGTAGTGAGAATAATGACATCTTCATTAGACGAAATATTAAGTTTTAACGAATCCTTCGTAAAATTCAAACAATATGAGCCATACATAACATCTAAGTTTCCAGATAAAAAAATTGTTATATTAACTTGTATGGATGCTCGATTAGTTGAGTTATTACCAAAAGCGATGAATATGCGTAATGGGGATGTAAAAATAGTAAAAAGTGCTGGTGCTCAAGTCAGTCACCCATTTGGAGCCATCATGCGTAGTTTACTTGTGGCAGTATATGAATTACAGGCAGATGAAATTTATGTTATTGGGCATCATGATTGTGGTATGAGTGCAATAGACCCTGAGAAAATGATTGAACATATGATTGAACGTGGTGTAAACGAAGATATCATCAATATTGTTAAATACTCAGGCGTTGATTTAATAGATTGGTTACACGGGTTCGGGGATGTTTCTACAAGTGTATTAAAAAGTGTCGAAATTATTCGAAAACATCCACTTATGCCAAAGTCAACACCAGTTCACGGTTTAGTAATGGACCCAAGCACTGGTAAACTTGATTTACTTACGGATGGAAATGCATTTTTATCGTCACAAAATACTGAAGAATAAGAAAAAACAGACCGGTCTCTTATTAAAAGAGCCCGGTTATTTTTATAAATATCTACAATCTTCACGTAACAATGAATATAGAAAATGATCTTCCCAAGAACCATTAATGTATAGAAGTTCTCTTAATAATCCTTCTCGAACAAAGTCTGCATTTTCTAGTACTTTGATAGAGCCATAATTTTTAGGTGATACATAGGCTTCAATACGGTGCAGCTTTACTACATTAAATCCAAATTTAACGACTTCATTTACTGCTTCTGTTGCAATTCCTTTTCTTGTATATCTTTCATCCACAGAATAACCAATAAATGCACTATTGTATGGTAGTCTTTTTATCGCATATAGAGAAATATGACCAATTAGTTTATTGCTTCCTTTTGGGTAAATGCCAAAAGAGTATTCTCTATTTGCCCGCAACAAATGCATACTTTCTAAAATTTTTTTGAACTGTGCTTCCTCTGTATAAAATTCATCTTCATGCATCGGCTCATGTGTTGCCCAAAAAATCCGATTATTTCGCATTAGCTCTGCTAAGCTACGTGCATCAGATTCCACAAAAGTTCTTAGTAACAAACGCTCCCCCTCTAGCCTTACCACTCGATCACCCTTTTTATGTAATAGATTCAAAAGTCTTTTTACCATAATAGCCCTGTGCCCTTCTAATTATTTTATAACTAGATACATTTCACTCAATTTCCCCATTGTTTACAAATTCTAGATTTTTATTCAAGTCCCTTTTATATTTCATTACCTGTATCAGAGATAGTTAAACCTCTTCTTTTCGCTTCTTTTTTAATTTGTTTAATTGTTTCTTTTAATACTTGTATGCGTGCATAATGCTTATTATTTCCAGAAACTAAAAACCATGGCGCATTTTTAGTATCCGTCATGTTAAACATGTCGTTTGCGCATTCAATATAATCATCAAACTTCTCACGATTACGCCAATCCTCATCCGTGAGTTTCCACATTTTATAAGGATTTGTCTCACGTTCTTTAAAACGATTCAGCTGCTCTTGTTCATCTACATGAATCCAAAATTTAATAATAATAAAATCATCATCCGTTAATGTTTTTTCGAAAGAATTAATCTCATCATATGCTCTCATCCATTCATCATCTGTAGCAAAACCTTCAATTCTCTCTACTAGTACACGGCCATACCAAGAACGATCAAAGATTGCTACTTGTCCACGTTGAGGCAACTTACGCCAAAAGCGGTGTAAATAATGGTATCTTTTTTCGTGGTATTGTGGTGCAGAAATTGGGTGCACAACTAATCCTCTTGGATCGAGTCTTTGGGTTAAACGCTTGATTGCCCCACCTTTACCTGCAGCATCCATTCCTTCAAATACAAGAATGAGTCCAATTTTGTTATTATATAAGAACTGCTGTATATTCAACATTTCAAATTGGAGTTTCTTTAACTTCTTTTTATATTCCTTTTTCTCGAGTGTAACATTCAAATCAATTTGTTCAATTTTTTTCATTGGTATCACTCCTATTCGTTTCTTTTATTTTACAAAAATTTGTATGTTATTGGTATTTGTTGTTGAAAACATTTTATATGTATATAATTTTATAGAAAGGAGAGGAATATATGACTCGGTTATTCATCATCTTGTTTTCCCTAACAATTACCATGTATTTTACCCTCCAAGCATATTTGCTTAAGTTTAATGGGAAATCAACAATTGACATCATAAATCGTTTACCACTTTTATTTGCACCAGCAAATTACGTCTACTATTTATGGCTTATTGTGTTCATATTTCTTTTCCTATGGGCTAACAAATATTGGTCATTACGTAATACTGAAAAATCGATAACAAATCTTCAAACTATTTTTATTTCATGTGTTATGCTGCTGCAGATCAGTAACCTTATCTGCTGGCACTATGAATACTTTTTGCAATCATTAATTTTATTTTTCATTCAATTATTACTTATGTTTGCACTTTATTTAACGTATCCTTTAAAAAATGAAATGTTACGTATTCGAATACCAGTTGCAATCTATTTTGGTTGGTCTACTTACTTATTTATTCTACAGTTTTGCTACATATTGGTATATTATGGTTGGGAAGGCTTTGGTTTAAGTAATGCACTTTGGGCTGTTATAGTGATGACAGTTGGCACTGCAATTGCACTTCATTTACGTTACCATTATTACGATATTATTTTCCCTATTATCTTTATTTGGTGTTATATTGGTATTGTAATTGCAAACGGCTTTGATGAATTGTTAGTATCAACCGCAGCCCTTTTCCTAAGTGGTGTAATGATTGCTGGAATATTCTTTATGAAAAAAAATCCTGCACGCTAAAGTTTAAAAAAGCGTACAGGATTTTTTAAGTTAGTCTTCAATTTGCGTAAGGATAATTGGTTTGTTTTTCGTTACAACGATTGTATGTTCAATTTGAGCGACTAATGATTTGTCTGGCGTAATAAATGTCCAACCATCGCCTGATTCAACAATATGCTCTGCCTTTTCAGAAATGAATGGCTCTACAGCTAAAACCATACCATCTTTTAAAATTGTAGAATCCCATGCATCGTAATAGTTGAGTACGTGATCTGGTTTTTCATGTAAAGATCGACCTACACCATGTCCAGTTAAGTTCATGATTACCGTTAAGCCATGATCTCTTGCTTCACGTTCCACGGCTTTACCAATTTGGTTTAGTTTTGATCCTGCTTTAACTTTTGTCATTGCACGATCAAAGGCTGATTTAGCCACAGCACAAAGTTTTTCCTTTGCTTCATAGCCATCTCCTACAACAAAAGAAATACCTGTATCAGCAAAATAACCATCTAAAGAACCTGAAACATCAATGTTCACAAGATCCCCTTCTTCAATTACACGGCTACCAGGAATTCCATGAGCCACTTCATGATTTACACTGATGCAAGTATATCCAGGAAAATCATATTCGCCTTTTGGACCAGAAATCGCACCCTTTTCAGCAAACATACGACCTGCAATTTCATCTAACTCTTTTGTTGTTACACCTGGTTTTGTAGCTGCTTTCATCGCATCACGAATTTCAGCACAAATGCGACCAATTTTTTTTAACGCTTCTAATTCTTCACTTGTATTAACTATCATCGATAACGATCCTTCCCTATATCATTTCATTTATACTATATCATATTCGTAAGCTTATGTTGGTCCATTCCGTTTTACAAAGTGTATTTTGTGGATAAGTTAGTGAGATGAGGATTTGGAAAAGAAACTATACGATACTGATGGAATTTTACGTTTATGATTTATTTTTTCTTCGATTTGTCCTGCAACTCCCACCTAAAAATTATTTTAGTCTTAATGTGCTCAAAAAAAGTCGATTTGCATCAACAAAATGCAAATCGACTTATAGAAAATTTTATACTGCTGTTTTTAATAATCTTGGAGCTGATGAGAAAATAAATGAGCCGACAATCGCAGTTAAAATAATAGCTGGAATCATATAAGAACCATTATAGATTAGTGTGTAAACCCAAACATTTTGATCACCTGCGTACTCTGCAAAGAATATCGCACCAGCAAGAGCATGGGCAGCGTAACGTAATAAACCACCGATTACAATACCCAGAACAATATATAAACTAATTTTCTTCTTATTAAGGTTATTCGCCGCTTCAACAATTTGATGACGGAATAATCCTGCTAAACCAACTACAGTAAATGCAACTACATAATCTAGTAATGCCTGTGCCCAGTGAAGAATATATGCTCCTAAAGCCATTTGTAATACACCAATTAAAAGCCCTGTGACTAGTCCGGCAGAAAGCCCCCAACGAACAGCAATAACTAAAATAGGTAGCATTACAAAGCTAATAGAACCACCTTGAGCCCAAAGTGAAAAAGAAATTTTATCTAACACTAATCCAACTGCTGCAAAGATAGCAATTTCCACAAGCATTAGTAATTTTGATTTGTTCATAACAAGTCTCCTCTCCTTATTCCGATGTAGAACATTTGAGAAGGAATAGAAATCGTTATGTAGTTTCTCCCTATGCTTATAGTTCATACTAAAAGCATAAAAAAATGACATCAGGACAGATCCTGACGCCATGTATGGGTTCGGTTTCTATCCACATCCCTACGCAAGTGCTAACTTACAGGTTCAAAGAGTTAGTGCAATACGTGCACAATCTCAGCTGACTTCATCAGCTCCCCTTGTGGTAATACATCTTCTTTAATTGTTTGAACAATCTCATTTTATCAGAAACTCTTTATTTTTCAACTAGAATTTAGTTTTTTTGAAACTAAACTGAATAAAATTCCGTATATGTATTATATTGGAAGTAAGGAGAGAATTTAATGGATAATAATAAAATCATTTCTGCACTTTGCTATGTTAGTTTATTGTTTGCACCTTTCTTACTGCCTTTAATCGTTTATCTTGTAATAAATAACAATGAAGTAAAATATCATGCGAAACGTGCATTTATTTCGCATTTGATTCCTGTTGTTATCGGAATGCTACTCGGCATATTTGGGATATTCGGGATTTTTAGCGTTACTAGTACTGAAATAATGAATGGATTCGTTATTAGTTTATTTATTTTTATGGCAATTTATTTCCTTATAACAATCATTTTATTAATTTGGAATTTGATTCAGGCTGTTCGAGTTTTAAAAGCTTAAAAACTGCACTCCATAATCAGAGTGCAGTTTTATTATTTAAGAGTAATTTTTGTCCTACTATACCCCTCTTTTAATTTCACCACTTCTAAAATAGCTGGCATAGCAGCTTTTAGTTCATTTACGTGGGAAATGACCCCAATCATTCGTCCAGATTTTTGAAGATCAATCAAAGTATCGATTGCTTTCATGAGGGATTCTTCGTCTAGTGAACCGAATCCTTCATCAATAAACATCGTATCAATTTGTACACTTCCTTGGAAGCTTTGTATCACATCCGCCATACCCAGGGCAAGACATAGTGAAGCATTAAATTTCTCGCCACCGGAAAGGGATTTTACATCACGTGATTGCCCAGTATACGTATCATATACATCAAGACTTAAACCACTTTGACGTCCGTGGGATTCTTGTCTGTCTGAACATTGTAAATAGTACTGACCATTTGATAAATTTCTCAATCGAATATTTGCAGCTTCCGTTATTTGCTCCAAATACCCCATTTGTACATATCGTTCAAAGGAGATTTTTTTACTGTTTTGCCCCCGTAATAAATTATATAAATCAATAATTTGAGCTGATACTTCCTCTAATTGATGAATTTCAACAGCTACACGATCTAACCTGTCTGAAAAATCAATTGCATGTCTTTCATACTCTTTCGTCAGATTAAGAGTTTGCAACGCATTTTCATAACATGTTTTTAATTCATTTAATTGTTCTTGTGCCTGTGATAAATCTACTTTCTCTATACCTTTTAATTGTTGACGTTCTTCTTGTACTTGAGTTGTTAAGGAATGAAGTTCATTGGAAAATGCCATGTAGCTTTCCTGAAGTTGTTGAATTTCCTGTTCAGAACGAATGGCTGCAATAAATTGCGAGTAACCATCAAACCCATTTTCTTTTATTGTTACAACTAACTGCTCTTTTGCAGTTTTTAAATTTTCTTCTAATTGTTGTAGAGTTTGGTTAATGTAATTATATGCCTCTTCATTGGAAACCACAGACTTCTCGACAGTTTGCAGATTTTTCTGTGCAGATTCCCATGCTTGATATAATACATCACGATGTTTCTTTGCTTCTTTTAGTGCTTGTTGCAATTGGATAAGTTCTTGCAAATGACTCGGAATAGAAAGACGTTGCTGTTCTAAAATCGTACGTTGTTGAACTAGCTGCTCATTGATGATTTGATAGTTTTGTTCCAGCTGTTTACGATTTTCATCTTGTTTTTCGTGCGAAATTTTCAACTGTTTTAACTGCGTTTTTAAATGAGCAAGTTGTTCTGCATCTTTTTGTAACTGTAGAACACGGTTGTTTACATCATTAAATTGTTGGAAGTATTGATTTTGTTCATGAATCGGTGCATGTAAGTTTTCTAAAGACTCTTCAAATTGTTTCGTTTGCATAAAGCTTGCGTTTAGATTCGCCTGAGCATTATATTTCATTTGCTCAATTTGAGAAAGATTCGACTTTAAATTCTTTAATGCTTGTTCATCGATAAGATCCATATGCTCACGATTCACAGTTTTGTGGTCTGTGCTTCCACATACAGGGCAAGGTGAACCAGGAACTAAATTAGCCGCAAGAAGTGCTGCTTGATTACTTAGCCATTTCATTTCTTCCTGATTATAGAGGTCTCTTGCATTTTCATACTCCGTTGAAATCGTCTCGAACTGCTCAGTTAATGTTCGATGACGTGATAAATGTTCATTGTACTTTGTAAAGGTTTGAACAACTTCGCGTAAATAACGTTGTTGCTCCATTGTCTCATTTAAATTTTGAACTTTTCCTTCAAGCTGCTCCACTTGTCCGTTTAAATTTAATAGTTGGTATCGACCTTCTTCTAGTTGGACTTCAGCCTGTTGAAGATTAGATTTCGCCTCATTGTATTTCTTTGTGATTAAATAGACTACTTGCGTTTGTTTTTCGATCTGTTCATACAGAGGTAACAATTTTTCCAATTCAATTACTTCTTTGGTTGCGGCATCCCGTTCGTTCTGTTTTGTTAACTCTATTTCGTAAACTTTCTTTGCCTTTAATAGATCAGATTGAGCTTGCTTTAATTGATTAGCTATTTGTTCTAATCGACGTTGTTGGAGTTGCTTTTCTTCGTTTATTTCATGGCATCGTTTGTTTAATGGCTCAATTTTACTTGCACGAATCGCCGCTTCATAATCCTTTTTCATTTGGTCAAATTGTGGCTTTTGTTGTTCCATCTCCTGAAGATTAAAACGCTTTTTTTCATAGGCATCTAAACGATCATTCATCGCTTTGTTTGCCACATAAAGCTCATATTTCTCGTTATATTTATTAAGCGCCTCTTCGTATTGCTTTTTATCCTCTTTCATCTTCTGTTGATAAAATTTAATTTCTTCATCTAGACCGTCTTGGAGTTGATATATGTTCGAATGTTGATCTAATAAAGAAAATAATAATGATTCACGCTTAGGTAATGCCCCCGAAATTTGAGCAATGATACTATTTTTTAATGCCCTTGCTTCATTTAACTGTTGTTCAGCTTGCTTTTTCTTCTCTTCCAGTTTTTGTGCCATTTCACCGTATCGATCCGTCTTAAAAATTTTACGTAAAATAGCTTCTTTATTATCAGATTGAGAGGTTAAAAGTTTACGAAATTCCCCTTGAGGTAACATGACAATTTGGTTGAATTGGTCATATGTGAGCCCGATAATTTCTTCAAGTTTTTTGTTAATATCCGTCACTCGCTGACGTTCTACAACAGGAACTTCTTGTCCATTTTGAATTTCGAACAACTCGTATTTTTCACCCGTTGCATTTTTACGACCTTCTTTCACATGGGACAACTGACGCAATACACGATAAGTTTTATTATGAATATCAAAAACTAGTTCAACAGCGGTATGGATGTTGTCTTCTGCAAAATCGCTTCGAAGCATTTTTGTATCTTTTCTGTCTTGCCCACTACCGTAGCCATATAAAGCAAAACAAATTCCATCAAATATAGTCGTTTTACCCGCTCCAGTTGATCCAGAAATTACAAATAGTCGATTATTTTTAAGCTCTGTAAAGTCAATAATCTCTTCATTTTTATAAGGTCCAAAAGCACGCATAGTTAATTTTATTGGTTTCATTTAACGACCACCTCATTTGATTCGCGTTCTTCTGATAACATGTCTTGAAGTACTTCTTCAAAAAGCTGAAGCTGAATTTCTGTCGGCTCACTTCCTACAATTTCCTTATAAAAAGCATGGAATAAACTTTTATCATCCATCTGTTCACGGCGAACTTGTCCTTCATTTTCGGTACTTTCAAGCTTAGGAAGTGCTTTACGCTCAACATGCATTGCATTTGGATAAACTGTTCGAATTTGCTCCATTGCACCAATAACTGGAGTTAAATCTGTTAAACGAACGAAAACATAATCTTCACTAACTTCATGTTTTAAAATTTCTTGTATATTACCTTCTACGATGCGTAAGTCTCTTCTTGGAATAAACGGTCGTTTTGTAATCGATACTTGTCCATCTTGATCCATGTCTACAATTAGGAATCCTTTCTCATGATCCGCCTCTGAAGCCGAATATTTTAAAGGGGATCCTGAATAACGGATTGTTTCATTTAATACATAATGCGCCTTATGTAAGTGACCTAGCGCTGTGTAATGGAATGACTTGAAATATTGTGCACTAACACATTCTGATCCCCCAATTGCTAAAGGACGTTCTGAATCACTCGTATTTTCTTCCTTGTCTCCATGGGGTGTAATGAAAGCATGTCCAATGAATACATGTCGTTTTGACTTGTCCATCTTTTCTTCGATGGTCTCAATTATTTTTTTCATTGCATCGTCATAGGTGTTAATGGAATCGTCATTAAATAAATGTTTAACAGTTGATGGTTCTGCAAATGGGACTAAGTGGAAATGAACTTCTCCAAATTCATCATGTAACAGGATTGGCTGCAAGTTGGCGTGGAGTTCTCCGATAATATGTAATCCACTTTCTTTCATGAGCTTGCTTCCAAACTGTAAGCGAGTAGGACTATCGTGGTTTCCTGCAATACTTAAAACAGGAACTTTACGTTTTAAAACAATTTCAGCTAATATTTCATCCAATAAATCTACAGCATCTACTGGAGGTAATGAACGGTCATATAAATCTCCAGCGATGATGACGACATCGGGCTTCTCTTCATCAATGGCTTGCAAAAATTGATGTAGAACATGGCGTTGATCTTCCGTCATATAAACACCTTGCACAAGCTTTCCTAAATGCCAATCAGCGGTATGGAATATTTTCAAATACAACACCCTTCCAAATCATTTTCTCCATTATAACATCTTTCGCTATGAATCGTGATAATTTTACGAACAAATATTCGTTATTTGTTTTTTGGTGGGGTTTATTTGCTTTTTTGGGTCGGGTATTTGCCGATTTGAATTGGTTATTTGCCAGTTTGCGTTGGGTATTTGCTGATTTGGACTGATTATTTGCCAATTTAGTTATTTGTCAATTCGGACCAGTTTCGCCAGTCCGCCAAAATCTAAAAACCCACCACAAAATCGTGGTGGGTTTTTACACAATATCAAAACGCCCAGTTCCCTTTTCGGAAAATCGGTTCCTCTGTTCCATCTGGTAAAATGCCGTCAATATCCATTTCCGCGCTACCAATCATAAAGTCTTCGTGGGTAATGGATGTGTTAATTCCCAGTGCTTCTAGCTGGCCTTCCTGTAATTCACGGCCACCTTCAAAACAAGTTGGATATGCTTCACCAATAGCTAGATGGTTTGAAGCATTTTCGTCAAATAATGTGTTGTAATAAAGAATACCAGATGATGAAATTGGAGACTGATGTGGTACTAATGCCACTTCCCCTAAATAAGAGGATCCTTCATCATTTGCAATTAAATCTTGTAACAGCTCATTTCCTACCTCAGCCTCAGCTTTTACAATTTTTCCTTTTTCAAATGTAAGAGAGAAACCATCAATGATATTCCCTTGATATACTAATGGCTTTGTATTACGAACAACTCCATTTACACCATATTTACAAGGCAATGTAAATACTTCTTCAGTCGGCATATTTGCAATAAATGTCGTACCTTCTGGAGTTTTACTACTACCAGATACCCACAGATGTTTTTCAGGAAGTTCAATTGTTAAATCTGTTCCAGGCGCTTTATAGTGTAGTTTGGAATATTTCTTTTCATTTAACTGCTTAGCACGACTTTCTAAATTCTCTACATGTTTACGCCATTTCTCAACTGCATCGCCATCACCAATACGAACCGTTTGGAAAATTGCTTCCCAAAGTGCATTTACTTGTTCATTTTCAGGTAAATCAGGGAAAACTTTCGCCGCCCATTTTTGTGAAGGTACTGCAATAATGGACCATGCGATATCGTCATTCATTACAGCTTTACGATAACGTACTAATGCTTCTCCAGCTGCCTTTGTTTGTGCAGAAATTCTTGAACTTTGAATACCTGCTAATAGGTCTGGATCTTCCGCGTCAATCCATAAAAGTGCACCTTTACGTTCGATTAATTCATCGCGTTGGGCAACAATCCATTTTGGGTACTTACTAAATTCCTCTTCTGCCCCTAATTCATAAAAGGCACGAGTAAACACCGGGTCAGATAAGTTTACTTGAACTCTCCCTGCACCAGCCTCATAAGCTTTTTTCACCACAATTCGAGTAAAATCCAATGTATCTGTTGAAGTATTAATTAATAAGTATTGACCTTTTTGTATGTTAACGCCAACTTTTACTGCAAGTTCGGCGTATTGTTCTAGCTTTTCTTCAAACGTCATCTTATTTCCCTCTCTTTTGCGAAACAGTTTTTGAATTTCCTTCAACTAATTTTCCTTGATACCAAACTTTTTGAATTGTTTTTACACCCATTTCGCGTGTTAACTTTTTATACGTTTTTTCATCGCGATATGAAAGAAGTGTTAATACTTCACCATCTGCACCAGCGCGCCCTGTACGGCCAGAACGATGTGTATATTGTTCAATCGTATGAGGTGCATCAACATGGATAACATGTGTTAATCCTTCAATGTCTAATCCACGAGCAGCGATATCTGTTGCAATTAAAATTGTTGCCTCACCTTTACGGAAAGCATCTAACGCTTTTTTGCGTTCTTCTTTTTTCATGTCAGAATGTAATGTCACAACTTTTGCATCTTTATATTTTAACTTTGACTCTTTCATTAATACTTGGTCGATATTGTTAACAAAGGCTAAACCGCGCAAACCTTCAATGTGAGCAAGTCTACGAAGCATATCTGTTTTATCTCGTTCATCCACTTTGATAAATGTATGCACCACTTTACCTACTTGCACCATGTCTTCAGGTTTAATTTCGATGTGTACTGGCTCAAACATTAATCGACTCGCCACAAGTTTGATTTCATCTGTAATTGTTGCAGAGACTACAACTACTTGGCGACCGTAAGCTGCACCTTCGATAAATGATTTTACAATCACACGATATTCACGACTTAAAAGTTGATCACATTCATCTAGTACTACCGTTTCAATTTCTTTAAGTTTTAACTTGTTAGCTTTCGCAAGTTCGTTTAAACGACCAGGTGTACCAACCACGATTGTTGGTTTCTTTTTCAGCTTTTCGATTTGGCGTGCTGAGTTGGCACCTCCAATTAGTTGCTGAACAGTGATATCTGTTCCTGCTATCCATTCACGAATAACCTCTACAATTTGCATTGCTAATTCTTGAGATGGGGCAACGATTAAAGCTTGAGTTTGTTTTTTGCTCCCATTTACTTTATTTAAAATCGGCAATACATATGCTAACGTTTTTCCAGATCCTGTTGGAGATTCTGCAACAACGTCCTTTCCTTCAAGCATTGCAGGAATCATTTCATCCTGTACTTTCATCGTTGTTTCAAATTTCCATTTATTTTGTAATGTTTCATTTAATAAATTAATCACTGACATGTTATACCCACCTTTAGTTACTTGCGTTTAGTTTACCATAATTTAATGAAATTACACGATTTTACATAGTGGAATTTCATAGGAAACTTCCCCACCAAAAAAACCTGCCTAAAAATAGGCAGGCATTAAACTCTAATTGGATTATTTAATTCATAACCACATGCCATAATCGCACTTTCTGCAAGGACAATGAGGGAATCGATGTAACGATTACTTAATTTTAACTCTTTATTAATGATTGATAGTTCTGTACAGCCTAAGATTAATTTATCGCAATTGAGTTCGCTCATCGCTTCTTCAATTGGTTGCCATTCCTTTAGCGATACGTCCCTACCTGCTTTTACATAATCATATATGATGGACATGATTTGTTTTTGGGTATCAGCATTAGGCAATACTGGTTCAATATTTTCTTCTATAAGTGCTTGTTGATATACTCCCGAAGTCACCGTCCCATCTGTTGCGAGTATTCCTACACGTTTTGCACCTAATATAGCCGCGCGTTTTGCCGTTTCTCGAATCATATGCAACACAGGAACTGGAGAACCTGATTGCAACTCTTCATAAAACGTATGGGCAGTATTACAAGGAATGCAAATTAAGTCAGCACCAGCGTTTGCAAGTTTGATAGCATCTCGAACTAAGTATGGAACAGGGTCTTCCTTTGTATTATCTAAAATGTATTCCGTTCGATCAGGGATTGTTGTGTCATTATCGATGATAGTATGAACATGTTCTTGGTCCTTTGATGCAAGTGTACGACGAACAATCATCTCACCGATAAACATAGTTGCTAATGGACCTACACCACCAATAATTCCTAATGTTTTTTTCATTCTTCCAAACCTTTTTTATTAAAGTATTTTTTATATTTTCGATAATAGTTTAAATTATTTAACGTTAGTTTTACCCATCGTTTTAAATTCATATCTTGTTTGAAATATAAAGAGTTTGTCCATTTGCCTTGGCGAATTAAACTTTTTGCTTCAATTTTCATTTTTTCGTTAGAAGCATATTTGAATAATACGCCTTTTGGGATGATCATCCATAGATGGCGATTGTCCGCATATGTTAATTCTTGTTTGATATTTAACATATGGTCATCTGCAACATATTTCATTAAGTTATAGCCAGCTGCCGTAACGAAATAGCTTGAACGGCCGTTACGTAAATTAATTTCAAATAGCTTGTACTCACCATCACGGACATCGTATTTCATATCAAAGTTTGCAAATCCTGTATAGCCGATATCTTCTAAGAAGAAACGAACTTGATCCAATAACTTTTCATCATGAGTCGTGATAATTGCCGCGTAACTTCCAATGCCCTCAGGAGAATGTTCCTCTAAAATCGGGTTACCTAAACACATCAATTTAACTTTCCCGTCTTTTCCTACGTACGCATTTAATACACGCATGTAAGAATCATCACCAGGGATAAATTCTTGAACTATCATTGTATCTTGATAAGTCGATGCATAAATTGCTTTTAAAATAGCAGACTTTTCTGCCTCATCATGTGCAACGAAAACTTTCTTTTTCCCAGGGAAAGAACATGCCCAATAAGCAACTGAGTTAGATGCCTTTAAGATGATTGGATAATCAAATGGCGGTGTGAAGTCTTCGTAATTATCCGCAGTGACAGTCGTCGTACCAGGATATTTGAAATTATATTTTTCACACATTTTATAAAAGTTTTCTTTTAATAAAATTTGATCCATTAACGATTCATCGATATATGGGACTGTAAAGTATTGTTGTAATACTGGTTTATTTTTAATAATTAACTTCGCATAATCATCACCACATGCGAGAAGCAATAATTTTTTATCAGGGTATTGTTTTGCTACCTTTTCTAGGGCTGGGACAAATACTTCCTGCTGATTTAAATTTTTAATTTCTTGGAAATGTAGAATTCGACTATCTTGTGTAGCCGTAAGATGCGAGCGTCCTAAAACGAGGGGTTTTAAACCATATGCTTCATAAAATGCTCGTGCCATTCCATATGCGTTCATATCTGAACCTAATAATATTGGTAAAAATGGTTGTTCCATTGTGTTTCAGCTCACTTTAATGTATTTATATAAGGATTAGTTTAACATATTTTTTTCACAAGTTAATAAGCATACGTTACTAAATTTTTTCAGCTCAGACAAGTACAGAGCAACATCATAAAATAAAGAGTTTTATTGTTTTACAAGCTATTCAATTGATTCTATCTATCTTTAATTTTTAGAACGAAAAAAAGCCGGCTAAAGTTGCCAGCTTTACGTCAACATTATAAAGATTCGATCACCATAGCTATTCCTTGACCTCCGCCGATGCAAAGGCTAATCACCGCATATTTGCCACCTCTTCGTTTTAGCTCATAGGAAGTCGATAACGCAATACGCGTCCCACTTGTTCCAACAGGATGACCAAGTGCAATCGCTCCACCATTTACATTCGTTATTTCACGATTTAAGCCAAGTTCTTTTTCCACTGCGATAAATTGTGCAGAAAAGGCTTCATTCACTTCAACTAAATCCATATCTGATAGGGTTAAATTTGCTCGTTCTAATGCTTGTTTGATAGCAGGGACTGGACCAATACCCATTATTGTAGGGTCAACTCCCGCTACACCCCAAGAGATAATTCGTGCAATTGGTTTTAAGCTATTTTCTTGAACAGCTCGCTCACTCGCAAGAACAACTGATGCTGCCCCATCATTAATGCCTGATGCATTGCCAGCAGTAACCGTTCCATCTTTTTTAAATGCTGGTCGAAGTTTCGATAAAATTTCTGTTGATGTGTTTTCTTTAATATGTTCATCTACTTCAATCGCTACTTCACCTCTTCTCGTTTTCACGTAAACGGGTACAATTTCTTCCTTAAAGTAGCCCGCTTCTCTTGCATGTGCTGCCCTTTGGTGAGATTGTACGGCAAATTCATCTTGTTCTTCCCGTGAAATATTATATATTTCTGCAAGTCTCTCTGCCGTCATGCCCATTCCTGAACCAGTATATTGATCTGTAAGTGTTGCTTGTAACATGTCAACAAATTGGAGATTCCCAAGCTTTTGTCCGTTAAATCTTTGTTCAAAATTAGCGAATGGCGATTGAGACATATTCTCTGCACCACCTGCAAGAACAAAATCTGCTTCACCTAACAAAATTTGTTGAGCTGCTGTAACGATGGATTGAAGACCTGATCCACATAAACGGTTTAAAATAAGGGCAGGGACATCTTGTGGGATGCCAGCTTTTAATCCGATATGTCTTGCTAAATAAGCCGCATTTACGCCTGTGTGAATCACATTACCATAAATAACGTGATCGATTTGATCAGGTTCTACATTTGAACGTTTTAACGCTTCGATTGCAGTAACTGTCCCAAGTTCAGTTGCATCGACGCTAGCAAATGAACCTCCAAAAGAAGTGAAAGCTGTTCTTGCCCCATCTACTATATAAACATTTGTCATGACGAATCCCCTTTATTTATGAATGATTTTCTACAAAATTAGAACGTAACGTGTGTTTTAACACTTTCCCTGAAGCATTTCTTGGTAATTGCTCTATAAATTCTACTTCTTGAGGGACTTTATATTTTGCTAATTGAGTTTGACAGTACTCTAAGATTTCCTTTTCCGAAATGGCTTCCCCGTTTTTAATGACAACAAATGCCTTTGGAACTTCCCCATATACTTCATGAGGTACCCCTACGACTGCTGCTTCTAATATTTGTGGAATTTGGTACAGAACTTCTTCCACTTCAACCGGATAGATATTTTCTCCACCGCGGTTAATCATATCTTTCTTACGGTCCACGATATATAAAAATCCTTCCTCATCAAATCGTCCAAGATCCCCGGAATATAACCAGCCATTTTGCACTGTACGTGCTGTTTCTTCAGGATTGCGTAAATAACCTTTCATCACTTGTGGACCTTTCACACAAATTTCGCCCACTTCTCCTATAGGTACTTCCTCACCAAAAGCATCGACTAATTTGATTTCTGTTCGCTCTAATGGACGCCCTACAGAACCAATTTTTGTTAAAGCATGTTCATCCGTTAACGAAGAAGCTGCAGGTGTATTTTCTGTTTGGCCATATAAGTTTTGTACTTTTACGTTAGGAAATGAATCCTTTAATTGTTTCACTAACTCATAAGGCATCGGTGCTGCTCCGTAACAGAATAACCTTAAATGTTCAAATTGGTAGTTTTTCAGTTCTGGTTTGTTTAGTAATATTGTGTACATTGCCGGAACACCGAAGAAAATAGTAGCCCTTGTATCTAGTAAATTTTTTAATGTTCTATCTGGTGAAAACGCCTCTTCAATAATGACCGCGCCCCCTTTATACATCGTCGGCACTGCAAATACGTGACTTCCTGCACAATGGAATAATGGTGTACAAATATACATGCGATCATTTCGATTCATCTTCATTGAACTCGACCAAATTTCTGCCGTCTCGAAAATATTTTGGTGTGTTAACATGACTCCTTTTGGCTTTCCTGTTGTACCGGAAGTATACATAACCACCGCTGTATCATTTGTTTTTAATGTTGGAAGTTTTACATATTCCCCGTTCCGACTCAAAATTTCATTAACTTGTCCAACACTAATTTTTTCTTCAAATGGATGTTTAGAGTTTTCGATTGTTTGTTGAATTTTTTCATCGTAAAATAATACTTTCGCTTCTGAATGAGAGAAGATATATTCTACTTCTGGTGGTGCTAGTTTCGTATTTACAGGCATACATGTTAACCCAGCTAGTTGTATACCGTAATAAACGGCTAAGAAGTAATGGGAATTCCCCATAAACTGCGCAACAATGTCTCCCTCTTTATATCCTTGTTGTAATAAATAACTTGCGATTTTTTGAGCATTTTTATAAAGCTCACTGTAGGTCCAGCATTGCTCTTCAAATTGAACTGCCGGTGAATCTGGATTACTCATTGCATGTTGTCTTAACACATTTGTAATAAACATTTAACGTCCCCCTATAATTTAGTGAACATAATCTCTATGTGTTTTTATGAAATTCAGCATTATTTTAGAATTTCTTTTGCAATAATTCCTTTCATAATCTCAGTCGTTCCTGCGTAAATCGCTGCAACAGGAATATCTCTATAGCGTCTGGCAATCTCGTATTCTTCCATATAACCATAGCCTCCATGAAGTTGAAGACATTCTGCTGCTACACGTTTTGCCATCTCACTAATCCACCATTTCGCCATGGACACTTCTTTTACTATGTTTTCCCCTGCAATATGCTTTTCTACTAGTGAGTTCACATAAGTTCGGCCAATATCAATTTCTGTCGCCATTTCTGCTAATTTAAATTGTGTATTTTGGAAATCTGAAATCCTCTTGTTAAATGCTTTACGTTCTTTAACATAGTCAGTCGTTATACGAAACATTTCTTCTGCCTCAATTTGCACTTCAATGGCAACGATGAGCCGCTCTTGCTGTAATTTTTCCATTAGGTAGTAAAAACCTTTTCCTTCTTCACCTAATAGATTACTAGCCGGAACTTTTGCCTCTTCAAATATTAGCTCGCCTGTATCTGCAGAATGCATGCCGATTTTTTTTAGCAGTTTTCCTCGTTTAAAGCCTGGTGTACCATCTTCTACAACAATTAAACTAATTCCTTTATATGCTGGGGTTGCTTTTGGATCTGTTTTACAAACGACCACAACATAATCAGTATTGATACCATTTGTAATAAATGTTTTTTCTCCATTTAAAATATAGTAGTCTCCTTCACGCCGAGCAGTTGTTTGAATTCCCGCTAAGTCTGAACCTGCTCCTGGCTCAGTCATCGCAATAGCAGAGATAAACTCCCCACTTACGCTCTTAGGCAACCACTTTTCTTTTTGTTCTTTTGTTCCGTAACTTTCAATATATGGTGTAACAATATCCGAATGCAAAACGATACCGCTCGCTAGTCCAGCTCCAACTCTTTCTAACTCTTCGGCTAAAATCATGGAATAGCCAAAATCTAATTGTAATCCACCATATTTTTCTCCTACTTGAGGACATAAGAAACCATTTTCACCTAACTTTAACCAAAACTCTCTAGGGATTCCTCTGTTTTGTTCCCATTCATTAAAGTAGGGAATTGCTTCTTTCTCTAGCATTTTTCTAAGAGATTTTCGAAACATTTGATGTTCATTCGTTAAAAATTGTTTGACCATCTAATCCCCCTAATACAGATTATAGAATTTTCTGATAATTTTACACTTATTATAACGATGTATTCGCTTACAATCAATAAAAGGAAATTCCAATACCAATTAGTATTTTATGTATATAAAATAAAAAACTTGCTTAGAAATGCAATTCTAAACAAGTTCTTAAACTATGGATTAACTATATTGAAGCTTTCTATCAATTAACAATTGTTGTAGTTGTTTCAGTTTATCAATAACATTTTTTGAAACTCGAGATACTTCGGTTAAATATTGCTCTGCTTGCTCCTTATTTCCACTTTCATAGGCTTGTACAGCTTTTTTAGCAATGTCGTAAACCAATTTATGAGGTTCTTCTAATTCTTTGAAAACTCTTTCGTTCCCTAATAGTTCTTTTCCTTTTCCATAATACCATTCACCTAATCTCGATTTTTCAGGTGATCCTATATCGATAATGGACATCTCCTCAAAGCCTAGTAATAGATTGTAAATTTTCCATCTCCATAAAAGATGATCCGTAATGGCTACTTCAATAATATCTTCTTGACTAATAATGAAGTTTTTCGAAATCGTTGTCGTACGATAATCATCTATCATTTTACTTAACTTATAGATTGCAGCACCAACTTCAAAGGTAATTTCTTTACTTTGCTGCGCACTTTCAGCGATATTTTTGTTTCGTTCTGAAACAGCTGAGGACGATTCTGCTTGTACTTTTGCACTTATAGCAATTTCTTCAAAACGTTCTCCTTGGACTTGTAATGATTTATTTAACTCTGTTAATGTTTGTGTTACATGGGAGGCATGATTTACACTTCCATGAAGTTCTTGAGATGATTGCTTTATTTGATGATTAATATCATTTGTAATTTTTAATAATTGTTCAATGTCATCATTAATTGATTGAACAGAATGCTTTGTATCATCTGCTAATTTTCGAACTTCTTCTGCTACTACTGCAAAGCCTTTTCCTGCTTCTCCAGCTCTTGCTGCTTCAATCGATGCATTTAATGCTAATAAATTTGTTTGATCTGCAATTTCTCGTATTAAACTCATTAATCTAGCAACACTATCTACACGGTCTACTAAACGTTTCACATCTTGTTGTACCTTTTGCTGACCTTCATCCGTCTTTTGTAGGATGGACGTTACATGTTGCAATGAATCTAAATCTTTATTTAAAGCATCTAATGACTGTTTTGTATGGCTTGCAATATCACCGACGGATGCCGCAATTTCCTCTATACTTGCATCAAGTTCTTGCATAGCATCACTTGCTAATAAAACATCTTGTTGCTGTACTTCTTGGAACTGTACAAGCTCTTTAATTTGGTCAAGTTGTGTATTATATTCAATTATTTTTCCTAGACCATTTACAACAGATCCACCTTGTATTTCAATATAAGTTTCCGTAATGATTTGAATATCAATTGTTACTAAACTATCGTACGTTAGCAAAACATCTAACATTTTTACTTCATCGCGTATGAGTTTTTTTACTATAAGAGGAATAAATAATTGATTAATTAGGGCATATGCGGAAATCATCCAGTTTGGTAAAACGCCTATCCTTGCATGGGTATAAGCAATTTTTCTACGTTTAAATACATACTCAATGGAAAGGTCATCTTCAAATAAGCTTAAAAAATGTTGATTTAACGTAACCTTTAAACGTTCAACTGAAGAATGCCCATTAATAATACTGCTAAACTTTGGAATGTCCATTAATTTTTTATAGAACATTTCTAAAATGACTTCACGGTTTTCATTATAAATTTCTGATAAACAACGAACTGACTCTCGGCGAATTTTTGTAAGAGTCAGAAAATCTAATTTCTCTTTAAATCGCTCATTTGTGTCAATGTCTGAATGATTTGTGTGGGAAAAATATTCATAATTTTGTAGTCTTCTACCTTTACCAAACATGGGGAATTCCTCCTAAGCAAACATGTATATAATATTCCATTTTAATATAAAAGTGTGTTAATAACATTAACTTATAAGTAAAGATTAGGTATTTTTTGTTAAAAGTATATAAAAAAATACTGACAAATTACTTACAAACTAAGAAATTTGTCAGTACTATATTCATTAATTATGCTTCTTTTCATCAGGAGATTCTTTTCGGAATACTTCTGTAATAAGCTCATCATCTTCAGCTTTTACACGTTTATTTAGCTCTTCAACTGGTATTGCATCGACTGTTTTCATATCTTCATGCATATCGAAAAGGCTAGGATTTTCTGAATTCACCATATCGGGTTTATCTGTATAAGGTAAATCCGCAAATGCAATTTTCTCTTTAGGTAAAGAATCCCAATCTTTATTCATCTTATAACACACTCCTTTTCTTTAGTGTGTTTCAAGATGGAAGCTTTATACCATTAAATATTGTATCTGTTCTGAAAAGGTAATATTTTTCGTATCCCATTTTCGTATTGGACAATCAATTACTTTATAAGGTAAGCCTAAACCATTTATGAATCCAACGAACTTTTTATCATACCATGGTGGGCTCCACGCTCCAGACCTACAGATATGGATGGCAGAGATAGTAATATCACCACATAGATCATTAAATTTTAAATAGTTTATATTAAATACCTTGTTCATTGGATAAAAATCATCCGGTTTTTCTTTTGTATATGGACTGTATATTAACGTTGCCCGTTCAATATTTTTTTCACTTAAAAGTTTTCCCAACCAATTAGCACAGGTAACATTAAAATTTAAAGAGGACAATCCCCCATAACCAAGATCTGAATGAGCATCAAAAAGATAAACTTCTTTACAATCGCATTCCTTAGCAATGGTGTAAGAAAGTGCATGAGAATCTGACACAAAAACTTTAATATTAGGGTCGAATTTAAACACTCGTTGTATTTTTTTCCAAAACCCCTCTATTTCTCCTGATAATTGAAAATAATTTAGCAGATTTTTCCCTTTAGATTTTTCTTGGAAATAACGTTTATACCAAGCATCAAGGAGAGACTTTTTGTTTTCTACGTAGGAATAAATAGTTTCATAGTTTGTAGAAATAAAATAGTCCCAATCAATAGAAAGTAAACTCCCCATTAATATCACCTCTATTTAAATTTTATCAACCTACGATAATATTTCAAATTTCTGATAATGGTGAATCATATGTTTAGTCACTTACCTATCTTTTTGTTAAAATTTTAGTAGATTAAGAAAAAGGAGGAATTTTTCATGTTTGAAGTTGCAATTATTGGTGGTGGACCTGCTGGAGGTAGTGCTGCAATTTTCACCGCAAAAGCAGGTAAGAAAACAGTTGTTATTGATAGTAATCAAGGTGTTACAAAACGTGCAATGTTATGGAACCACTATGGTGTTGAAGAAATTACTGGACCTAATCTGGTTGAAACTGGACTTAACCAAGCAAGAAAATTCGGTGCAGAAGTTGTTGAATCAAAAGTTACATCAATTGTTAAAGCAGATGAAGGTTTTACAATTACGACTGAAAATGGCGAATTTGAAGCAAAACATATCATTTTAGCAACAGGTTTCTTAACGGATTTAGCAGAAAGCATTGGACTTGCTACAAAACCGGGAACAGAACCTCGTGTTAAAACAATTTTCGATGTGGATGCAGCAGGTAAAACAAATGTAGAAGGCATTTGGGCAGCTGGTACATGCGCTGGAGTAAGCGTACATACAATTATTACTGCTGGTGATGGCGCAAAAGTGGCAATCAATGTAATTAGTGAACTAAACGGCGAACGCTACGTTGATCACGATGTATTAAAATAAAAACTTAATTGCAATAATGAGTTTGGGACAAAAATTGGTTTTTCGAATTTATTTAGAAATATTAGTGATGAAAATCTGCTATAGAAAAAGTTGATTGGAATGGAGTGTGGCTGAGTGTAGCTGACGGCATTCGCCTTTCGCTACAGAGCAAATTATATTCTGCATCGAAAGCGATAGCGTCAGATGCAAAGCTTCCTGCGGGAATCGCATGAGCCGAAAATCCATTTTTGCCGCCCATAGACGGCAAAAATCAGTTGAGGCCATGCCCGCGGAAAGCGTCCACACGGAATGGAAAGCAACTTCCTTCATATCAAAAAGACACCATTTTTACGTAGGAATGGTGTCTATTTAGTTTTGTACCAACCTCTTTTTACTTTAAAATTAAATCTAGAAAAATGATTCCTTTACCCATTCACAAAATAATTCATAATCATGATTTACTTGCTCTTTATACGAAAGTGCTGCTAATGAAATTTGAGTTTTAAACGCACCAAAGTCATCACCAATCGCATTTAAAATCTCTTCTTCACTTTCATGATTAAATAATTCAGCCTCCGTATCCACATCTGCACGAGAATGAATTTTCGCGGTTACTTTCCCCATAATTGTTATCGTTGCATCAAAAGCTTCAGGTGATAGAAGTTGTGTAGGCTTTACTTTCTTTTTATATGGAGATCGTTCACGAACATAAAATTCCCTGCCATCAATTGTTAAATAGCCTAAGTATGGGTCCTCAAGATGATGCATTGCTTTTTGTGTAGCAACAACCCGTTTCCCCTGATGCTCATATTTATTCCAAAACTTTTCACGATAAGGTAAGAAATAAGCTGGAATTGGCGAACGCACTTCTTTTACTTCAAGAACTAAGTCATCCACTCCATTCGCTTCTTTCTCGCCTTCAATTAAGATATAGTATCGATCTAATCCTATTGATGCTGTACCTGTACCGTGCTTCCGCGCTATATCTTTAATTGTATAATGAGAGATGTCCTTTTTATCGTCATGGTCAAGAGAATTAAAATAATTTTCTGTTAAATTTTCTAACAATGTTCGTTCTTCTACTTCAACTGGCTCAATTTCTTCAGACCAGTCAAAAACCCTTTTATTATCTTCACTAATATATGTGATGTCATTTAACAAATGATCTTTTTGTCTTTTAGCTAATTTTTTTAATACCTTTTTAACTGGCCCCTTTGTATTTTCAACTGTAAATGTTAATGTATATGGGTCGTCCTTCCCCTTCTTGAAACGTTTTAATTGCGCATAGTAGGCTTCTAAATATGTTTCAATTCGCTCTTCCTGTTCTTTCTCAGACAATCCATTTGCTTCACAATATAATGCAATACTAACTGCCATTCTTAAAACATCATATAAATATGAACCAATATACCCTTCATCAAAATCATTTACATCGTAGACAATTTCCCCATTTTCATTTTGGAATGCCCCGAAGTTTTCCATATGCAAGTCGCCTTGAATCCAAGTTGGCTTATCAATATGTGTATGGAAAGAAAATGGAATCTTTGTTGCATCATAATAATATAAATAGGCACTACCTCTAAAGAAACGAAACGGACTTTCCATCATCTTCGAATACTTCATTTTTCTTTTTTCATTATCAAGCCCCATACATTGTTCATCAAATTCATTTAAAATATTTTCAATAATATGTTTCCGTAGAACATTTCTCGTATCTTTAACTCGATTTAATAACGCCTCCATTACAATCCTCTCCCCTTTGTATGTGTAGTAATTCTATTATACTCCCATTCTATTAAAGTATATTAATTGGAAAAAATATTATCCAATATTAATATTGTTGATTCAAGGAGAGAATAGCAGAAACGAATTAGGAATATAATACCAAATACCCAACTGTTAGGAGGTTGTACATGTATTGCTCAAAGTGTGGAACCAAACTTGAAGAAAACGATATATTCTGCGTTTCCTGTGGGCATGATATTCATCAGAAAACTCCTAAAAACAAATGGCTAATTATTGGCATATGTACCTCAATTATTGCGGTAATCTCCATTTTTATCGTGATCATTTTATTATTCAAAAACATCCAAAATAATACAAAGCAAATTGTTGAAGAACCTGAACCTCCAAAAATCGAACAACTTACACAAATGCCAATTGAAGCGCCTGTTGATGAAGATAAGAAAGAAAAGACACAAATCATTAAAGAGTCGATGCCAAAAGTTTTCACTGTAATTACCGGTAACAGTCAAGGTTCTGGCTTTCTTTATAAAGATGGCGGCTATATTGTCACTAACGCCCATGTTGTAGCTGGTTTTACAGATGTTATTTTGCGAAATCATGCAGGTCAAGAATCCCCCGCTGTCGTCATTGGTATTTCCGACAGAACCGATGTAGCACTACTCCATTCCCAAGAATATGCCAATGCACAACCTTTCGAAATTGAAAAAGAAGAAACAGCTATTGGTACAGAAGTAATCGCTATTGGAAGTCCTCAAGGGTTAGAAAACTCCGCTTCTATCGGTTATTTAACAGGAACAAATCGCGACTATCAATTGGATTTTGTTTATGAAGGATTGTATCAAATTGATGCTCAAATTAGTGAAGGTAGTAGTGGTGGGCCATTATTAGATGGGAAAACTGGAAAAGTCATTGGCATTAACTCATTGCTTTATACCCCAAATAATAGCTTTGGTTTTTCAATTCCGTTATATACAGTTACTCCGTTAATTGAAGGATGGATTCGTGAACCAATGAGTAAAACAGCGGTTGCTTCATTGTTTGATGCTTATGCGGATTACAACTTCTCTAATGAAGAAGAGCAATATTATGAGGAATATGAAGAATACTGGGACTACTACTCAGAAGATTCTTCTGAAGAAGATTATAACGAAGAATATTGGAACGAGTATTCTTATTCCTTTGATGAAGAATCGTTAACAAATTTCATCCTTGCATTTAGGGATTATTATGAATTAGCTCTTTATTACAAAGATTTTTATTGGATTGCTGATATGTTACTTCCTAATAGCACCGCATATTTAGAATTGGAAGAATATCTATATGATATAAGCGGAGAAGAATATTTCTTCGATTTCTTATCTAATACCATTACAAATATTGAAATGTATGATAATTATGCACTCGTCTCCACAAATGAACAATTTAATTTTTATGATGCAACTGGAGCAGAAACATTCTATGATCGGTATAAAATTTATACAGTGATTATCAATGGGGAAGGATATTATCAAATTACGGACATTTATATAAATGAATAAGAACTGCTGAGTGCAGTTCTTTTATTTTTAGTGCAAATGCTTATGGATTTGTTTCTTCACTTGTTCGACATTTGTATCACTATATGCCTTTGTACCATACCCTCCAGTTTTCGCAAGTTGTTCTAATACCTCTTTGTACGATAATCCAGATTCTGCGTTCTTTCGTTTTACTTCTTCGATATCTGTACCTGCTACTGTAAAACGAGTATCGATTTCATTTCGATCTGTCATGATGAGTTGACTCCTTTATTTGCTTTTTTATTGAAGTTATTTGCCTTTTCACGCTCTGTTATTTGCTTTTCAAAAAAAACGCCCCATAAAGAGGCGTTTTTTTAATTAAAATTGATTATATTTATTATTTTTCGCTTGTTCTGCTTGTTGATTTTGACGGCGTACTTCTTGAATATCAGTACCTGCCATCGTTTTACCAGCTGCACCTTGGCTTGGCGTTGCTTGATTGAAAGGTCCCGCTTCTTGAGCGATCTCTTCGCGTACCTTTTGGATATTAGTTCCTGAAGCTGTTTTACCTGCACCAAATGAATTGCTTGCCGGTGATGGTGGTTGCGCATAATTTTGGCCAAATGGTGCTGATTCTTGCGCTATCTCTTCGCGTACCTTTTGAATATCTGTTCCCGAAGCTGTTTTACCTGCTCCGTATGGATTGCTTGCTGGTGATGGTGGTTGCGCATAATTTTGGCTAAATGGTGCTGATTCTTGCGCTATCTCTTCGCGTACCTTTTGAATATCTGTTCCTGAAGCGGTTTTACCAGCTCCGTATGAATTGCTTGCCGGTGATGGCGATGGCTGCGCAAAGCTTTGACCAAATGGTGCTGATTCTTGTGCAATTTCTTCTCTTACCTTTTGAATATCAGTGCCAGATGCTGTTTTACCCGCACCAAAAGATCCACTCGGTTGATTTGAGAAGGATTTACCAAATGGTCCCGCTTCACGAGCAATCTCTTCTCTTACTTGTTGTGGATTTGTTCCCATATTAGATTGTCCAGCATTTCGACGTTTTACTTCCTCAATATCTGTTCCTGCTTGTGTAAAGCGTTTACCATTATTGTTTTGCATACTAAAAAAACACCTCCAAAATTGTTATGCCATTATCATGCTTAAAAATTGAATTAATATAAGCTAAACAAATTTTTTTCGTTTGTATATTTTCAAAAACTGCAACAACAATAGTGATAAAGCTGATTTCAAGACTAATGCCATATTCATTTCATGAAAATTTTTGTTGTATTATACAAGTAAGTAATTTTTGGAAAGGTGATTTTTTTGAAATATGCCCTTTTAGGAGACCTACATTCTAATTTTGAAGATACAAAAGCAGTGTTACATCATATACAACAAGTTGCACCTGAAGCATGCTTGTTAGGATTAGGTGATTTATACGAATGCTTGATTGGTAAGAAGAAAGCTAATACCGTTGCAAATTTACCATTGAACGAGGCTGCGGTTGTTTCTGAAAATTTTAAAGAACTCTTAACTTTCCCTTCCATTCGTGGAAATCAAGAAGAAAGAATTACACAAGTAACAGGATTGAATATCTTTTCTAAACTACCAGAAAAAATTGAAATTGAAGGTGCCACCTTAATACACGGCCATCAAATACTTTGGAACAAACATTGGGAACCAACAGAATTAACAATTGATATTGAAACTCCACTTCTATTTTTTGGACATAGCCATCGAAGTGAAATATATCGTAAAAAGAAAAAACTCCCACTCGAAATCGTTTATGGACAGGAATTACAATTAATAAAGAAAAAATACTGGATTAATGTTGGTTCTGTCGTCGATCATCGTGAGTGGTGTCTTTATGATAGTGTTGCAAGAACCATTACTTTCATGAAGGCAGAAAGATAATCTAATCATTTTCAGACAATTCTCCTCATAAAATAGTGCATGTCCATTTGAAGGAGAATTATATGTACTACATAAAAAAATCAATTGCGATAGTGTTCGGAAGTATCTTCTTAGCTATCGGTATCAATGCATTTTTAACACCCTATGAAATTTTAGACGGTGGAATTATCGGGTTATCTTTAATTTTATATTACTTATTTAAACTGAAAATCGGATTAATGATTATCGTATTAAGCATCCCCATTTTTATTATTGCTTGGTTTAAATATCGCCATTTCTTTTACAACAGTCTACATGGATTATTAATTTCTTCTGTTGTTATAGATATTCTAAAACCATTACGAGATTTATTTCGATTTAATCCAATGTTAAGTTCCATTATTGGTGGTTTTTTTGTTGGACTAGGTATTGGCATTATGCTCCGTTACGAAACAAGTACTGGGGGCACAGATTTGTTAGCCCAGTTTATTTCAGATAAAACAAAAATTAATGTAGGCATACTAATATTTTTAATCGATGCAGTAGTCATTCTCTTAGGTGGTATTTTATTATCTGCAGAAACACTGGTTCTATCAATCGTTGCTATTTTATGTGTAGGTATAACTACAAGTTATATAACGAGTATCCACCGTTAATTTTAAAAAGTAGGCCATCTTTTCATAAAGACAGCCTACTTTTTAGGTTAATTTTTCTATACTTTTCTTTTTTATAAAAGTGAGTTTTGTTTCTGAAATAATGATGGCAATTAAAATTAAAATCGCCCCGATTATCATTCTTGTTGTTAACACTTCTCCGATAAGTAGCACAGAGAACACCATCCCCCAGAAAGACTCTGTTGAAAGGATAATTGCTGCTTTCGTTTCGTTTGTGAATTTTTGTGCAATCGTTTGAAATAAATAAGCAATTGTTGTTGAAAACACACCTAAGTATAAAATAGATGAAACTGCCTCCATTTCGAATGAAAAGTTTACCTCTCCCTTGAAAAGGACAACAATCCACCCAAGTAATGCTGCCACAAACATTTGAATAATGGTTAACACAATGGGATCTTCATCTTTTACATATTTTGCAGTGTAGAAAATATGATAAGCAAATGCCACTGCACATGCTAACGTTAATAAATCCCCAACATTAACGTCTGAAGAAAGTTGCAAAGACAGGAATCCTATACCAATAATTGCTAGAACTGCCCCTGATAACTCAAATTTATCAATTTTTCTCTTATACGCCAAATACGCAATAAAAGGTACGATGACGACATTTACTGCAGTTAAAAAGGCATTTTTAGATGGCGTTGTGTATTGTAGCCCGACAGTTTGTAAAACAAAGGCAAGATATAAAAAGAACCCTAAAATTACACCTTTTTTTATGACACCACTTTTCAAGCCTTTTAATTTCTTGTTAAAGATAATACTTAAAATAATAAATCCAACTAAAAAACGACCAGCTAATATTTGGTAGGGCGTATAATGATCAAGTGAGATTGCACTCGCTACAAAACCACTTCCCCATATAATAGCTGTAATACACAGCATGATTTCCCCTATATATTTTTTCATTGTTATCCCCCTTTCTTTTAACCTCAAATTATTATTATATATCAATTAAAGAATATTTGGACAATAAGATATAAAACTATGTTACTTTTGATTTTTGAACATTCATTGCATTTTCTTGATTTTATCTAAACACTTTCTCAATTAAATGCTAGTATTAATAAGATACATTCTTAAAAATTTAAGGGAAGTTTAGAAAAGAGGTGTAACCCGTGCTCCAATCAATCCTTTCTAATCTTGCAATTATCTTATTAATGCACTTAATTATGTCGATGATTATGCAATCAAGAAAAAAAATTACCACATTTACTTTTCATTTTCTAACGATTTTACTAGTTTCAGTATCGGTAATTTCCATGTTTTACTTACCAATACGTTTTGATAATTACTGGGTTGATATGCGCTTTATCCCTCTTGTTTTCTACGCTTATTTTTATGGTTGGAAAATTGCAATACCATCATTATTGATTGCAAGCTTATGGCGTTTCTTCATGGGTGGAGATGGCATGGTTCCAGGAATAATCTTCGGAATGATAGCGCCTACGATACTTGCTTTAGCTTTTCATTTTAGATCAAAACTAGAGAAAAATTACTTTGAAAAACTCTCCATCATTATTGGTAGTTGGTTAATTTGCGATGTTCCAATTATACTTCTTATACCAAATGGAATAGAGATTTTTAAAGATATTGCTTTCATACGAGCCGCTTCATTTATTATCACATCAATCATTTGGTATATATTCATTATGCAAAATAGACAACTTCAAATTTTACATAGTAAATTAATAAAATTAGCTGGTGAGGATCCTCTAACACAACTACTAAATAAAAGGGAATTTTTCACAGTCGTGAATCACAAAGTAAAAGAGCTAAAACCTAACCATTACATTGCGATGATTGATATCGATTATTTCAAGCAAATTAATGATTTATACGGGCATTTAGCTGGTGATAAAATCATTACTGAGATCGCTAGCATATTAAAAAAGTATGGAAATGAATTCGTACAAATTGGAAGATACGGAGGCGAAGAATTTATTATTTATATCGGTAATGCTACAAATACATCCGCAACAGAACTTATACATAAAATACACCAAGAAATTCAATCCCATGAATTTGTAATAGATGACAATAACCGACTTAACATTACAGCCTCTATAGGACTAGCTATATTAGAAAACAATTCAACATTACTTCATACCGTAAACAAAGCAGATATTAATTTGTATATTGCTAAGAAAAATGGACGAAATCGTTTATTCATATCGTAAAAAAACACGTACACCATTTAGGTTTACGTGTTTTTTTGCGCAAGGCGTTTTAAGGATTCAATATAACCTTCAATCATCAATTGAAAACTATCTTTTACACTAATTTGAAGACCGAATGCACCCATCTGTACTAATGAAGAGAACCCATGTAGTATACTTCTTAAAGCTCGAATGCCATGAATTTTATCCTCATTTGATAAGCCATACGCTGTTAAAATGTCGCTTAATAATGTGATAATTTGGTTGCTTACTTTTTCTAGTTCTTTTTCATCTGTTTCTGGCGCTTTTATTGTGAATTGATACAGGCCAGGATGTTCTTTTACAAAGTTTACATAGGCATCGGCTAAAGCAAAAATTGCCTCATCTTTTGTCTTATTATTCGAAGCAACTTTTAATTTTTCATAGAGAATTGTCATCCCAAGTAATGCTAATTCCTTTTTAACACTTGGAAGCCCCTGGATATGATTGAATAATGAGGGCGGACGAACATTTAGCTTTTTCGCAATATTAGCTAAGGTGATGGATTCAACCCCCTCAGTATCTGCTAATTGTGCTGCAACGTTTACTATCATCTTTTGATCTAATCCAACTCTCGGTGACATAGGTATAGTTCCTTTCTTATAAATTCTTCTCTGCTACGAGTAATGCTTTTTTAATCGCTTCTATCGGGTTTTTTATCATTTCTCCATGTCCTACTGCTAGTAATGTAGGTTCTAATTGAAAAATTTTTTTCGCACTTTGAATTGAAATTTCCTTATTCCACGTGGCAAACGCAGGAAATGGAAAGCTCTTTACAAGTTGGCCACATACTGCAAGTTTACCCCTTGTTTGAAAGGCATCTCCAACAATAATAGCACCTGATTTTGTATCAAATAACGAAATGGAACCCGGTGTATGTCCAGGAGTTTCAACCACTTTAAGAGAACCAATTGTATCACCCTCATTTAATAATCGGTCAGGGTTTGTTTGTATCCCTTTTGGAATACCACCCTTAATTGGAAATTGAGGTTCTTCTTCATTAAGTGTTGTATCCCCTCTTAACAAACGACTATCTCGATCAGAAATAGATACAACCGCATCTTTATAGATTTGTTTTAATTTATCTAACGTTCCAACATGATCACCATGGGCATGTGTTAATACGATATTCGTTAAAGGTTTTCCTATTTCTGTTATTGCCTTAACAATGCCCTTAAAACTTGCAGGCATACCAGTATCGATTAACGTAAGTTCTTTTTCTTCTTCAACAATATAACAATTAACAGGAAAAATCTTTGGCCAAAGCGTTAACTGATAAACATTACCTATTTTCGTTACCTTCATTGTTTTCATCCCCTAAAAACTAATATCGTTAGTTTTATTATAACTAATGCCATTAGTTTTGCAATAGGCAAAATAATTTTCTTTTAAAAAAAGTTGTTCTACGTCTGGTTGATCCTTTCGTGGGCTTGGTTTCAGGTCAAAAGGCATCTAAAAAAAGTTTGAGTTTATCGCTAGAAAAAAAAAACACAAGATTGCAAAAGCATACAATCTCGTTGTTTGAGTTAGCTGAAACTCTTTCTGCTTCAACCTCAAAATATTTATTTAAATATTTCTTCAATCTTCTCTAAAATTTCATCTTGAAGGACAATTCCTGAAGCTTTTGCGTTTTCTTCAATTTGTTCCGGACGGCTTGCACCTACAAGGGCACTTGCTACATTTGGTTGTCGTAATACCCATGCTAAGGCAAGTTGGGATGTCGAAATATTTAATTCATCTGCTATTATAGTTAACTCTTCTACTTTCCCTAATTTCTCTTCCGTTAAGAAATATTGAATTGTCTTATTATCTGTTGTAGCACGACTTCCAGATGGATAAGCTGCGTCTTTTTTATATTTACCTGTTAATACACCTTGAGCAAGTGGTGACCACACCACTTGTCCTACACCGTGTTTTTCACTAACCGGTATAATTTCTTTTTCGATTTTGCGTTGAAGTAAATTATATTGAGGTTGATTTACAACGATACGGTCTAGCAGCTTTTTATCTGCAATATGTATTGCCTCTGTAATTTGCTCTGCTGTCCACTCACTTACCCCGACATATAAAACTTTTCCTTGGCGAACAAGGTCATCAAATGCTCGAAGTGTCTCCTCAAGAGGCGTTTCGGGATCATAACGATGAGCATAATAGATATCTACATAATCTACATCAAGGCGTTTTAAACTAGCATTTGCTTGTTCGATAATGTGCTTTCTCGACAAACCGCGATCATTTGGACCTTCCCCCATTGGCCAGAACACCTTAGTTGCCAGTACAATTGAATCACGTTTAAAGGATTTAATTGCTTTCCCCACAACTTTCTCCGCTTCCCCTTGCATATAAACATTTGCTGTATCAAAGAAATTAATGCCTAAATCATAAGCATGGTGAATTGTTTTGATAGCCGCATCAGACTCAACATAACCGCCATACGTTAACCAACTTCCAAGGCTAATTTCACTAACCTTTAAACCTGTCTTGCCTAAACGTCTATATTTCATCGTTACTAGTCCTCCCTTTTTTCTTGGTTTTTATTGTAAATATACTAACATCTTCCATTTCCCAACTCAAGCAATCTGTTTTATGTTTCATATAAAAAGCTCATAATAAAAACTCGCTCTTACCTAAGCGAGTAAATTTAAGTCCAACCATTAACCGTAACATCTTTGTGTTTGTGTTCATGTTCGTAGCGTTTAATGATAATGCTAACCTTGTGATACCAGTTTTTACATTCTTTAAATATATCTTTATATTCATCTAAATCTTTAGGGATTGCTTGATCATTATCTAAAAATGTGTATTCAACGATAGGATTAGAAAGGTCATTTACAACAAGCTTCAAAAGTAATTTTTTCACTTCTTTTTTCGAAATCCCTTCATTTTCTTCTGTTCCGCTAGCTTTCCCATCTAATTTAGAACTCCCATCAATTAATGACCACCCATCCTTTGAAGTATGAGCAACATTTTTACCGTCCTCTACTATTGCTACTTCAAACAACTCTTCAAAATCATATTCCCTCGCATCGAATTCATCGTCGAGGTCTTCCCTATTCAGAATACGAAATGTATTTGAATTTTCATCAATTAATAAAGCTTGTAAATAATCAGGAGATAATATATAGCGAGTATGGGGGTATTCTTCAAGTTGATCAATGGTTTCCTTCTCAATCGCTTCATTTCTCTTTCGACTTTCTTTATTTATTTCGTATAGCCACCAGCCTCCCAAAATTATCGCTACTATGAAGAAAATAGTTTTGCCCGTTTTAAATGCTAAAAATAAGTAAACCACTTCTAGTAGTAATAAAAATAATTGCATCATCTAACAAGCCCCCATTTCCAATAGATTTATAAATCTTCTATATTCGGCTTTTGTAAATTTCAATTGTTATAAAATACTATTCAAAAACTTGGGAAATCATTCTACTTCTATCTATATTTTTTAAATAAAACTATTAAACGCTCTAAATTGAATTTCGAGAGTCTATTTTTATCCGTGTATAGGACAACCGCTTGGTAGCAATACTTATTAATGGAAATAGTCTTCGAAATGAGGGAAGTATTTTGTCGGAAAAAGATAAGACATTATCCATTTTTGCTTTAGGTGGAATTAATGAAATCGGTAAGAATATGTATGTCATTGAATATGGCGATGATCTACTCATTGTAGATTGTGGTGCAAAATTTGCGGATGAATCGTTGCTAGGAATCGATTTAATCATTCCGGATGTAACGTATTTACAACAAAATGAACATAAAATTCGTGGTCTAATTGTTACTCACGGACACGAAGACCATATTGGTGGTATCCCTTACTTTTTAAAGAAAATTCAATGTCCAATTTACGCTACTCGATTTACCCTTGGATTAATTGAATTGAAACTAAGAGAACATAAAATCTTACGTGAATCAACATTAGTCGAAATCAATTCTAAGTCAAAATTGGAGTTTGGTGATATTAATGTTAGTTTCTTTAGAACAAGCCACAGTATTCCAGATTGCTTAGGAATTGTGTTCCATACTCCTGAAGGTAACATTGTGCATACAGGAGACTTTAAGTTTGATTTAACACCGGTGAATGATCAATATTCTGATATTCACAAGATGGCAAAGATTGGAGAACAAGGTGTTATTGCACTTATTTCAGAAAGTACCAATGCAGAAAGACCTGGTTTAACACCATCTGAAAAAGTGGTTGGCACACATATTGAAGATGCATTTTTTAATGCTACAGGAAAAATTATTATCTCGACCTTTGCTTCCAATGTAAATCGAGTCCAACAAATCGTAAATGCTACGATGAAAACCAATCGTAGACTCGCGTTACTTGGCCGAAGTATGGTGAATGTCGTAAAAGTTGCACGAGACCGTGGTTATGTTGATATTCCTGATTGGATGTTAATTGATGCTCGAGAGGTACGAAATCTACCTCCTGAAAAAGTAGTTGTTTTATGTACAGGAAGTCAAGGTGAACCTCTGGCAGCATTATCCCGTTTATCAACAAATAATAATCGTGATGTGAAAGTTTTACCGAATGATACAGTTATTTTTGCCGCTTCACCAATACCAGGAAACGAAAAAAGTGTGAGTAAAATTGTCGATAACTTATTCCAACTTGGTGCAAAGGTTATTTACGGGTCTGCAAGCATTACAGGCATGCATGTATCCGGACATGGCTAT
Organism: Ureibacillus endophyticus; assembly: GCF_003628435.1. Taxonomy (GTDB): domain Bacteria; phylum Bacillota; class Bacilli; order Bacillales_A; family Planococcaceae; genus Ureibacillus; species Ureibacillus endophyticus. The sequence goes on along the minus strand of NZ_RBZN01000004.1, from coordinate 53,161 downwards.
CAGGAAGATTTGAAATTAATGCTTACGCTAATGAAACCAAAATATTTCATCCCAATCCATGGCGAATATCGTATGCTCCATTTACACCGATTACTCGCTGAAGAAGTAGGGGTAGAAGAAGGACATACATTTATCATTCGTAATGGTGATGTAGTCGATATCAAGAATCAAGAAGCTCGTCAAACGCGAAAAATTCCTGCAGGAGACACATATGTGGATAATGTTGGTGATGATGAAATTGGGGATATTGTATTACGAGATCGTAAAGTACTTTCTGAAGAAGGAATGCTTGTGATTGTCGTAACGATTAATAAACAAGATGGTAATCGTATTTCTGATCCTGATAGCATCTCCCGTGGATTTGTGTACGCAAGAAATTCTGAAGAACTAATAGCAAATGTGAATGAAGTAGTTAAACAGACAATCGATCCGTTTAAAGAAGCAAATATTATGGGCATGAAACGAGCAATTAAAAAAGAAGTAGGTAATTTCCTTTTTGAACAAACAAAGAAAAAGCCAATGATATTACCGATTATTATTGCCGTATAAGCATATAGACGAAATTACATCTAGAAAGGAATCATACCCATGGATAATAACAAACAACACGAAACAAACATTGAAAACGACAACACGTTAACTAATCGACAAGGTCATCCAATTACAAATAACCAAAACATTCGAACTGTTGGAAATCGTGGGCCAGCCACTTTAGAAAACTATGATTTCATAGAAAAAATAAGCCACTTTGACCGTGAAAAAGTTCCTGAACGTATTGTGCATGCTCGTGGTGCAGGGGCACATGGTTACTTTGAAGCCTATGGAACAGTTGGCGATGAACCAGTATCAAAATATACTCGTGCAAAACTGTTCCAAGAAAAGGGCAAAAAAACTCCTGTATTTGTTCGTTTTTCAACAGTTGTACATGGAACTCATTCGCCAGAAACAGTACGAGATCCTCGAGGTTTTGCAGTGAAATTTTATACTGAAGATGGAAACTGGGACTTAGTCGGAAACAATTTAAAAATCTTCTTTATCCGCGATGCAATGAAATTCCCTGATATGATTCATGCATTCCGACCAGACCCTGTAACGAATATTCAAGATGCCCGTCGTTTCTTTGATTTCTGTGCAAACTCACCAGAAACATTCCATATGGTGACGCTTGTATACTCTCCATGGGGAATCCCAGCAAACTACCGTATGATGCAAGGTTCTGGTGTAAACACTTATAAATGGGTGAACCAAGAAGGAAAAGCGGTGTTAGTCAAATATCATTGGGAACCTAAACAAGGAATTAAAAACCTTACTGTAAAAGAAGCTGAAGAAATTCAAGGCAAAAACTTTAACCATGCTACTCAGGATTTATATGAAGCGATTGAACGGGGAGATTATCCAGAATGGGAATTATTTGTTCAAATTATGGAAGATGGTCCACACCCTGAGCTAGACTTTGACCCACTTGATGATACAAAACTTTGGCCAAATGACAAATTCCCGTGGCTTCCAGTTGGTCGTATGGTTCTAAACAAAAATCCAGAGAACTATTTCAATGAGGTAGAACAAGTTGCCTTTGGTACTGGTGTACTTGTCGATGGTCTAGATTTCTCTGATGATAAAATGTTACAAGGTCGTACCTTCTCTTATTCTGATACGCAACGTTATCGTGTAGGGGCAAACTATTTACAACTTCCAATAAATGCTGCTAAAAAGCATGTTGCAACAAATCAGGAAGGTGGCCAATTACGTTATTACAACGATAAAGCTCCTGGTCAAAACTTACATGTCAATTATGAACCTTCTAGCATGGGCGGTTTAAAGGAAGCTGAACAGACAGGTAAAGAGTATACACCAAATGTAGAAGGTAACCTTGTTCGTGAATCCATTGACCGAGATGATAATACAAAACAAGCTGGTGAAACGTACCGCAATTTTGAGCAATGGGAAAAAGACGAGTTGATTAATAACTTAGTGAATGACTTATCTATTTGTCCAAAAGAAATTCAAGATAAGATGATTGCATTAGCTGAACAAGCGGATGAAGAGTATGGACGCCGCTTAAGAGAAGGACTTGCAGGAAAATCCAATAACAATAAAGAAGAATTTGCACAAGAGTTCAATCCACATCCATTAGGTGCGAATGAAGCAAGTAAAGCCGTACAAGATGCCATCAATAAAGGACATGACGCAAATCCTTACTAACATGTACTATAAAAACAAAACTCCTTTGCGACGAGGATAGTGACAACCACCGCAGGAACAATAATTCATAAGAGATATTTATCAAGAAAGAAAAGAGGTGTCCAAAAAATTATTACTTTTTGGACACCTCCTTTTCTATTAAAACTTTGTTCTCCGTTTCGGCTGACGCTTTTCGCAGGCACGACTTCAGCTACTTTTTTTCGCGTGGTCGCGAAAAAAATGGATCTTCCGCTCGTGCTGTTCCCGCAGAAGTCACAGCCTCCACTACGAACAACGAGTTTTGGTTCCTATAATTAAGTTACGAACTACACAATCCCTTAACACCAATGCTTTTCCATTACCTTTATAAATTAGATAAAAAAACAACGAGATAGCAGAATCCTACAATCTCGTTGTTTACTGTGCTGAAACCTCCTCTGCCCCAAACTATATCATTTACCTCATTACAAAGCTTTTCGATAATTTCGTTTGCCATCATATGTGTAAAGTACAGGCTTATTTTCTACGAAGGTTTCTAAATGAACAGGTCTGCCCCATAGTTGATAGATATATGGAAGAACATGTTCTAAATAATGAGGGTCTAATTCCATTCCTTCATAGCCGTGTTTTAGATACAGTTCACCATTTCTTAAATAATCACCGTTTTCAACAACGATATATGGGAAACCACCATTTACACGCATTGAAACGAGTTGATCTCTTACGTTTTCATAATCTTTATCCGTAATTTTATATTCATTTCCCTTTTTCTCAAACAAGTACATATCCTCTTGTTCAACTAATTCTTTTGTTAAGTAATTACGGATGAAAGAAATATCTGATTCAATCTCACGTACTTCAAAGATTTTTTCGCGGCCTGAATTCGGTTTTACCCCCAACTTCCTCATTTCTTCAGTGGGGTTATTATAACGTCTTTCAATATCTTCAAAAATCTTCAAACCAAGATAATAAGGATTGATGGATGTTTTTGAAGGCTGTACTACGCCCGCATTTAACTTTGCATATTCAATCGTTTCATCAGTCGTTAAATTGAGCTCTCGCATAATTCGTTGATGCCAGTATGAAGCCCAACCTTCATTCATAATTTTTGTTTCAAGTTGAGGCCAGAAATAAAGCATTTCTTCCCGCATCATTGTTAAAATATCCCGTTGCCATTCCTCTAGCTCACGGCTATACATCTCGATGAACATTAATAAGTCTTTTTCCGGTTTTGGAGGGAACTTTTTCTTTTTATAACGAATTTTCGAACCAGGTTCTTCTTTCTTACCTAACTTATCCAAAGACCATAAGTCATCAAATTCAGATCTTGGTGCGACAATATCCTCTTCATTATCTAATTCGTCTTCATAATCAAGCAATGTCGGTCTAACAAGGGATGGATCGATATGCTCTTGTATCGCCAACACTGCATCTAAAAACTGTTCTACTTCATCTTTTCCATAAAGAATTTCATAGTTCGCAATCCGTTCTGCAGTGGCAGTCATACTTTCCACCATATCTCTGCGTGTATTGGAGAACCGAACATTATTTTTAAAGAAATCACAATGGGCTAATACGTGTGCAATGATCAGTTTATTTTGTGTAAGGGTATTCGTATCGAGCAAAAATGCATAACAAGGATTCGAATTAATAACAAGCTCATAAATCTGGCTTAAGCCTAAATCATACTGAATTTTCATCTTATGAAATTGTTTACCGAAGCTCCAATGGGAGAAGCGGGTTGGCATTCCATATGCACCGATTGTATAAATAATTTCAGCTGGACAAATTTCGTAATGCATAGGGAAAAAATCTAGGCCAAATCCAACTGCAATTTCAGTAATCTCTTCTATTGCTTTATGAAGCTCTTTTTCCATCTATTCTCACCCCACTATTAATAATTGCTGCCATTTCCCCTCTCTTAGATGATTGTCTCTTGTTTTTGGAAAAAGCTTTTCAGCGCTTCATATACATCTTTTTTCTGTCTTATCACGTAATGACGGAACTTTGGATCATCAATGCGTTTAAATGTAGACATTAAAGAAGAATAACGATTATTTGGATTTACTTCCCCATAGCCAAACATACTTGAAACATCCATTAATTGTTGAACTAGCTTGAAACACTTCTCATTGTCCGTGGAGAAGTTCTCACCATCAGAGAAATGCACTGGATAAATATTGTAACGAACAGGATTGTATTTTAAATCAATTAATTCCAACGCTTTGGAGTAGGCAGATGAACAAATCGTTCCCCCACTTTCTCCTTTTGTAAAGAATTCTTCTTCTGTTACAATCTTCGCTTCTGTATGATGAGCAATGAACTCAATATCTACTGATTGATATTTTGTACGTAAAAATCGAGTCATCCAGAAAAAGAAGCTTCTTGCACAAAACTTCTCAAAACTACCCATCGATCCACTTGTATCCATCATCGCCAATACAACGGCTCTTGTTTCTGGCTTTTTCACTTCATCCCACGTTTTAAATCGTAGGTCATCATTCGTAATCGGTACAATTTGCGCTTTCCCTTTCATTGCATTGCGCTTAATCGCAGTTAAAATTGTTTTCTTTTTGTCAATATTACCCATAAGCCCTTTTTTGCGAATATCGTTAAATTCAATTTTTTCCGTTGTGATATCCGCCATTTCTTTTTGCTTAAGGTTCGGTAATTCCAACTCTTTAAACAAAACATTTTGCACTTCTTCTAAACTTACTTCCGCTTCATAATAATCATTTCCAGGTTGATCCCCTGCTTTTTGACCTTTACCTGCCTGTTGACCTGGTTTTCCATCACGGGCTACAACATCGCCAATTTTACTATCTCCTTGCCCTTGCCCCACATGTTTAGATTTTCCATAGTTATAACGAATCTTATATTCTTCTAAAGAACGAATTGGTATTTTGATTACTTCACGGCCATTTGACATAATTATACTTTCTTCACTAATCAAATCAGGCAAGTTATTCTTAATGGCATCCTTCACTTTTTCCATATGACGCTGTTGATCTTGGTACCCTTTACGATGGAGTGACCAATTTTCCTGAGAGACGACAAAGTTTCGATTCTGATTTTCACTCATTTTTATCCTCACCCATCTCTAATGAAGTTTCCCAAAACTTATGGAAAAATCACTTTTTTTATAATATGCAAATTTTCTGACAGTTTTCACTACATTCTTACAATCAACTCATATTTTTCTTATAATTTTGCATGAACTAGGTGAATGAAGAAAAAAATGAGTGTCCTAAATTTTATGGACACTCGCACCAATATATTACCTATTTAATAAACTTCCTACATATCTTAATAATTCATTTGCAGAAGTAGAGTCGTAACCATACTCATCAATTAGACGTGCTACTACTTCATTAATTTTCTTAAGTTGAGATTCATCAGGTGTTTTTGATGATGTTGTAATTTTCACAACATCTTTTAAATCAGCAAACAGTTTCTTCTGAATCGCTTCTCGCAATCTTTCATGAGAGTTATAGTCGAAACGTTTACCTTTTCGTGCAAATGCAGATAATCGAATTAAAATCTCTTCACGGAATGCCCGTTTTGCATTTTCAGAAACACCAATTTGTTCTTCTATCGAACGCATTAGTTTTTCATCTGGATTCATTTCTTCACCAGTAAGTGGATCGCGCAGCTTATTCTTATTACAGAATGCCTCAACGTTATCAAGGTAATTATTCATTAAGTGTTTAGCGGATTCTTCATAAGAATACACAAACGCCTTTTGTACTTCATTTTTCGCAATTTCATCATATTCTCTTCTTGCAACTGCAATGTAATTCATATATTTTTCGCGATCTTCGTCAGAAATAGACGCATGCTGATCAAGTCCATCTTTTAAAGCACGAAGAACATCTAACGCGTTAATTGAAGGTACTTCCTTACGTATGATTGCAGAAGAAATTCGGTTAATAACATAACGCGGGTCAACCCCATGCATACCTTCATTTGGATATTCTTTTTTCAATTCCTCAACATCGACAGAGTTATAACCTTCTACAGCTTCACCGTCATATAGACGCATTTTCTTAACAAGGTCAATGCCTGCTTTTTTCGGAACTTCTAATCTTGTTAATACAGAGAATATGGCAGCTGCTCGTAACGCATGTGGTGCAATATGAACATGTGCCATATCACTTTCACGAATCATTTTTTCATAAATGCGTTCCTCTTCACTCACCTTCAGATTATAAGGAATTGGAATAACGATGATACGTGAATGTAACGCTTCATTCTTTTTATTTGAAATAAACGAACGATATTCTGTTTCGTTTGTATGGGCTACGATGAGTTCGTCCGCGCTAATTAACGCAAAACGCCCAGCTTTAAAGTTACCTTCTTGTGTTAATGATAATAAGTGCCATAAGAATTTTTCATCTAACTTTAACATCTCTTGGAATTCCATCATACCGCGGTTCGCTTTATTGAGCTCCCCATCAAAACGGTATGCACGCGGATCTGATTCAGAACCGTATTCCGCAATCGTTGAAAAGTCAATACTACCCGTTAAATCCGCGATATCCTGAGACTTTGGATCTGATGGAGTAAATGTTCCAATACCTACACGACGATCCTCAGAGAAGAAGATTCGTTCAACCATAACATCTTCAATGCGTCCTCCATATTCTTGCTCTAAACGCATTGTATTTAATGGAGATAAACTTCCCTCAATTCGAATTCCATATTCTTTATAGAAATCTTCTCTTAGATGATGTGGAATCAGATGTAGAGGGTCTTCATGCATTGGACAACCTTTAATTGCATAAACTGCCCCTTCATCAGTCCGTGAGTATTGCTCAAGACCTCTTTTCAGCAATGTAACAATAGTCGATTTACCACCACTAACTGGACCCATCAATAATAGAATACGCTTTCGAACATCTAATCTTCTTGCTGCTGGGTGGAAATATTCCTCTACAAGTCTTTCAAGTGCAGACTCTAAACCAAAAATCTCTCTCCCAAAGAACTGGTACATTTTTTGACCATCTTTTTCTAGTACACCAGCACTTTTAATCATATTGTAGACACGTGAATGAGCTGTTTGTGCAACTTCTGGTCTTTGCTTTACGATTTCTAAGTATTCAGCAAAAGTACCTTCCCATTTCAGTTGATTCTCTTCTTCTCTATAGCGTTTTACCCTGCTTAAAATATCGATAGTTCTCCCTCCATTCAGGGCTTTTTTACATAGTATGAAGTTAGTCCACAAATGATACCGAATACTTGAGATGAATTTAGGTCTTTTCATTAGTGCAGTTAATGCCCTTGATTTATATAGAATAAAAGAGCTTCGCTGAATCTAAAAATCAGTGAGCTCTTTACCATCATATTAAATTGGCTTTTATATAATGCCTAATAAATTTTTAGTTATTTAATGGGAAAAAAATTAAAAGACAATCAAGTAAATAAATTAAAAGTCTATTTAAATAGAACAACTCAATAAAACCATGTTCTTCTATTTCTTCACAATTTGTATAAGACTTTTCTGGGAATAATTGAATTTTTCCATTCATACACATAAGTTAGTGCAAATGAAAGGAGGATTTTATGCATTCAGAATATAAGTATTGGGAACCGTATGTGGGTCCTTTTGATCCGTGTAAACCAATACGAGTAAAAAGTTATAACACACCTCCACAACTCTATATGAATTTCCAACCTCCAGGACTACAACAATTTACTCCGAAGCAAGCATTGATGCACGGTACACTTTGGCCACAATTATATAGCCCTTATCCTGATCCAAATAAAGGGGTGAATAAACATGGCTAAACAAATGCCACCTGAATACTATCAATGCCTTGAGGAACTACAAGCAATCGACTTCGCCATTGTAGAATTAAACCTTTACCTTGACACCCACCCAAACGATTTAGATGCAGTAAAACAATTTAACGAATTAGCCAAAAAGAGTATGCAACTAAAAGTAGAATTCGAGAAAAAATTCGGCCCGCTCATGAACTTTGGAAGAAGCTACTCCAACTACCCATGGGACATAGACGACACCCCATGGCCATGGCAAGTCTAGAAAAGCGAAGGCGGCTCGACCAGCTCCGACAGACACTGGAGACTTCCGACAAGCGTGTTTACACGCGTAGGAGGAAGTTGAAGTGTCCGAGGAGCTAGCCGCCGCAGCTAGACATTAGAAAAGCGGAGCGCGTTCGTTCAGCCGTGACAGAAACTGGAGACTTCTGATAAGTGTGCTCGCACACGCAGGAGGAAGTCGAAGTTTCCGAACGGCTAACGCGCGGAGCTAGACAATCCGAAAAGCGAAGGCGGCTCGACCAGCTCCGACAGACACTGGAGACTTCCGACAAGCGTGTTTACACGCGTAGGAGGAAATTGAAGTGTCCGAGGAGTTAGCCGCCGCAGCTAGACAATCCGAAAACCGGAGCACGTTCAGCTCTAGATGGCACTGAAAAAACTTCTAATGAGCAACAGCTATTAGTCATCTTGAAAATGCAAATTTCAAGTTTTATTAATTCATGTTGAATGTGAGGGGAGAAAATAAAGGGATGTTTTACTATGAAAAGAAACTCCAATATCCCGTTAGAGTAAGTCAATGTAACCCAATGCTTGCGAAGTTTTTGATTGAGCAATATGGAGGAGCTGACGGCGAACTTGCAGCTGCTTTACGTTATATGAATCAACGTTATACCATTCCTGACAAAGTTATTGGATTATTAAATGACATTGCAATGGAAGAGTTCTCACATTTAGAGATGATTGCAACGATGGTGTATAAACTGACGAAAGATGCGACACCAGAGATGATGAAAGCAGCAGGTTTAGGAGACCATTACGTAAACCACGATCGAGCGTTATTCTATCACGATGCATCTGGGGTACCATGGACAGCTACGTATATTCAAGCAAAAGGTGACCCAATAGCAGACCTTTATGAAGATATTGCCGCTGAAGAAAAAGCCCGCGCTACTTATCAATGGATTATTGATTTATCTGATGACCCAGATTTAAATGATGGTTTAAAATTCCTCCGTGAACGTGAAATTGTCCATTCCCTTCGATTTAGAGAGGCCGTTGAAATTTTAAAAGATGAACAAGGTAAGAAGAAGTTTTATTAATGAACCATACCCCATCTTAAAATGAGATGGGGGTTTTTTTACAATGTATAGTCAATTTTGATTTATCTAAATTTGTATAATGTTTATAATAGATATCACCTATTAATAATCGAAGGGGTTTTCAGAAATGATAAAAATCATAACAGATAGTTCTGCAGACTTACCTGTTAAATACATAGAACAATATGACATAGATGTGATCCCAATCACCGTTACACTTGATGGCAAAGATTATAAAGAAAAGGTAGATATTTCTTCAGAGGAGTTTTTAGAAAAAATGTTTAGTTCCAATAAACTTCCAAAAACTTCTCAACCTTCTCCAGCAACATTTGTAGATAGCTTTTCTAAATACGATAAAGATATAGACATTTTATGTTTAACAGTGTCTTCTGGACTAAGTGGAACTTATCAATCAGCTTGTATTGGGAAGGAATTAGCTAATTGTTCAAATGTAACGATTTTTGATACATTAGCAGCTTCCCTTGGACACGGTTTACAAGTCATTCGAGCAGCGGAACTTGTGAAACAGGGGCTTTCAGTAGAGGAAATCGTTAAAAACCTGACTGAATACCGAGATAATATGAATATCCTTGTCATACTAAATACTTTAGAGAACATTGTCAAAGGCGGACGATTAAGTAAATTTGAAGGTTCTTTAGCAAAGATTTTAAATATTAAAGTTATATTAGAAAGAGTTGAAGGCGGAAAGGTTGAAGTGTATGAAAAAATCCGTGGGAAGAAAAAACTTCAAAATCGCATATTCGAACTCCTTCAAGAAAGGGGGAAAGACTTTTCCAATGTAACAATTGGAATTTCCCATACCGGAAATTTAGAAGAAGTGGAAGCATTAAAGCAAAATCTTTTCCATCGATTTAATCCGAAAAAGATTATTGTCAATTACATGGGCGCAGCCATTGGCACATATGCAGGAAAAGACGGCATGATTATTTCATTCTAAATTTATAGTTTAGTAATTTTGAGAGTTGAAGTTAAACTCTCTTTTTTGTTGTCCATTATGGGCTCATTTATCTTTTGTAATAGCCACAAAAAAATATTGCTAATATGATAGAGAACGTGAGAAGATTGTTTCTATGATTTATTGTAGAAAGTATGGTGAAAGTAATTGAATTCAAAAGCATTATTATTAGGACTTTTCACTGTTGTTATATGGGGATCAACCTTCGCGGCAAATAGTGTTAGCTTAAGTGGAGGCTTTTCTGCAGGACATCTTATTTTATTTCGTTTTCTATTAGCATCTGTAATTTTTGCGATACTCGCTTGTATTCCAAGTTTTAAAATTCGTTTACCAAAGAAGGAAGACTTTTGGAAAATTATGCTCCTAGGTTGGATTGGAATTAGTGGGTATCATATTTGTGCTACGAATGGACAATTAACCATTAGTGCAGGAACAGCAGGTATGTTAATCGGTTCTGGACCAATCTTCACAACGATTCTAGCGATAATCATTTTAAAAGAACGATTAGGAAAAATTGGTTGGGTTGGATTAGGATTTGGGTTTATCGGCATACTATTAATTGCGATTGGTTCTGGTGATACATCCTTTGGTATTGCACCTGGTATATTTTTAACACTACTCGCAGCGATTGCGACCTCCCTCTTTTTTGTGTACCAAAAACCATTTTTCACTAGATACAGTGCGATTGAATTAACAGCTTATTGTACTTGGGCAGGAACAATTCCATTTTTAATTTTTGCACCTGGGTTATTGACAACTCTCCAAACAGCTACTTTAGAGGCAAATTTAACCTCAATTTATATTGGTATCTTCCCTACTGCTATCGCTTACTTAACTTGGGCAATGGCGTTATCTCTTGCCAATGCTAGTTCTATATCAAGTATTCTTTACCTTGAACCAGTGATTGCTATCATTGTCGCTTGGATTTGGCTAAGTGAACTGCCTTCCTCCCTTTCCCTTATCGGTGGTCTTATCGCTATTTCAGGTGTGATCGTTGTGAACTTCTATGGAAAAAAAGAAACGATTGCAAACAGCCATAGTGATAAAATAGAACAAATTCAATAAAAACAGGGTTTCCGTGGTTATTATCCCATGGAAACCCTATTTAGTTATCTCTATAAATCAAGTAATTTAATATATATTTTAAGAAATTCGTGTTAGCCGGTATCTCTTCTAAAGCCTCTAGTGCTAAGCTGTAATGCTCATACATTTCGATTTTTGCCTTTTCAACACCCAAGACTGAAACAAAAGTAGAATTATTATTTTCATTGTCTTTTCCTGCTTGTTTCCCTAATTCAACCGTATTCCCTTCCACATCAAGTAAATCATCTTTAATTTGAAAGGCGATTCCTGCATGTTTGGCATATTTTTTCAATGCTTGTATATCAGTTTCCTTTGCATTTGCTAAAATAGCTGGCATCACTAAAGCTGCTTCAAAGCCTAACCCGGTTTTATAAAAACACATGGTATTTAATTGTTCTAATGTTAAAGTCTTCTCTTTTGATTCTAAATCCATCATCTGGCCCTTACACATATTCGAAGTTATCTGGGCTGTATATTGAATTAGCTTTAATATCGTTTCTGTTTGAAAACTATTAAGTATACATTGTTCTTCAATTGCCTTTTGAGTTAAAAATATACCTGTTAATTCTGCAATTGCTACATTGTATACTTCATGTATCGTTCTACGTCCTCTTCTTAACAAAGCATTATCTTGAGAAGGTAAGTCATCAAAAATGAGTGAAGCGGTATGCATATATTCTAGTGACTTAAGTAGCGGAAGTATGGAGTCTTCATTCACCCCATATAGCTTTACCCCAGTAAACCAAGTAATAATAGGTCTTAACCTTTTTCCACCACTCGATAAACTATAATTAGCTGCATCGTTTATTTTATCTTTAAAACTCGTAATTTGAGCGTCTCTGGAAATTTCTAAATGTTGATTTAAATGTTCCCTCACAGACTCAATGGTTTCCTTAAATTGTTCTTGCTCATCACTTTCATTTTTCAAACTTGTTATCATATGATCGCGTAGTAATTTATCAAAAAAGTCAACATCATCGGCTAAATCTACCATTCTTTGTAGTACTTTATTAAAAGCAAATCCTGAGGCAAATTGACTCATTACTTCTTTATATTTTCGTTGTCCATGTTTTTCTTTAAAACGCTTCAACCCATTGATTGCCCGGTTTAATATTACATCTTTAGTTTTCGGGTCAGATTCATAGACATTGTGTATAAGGTTTACAATAACTGCCCAATACATTTCAAAGGGGTTAATTAAATCTGAACGATATTTATGATGCTTCAAATAATAAGTGTATGGCGTCACTGCCCCATCTTTCATATCATCAAACATATCAGCAAAATCATCCGCAAGTTGATTGTAAATCCCATATAAAAATATCCGATTTTCAAATCCTTCATCATCGGAAACAGTGAGAATTGAGCGTGAAATTAATCTGGAGGAAGAGGATTTTAAAATAATAGGTATATAAATTTCTTCATTAGAATAATGGGCATTTGTCAGATTCTTTCTTCGGTCGACTTCTTGAGAATTAAAAAAAACATACGCTTGCTCGAAAAATTTATGAAGGTTTTCATGAGATTGGTGGGACTTTATATATTCAAACGCTTCCTGCAGTTCTGAATGAATATACTGCATAAATTGAAGTCTCTCTACTGACCATTCTTGCCCAAGTTCTGGAACGTTTCCTGTCACTAATGCAGTTCTTATGATTTCAGAGAAATTGATTTTTTCTTGTTCGGATAGTATTTGAGAATCCAACAAATCATCGATAAAAGGATAAGTTATACCATAAGAGTACCCTAGCCGAATCGCCTGATCCAATTTATTTTCACGGTTGACTGAAACATCTTCATCCATCTCATCTGCAGTATGCATTAATACTCCGGCAATAATTTTAATAAGCTTTCTTCGCGCATTCACTGCATCTAATCCTTCTGGAATATTTCTAGCAACCCCATTCAATTTATCCATTAGCCAAACAAAAGTATGGTCGATTCCTTCTTTTTGTGCTTTGCGAAACAAACGACTTATATTGAAAAATTCATTTGTCTCATTGCTAGAGGAATTAGTTAATTGATTTTTTAACCGCGCAACTTCCTTTTGAATTTTCTCCTCTGTTTTAGGGTCATTTAATTTCTTCCCTAAATCTCGCAAATATAAGTAAGATACACTTCGATCCAAATAACCTTCTAATTTATTGGTCATATCAAGCCATTGAATATATTGATGAAACTCTTTTGAACTTGGTTTTCGATTTTTTCTACTAAAATAAGAAAAGAATTTTGGATGATGAATATGATTACCTTTCCACGATAGAAAATCATTAATTAAGGTTTGGTCATATGTCTTTTCTTTTATTTCTTTGACTAAATCATTAAAATACTTCTCTGCTTTCTGTTCAGCACGTTGATAAGCTAAATCAGCATCAATCACCAACACATCGTTCATATAAATGACTCACCTTTACTTAAAGTTTTGCGTTTCTATCGAGTGGAAAACTTTTTACTCAATACTATTTATTGTATTCTTTTTCCCTCACTTAATTCCTTTAGGAAAATACGTATTGTGGTATATATTATGGAGGTGGAAAAGGTGACTTCGGATGTTAGATAAGTGTGAAAAAATTAATTATAAAAAAGAGGAAGATTCTTTAAATTTACCAGCTTGCTTCTTCCTCTTTCAACATTTAAAATTCTACTATTCTACAATAATATCCCCATTATTAGAACTTAACTTAACTAACTCTTTTCCTTTCCCAAATACAGTTTTTGCATTTGCGTTACCAAAAATCGAAATTTCACCATTATCAGTTTCTACTTCAATTGTCACATTTTTAGGTTCATTTTTTGTTTGAATTGAAATTGTCCCATTATTTGTTTCAAGATTTACCGGTTGATCTAAAGTATCATTTACAAGTGAAATATCACCATTGGAAGACTCCCCTACAATTTTACCATCGATATTTTCTAAAAAGACTTCCCCATTATCTGATTCAATATAAAGGGATGAAACTTTTAAATTACTTAAATAGACTTCACCGTTATTCGTTTCTACAGTCATTTCTTTAGCAGAAAGTTTGTCAGCTTCAATTGAACCATTCGCCGTCTCTGCAGTAATCGTTCCAGAAATATTTTCCGGTAGATAAATTACTAATTTCGGTGTTTTTGAAAAGAAATTAAAAGAAAATAGTCTGAACCATTTATGCTCGATCTCAACCTCTAACGTATCACCATGCACATTTGCAATTAGTTCATACTTGTTATTACTATTTTCAAGCTCTACTTTTGCTGTTTTATCTTTAGAAGCAATAAAAATAATATCCGAATTGTCCGTATCTACCTCTACATGAGAGAAATTTTGTTTTATTTCCACTTCTTTTGGAATATTTTTAGAAACAATATTTATTACAGTCACCGTGACAATTGCAATAAGCAAAATCCCAATGATAAAAAATTTTTTATTCAAAATTATCGTCCTTTCAATCTTTATTTGATGTAATTAAAGGATACAAAAAATAAATTGAAAACAAAATGGCCCTAAAACGTAATTTAATCTAAGACCTGAGATGTAGGGAGTGGGAAAGGCTACAATTTGCTTATTAAATTCAAAAAATTGGAATTTAATATATATACAGAAATGTCTACTTCATTTAAAATTTATTGTTAAAAGGGGTGTTTATAATGTATGAGCATAAATTCGTAAAATAGATTTAACAAATTTCGGAAAGAAACCAAAAGAAGATTATCATGAAATAGTAGTAGAGCATGAAAAGCAAGGGTGGGAGTTAGTTCAAATCTTTTCACCAAGTGTTGCTGCATACGGGATGTCTGCCTTTTTCGAACTGATATTTAAGAGAAAAATAGATTGATGCTTTAGCAAATCAAAAGCTAATGAGTCATTCACTAGCTTTTGATTCAATATTAATCTTCAGGCATTCCCGATGCTTCCCAACGATCAACTTCTTCTCGAACCATTGGAGCTACTTCTTTCCCAAATAATTCTATAGATTTCATAACATCCTCATGAGGCATCGACCCAACTGGGCAATGGAGCATAAAACGAGTAATACCAACTTTTTTACGGAGTAATATAATTTTTTCTGCCACTGTTTTTACATCACCAGTATACAGAGCTCCTTCTAAACTTCTAGCATAATCAAAAGTGTCCCGCGTGTATGGTCCCCAACCACGCTCTCTTCCTAATACATTCATTGCGTATTGTGTCGGTGGGAAGAACTTTTCGACCGCTTCTTCTGTTGTTTGGGCAACAAACCCATGGGAGTGTGACGCAACAGTTAATTTTGAAATGTCATGTCCTGCCTTTTCAGCGGAACGATAATATAACTTCACAAGGGCTGCAAACTGCAACGGACTTCCACCAATAATCGCTAGTGCTAACGGTAAACCAAGCATACCTGCACGGGCTACTGATTGCGGCGTACCACCGCTTGCTATCCATACTGGTAATGGATCTTGAACCGGTCGTGGATAAACGCCTCTATTTGGAATAGATGGACGGTGGCGACCTTCCCAATTAATGATTTCATTCTCTCTTATTTGAAGGAGTAAATCCAATTTCTCCTCAAATAACTCATCGTAATCTTTTAAATCATAGCCGAAAAGCGGGAAAGATTCGATAAAAGACCCGCGACCCGCCATAATTTCAGCACGACCATTTGAAATGGCATCTACCGTTGAAAACTCTTGAAAAACACGTACTGGATCATCAGAAGATAATACGGTAACTGCACTTGTTAAGCGAATATTTTTTGTTCGTGAAGCTGCTGCAGCCAATAGTACTGCCGGTGTAGAACATGCATAGTCTTTTCGATGATGTTCACCTACACCATATACATCTAATCCCACTTCATCTGCCAAAATAATTTCTTCTAAAACTTGTTGAATACGTTCTGCATGACTAATTACTTTACCTGTTTTTACATCGGGTGTTGTTTCAACAAAGGTAGTTAGTCCAATTTCCATCCCCAAATCACTCCTAGTAGTTCTATCGTTAAATCAATCATACATGAGCTATAGAACAATTTACAATTTTATGGATTACAAGGAAAAAAGCCTAAAATGCCAATAAGACATTCTAAGCTTTAACAAAATTTATCCTTTTAAAAAGTTACATTCAAATTCGTCAATTGGGCATGGTCTTCCAAAGAAGAAACCTTGCATTTCATTACAATTTTGTTCAAGTAAATAATTTAATTCCCCTTCAGTTTCCACACCTTCTGCGATGACGTCTAATTTTAAATGTTGCGCCATTTTAATCATTGCTGTCGTGATACTCGCATTTTCAGATTCTGATGATATGTTCTGAATAAAAGAACGGTCAATCTTTACACCATCAATTTGGAAAGTTTTTAAATAATTAAAAGAAGAATAGCCTGTACCAAAGTCATCAATAAAAATTTTCACACCAAGTTCCTTTAATTCCCTTAACGTCTTGGTTACGGTTTCTTCATTTTTCATAATTGAATTCTCTGTAATTTCAATTTCTAAATATTTACCTTCTAAATTGTATTCTTCCAATAACTCCCGAATATCCATGGCAAAGTTTTTTTGTAAAAACCGCTGAGAACTAATATTCACACTAATTGGCACGATAGGAAGTCCTGCTTCTCTCCATGTAACTAGTTGTTCGCAAACTCTCTTTTTCATCCATTTCCCCATTGGTATAATAAGTCCTGTTTCTTCTGCAAGAGGTATAAATTCTCCTGGAGAAATTAATCCAACAACCGGATGATTCCAACGAATTAATGCTTCTGCGCCAATTACTTTACCTGAACTTGCATCTACTCTTGGTTGGAAATAAGCGATAAATTCTTCATTTAATATAGCTTTTCGCAAATCTCTTTCCAAAATTAACGATTGATAATTTTTATTATTCATCGATACATCGTACAGTTGATACATGTTACGGCCAAATTCTTTTGCTTTATACAAAGCTATGTCTGCCTTTTTCATTAAATCTATACCATCGTTTCCTGTAGACGGAAACATACTAATCCCTATGCTTGTTGTAATAAATAATTCATAATCTTCTATATAAAATGGTCTGGTTAAACTTTTTAAAATCGCATCTGCTATTTCAGTCGCTTCAATTTTACCTATTGTATCTGGTATCAGGACCATAAACTCATCTCCACCCATACGGGACACATGATTATCCCCAACACACTGAACTAAGCGCATAGCAAATTGTTTGAGTAATTGATCGCCAATATAATGCCCTAACGTATCATTAATGGATTTAAACCGATCTAAATCGATATAAAGTACAGCAAGATTCTTATTCTGTAGTTTTGCATGTTGTAAAGATTCATTAAGTTTACTTTCCATCCATCTTCTATTTGGAAGAGTAGTTAATTCATCATGCTGAGCTAAATATGCATTTCTAAATTGATTTTTCTTCTGCTCTGTAATATCCTTTGCTACCAAATATACTCCTTGAATATTGGAATCAACAATAATTGGAAATAGTGTGATATTAAAATATACTTCTCTATCATTCTCACGGTTATAGCCAAGTTCAAAATTTTGAGCATATCCTAGAGTAGCTTGTTCAAAATGGATTCTTACTCGTACTTGATCACTACTTGGAATAATATCATATAAACTAAAACTTGAAATGTCCTCATTTGTTAATCCTAAAAATTCTAATGCACTTGGATTCATATTAATTGTATCGCCATTCTTACTAAGGATAATGATATAGTCTTGGCTATACTTAAATAACGTTTGAAATCTTTCTTCATTAATAAGGAGCTCTTGTTGTGTTGTTCTTAATTCCGAAAAGTCCGTTACTGTTCCAACTAATCCCGTAACTTCTTTTCCATTTTTTACAGGTGTGACATCAACATATAGAAGTTTGTTTTTTATCTTCACCTCATATGTTGTATGAAATCCTTTGAATGCTTTCTTATAATGCTCTTCTTTAAGTAGCGCGATTTCATTGGGAAACACTTCAGATGGCGTTTTGTCTATCAATGTGTTACACCCTACACCGATTTCCTCTAAAAGTTTTCCAACTGCCATTGTATAAATAAATTGGCCCTCTTTATTTTTCTCCATACAGAAAATGCCATTTTGAACATTTCTCATCATATCAAAAAAGCAAATTTTCCTTTTATTAATCTCATCTAATTTATTTTGTTCAATCGTTTTCAAAAGAAGAATCTCGTATGCGTTATCCCCTAAATGTACTCGCTCTATCTTTACATCTACTAGGAAAGACTCGTTTGCTTTTTTCATTGCAGTATAAATATTATTTTCTTCTGAATCGAACAAGTCTACAAAGATTGTATTAATTGGTTGTCCAATTAGTTCGTTAACATTACTTAAATCAAACAGCCTCATTGCTTGAGGATTTATGTATAATATGTTTCTAAGTTTATTTAGTACAATAATATTGTCAGTTAGTTCATTAAATATTCGATTAATATATTCAATGTCACTAGGATTTCCATTCATCAATTTCACCACTTTTTATATCAAATCCATTTTATTACACTAAACCATTATATTACTAAAGTCTCAACTATTTTATCCTTATACAATCCATTTGTACACCTTTTTAATCGGCATTAAATTAAGAAAATTCAATACAATTTACTTATTGAAGCTGGGTAAATCTTAAAAAAATACTCTTTTCTTTCAACAAAAAAAGAGTAGCAATGATTTACTCATTTACTACTCCTTCTTTTTAACTTCATTTATTAAATACTCCACAAAGAATTCATCTTTTACTAACCATGCTTCAAAGTTTCGTTTTAAGAACTTTTCTCCTTCAGCAAAACTAATAAAGGAATCGGATAATTTTTTCTTATTTTGTTTAATGTGCCATTTTCCGTTTTTCTGATATAGGAAAAACAAGTCATCTCTACGATTTTGATATAACGTACCAAAGGATGTTTCTTTTATATTATAACGATTTCGTTTTGCATCCGCATGTAGAGGTTCTAAATTGAACGTATCTGTTACAAATTGTTTAAATGCTTTTTCGGTTAAAGAAGATCCTGAAGCTTTTTGATGCCCACCACCACCATAAGTTCCAGCTACTTCCGAAACATCTACATGATCATGGATGGTACGAAAAGAAATGCGTTTTCCACCTAAGCTGAGCATAGCAATATAATCAAGATGAGCAAATTCCTTTCCTAACTCATTTCCCAATTCAGAATGATAAGATTCCGCATAAACAATGCCAACATAATGTTTTCCGATTTTTGCTTGAACAATTTCACGTTTTTTCCTATTAATGTAACGTTCAATTTTATCTTCTTCCATATTTAATAATCGCTTTTCGAATTCATCAAAATCAAAATGATCGCTTGATTTTAGACGTTCAATCATCATTTCTTCAAACTCGTCAATCGATACTAAGAAAAACAAAGAATTTAAAGAATGGGCTTTTTGATTTTCATTCTTTTCCCATTCCCACGTATCATACTGCCGAACTAATTCGACAAATTCAGAAATCGCTTTTGTTGGATTCAAATATTTGTTTGATACTAAATATTCATAAAATAATGAGGTTGCTGAAGCGAGCTTGCCATCTTCATCCTCTACTAAAACATAACCCCAATCCTGCTCATTTAAATGTAATGCCGTTTTATGATGATCAATCAGTTGAATATTTTCATGTTCTGCATAATGGCTAGTTAATCGTTTCTCATTTTCCTCATTTGGTGAAAGATCCGTAATAAATAAAAAAGTATCTGGTGAATCATTTTCTAAAAAATATTCAATTTCACGATTTAAAGAAGCAATGGAATTATATCGAACCTTCACATCTTTATCAAAAGCGAGCTTTGCTAATATACCACAACCTACACCATCTAGGTCGTTATGGGACAATAATTTATACACCATTTTTCACCTCAGTGTGTAGTATAAGTATTCTTTGTTTACTTTATAGATTGTTATTTCTGTAAAAAATGACAACGTATATTAAATCGTTAATTAAACAAAATAATTTCATAATATATTAGCAAAAGGATGTCATCGATGAGAAAACAAAAGGTAAAAGTGAAAGAAACAAAAGTAACAGAGTTTTTAATTCTTAGTATTTTTGCTTTTTGTATTTTGATAGCAATGTTAAATTCGCTATCTGTTCAACCGAGCGTAACTGATTTTTCTTTTTATCTATTATTAGCAATCGTCATTACATGTATTTATAAACCTGTGAGAATGTTTGTTTATAAAATTTTGAGCAAATTATTTAAACCAATCTTTTATTTTGTAAAATCCTTTTTTACTAAAAATAAATTATTGGAGCTTCATGAAATTGATGAAATGACAGGGCAAGAATTTGAAAAGTACTTAAAACAGCTTTATGAAAGACATGGATATAAGGTGAAGCTAACTAAAAAATCTAAGGATTATGGAGCAGATTTGATTTTAAAGAAGGGAAAAAAAACATTTGTCGTCCAAGCTAAGTGTTTAAATAAAAAAGCAGGTATCCGCGCTGTTCAAGAAGTAGCTGGTGCGATTAAACACTATCGAGCTGATGTAGGAATCGTTGTTACGAACCAATACTACACTACCCCAGCTAAAAATTTAGCAAAATCTAACGGTATTCAATTAATTAATCGAGACGAACTAGATAAAATGAATAGTATATCTAGACGACAATATAAATTTTCAACCGCTATTTCGTTTATTTTAAATAAATCATAAAACATTATTTGTGTGAATGGCCTTTAGACTGCATCGTCTTTAGGCTTCTTTTTTATTTTAAAAGATTAACTTAGTCTCCTTTCACTTTGTCATGACATACAATACAAAGAGAATGGCAATAGAGGAGGGGGACCGTGCAATATCAAAATCGACCTATTATCATTCCGCCTATTCAACGCCCAATTGTAAATAACCCAATCACAGATATTGAAGGTGAAGATACCTCTAGTAAAAACGAATTATTTATTGCTAAGCTAGGTGCATTTGGCGGTGTTCTCTCTCTAATTGGAGGGATAATCGAATCTTACGCTTCCTTCCTTGCGCTTGAAGAACTTCAACGGGAAGTGTATCAAAATTATAATAACGCTTCTAAAGACGCTTCTGTTAAAACATCTGAGGAAGCTCGAATAAAAGAATTAGAAATGCAAGTAAATTATTTAATGAAAGAAATACAAAAAATGAAAAACACCAATCAAAAAACTCTACATAAGTAAATTTATGTAGAGCTTTAAAATGAGTTTATTTTATTGAATATTTACCAAAGCCATCAGTACCCTCACCGATGTATTGAATATTACTATTCTGAGGAATTACATC
This sequence comes from Ureibacillus endophyticus, assembly GCF_003628435.1. GTDB lineage: Bacteria > Bacillota > Bacilli > Bacillales_A > Planococcaceae > Ureibacillus > Ureibacillus endophyticus. The sequence continues at coordinate 31,591 of NZ_RBZN01000004.1, read as the reverse complement.
CACTGCTTTCTTAGAAGTTTCAAATACAATATTTGCTTCTTTTGGTAGCTCAGAAAACTTCCAATTACCATCAGCAGTAGGATCAATTGTCTTATTCGCAATGATATAGTCAATGATTGCTTGACGGTTTTCATCTGGGTAAATTTCAACATAAGATGCATTACGTACACCTGGGAACGTTCCATTTGCACGGTAATTATTTGTTGCCACGATAAATTCTTGTGTTAAGTCAATTGGTTTACCATCATATTGTAAATTAACAATACGTTCTGCTTTTTCATTTACAAGTTTACCATTTGCATCATATTTTGCAGGTTGTGTTACGTCAATTTCATACGTTACACCATCAATCACATCATAATTGTAAGAACGGAATTCTGTATTAATTAGTTGTTGTTCTTCCGTTTTCGATGGATCAATTTGATTAAACTGACCTGCAGACATTTCCAACCATTCTTTCACGTCTGCGCCTGTAACCTTAATAATTGCTACAGTATTATCATATAAATATAAATCAGCCACGTTTTTAATTGCTAATTCACCTTTTGGAACAAATGTGTAATAGTCAGGATCGCTACGAGTACCTGCTTTAAAAGGAGCTCCTGCTGAAAGTACAGGTAAGTTTTCAAATTGTGTACCTTTTATTTTTTCTTTAACATATTCTGTCTGTGCATTTGTCACAATTTGAATAGATGGATCGTCTTGAACTTGTGAGAAGTAACTATGAATATCTGCAGTTGTGTTACCTACTGCTTGTCGAACATATTCAATTGTTCCTTCATGGGCTTCTTTTACAACTGCAGCTACTTCCTTATCCACATCAGATGCATCTTCTGCAATTTTACGTACTTCGGCTTTAGAGTTAACAACTTCCCATTCTTCACCTTTTTGTTCAAGCGTTAAATCTATCACACCTAAATGACTGCCATATTTACCTGGCATGACAACAGGTACACCGTTGATTGTTCCTTGCTCTAAATCAACGCCTGTTAATGACTCGTCCACTTGTCCCGGGAATACTTGATGAGCATGACCAGTAATGATGGCATCTACACCTTCTACTTTTGTCAGTAGATACGTCACGTCTTCTTCCCCTACTTCATGAGTAGTATCCCCTAATCCTGAATGTGAAAGAACAACGATCACATCTGCTCCTTCTTTTTCCATAACGGGTACTACCTTCTCAACAGCTTGTACTGAATCGTCTACAACAATTTTACCTTCAAGATGAGACTTATCCCAATTTAATATTTGTGGTGGTACAATACCAGTTACTCCCACTTTAATCGTTGTTTTATTTCCTTGTGAATCAACAACTTCTTTATCTATCAATACATAAGGTGTATACAGATTCTCACCAGTAGTTGCATCTTTAATGTTTGCATTTACATAAGGGAAATCTGCATCATCTAGTACTTCATCTAAATAATCTAATCCATAATTAAATTCATGGTTCCCAAATGTAGAACCATCATAGTCTAACAATTCCATAGCAGTAATCGATGGGTGCTCTTCCCCGTCTTTAAGTACAGCTACAGCTTGTTTATATGACCCAAGTGGAGTACCTTGTATAGAATCTCCATTATCAAATAACAATGTATTTTGATTTTCTTCTCGTGCTTTTTTAATTAGTGTAGCTGTCTTTACTAAACCTAAACTATTAGATTCAGTATCTTTGTAATAGTCATAGTTCATAATATTCGTATGAATATCCGATGTTCCTAAAATTCTTAAAGACACAGTTGTATTTGCTTCCACTGGTGAATATTCCTTTAAGAAACGTTCTAAAATAGTATTCATATGTCTATATGATAAAACATTTGTTGGTTTTAATGTCTGATCTCCATAACCTTTTAAAATACCTAATGAAACAGCTTTTGCAACTTCATCACGGTTATCTTTTTGTATTTCTTTACTATCTTTAAATTTATTTAAAACTGCTTCAGAATAGTCGCTATCCTTTTGTAGCGCATTTGCAACAATGACAATTGCCTCTTCTCGCGTAATCTTGTCATCTGGAGCAAATTGTGTTTCCGTTTTTCCTGACACTAACTTTAATTCGATTGCTTTTTCAATATAAGGTTTTAAAGAGTCCGGTACATCTTCAAATTTCACTATTTTTCCAGTACCTAGTTCTAATCCCATTGTTTCAATTACTTTTTTTACATATTCCCCGCGTGTTACTTCATTCGAATCAATTGCAGCAGCACTTGTATTTTCAACATGTGCAATACTCGCAGCCGCAAGCGATAACATAAGTGCAGAAGCAGTTAACTTTTTCCACATTTCACTCCATTCCCTTCTTTTTATAGAATTTTCAAGCAAAACAATTCTACCAAAGAAAGGAATTTAAATATAGTAATTTGAATTTCTGGAAAAAAATAATAATAGCTAACTGTATTAATAGATAGTTCTAAGATAATAATGATTAATGAACAAATAGTTAATAAACTAAATAAAAGACTAAAGGCTGACACAAAAAATAGTTTTTTGAATTAGCCCTTAGTCATTTTATATTTTTATTGTCCTGAACGACCTCTTAATTGTGCTTCTGCCATTTGCACAAGACGTTTTGTAATTTCTCCACCAACTGAACCATTCGCACGAGAAGCATCCTCTGGTCCAAGGTTTACACCAAATTCGCGAGCAATTTCGTATTTCATTTGATCAACTGCCGCCTGTGCTCCAGGTACTTGTAACTTATTTGAACTACGGTCAGCCATTTCTATCACCTCCTTATGTCTTTAGATTGTTCAGCTAGAATGTTTTAATACAGAGTTAATAGTACCTGTAAAGTATCAATTTCCCTCGTATAATCGTTAAATAGTTTGAATTTGCTAATTTTTTTATAAATTTAGAAAAGGTGTTGCATTCCACTATAAAAGGATGTACACTAATTGATAATTATATATTTTCTTATTTCAAAACTTTTGAAGTAAGGATAGAGGCGCAAAGACCATTAGTACACAATTCGAGGAGAATGAGGTCCGTTGACAATTGTCGAAAGGGGAATTTGCCGAAGCTACAAGATGCTCATTTAATCTTGAAGCTGGTTCTGTTGTTGAATAAATGCAGAACTGTCATATAGGTTTTACTATATGGAGGGCTATCTTACGCAAGGAAATGATTTTTATTTCTAAGCAATAACGAGTCCTCGTTATTGCTTTTTTGCGTTTATACATTAACGCCCTTCTCCCTCTATTCGATTATAAAAATGATGAGGATGTGGAGAAGAATGAATTTCGGAAAAATTTTAACTGCTATGGTAACTCCTTTTGATCAAAATGGTGAAATTGATTGGCAGGCAACTGAAAACTTAATTAATTACTTAATTGCAAACGGTACTGATGGATTAGTCGTATCAGGTACAACTGGTGAGTCACCAACATTAAGCGAAGAAGAAAAAGTTCAACTATTTAATTTCGCAGTAAAAGTAGTGAATGGTCGAATTCCTGTTATTGCTGGTACTGGTTCATACAACACAAAAGCATCAATTGAACTAACAAGAGCTGCTGAAAGTGCAGGAGTTGATGCGGTTATGCTTGTTGCTCCATACTATAACAAGCCATCGCAAGAAGGATTATATCAACACTTCAAAGCAATCGCTGAAAGTACTGTATTGCCTATTATTTTATATAACGTTCCAGGTCGTAGTGTCGTTAACATTTCTGTTGATACAGTTGTTCGACTATCAGAAATTAAAAATATCGTAGCGATTAAAGAAGCAAGCGGTAATTTAGATGCAATGGCAGAAATTATTGAAAAAACACCAGAACATTTCACATTATATAGTGGTGATGATGGTTTAACGATTCCAGCACTTTCAATCGGTGGAGCTGGTGTAATCTCAGTTGCATCTCATATTATTGGTAATGAAATGCAAGCAATGATTCAAAAATTCTTAAGTGGTAATTTACAAGAAGCAGCACGTGATCACCGCAGACTATTACCAGTTATGAAAGTATTATTTGCTACACCAAACCCAACATCAGTAAAAGCTGCATTAAACCTAAATGGAGTGAATGTTGGTGGTGTTCGTTTACCAATGATTCCACTAAACAACGAAGAATTAAAAAATCTTCAAAAAGTTTTAAATACAATTGAAACAGTAAATGCGTAAATAGCAAAAGCGTCTCAACGAGTGAGACGCTTTTATTATTTGGCTTTTGCATTTGATGATTGCATTAATTTCGTTAAGTAATATTGTTCTTCCCTTGCCATATGATCTGCCATGGAAGCTGTAAATGTTCCAAGAATTTCAGCGCTCAATTCCATTTCCTTAAGCTCGTTTAAAAAGGTTTTAAATAAGCCCATTTCCACTTCCACATCATGATTAAATTTTTTTAATGCGGGGAATCTCTTCACATTACTACGCAAATATCCAGTTAACTCAACCGCTTTTAAATAAAATTGTTCAAATTGTTTCGTAAATTCATGACTTTTTTCCTTTAACTTTTTTTCAACCCCATCGAGTTGATCATTAATTGCCCCAGCATGACCAGCAGCATCAACTAGCCATACTAAATGATGATGTAATTCATGAAAAATAGGCGGCACTTTTTTAACTTTTAAATAACTTAAAATTAGCTGATATTCCTCTAACTCATTCACCATATGATTCATAAAAGTAGGAGATAAATGGATATTCATTTGACCAAGCAAATGACGTTTAATAAGGGACAGCTTAAATTGTTTTAGTTCAGCTACAAGTTTTTCCACATCTCTTGTAAAGTTCTCGATAGTTGATTCATTTTGAGAGTCTACTTGTCTACGGAGTTGATCAAAATTCTTAATGAAGTAAACCGCTTTTGAAATATCATCTTTTTCTGAAGGATATAGCGAGTCATAAATAAAACGACTATGGTCACTTAACACATGTAGCCAAAAGGAATGTTCAAATACGGCACTTCTTAAGTAATCGGACACTAATTCAACCCCTTATCACACTTTTCTTTCACTTTATTCCACAGTATTTCGTTTTATTAATTGATAATTACAAAGCCCGAAAATCTACACAAGATTTCCGGGCTACTGTTATTTAAACTTATTCAATTCGATTTTGACACTTTTTAAAAATTCATTTGCTTTTGCTTCAGGAGCTTTTGTCATTAAACTCACTACAATAAATAATATTGTTGAAAGTGAGATTCCCCATACCCCTGAAGCAAGTCCAAATGGTTTATATTTGAACAGTTCAAGTATAATAACAACTACACCACTTATAATGACACTCGATAATACACCTGCTGCTGTTCCACGTTTCCAGAAGAATGTTCCAATAATAGAAGGTACTACAACAAGTAATCCCGCGGAGGAAGCAACAGATAAAACCGCTATTAAATCTAACTCCATTTCAGCAAATAGATAAGCTAATATAGCAATTATCGGAATAACAATTTTTCCAACTCGCAATTGCATGGCGTCAGTAGAATTCTTTTCGACCTGACTATAGACATCCCTTGCAAATAAGGATGAGAGAGTTAGCAAGATTGAATCAATTGTAGAGATTGCTGCTGCCATGATTCCGACCATCACGATTACCCCTAAAATTGGTGGTACTGCATCAGACGATAATACCATTGGAGTTGCCAAATCCGCCTTTTCTAAATTTGGGAACATCACAACTGCTGAGAATCCCCAAATCACTGCAACTAGTGTATAAATTAATCCAAATATCATAAAGCCCATAAGCATGATACGGAGACTTTTTAAAGAGGCTGGCATAAATAATCGCTGACTAACCTGTGGATTTGATAAACTAAAGAAGAACCACGGTATCGTCATTCCTATAAATGTTGTTAAACTCCAAAAACCATTTCCAGGTACTGCTAAATGCTCTGGTTTCGTTGATTCAATAGCACCGAAAAAGTCACTAAATCCCCCTAAGCTATTGATTAATATAAGTACTACAACCGTTGATGTAATAATCATGAAAACAGCTTGCAGTGAATCCGTCCATGCAACGGAACGAATTCCAGCAATATACGAAAATACAATGGCAACAATTGTGGCAATAATTACACCTGTTGAATAGGAGATTTCATTATTCGTCATGCCTTGTAATAAATAGCCGACACCGGAAAGTTGTACAGCACTATAGGGTATTAAAAATACACAACTTGTAATCGAAACGACAAGAGCTACCATCTTATTATCATAACGATCGCCTAACATTTCAGAAGGCGTAATATAACCATATTTCTTCCCTACCACCCAGAATCGTGGACCAAAGAAGGCTACTAGAGAAACACCCATTAAATAAATTAATTCAAATCCAAGTGCACCAACACCACCATTGTAGGTTAACCCTGCTAACCCTACTAACATAAAGGCACTATAAGTTGTCGCACTATAACTTAAGGCAGATACAATCCCACCCATCTTCCGATCACCTAAAAAATAACTCCCCATATTTGTCTGCTTACCACTTCTAGATAAATAGGCAACAAACAATGCAATGAGGATATATACTACAATTCCCCACCAGACCATAGATGTTGTCATTTCTTCACTTCCAATCCTTTGTTAAGAAAAAATTAATTCCTATTACAATACATGTCAGCACTGTCCATATTAAAAAACTACCGTACCATTTTGCTACATCTGTTAATAACGTATATGGAAGTATGTATGCTAGCAAAATCATTATCAAAATGGCTAGTGCCCACTTCAATTCATTTCCTTTCAAATTATCACCTCATAAGATAATTGACTGATTATTAGTATAACTAAATCCTTACAAATTAAAAATAATCAAAATTTTTGTTCATTAAAAATAGTATTTTTCATTTTTAATTTAAGTTATATTTTAATAGATTGAAAATTCTATATAAAGGAAGTTTTAATAATGAAAACATATAAAATTGCCGTAATCCCGGGGGATGGAATTGGCAAAGAAGTTGTCCCAGCAGCAATTGAAGTGCTAGATACTGTGGCGAAACTTGATGGAGGCTTCCAATTTGAATGGACATACTTTCCATGGGGTTGCGATTATTATTTAGAACATGGCGAAATGATGCCAGAAGACGGAATTGAAACCCTTAAAAAGTATGATCAAATCTTTTTAGGTGCAGTTGGGATGCCTGAGCTCGTACCTGATCATATTTCACTTTGGGGTCTGTTAATTAAAATTCGCCGAGAGCTAAAACAATCTATTAATGTTCGCCCTGCAAAATTGCTACAAGGTCTTCAATCACCATTAAGAGATCCACAAAACTTTGATATAACGGTTGTTCGTGAAAATTCAGAAGGTGAATATTCCGATAGTGGTGGTCGCATTCATCAAGGAGCCAACGAAATTGCTATTCAAAACGCCATTTTCACAAGGAAAGGTACAGAACGTGCAATGCGCTATGCCTTTGAATTAGCAAAGAACTCTCGTCAGCATGTAACAAGTGCTACAAAATCAAACGGCCTAACGTATTCCATGCCATTCTGGGATGAAATATTTGATGAAGTTAAAAAGGACTACCCAGACATTGATACTGCAGTCAATCATATTGATGCACTAGCTGCATTCTTTGTAATGAAGCCCCATGCATTTGATGTAATTGTTGCTTCTAATTTATTTGGCGATATATTAACGGATTTAGGTGGCGCAATTATGGGAAGTATCGGTATTGCGCCAGCTGCAAATTTAAATATCGAAAGAGAATACCCTTCCATGTTCGAACCTGTACATGGCTCTGCCCCGGATATTGCAGGACAAGGCGTTGCGAACCCAATTGGCCAAATTTGGACAGGTAAAATGATGCTAGATTTCTTAGGCCACCAACAAGCTGGAATAAAAGTTTTAAATGCTATTGAAGCAACTTTAGCTTCAGGCGTGAAAACAAGGGACTTAGGGGGAACCGCAAACCTTGAAGAAGTGAAGAATGCAATTTTGAAAAATTTATAATGTGGAAAATCCTAACTCTCGATTGCGGGGGTTAGGTTTTTTTGATATGGGTACTAATTTTTGCTGGTGATTTGGGCTTTATTGCGGATATGAAGGTCACTAGAGCACTCTTTCACATGTGATTTGACCTTTATTAAGGGTATGAAAGTCACTGGGGCACTCTTTCACATGCGATTTGTCCTTCATTAAGGGTATGAAGGTCACTGGAGCTCTCTTTCACATTGATGTGACCCCAAAAAGTTAGACACGAATATTTAATTAGGTTCGATCAATTGTATAAGTTAGACCACTTCCTGCCAAGCCATTTTTTCCGAAGCGTAGCGAGGAAGAAATGGCTTGGCAGGTCGCGGCTCGCTTCGCGCTCTAACGATTAAGCAGCGTATTGGGTATGAGTTCGATATTGGACTGGACTCATACCTTTTAATTTCGCCTTAATTCGTTTGTTATTATAGTACTCGATATACTTTTCTAGTTCTAATTTAAAATGCTCGATACTCTCAAACTCTTTAAGATATAAAAATTCTGATTTCATTATTCCAAAGAAATTCTCCATTACAGAATTATCGTAACAGTTCCCTTTACGAGACATACTTTGAGTAATCCCTTTCTCTTGTAACGTCTCACGGTATTGTTTCATTTGATAATGCCATCCTTGATCAGAATGCATTAGAAGTTGGTGGTCTTCAGGTAGCCGTTCTAGAGCTTGATCCAACATATCCGAGACAAGGGAATACGTCGGTCTTGGGCCGATTATATATGTAATAATTTCTCCGTTAAATAAATCTAGAACAGGTGAGAAATAAAGTTTTTCTCCGAAAAGCTTAAACTCCGTAATATCAGTTACCCATTTCTCATTTGGTTGTTCCGCTGTAAATTCGCGATTTAAATGATTAGGCGCAATCTTACCAACAGTTCCTTTATACGAACGATATTTTTTCATTCGTACCTGACACTTCAATCCTAACTCTTTCATGATTCGTTGCACTTTTTTATGGTTGACCTTTTGCCCACGATTTCTTAATTCATCCCGAATGCGACGGTATCCATATCGCCCTTCATGTTCGTCAAAAATTTCTTTAATTTCTCTTTTTAAGTCTGCGTCTGGATCTGGTTTTCCCATTTGTTTTACGTGATAATAGTAGGTGCTTCGTGGGAGATCGGCTCGCTTTAACAATTCTTTCACCGGAAATTCATGCCTTAATTCATAGACTATTTGTGCATTGTCTTGATTGGTGATGATGTTTTGTGTTGAACTAAGGCATTCAGCTTTTTTTAAATACTTAACTTCCATACGTAGTTGTTGTAACTCTGCTTGTAACTCTTCCACTGAAACTTCTGTAACTGAATCTTTATTTTTCTCATTTATTTTTTTGTTCATGAATGACCGCTCCTTAGTCTCTGACTGAAAGGCCACCAATCCTTGTTCTTCGAGTTGATTTCTCCAATTAAAAATACTGGTAGGAGAAGCGATATTAAAAATCGCTGCAGTTTCCAATAGGGATGTGCCGTTTTCAATCATAAAGTTTAATACATCCAGTTTAAACTGTTGTGTATAACTTGTACACGACCTAACAAATGCCTCAACCCCATTGTATTCATAACGTTTCACCCACTGATTGATTTTTCTGTAATCCATCCCCAGCTCTTTAGCAACTTCCCTATAACTCTTAGTACTATTTAAATACATCATAACAGCTTGTAATTTTTGTTCATCAGTAAATTTGGATTTAGCCATAAAAAGACACCTCAATTGTTAGTTTGCGTGTCTAACAAATTGGGTGCAGTACACATGCGATTTGTCCTTCATTAAGGGTATGAAAGTCACTGGAGCACTTTTTCACATGTGATCTGACCTTCATTAAGGGTATGAAGGTCACTAGAGCACTCTTTTACATGCGATTTGTCCTTCATTACGCTCTTGAAGGTCACTAGAGCTCGCCTTCGCTTATGATTTGTCCTTCATCACGCTCTTGAAAGTCACTGAAGCATTCCTTCTCTGGTAATTTGTCCTTCATTCCAAATGCTTATATAAACATAAAAGCCAAACTCACAATAAAACGAGTTTGGCTTCAATGATTATGGATTAAAATCAAACATTTGACCTTTAATTATATAGGCTGTGCTCTCGGCGATATTTGTAATATGGTCTGCCACGCGTTCTAAATAGCGATTCACAAAAAGTAATTGCACGAGCTGGTTTGTTTCTTCTGGATGTTCACTTAAATAACCTGTCAGTTTCTTATATGTTTCAATATTAAGGTCATCTACCTCATCCTCTAAGTCGCCCACTTCCTTAGCTAAGGCAATATCTTCTTCTAAGAAAGATTTAAGTGATTTTTTCAACATCAGGATTGAGATATCTTTCATCTTCTCTAAATCCGTAAGATCTAATAAACTATTTGCTTGCCCAATCTTGATAGTTGATTTTGCAATATTAACTGCGAAATCCGCAATTCGTTCAATATTATTCGAAATCTTTAAAACAACTACAACGATACGTAAATCTCTTGCAACGGGTTGCTCTTTTGCCATTAGCCATACTGCAAATTGATTAATTTCCTGTTCGAGATTATCAATATCGTTATCTTCTTCAATGACTTTTAAGGCAATTTCAACATCCCGCATTTTTAACGCATTAAACGCTTTTTCTAAAGCATCAATTGACAATTCGCCCATCTCATTAATTTTTCTCTTTAATTCTTTTAAGTTATTTTCGAAGTTTTCACGAATAACCATCTATGCGCCCACCTTATCCGAATCGACCTGTTACATAGTCTTCTGTTCTTTGATCCCTTGGCGTTGAAAAAATAATATCTGTATCATCAAATTCCACCACTTCTCCATTTAAGAAAAAGGCTGTTTTATCAGAAATACGTGCAGCTTGTTGCATGTTGTGTGTAACAATTACAATCGTATAATCTTTTTTCATATTAGTAATTAGTTCTTCAACCTTCAGTGTTGAGATTGGATCCAGTGCTGACGTAGGTTCATCCATTAGAATAACATCTGGTTTCATAGCAATTGCTCGAGCAATACAAATTCTTTGTTGCTGTCCACCTGATAAGCCAAGAGCAGATGATTTCAGACGGTCTTTTACTTCATCCCAAATGGCTGCTCCGCGCAAACTTTCTTCTACAATTTTATTTAGCTCTTTTTTATTTTTAATCCCCTGCATTCTAGGACCATAAGCAACGTTATCATAAATTGACATAGGGAAAAGATTTGGCTTTTGGAAAACCATTCCCACCTTTGTGCGTAATTTAATTACATCATTATTTTTATAGATATTTTCTGAGTCAATAATGATATCACCAGTAATTTTTACTCCATCAATGAGGTCATTCATTCGATTTAAGGTTCTTAAAAAAGTCGATTTACCACAACCTGAAGGACCAATTAAAGCAGTTACTTCTTTTTCACGGATATCCAAAGATACTCCATACAATGCTTGTTTCTCACCGTAAAACAAATTCAAATCTTTTACAGCTATTTTTGATGCTTTCTCTATTTTACTTCTCATCTCTGATTGCACCTTCACTGTTAGATTTTCTTCTTTCACCAATGATTCACTACGTTCCATTACTGCTGTACTCATAAATGCCCTCCTTATTTATTGGTTGCTTTGTTAAGTTTTTTCGAAATCAAAGTCGCTGAAATATTAATCCCTAAAATAATCACTATTAAAACAATCCCAACTGCAGCAGCTAATTCGATATCACCCGACTCTTGTGTCACTAAATAGGAGTGAACCGTTAACGTTCGAGCTGATGAAAATAAACTTTCTGGTAAAGCCGCCACAGTACCTGCTGTTAAGAAAATTGCAGCCGATTCTCCGACAATACGTCCAATGGAAAGGATAATCCCAGATAAAATTCCTGGCATTGCACTCGGCAAAATGACTTTATACAAAGTTTGTAGCTTTGTTGTTCCTAATGCTAATGAACCTTCACGATAAGATTGAGGCACTGTTTTTAATGCTTCTTCCGTTGTTCTAATAATTACCGGTAAAACAATGATTGTTAATGTTAAGGATGCAGCGATAATGGACATCCCCATTTTTAACGTTGTAACAAAGAACACCGCTCCAAATAATCCATAAATAATCGATGGAATTCCTGTTAAACTTTCTGTCGCAAAACGAATTACTTTTACTAAACGACCTTGTTTTGCATATTCTTGTAGATACAATGCTGCGAGTATTCCGATTGGCGTTGCAATGACTAATGAGATGACAATTGTATAAATCGTCGTAACAATCATCGGCCAGATTCCTCCACCTCCAGTAGGTGAATAATCGCCAAAAATAAACTCAAAACTGATCAAATTCATACCCTTTATAAAGATAAATCCAACAATCATCACGAGAACGGCAACAGAAAGAAAAACTGAAAGCCATAATAACCCACGTAATACGCTATCCTTCAGTTGTCTCAACTTAGTTACCACCCTTCGCACTGATTTTGGCTAAAACAAAATTTAAGATTAAGATAAACGAGAATAGAACAATCCCTGTCGCAAATAACATCTCTTGGTGTGTTCCTGCTGCATAACCCATTTCTAGGGCAATATTCGTTGTTAATGGGCGCACGCTGTCTGTTAAACTTGTTGGTACAATTAAACTGTTACCTGCTACTAGAATTACCGCCATCGTTTCACCTATTGCGCGGCCTAGACCTAATACAATGGCTGTCATAATTCCTGATTTAGCTGCAGGTACAACTACTTTAAAGATGGTACCAATTTGTGATACCCCAAGTGCTAACGAACCTTCCCGGTAAGTGTTAGGGACTGCACGAATTGCTGTTTCTGCAACGGTCACGATTGTTGGTAACATCATGATAGCAAGCACAAGTATGACTGCTAATAAACTTTGCCCCTTGACTAATCCAAAAGTATTTTGTAAAAACGGCACAATTATTGCTAATCCAAATACACCGTATAATACGGATGGAATACCTGCTAAAAGCTGTATTGCTGGAGAAATGATTTTTGCTAATCTTTTAGATGCTATTTCGGCTAAGAAAATTGCCGTAAATAAGCCAACCGGAACACCTATGATTAACGCTCCGATTGTTGCTAAAATTGAAGCAACAATCATTGGGAAAATACCGAACTTATCTTCACTCGGTACCCAATCCGTCCCAAAAATAAAATCTATAAAACTATAACCCTCAACGATAAAAGGATGTGACCCTTTATAAAATACAAATCCGATAATTAACAATAAACTGATGACAGAGAGAAGTGCACATATCAAGAAAAGTTTTGATGATATTTTCTCTAAAAGATACTTTCGTTTATTCGACTTACCAATTTCTACGCTGTTTGTTTGGATAGACACTCTTATTTCCTCCAAGTTTTATAAAAGTTTAGTGACTTCTTACTTTACTGGGATAGCTCCTGCTTCCGCTGCTATTAGTTGTCCATCTTCACTTAAAATAAAATCTATAAATTTCTGACCAGCTTCCGTTAATTCCCCTTCTTTATAAACAAATAAGAAAGGTCTTGATAATCTATATTTTTGCGCTAAAACATTTTCGGCTGTTGCTTTTACACCATCTATATCAATGGTTGAAATGGTTTCATCGATATACTCAAATGAAATAAATCCAACCGCATGTTTATTGTTAGCAACTGTTGTTTTTATATTTCCGTTTCCACTGGCGATAATTGAACTTTTTACTAATTCACCCGAACTATACTCAACAATTTCTTGGAAAGCGTCACGAGAACCTGAACCATCCTCACGAGATACAACGACGATTTCCAAATCATCTCCACCTAGCTCTTTCCAGTTCGTCACTTCACCTGTGAAGATTTGTTTCACTTGCTCTAACGAAAGATTTTTTACCTTATTAGATGGATGTGTTACGACAACAATTCCATCGTATGCAATTACCACTTCTTGTAATCCACTAGCTTGTTCTTCTTCTTTTAAATCCCTCGAGGACATGCCAATTTCTGACACGCCATTAATGGCATTTGTAATTCCCGCTGATGAACCAATTTGATTTATTTCAATGTTTGAATTATCTTGCTCTGTATATTTTGCTGCTAATTTTTCTGCAAGCGGTCCTACTGATGTTGATCCGGAAATAGCGATTGTTGATCCATCACCATCAGATGCCTGTGTTTGACTATCACCATTACTAGAACATGCTGATAATACAGCTAACAAAGAAAGCATCAATAACCCCATTTTGACTTTTGTTAAAATGTTCATTCGTTACCTCCGAGAGTATTCGTTTGAAACTTTATGTCGTATTTTGTCTTACCTGTAGAATAAACTCGCAGTGTAAATTTACTTCGGGGTCTTTGTAAAGCTTTTGTAAATTCAATAAAAAACAATTTTAATTGTATTAAATATTGTAAAAATTAAGATATTAATTAAAAGTAACTACTAGCTCATAAATTGATTTCTTAACTATCAATTTCTTTCTAGTAACGGATTGTTTTTTACTTCAAAATTCGACAATTCTCAATTTCTTAGAAAACATCTTGAGCTCCTAAAAAAACACAGTTACAATCATAGAAATGGCGCTAGTTTTGGCTATAAAAAATAAATACTTATTTGGAGGTCTTTTAAGTTGAAATTAACTGCAAAAGAAATGGAAATAGTTGAGATTCTAGAAAAAGACTCACGTGTTGCAGTAGAAGATATTGCAAAGATGGTTGCTCTAAGCGTGGAAGAAACAAAAGAGTCCATTAAAAGACTTGAAGAAAACAAAGTAATTGTGAAATATATCTCAATTGTGGACTGGACAAAAGTTGAGGAGCACCCAGGCGTTCGCGCGATGATTGATGTAAAAGTAACGCCTAAGCGTGGTGTTGGCTTTGATGATATTGCTGAACGTATCTATCGTTTTGACGAAGTAAATTCAGTTTATTTAATGTCAGGTACTTATGACTTATCTGTTATTGTGGAAGCGAAATCAATGAACGAAGTAGCAAACTTTGTATCCCAAAAACTTTCAACACTTGATTCAGTACTTTCTACAACAACTCATTTCATTCTTAAAAAGTACAAACATGATGGAATCATTTTTGAACCAGATAACAAAGACAAAAGAATTGTGGTGTCACCATAATGGAATCAACAAAAAGTAAATATGTTTCAAAACTTGTAAACGAACTAAAACCATCAGGCATTCGCCGCTTTTTTGATTTAGCTGCAGGCATGGAAGGGGTTATTTCTTTAGGTGTAGGTGAACCTGACTTCGTTACTCCTTGGCATGTACGTGAATCAGCAATTAATTCATTGGAACAAGGATACACTTCTTATACACCAAATGCTGGTTTACTCGAGCTACGTCAAGAAATCGCCTATTATATGAAAAACCAATTCAATGTAGAATATTCACCTAAAGAAGAAATCATTGTTACTGTAGGTGCAAGCTCTGCCATCGATATTGCAATGAGAACAATCTTAGATCCAGGTGATGAAGTAATTGTCGTTGAGCCATGTTTCGTTGCCTACGTTCCAATGGTAGAACTTGCTGGCGGTGTGGCAGTTCAAGTACAAGCATCAAAAGAAAATGATTTTAAAATTCAACCAGATCAACTAGAAGCAGTCATTACAGATAAAACAAAGGCAATCATGTTATGTTCTCCAAATAACCCAACTGGCACAATGCTTAGTAAACATGAACTTGAAGAAATTGCAAATCTAGCAAAAAAATATGATTTACTCATTATTGCCGATGAAATTTATGCAGAACTAGCTTATGACGAAGAATACACAAGTATGGCAGCAATTGAAGGAATGAAAGAACGTACAATTTTAGTATCAGGTTTCTCAAAAGGTTTTGCCATGACAGGTTGGAGACTTGGATTTGTTTGTTCACCTCCTGAAATCTCAAATGCAATGCTGAAAGTTCATCAATATGCTTTAATGTGTGCTTCAACAATGGCGCAATATGCTGCAATTGAGGCACTAAAAAATGGTCGACCAGAAGTAGATGAAATGATTAAAAGTTACCGCCGCCGTAGAAATTACATTGTACAATCGTTCAATGAAATTGGATTAGAATGTCATAACCCTGGTGGTGCTTTCTATGCATTCCCATCTATTAAATCTACTGGACTAAGCTCTCAAGAATTTGCTGAACAGTTATTACTGAAAGAAGGGGTAGCTGTAGTACCTGGAGACGTTTTCGGTGAAAGTGGAGAAGGTCATATCCGTTGTTCTTATGCAACTTCATTAGAACAGTTACAAGAAGCTATTAAGAGAATAAAACATTTTATAGAGAACCTATAAATTGATATAGAGGCTGTGCAGTAAAGTTGCACAGCCTTTTCTAATGCTTCTGCTGAGATTACATTTAGATGTTATTAACTTAACATACTAATTTATGGAAAATATTATTTTCAGAAAATAAAAATTATTCGATAGATATTCCCTAATTAACATATCCATGATAAACTAATGTCCATCACAGTAATACAATTGTACGCTCAACCAGTATATGTCAGGTTAACATCGGAGGGAGAACATGAGAAACATTATACTAAAATGGAATCAAATTAGTTTAGTACTTAGGATTTTGATAGGGATTGTTGTTGGGGTGGTATTAGCCGTTACAATTCCTGATTCAGTTGCATGGGTTTCTATTTTTGGTTCATTATTCGTAGGTGCTTTAAAAGCCGTAGCACCAATTTTAGTATTAATATTAGTAACAAATGCTATCTCTAACCATAAGAGTGGCAAAAAGACAAACATGAAAAGTATTTTAGGACTTTATGCAATCGGTACATTATTAGCTGGGGTAGTTGGTGTTGTTGCCAGCTTCCTATTCCCTGTTTCATTAACACTTACTTCAGGTGTAGAAGATTTAGCACCACCTGGCGGAATAGCGGAAGTACTTAAAACACTTTTATTTAAAATTGTTGATAACCCAGTGAACGCCTTAATGAATGCAAACTATATCGGCATCTTAACATGGGCAATTTTACTTGGCTTAGTTTTAAAGAAAGCAGCAGATACAACAAAGACAGCTATTTCAAATTTATCTGATGCTATTACACAAATCGTTAAATGGGTAATTGATTTAGCTCCACTAGGTATTATGGGACTAGTGTTTGATGCTATCGCAACAAATGGTCTTGATTCATTACTTGAATATGGACAACTTCTTACACTTTTACTTGGTTGTATGTTCTTTGTAGCGTTAGTGGTCAATCCAATCATTACTTTTATCTATACACGTTCAAATCCATATCCACTTGTGTTAAGAACATTAAGAGAAAGTGGAATTACAGCATTCTTTACTCGTAGTTCAGCTGCGAATATTCCTGTGAACCTTACATTATGTAAGAAATTGGGTCTGGATGAAGATACATATTCCGTGTCAATTCCTTTAGGTGCTACGATTAATATGGCAGGTGCCGCAGTTACAATTTCAGTGTTAACTTTATCTGCTGCACATACGTTAGGAATTGAAGTAGATATATGGACAGCTATCATTTTAATGGTACTCTCTGCTGTTTCTGCAGCGGGCGCATCTGGTGTAGCTGGTGGATCTCTATTATTAATTCCACTTGCTTGTAGTTTATTTGGAATTTCAAACGACATTGCGATGCAAGTTGTTGGTGTTGGATTCATTATTGGAGTTTTACAAGACTCTTGTGAAACAGCACTTAACTCTTCTTCAGACGTTCTATTTACAGCGACTGCAGATATCGCGAAAAAACGTAAAGAAGCAAAATAGTATAACGATTAAGAGGCTGTGTTAAAGGTTAAATGACTTTTAACACAGCCTTTCGTATTTAAAATCCACTATTGCAAAAGGACTTCTCAGACGGAACTTTTTTAGAATCTATTTTTAAGATTAATTGAATATAATGTATAAACAAATTAACATGAGAAAGGAAGGTGTAATGGAAAACACCAAGGAGAATAGTGTCACCTTTCAGAATTTAAGTCAAAAGAACATGTCCTTCGATGAAGTTTTCCAACATATAACTAACTTTATGAAGAAAGAACCCTCAGGTAAATTTCGGTTAATGTTTGGCACAGATTCGCAAGTTTTCAACCAATATACGAAATTCATTACCGGTATTGTGATTCAACAAGAAAGAAGGGGCGTTTGGGCTTGTATTCGAAAAGTTATAGTCCCTCGGAAAATGCTAAATTTGCATGAACGGATTTCCTATGAAACAACTTTAACCGAAGAAGTCGTTTCACTATTTACAACTGAACATAAAGAGCAATTAATTAATATTGTTTTACCATACATTTATAATGGTGCGAATTTCACCATTGAAGGACATATTGATATAGGGTCTGGAAAGCGAAATAAAACTCGGGTCTTTGTAAAAGAAATGGTAGCTCGATTAGAATCAATAGGGGTGGAACCAAAAATAAAACCTGAATCCTTTGTTGCTAGTAGCTATGCAAATCGTTTTACAAAATGAAGTTTTACAACATCAATTTTTCTACAATTATGCTAATATAGATAAATGAACCAGTAAAACTTGGAGGTGCTCACATGTTAGCTAATTTTGAAGAAAACTTACAAAAGTATGCAAGACTATTAGTAGCAAAAGGTATAAATGTACAAAAAGGCGATTGGGTAAAGATGACAATCACAGTTGATCAAGCCCCTTTAGCACGTTTAATTACAAAAGAAGCCTATGCATTAGGTGCAGAAAAAGTAATTATCAAATGGTCTGATGATGAGATTACAAGATTACATTATTTAAATCAACCAACAGAAGTATTAACAGATATTCCACAGTATGAAATTGATGAGTCAGAAGACCACGTACTAAACCATCGTGTGAGCCGACTTTCGATCATTTCAAGTGACCCAGGTCTATTAAATGAAGTAGACCCTGCTAAGATTGGTGCTTATCAAAGTGCTTTCGGTAAGGCATTCCATGTACAACGTAAAGCAACTCAAAATGATGATTTAAAATGGACAGTAGCTGCTGCTGCCGGTGCTGGATGGGCGGCAAAAGTATTCCCTCACCTTGCAACTTCAGAAGAACAAGTAGATGCACTATGGGATCAAATCTTCAAAACTTGTCGTGTATATGAAGAAGACCCAGTTGCAGCGTGGGATCTTCATAAACAAACATTAAATGAAAAGGCCAATAAACTAAATGAAATCCAATTTGATGCACTACACTATACAGCACCAGGTACAGATTTAACTTTAGGATTACCTAAAAATCATATTTGGGTATGCGCGGAAAGTTATAATCCAAAAGGTGAAGAGTTTATTGCCAATATGCCAACTGAAGAAGTATTTACAGCTCCTGATACACGTCGCATGGATGGTGTCGTTCGTAGCACTAAACCACTAAGTTATGCTGGAACTTTAGTTGAAGGAATTGAAGTTCATTTTAAAGATGGAAAAATTGTTGATATTTCGGCTGAAAAAGGCGATGAAGCGATTAAAAAATTAGTATTTGACAATGAAGGTGGTACGGGTCTTGGTGAAATCGCACTTGTTCCAGATCCATCCCCAATTTCTCAATCTGGCATTACTTTCTTTAATACGCTATTTGATGAAAACGCATCAAACCATATCGCAATCGGTTCTGCTTACCCTACTACTATACAAGGTGGCACAAAAATGAGCCCAGAAGAATTACGTGAAAATGGTATGAACACATCAACAGTACACGTAGATTTCATGATTGGCTCAGCTGAAATGAATATTGACGGTATTAAACAAGATGGTACAGTAGTTCCAATCTTCCGTAACGGTGATTGGGCTATCTAAATTGTAATGAATTAAGCCACCCCTTTTCTGAGGAGGTGGCTTCTTTTATGACATAAATTCTCGGATTGTTTGTATAAAGGTTTGTGAATCCTCCAGCATCCCTAGGTGACCTGTTTTAGTTTTTACTTTTTTCACATTTGGGTTACTCGTTTCAATTGGTTTTACAACATTATCCTCTGAACCTTCAATGACGAGAACTGGAAACTTAACTTGCTCGACTAATTTATGCTGATTAGGTCGATTTTTCATTGTTTCGAGTGCCATCACTAGCCCTTCTTCTGACGCATTATAAGCAATGTTCCGCGCAAAATTCACATGCTCTACTTTAGGGTTTTCACCAAAAAACGCACCTAACACATTATTTACAAAGTGCTCAACCCCATTATCTGCAATTTCTTGTTGTTGATTTGTGCGCTTTTTAATCTGCTCATCAGTATCAGCTAAATCCGAGGAATATGCTAATATTGCTCTATTGATAGGGGCAATTCCCTTTTCAATAGCGGCCAACACAATATATCCACCCATGGAATGCCCAAGCCAAGTCGCATCCTTAATGCCTTCATGTGCTAAAACATCAGCTACTGCTGTTACATAATCATAGACAGAGTAGCTTTCTTTTTCTACCTTACTTTCTCCATGACCTGGTAAGTCTACTGCAATACAATCATAATGAGATGATAGTTCATCAAAAACCTCGCTAAATATCTCCTTTGCTCCTAAAAATCCATGGATGAAAACGAGAACTTCCCCTGATCCTTTTCTTATATATTGAAGCATATTTGTCTCCTTCCATTAATAAAAAATAGATGGACGAGTACTTAACATCCATCTACAAACATTATTCCCATATATACTTCTCTAAAACGTTTTACTTTGCATTCTGATCCGGTTGATGAATTCCAAAAATATTGCCATCTGTATCAAGATAATAACCTTGCCATGCCATTCCTGGTAGTGCATACTTAGGCAACGCCACTTTACCACCTTGTTGAAGAATCTTTTGTTCAGTAGCATCATAATCCGCTACACCGATTGTACATACATAGCCATTTAAAGCTTGGCCAGGTTCAGGAGCTGGTCCTTGACGTTTCATTAGAGCACCATTTATCCCTGGTTCTTCGTCACTTCCGGTAACCACTCCAAAGTACGGCATCCCCGCATATTCAGAATAATCTTGATACGTCCAACCAAATACTTCACCATAAAATTTCTTAGCATTTTCAATATCATTCACATGTATTTCGAAATGTATAATTCTGCTCATTTTACTACCTCCTCAGGCGATTTTACCACCTCTTAATTATAGGGGAATTTTGGTAATTATAATCAGTAGGTTGATTGAAATTTTATATTTGACATGAAAGAGATTTTGCTCTATTTATGTGGAAATTTTTATAGTATGTTAAATATAAAGGTAGTGTAAAAACTTCTATGAAAAACTGAAAATCACAAAGTATTAGGCTCAAAATTACTCTTCGAACGAGATGACAATCGCTCTTGACAAACATTCCGAAAAAGAAGCGTTCACTTAGGGATTGAGAGAAAATCTTAACTGAACAGCTTCAAGCGGGGCAGAAAAAAAGACCAGTCGCAGACAAGATTAAGTGCTTGTAGTGACTGGTTATTTTTTAGTAAGCGTCAAACCTGACGGTACCTATTAATTTAATTGAGTCAATTTCATAATTCGAAAGCCTTGCTACGACTAGCCTTTTAAGGCATAGAAAAAGGAGAACCTCCCCAAATCTCGAATGTGTTAAGTACGATCAAAACACTGAGATGAAAGGATGAACTCCCAATGCCATATATTCGACATGAGAGCTTATTTACCCTGCAAGAACTTTATCAAATGGAACAAAAAGATCGTTTACGTGAGATATTTTCTACCATTGACATTGCCCCAATCTTACGCTTGGTCAGAAAAACATCTCTTTATGGTGCCCCCATTGAAGTGAATTACAGAGCAATGGTCTATTCCTTGATCGTTAGGATTCTTGAGCGTATTCCGACAATCAAAGATTTAATAAAACGACTACAACATGACATTTTATTTCGCCTATATTGTGGCTTCATGCTTTCAGAAGCCATTCCTTCTGCATCTTCCTATTCACGATTGGTGTGCAAGATGAGCGAAAGACATACGTTGGAAGAGATTCAACAGCAGTTATTAGAACATGCCATTGTCGAAGGATTTATAACTGACGATACGGTTGCCATAGATGCAACTCATATCGAAGCTCAAGATCAAGCGCCTATAAAGCAAGAAAATGAACAGCCAAAACCCAAAAAACGTGGGCGAAAAACCAAAGCCGAACGTGAAGCTTGGCTGAAACAAAAACAAGAAGAAGAGGAACAAAAATCAATCTTTGAGAAAGAAATCGCCGCCCAATTACATGAGCCGTTCCATGTTTTACGAGATCACATGCCCCTTGACCCGCAGTGGGGAGTCAAGAAAAATAGCGATGGAAAACATGTCTTTTGGTATAGCTATAAAGGTCACCTTGCCGTAGGGACACAGAATCAATATATCCTTGGAGCCATGCTCTCTTCCGGGAACTTGAATGACAGTAAAGCCACCATTCCACTCCTAAAAGGGCTGGCTTTGCAGCATCCAAATTTCAACTTCAACTATTATGCAACCATTGATGCAGGTTACGATTATGAACCTATATACAAGCAGGTTCGAGTAGCGAAGGCGCATTCCGTTATTGCTTATAACCGTCGACGGGAACCAGAACTTATCGGGTTTGACGAACACTTTGCCCCTACTTGTGTTAGAGAACATTCTTATCGTTACGACAGCTACGACCGGAAGTATGACACGCTCAATTACGTTCGACCGAAAGCATGTGAGAGCTGTCCATTGGCGCAAGATTCACTTTGTCAGAAGGCTTACAAGATGAAGATCACAACGGATCTACGAAAGTATACGGCTCCAGCTCGTGGTTCGAGGCTTTGGAACGAAATCGCTAAAAAACGATCTGCAGTCGAACGAGTGAATGCTTATCTAAAGGAATTTTTCCAGTTGAATAACGTAAGACATCGAACGGGTCAAAAAGCGAAGGCTTATTTTAACTTAGTCACTTTGGTTTATAATAATACGAAATTAGCATGTGATCGTTTAAGCCGCCAATTACAAGAACAAGCGGTATAATTTTTTGGAAAAACATGTTCAAATTCGGTTAGTCTATGATTCTATAACGAAGCATTATGAAATTGATTCATGAATATGAAAATTCCAAGATTGCTACTGATCGGCAAGGGCATGGAGGTGCATGTGAACTCTTGGATAAGGCTAAACGGCCTGTTCAACATTTTGAAGATACCGATGTACAAGCACAACTCCTCAAACAACAGGAGATTGTTCAGTTATGCAATCTGTTTACTATCCAGACAATGCATAATAGGAGTGCTGGAATGATCACGAACATGGTTATCATGGCGAGAGTAACAGGACCAGCTATCGCTTCTGTTAGCACCTGGGTATTAGGAGCCACCCATTGGCTGAACAATAGAAGCAACAAGCCAAGCGGGTACACGATTGGCTGATAATTGGAAAGTTTCATCCATTGTGCTGCGACAAGAACCGTAACATAATAAAATACACATATTTTCACAAATGCACCCAATACCCATATAATCATATACAACGATTCCAGATGATTTATAAAATTTGAGATATTTATATACCTCGCTAATATAAGAAAAGGATACGAATAATTGCCTGTTAATTCTCCAAGCAGCAGTAAGGTAGCCAGATTGGAAACAGAAAGCGTTACCATGATCGCTAGCAAACTTCTTGAGAGGGTCTTTTTCGCATTATGATGATCTGCTACAAAAGGGAGAAAGAATGATGCGATGATCATTTCACTAAACCAGGTTTGCAGCACAAAAGCTCCCTCTATCGAGGGTCTAATTCCCTCTCCAAATATAGGGAACAAGTTTGACCATTGCAAATCAGCAATGATCGGTATGATATTGAACAGGAAAAGCGTGATGAAAATTGGGAGAAACAGCTCGGCAAACCTTCCTACGATTTCTAAACCTCCTCGAACTGCCATAGCGCACACTAATACCATGAGTCCCGAAATGACGACAATAGGGGTCGTATGTAGAAATGAACTCACTACAAATTCGCTGTATTCTCTTACGATAACACCATTAACATACAAAATAAAAAGCAAATAGATGCCGCTAATTATCTTGCCGGGAATTCGTCTTCCAATTCGTTCCATAATCTGAATGATATTTTCGGATGGATACATGCGATAAATCCGCAAAACAATAAAAACGGTGATAAAACCGCTAATTGCCCATATTGGTGACAGCCACAAATCCTGTTTAGCATATTTGAACGTTATGGCAGGTGTGGTGAGAAGCGAAGTGGGAATAATCGCCATATACAATATTTTTCCCAATTGGGAAGCTGAAATTCTCCCTTTTTCAATCATTTTTTCTCTTCCTACCTTTCAGTGATCCAAGATTTCAATATGTTTGTAATCGGCCGATATACCGCATCTATTAACTGCGTAGGACCTGGCACATCAGGAAAGAGCAATAGTAAATAAGCAAGGATTACTCCTGAAATGACCAGTACAATGAAAGCAGTTTTTTCACGCTTCATCTGACGGCTCATCTTCTGCCATTCGATGATGACCATCAGGATCACGATTACTACGATCATAAAACCTGCAATCCATTTCATATGCGATCACTCCTGATTCGGTTTCAAGATACTCTTTCCTGTCCCTCCTGGTCTTGAAATTTTTGCATCAGCTTCGACAACAACATCTAGCTTAGTGAAAATATCGCTCCAACGATCTTTATTTTGTTTCCATATGTTAGGATATTTGCGATAAAACGCATCAGCAAATTGAAAAATATCGGCGTTCATCTGTTCTTGTGCAACCGTGAGCGCCTTATTTATACGACGCTTGATGTCATCCTCCAATTCCATTTCCAGTTCTTCAATATGTTTGGAAACTGATAAATCCAGATCTGTCGTATTTTCAATGATATCGTCCAGCGTATGAATTCTGAGCGTAATTCTCCAAAGATCTCCATGAATATACGGAATGACTTCGGTAGAGCTGCTTAGCAATTGGAAGGAAATATATCCTTCAGAATTTTCCGGTGATATCGTCACAGTGCCTCTGTCTAATTCATTTCTAGCCCACATGATCCCTCTCGTTGTACTAGAATCTACAAGACCAGCGAGTTTCCCTTTTTTTAAAATTGCGCTTCCATGTATAAACGGATAGGATTGTTGGTGATCCTGTTTAGTCTCGATAATCAAGCATGGGATGACAGCTGCTTGCGATTTACTGATCATCATTTGCATTAACTCTTTCAATGTAATATTCAATCCCGTCTGCAATTTAGCCATTTCCAGTAAATCATCCGCAACATAATGTTCTATTTGAGGAGCAAGAGAGAGGACTTCTTTGGCTGAGCCTATACTAATAAACATATTGGCTCTCTCTCTGGTTTCTGGATGACGTAATAAAAATTCGAGATGCTCAGCAATTCCTTCCTTAGCCAGTTTTTCTCCAAAAATAATGATCTCGTTATGTCCCCAGAACAATTGTCGAGATAGCTGCTGCTGCAACTTTGACACAGCTTCTGCCAGTGTATTTCCAGTTGTTGACAGAATAACGGACTTTCCAGTTAGTTGCCCGCTGCTGGAATCACTATTTTCCTGTGGCTGTTGAGATGAAGTACGCGCAATATTTACCGATAGCTCCAATTGGTTTTCGTCTGTCAAATCCAAACCGGTCATCGTAACAACCGCTAAATCGTTCACCTCAACCTGATCCCAGCACCCGGTAAGCAAGAGCGAACAGGACATTAAAGCTAAGAGGATAAAGCTAATTTTTCGCCTATAATTCATAAAATCCACCTTCTTCATCATCCATCGTCATCCTCTGGTGGTTGATCCCCCGCTGATTGGAAGACTGGCGGTAAAGATTCTGCATGCCAGTTAAGTGTGGTCTTGTATTCATTCTCCAGTGTGGAGCCCTCAACAGCACATCTTTGTGATCACTGCTTTGTACAGGAGCCAGCGGCGTTAAATAGGGTACCCCGAAAGATCGAAGGGCTAAAAGATGATTCAAGATGACAATCACACCAAGAAGCAATCCAAGCAATCCAAGAAATCCTGCAAGAAACATCAGCGGGAAACGAAGTACCCTGACCGCGATTCCTACAACGAATCGTGGCACCATAAACGATGCAACGCCGGTGATGGCCACAACCATTACCATAGGTGAGGATACAATACCAGCGGATATAGCTGCCTGTCCAATGACAAGTGCTCCGACAATACTAACGGCAGATCCAATTTGTTTGGGGAGTCTGGCACCAGCCTCTCGTAACGCTTCAAACATTATTTCCATTAGCAAGGCCTCCACAAGCGCTGGGAACGGTATTTGTTCACGTGATTTAGCCATCGTTAATAAAAGTTTGGTTGGAATCATCTCTTGATGATAAGTAATTACTGCAATATAAATCGAAGGTCCAAGTAATGAAATGATAAAAAATAGATATCGAAGCCAGCGAATGGCAGTACTGCCCACATAGCGTTCATAATAATCCTCTGGAGACTGCAGTAAAGCAAACATCGTTGTCGGAGCAATTAGCACGCTAGGTGAGCCATCGACAAGGACAACGATATGCCCTTCTAATAAATAAGCTCCAGCTATATCAGGCCTCTCAGTCGAAAGAACTTGAGGAAATGGGGAGTATGGATTGTCCTCGATCATTTCCTCAATGTACATACTATCAAGAATGCCATCGATCTCAATCCGTTCCAAGCGACTCATCATTTCTTGGATCAAATCAGGCTCGGCAATTCCTTCTATGTAGGCAATGCCGATCGGTGTTGTAGTATAAGTACCGATGGACATCGTTCTAATTTTCAGATTGGAATTTCTCACTTTTCGACGAAGTAAAGCTGTGTTCACTCGTAGCGATTCGATGAACCCTTCTCTTGGTCCCCGTAATACAGACTCTGCAGAAGGCTCTTCAATGCTGCGTGTTTTCCATTGGGATACCCCGATTGATAATCCTTGATTTTCTTGATCCACAAGCAGGAATGCATTTCCTACAGATATTTCAGCAATGATATCGTCGATTGTTTCTACTTGTTTGATGTAAGAGACGGCAATTTTTTTGCGAATCGTTTCCAGATTGTATTCATGAGGAAAATCTTTCTGCAGCGGTGCCAGAACATGTTGATCAACTTCTTCGGTATTTGTAAGACCATCGATGTAAATGAGTACAGCTTGTATTTGATCTCCAATCCAAAAATTGTGAAAGATGATGTCGGAACAGTCCGCATAAACCTTTTGAAGCAATTGAAGATTGTTATCCAACTGATTGGATAATGCTGCCTTAGTTTTCTGTGTATGCTGAAGATCACGATTTACAGACCGTTGCCGATCAGAACGAGACCAACGATTGATCAAATATTTAAATTGACTCAAAGCACTCCCTCCATCGAACAGAATATTTCATTATATAGCATGGTCTGTTTCTCCTCCTAATATGTAATAATATTGTGTCTCCTCTTGACCATTTTTGTTAGTAGCAACAATCTTCTTGTAACCATCCATTAGGCATACACATATAAGAAATAAACAATCGAACCGTGGTCATATATGAAAGGAATCTATCATGAGTATTCCACACATACCGGAATCTATACACAGACCATCCATGGATGAAGTGATTATTGCTAGCAGAGGACTTGTTCTAAATGCGGCGCAGGAAAAAGCATGACGGGCGGTGACACCATTAATGCAAGGTTTCTGCACGAGAATTCCTTTGACTTCTCACCGAAGTTTAAGTTGTATATCAACACCAATTATCTGCCCGTTATTACGGATATGACGCTATTTTCCAGTGGCAGAGTGGTGATTATCCCCTTTGAACGACATTTCGATGAAAGCGAGCAGGATAAAAGCCTAAAACGTGAATTCGCCAAACCGGAGAATCAAAGCGCTATCCTCAACTGGCTCATTGAAGGCTATCAGCTGTTAAAGAAGGAAGGCTTGACTTTACCTGATTCCGTTAAGACAGCCACGGAGGCATATAAACGTGACAGCGATAAAATCGCATTGTTCTTTGAAGATGCCTTGGAGGAAAGTCCTAACAGTGAGGTGCGGACATCCGAAGTGTATGACCGGTATCAGCGGTGGTGTATGCCAATGGATGTTATTCGGAGAATGCCAGAAACTTCAAACAGGCCTTGTCCGCCATCGCCCGTGTGGAGCGGAAACGACCACGTTCTGGCGGTGGGATGACCACACTTTTAATGGGCTATAAGCTGGCCAATGACGATGAGTTTTTCCTCCTTTAAACACATTGTAGCAGCTTGTAGCAAGTAAAACAGGTTATATGAAAAAACGCTCTCGTATAGAGAGTTTAGTTTTTACCTGCTACATCTTGCTACAAAGCTTAAAACATTGATATTACAGGCTTTCACCCCATGTGTTCAATATAGAAAGAAAGGACGCAGAACATGATTAAAAATAGACTTTTCAAATCCTATAACCCTAGCGATTTTGATACAGAGCATTATGAAGGAATGTTTATACTACCACAGGCAAAAGGCTCTCCAGTAATTATTCAACGTAGTAAAAATGCAGACCCTCCGCACTGGTGTATCGTGCATGGATATTCCAGCAGTGTCTATTACAGCTATAAAGAAGTGATAGATTATTGCACAAAGCAAGGATGGCTTTAGTTTCTATCCCCATAGGGGAGGTCAAATCTCCACACCTGTTTATTTGTGTAACGGGCGTGGGGCAATGCGTAAAAAAACGCGGTTTCAAACAGGGTATATACCCCACAATCAAATTAAATTTAGGAGGTAAACGATTATGGCAACATCAACAACTTATAATAGAGCGTTTTGGAACGTTATGAAAGGAAAAGATGAAAATTATCAGAATCTGAACGAGGGGTACGATAATGTCGGAGCATATGTCGCACCAGATGAATTCAGGGAAGGTTTTAACACTGCTTTGGCAAAGGAGAATATATTCCGCAGATTTGCTACTGTTATCAATCTATCTTCTGCAGAAGGTAAAATTCAAGCGGTATCCTCAACGGGTACAGCAGATTGGGTTGAAGACGGAGATCCAATCCCTGAAAGTGCCGATACATTTACACAGTTTCTGGTGAAATCATATAAGCTGGCATCACTTGTCAAGCTAAACCGCTCATTTGTCACCGATATGAACTTTAATCTTGATAAATATCTGATGGGTGATTTTGCGAAGCGTTTTGGTAAGGCTGAGGAAAATGCATTGCTTAATGGAAATGGCACAACACAGCCAACAGGCATTCTTACGGCAGACGCAGATGTAGCTACAGCAGACAGTGCTACCATTTCTTTTGATGAGATTACTTCTCTGTACTTTTCATTAAAAGATGAATATCGCAACAACGCTGTGTTTATCATGCACGATAATACAGCCATGCTTCTTAGAACCCTTAAGGATACAAGCGGCAGTTATCTGTGGAATTCTTCAGATAACACCATCTTCGGAAAGCCTGTAGTTACCTCTCCATATATGCCTACAGTATCAGCAGGAGCGAAAAGCATTGTATTTGGAGATTTATCATACTACTGGCTGATTGAGCGTCAGCCAATAACCATAAAGAAATTAAGTGAGTTATATGCATTGCAGGGGCAAATTGGATTTTCTGCTTACGAGAGATTGGATGGGAAGCTAATTCAACCAGATGCTCTGAAAATATTACAAATAAAAGCTTAAATAATGGATTAGGCACTGGGTCATCAATTCGGCTCAGTGCCAGTTCCTTCAAAAGATCGGACAGGAGGTCACGATATGGAAAATCAAAGTAACAGCCGCACAACCAAATCCGATATCGGAGGTACGGTCTATGTGGTGGAATCACGAGTAAGTGATTCAGCAAAGGAAAGTGCATATTCCAAGCTGAAACGACTGATTACAGTCAACGCAAAAAGCCTTTCAAAGTTATCAGATAGTTCAGATAAACCCACGGAAATCAACTCGACTTCTTCAAGGTAGTACGGTAATATACATAGTGCTAAACCGCTTGAAGACTGTCGGAAATGGAGGATAAAAATGAATAGACAGTCAACATTTAGCACTATACGTAAATCAACATTAACATTTGAAGAAGCAAAAATTACTGCTCTGTACTGCAGGCTCTCACGTGATGATGAGCTTGCCGGAGACAGCAACAGTATAGTAAACCAAAAGGCAATTCTAAAAAAATATGCTGAGGACAACGGTTTTCGCAATATCGAATTTTATGTGGATGATGGAGTCAGTGGAACAACTTTTGATCGACCAGACTTTAACCGCATGATTGCAGATGTAGAGTCTGGTAGAGTCGGAACGATCATCATCAAGGATATGTCCCGATTCGGCAGGGATTACCTTAAAGTAGGCTATTATACAGAGATTATGTTTCCTGAAGCAGATGTGCGATTCATTGCTATTAACAATGGTATTGATAGTGCAAATCAAACAGACAGTGACTTTACACCGTTTCTTAATATTATAAATGAATGGTACGCCAAGGATACTAGTAAGAAAATCCGTGCTGTGTTCAAATCCAAGGGACAGTCCGGTAAGCCGCTCTGCACCAATCCTCCTTACGGTTATGTTAAAAACCCTGAAGATAAGTTGCACTGGATTATAGATGAGAAAGCCGCTGAGGTGGTCAGAGATATTTTCCGACTGTGCATGGCGGGTTTTGGACCCACGCAGATAGCAAAGCAACTCGAAAAGGGATGCATTGATACGCCTACGGTTCATCTACGCAAAACGGGTATTAACACTCCAGCAAGACCACCTGAAAACCCATATGCTTGGTCGGCTCGTACCGTAGCAGATATTCTGGCTAAAATGGAATATCTCGGTCACACGGTGAATTTCAAGACTTCTAAAAAATCCTACAAGAGCAAAGTCAAGATATTGAACAATCCAGAAGATTGGATGGTTTTCAAAAATACCCATGAAGCAATTATCGATGAGGGCACTTGGGAAACAGTGCAGAAAATCAGAGATGGCAAGCGAAGACCTTCACGATTAGGTGAAATGGGAATGCTCTCTGGCATGATGTTTTGTGCCGACTGTGGAGCAAAGCTGTATCAGGTTAGAGGCAAGGGATGGACACATGATAAAGAATACTTTGTTTGTGCTACTTACCACAAGAAAAAGGGGATGTGCAGTTCACACCAGATACGCAATGTTGTAGTGGAACAGCTTTTGCTGGAAGACTTAAGACGTGTAACCTCCTTTGCCAAAGACCATGAACAGGAATTCATCTGTATAGTTATGAATAATTCAGAAAAGGAACTTGCCAAAGAACTCCGCCAAATTCAAAAGGAGTATGAACAAGCACAGACTCGCATTGCTGACATAGACAAAATCATTCGAAAGCTATATGAGGACAATGTGATGGGCAAAATTCCCGAAGAGCGTTTTTACAAGATGTCGGCTGAATATGAAGCCGAGCAGAAGGCACTGGAAGAAAGGATAACTGAATTAAAATATACTATTGATACAGCAAATGAACAGTCCCTCAATACCGACCGCTTTTTGGCACTGGTTAAAAAGTACACAGAAATTACAGAATTGGATGCAGAAATTATCCGGGAATTCATTGACAAAATTATTGTATTCAAGGCTGAAAAGATGGATGGTCGCAGAACTCAGCGGATTCAGATTTTCTATAACTGCATTGGCGCTATCGATTTGCCAAACTAAACCCAAAACGGCATAGCCGCAAATCAACGACTATGCCGAATTTTTCAGAAAATAGAAATCCCTATCTGACCGCTCCAAAGGTTGCGCCTTGTTTTTGAGGGCGAAGAGGAAAAAGTAGGCACACTAAATAACCCTCGCCAAATACCAATTTTAACCTTTTCTCCATTCGGTTTGTCAAGAGTTCGCTACGCCGATTG
>NZ_RBZN01000049.1 GCF_003628435.1 Ureibacillus endophyticus | reverse complement strand
AATGTCTAGCTCTGGTGGTTAGGCTCTCGCGTCACTTCGACTCTTCTGTCGAAGGCAAAAAGCGCCTTCTTGTCAGAGTCTCCAGTGCGTGTCGAGCCTGAGCGAACCACCTCCGCTTTTCGAATTGTCTAGCTGCGAACGCTAGCTCCTCGACAACTTCAGAATCGTCTTCAAGGGCAAAAAGCGCCCTTTTGCCGATTCCTCCAGTTGTTTTCGGAGCTAAACGAGCGTTCTCCGCTTTTCTAATGTCTAGCTCTGGTGGTTAGGCTCTCGCGTCACTTCGACTCTTCTGTCGAAGGCAAAAAGCGCCTTCTTGTCAGAGTCTCCAGTGCGTGTCGAGCCTGAGCGAACCACCTCCGCTTTTCTTTTTAACACTTGCAAATTTAGATGGCATATAGTACGCTAATGTTAAATTTCACATTTGTAAAATCGATGATAGGAAGTAGTAGCAAGCACGTTTTTTTAAGAGAGTCAGCGGTTGGTGAAAGCTGATAAAAACACTTGTGAATCCGTCCTTGAGTAGCCATGTTGAATTCGTAGTAGACACTGGCCGGTTGAAAAGCCGTTATTTGATAAGTGGATTAGATATTATCTAATCAATTAGGGTGGCAACGCGGGTAGCTCTCGTCCCTTTTATTGGGGATAGAGGGCTTTTTTATGTTTTAACCCTTTAGCAGAATGAAGTGAATCAATAATGAGTGGTATTACTTTTTATTATCGATTAATAAATTAAGGAGGAACTACCGTGTTAGATATTAAACGTGTTAGAGATAATTTTGAAGAAGTGAAAAAAATTCTACTTACTCGTAATGAGGATTTAGGAAATTTAGATGAGTTTGAAGAGTTAGATGCGAAGCGCCGTGAATTAATTGCGAAAACAGAAGTGTTAAAAGCAGAGCGTAACAAAGTATCTGAACAAATTTCAATCATGAAGCGCAACAAGGAAAATGCTGATGAAGTTATTGCACGTATGCGTCAGGTTGGAGATGAAATTAAAGAGCTTGATACTCAACTTCGTGAAGTAGAAGAAAAGTTTGAATATATGATGATGCGCTTGCCAAATATCCCTCATGAATCTGTTCCAGTAGGTACAACAGAAGATGATAATGTGGAAGTAATGAAATGGGGAGAGCTTCCAAACTTCAATTTTGAAGCTAAACCACACTGGGATTTAGCAACAGATTTACAAATTGTAGATTTTGAACGTGCTGCTAAAGTTACAGGAAGTCGTTTTATTTTCTATCGTGGATTAGGTGCTCGTCTTGAACGTGCATTAATGAGTTTTATGATGGACTTACATGCAGAAGAACATGGTTATGAGGAAATGTTACCACCCGTTATCGTAAATCGTGATAGCCTAACAGGTACTGGTCAATTACCGAAATTTGAAGAGGATGTATTCAAATTAGCAGATACAGACTACTTCATGATTCCAACAGCAGAAGTACCTGTAACAAACTTCTTCCGAGATGAGATTATTGATGGTGATATGTTACCAAAAGGCTTTGCTGCTTATAGTGCGTGCTTCCGCTCTGAAGCTGGTTCAGCTGGTCGTGATACGCGCGGTCTTATTCGCCAACATCAATTCAACAAAGTAGAGCTTGTTCGCTTTGTTAAACCAGAAGATTCTTACGATGAATTAGAAAAACTAACTGGCCATGCTGAAAAGGTATTACAATTATTAGGTTTACCATATCGTAAATTATTAATGTGTACAGCAGACTTAGGGTTTACAGCTGCCAAAAAATACGACTTAGAAGTTTGGATGCCAACTCAAAATATGTACCGTGAAATTTCTTCATGTTCAAACTTTGAGGATTTCCAAGCGCGCCGTGCAAATATTCGCTTCCGTCGTGAACAAGGGGCAAAACCAGAGTATGTACACACATTAAATGGTTCAGGCTTAGCAATCGGTCGTACAGTTGCTGCAATTTTAGAGAATTTCCAACAAGAAGATGGATCAGTTATTATTCCTGAAGTATTAAGACCATACATGGGTGGCAAGGAAGTAATTGCACCAGCAAAATAATAAATTAAGGGATATTTGTCCAGTTAGGACAAGTATCCTTTTTTGATTTCAACCAGCTACACAATTTTGGTAATTTTACATTTAATAAGAAAAATATACCAATTGGTAGAGACGTGTTATATCATTTAAATATAAAACAAAGGGAGTAGGGGGATGTGCATGAAGAAGTTTTATAAAAAACTATTTTTAGCAAGTACAGTCGGTATTGTTGGTGTTGCTGGGAGTTTATCAATGCAAGTACCTACATTTGCACAAGAAAATGATACAACTTCAGAGTTAGAAATAAAGGCAAATGAATTTATTAAACTTGCATCTGAGAATAAGTGGGAAGATGCGTATAAATACTTTAATGAAAAACTCCAAACTATATCAAAAGAATATATTTCAGCGACTTGGAATAGTTTTGCAGCAAACTATGGACAAACGAAATCCATAGAATTGAAAGATGTGAAAAAGAATATAGTACATACGAGAGTCACTTTTTCAGTTACTGGTGAAGTAAGTCCGTATGAGCTATATTTTAACTTTGATAAAAACGGTAAAATTGATGACTTTTCTGTTGGTTACCCAACATATCCATATTCAACACCAAGTTATGATCATCCTGAAAATTATACTGAAAAGGAAGTTGTTGTTGGAAGTGAAGAATTCCCATTACCAGGGGTTTTAACGTTACCAAAAGGGGAAGGACCATTTCCAGTAGTAGTACTAGTACAAGGTTCAGGACCCCATGATATGGACTCAACTTACCTGGGTAATAAACCGTTTAGAGACATAGCAGTTGGACTAGCAAATGAAGGTATTGCTGTTTTAAGATATGAAAAAAGAACAAAGGTTTATCCATTTAAAACTGGGACAAACCCGAAATTTACAATCCAAGATGAGACAGTGCTAGATGCAAATTATGCTGTTGAAACATTAAAGGATATTCCGGAAGTTGATGCAAAAAATATCTATGTTCTAGGTCATAGTCAAGGTGGATTTGCACTTCCATTAATTTTAGAAAATGATAAAAATGGGGACATTAAAGGTGGAATTGTAGTTGCAGGTCCAGCAGGAAAATTCCAAGATTTATTAGTATGGCAACTTGAACAATCTTTAGAGAAAGCAAAAGATGCAAATGCACCTAAAGAACAAATTGAGGCATTAGAAGCGAATGTTGCGTTTTGGAAGACACAAGTTGGATTAATTAATGACCCACAATATACTTTAGAAAACCCACCAACTGACTTCCAATTAGGACCAACTGATTGGTGGTATAATTTACGTGATATTGAAGCTCCTGAAGTTTCTAAAAAACAAAATGTTCCTTTATTTGTTGTTCAGGGAGGTAAAGACTTCCAAGTACCTGCATCTCATTTAGAGTTATGGAAAGAAGCTCTAAAAGAAAGAGATAACGTATCATATAAATTTTATCCAAATATGCACCACTTCCTTGCTGAGAATCCAAATGCTACAGGAACAACAGCTGACTATTTGGCTCCAGCAAATACTTCAAAACAATTAATATCTGATATTGGTCAATGGGTAAAAACAGGTGTTATTGAAGAACAGTCTGAAGAAAAGCCAGAAGTAGGTTTACCACAATATAATGATTATGAAGATAACCAATATTGGTCAAAAGCCTTTACTTGGGCGATTCAAGAAGGGATTATAAAAGGTTATCAAAATGAAAACCTTTTAAAGCCAAATAATGCATTAAATGAAAGTCAATATTTAACAGTATTTTTCCGATACACAATGGGCGAAGCATTAAAGGATGAATCCCTTAAAAATATTTATGCACTGGCAAAAGAAAACGGTCTACCTGTAAAAGGAAGCGCATTTTCTGAACTATCACTTCAAGAAGCAGCAGTTTTAATTTCGAAAAGTATTACAAAGAAAGATATGTCAGTAGATGAGTCGGTGAAATGGTTAATGGATAACAACATTTTAGAAGGACTAAATGTAACAGGAAATGAATCATTAACACAATCAATTACGAGAGCGCATTTTGTAACGCTCCTTCATCGTATTCATGAAGCAAATTTAATAGGGAAATAATAATAATGTAATGTCATAAAAGCTTGTCCGAGCTTTTATGGCATTTTTTTAGTGGGAAGCAATACTTTTGAGCTAGTGCAGAATTTATTTATACATCAATTTGACTTATAATTTTCTTTAATTTAGGTAGTTTTAACCTTTTTATCCTTTAACATGCTAAAATAATGAATAGTAAAGTAGATACATAAGTATTACGATGAATTCAAAAAAATTATGATTTCTCAAAATCTCTTAACTTTATATGTTTTTCTACTGATGAATTTTCAAAAAGTACTGATATCATCAGGTTTTAATGAATTTCCATATTTACATATTAGACTTTTAATCGTTCTGAAAATTTTTTATAATAGGGTAATAGTAATAGGTACTTAGTAATGAGAATAAGATGATTTATAGCAGTATTTTATTAAAATATTAATATTTTAATAATTGATCGAAATATTCATTTACAGCAGTTAGGAGGTGGGGAGAGTGGCATTTAATCTTTACTATTATGAAAGTAAAGTGGAATGTAATTGTTGTAAAAAGAACTTTACTACTTATAAAGTACGTCCTGGTCGATTTAAAGTAGTGTCACAAGATACAGATTTTATGCCTATTTATGAGGGATTAAATCCATTGCTGTATGAAGTAGCAGTATGTCCAAATTGCGGATATGCCTATCATAAGTCCCTTACCCGTACTTATGGGCCGTTTATGCTACTAATTAAAGAAATGTATATTAGTCAGTTAAAAAAACCATTGAACATTTGTAAAGAGCGAACAATCGATGAAGCAATCGCAAGTTTTAAATTGGTTTATTTAGTTGCAAGATCGTCCATGGAAGAAGATTTGATTTTAGCTAACTTTGCATTGAAAATTGCTTGGCTTTATCGGTTAAAAGAGGATAAAGAATCTGAAATGCACTATTTACGATCTGCAAGAGAGTTATATGCAAAGTCATATGCTTCCAATAAAGAAGGAGAAGAAAGACTACAATATTTAAATGCTGAATTAAGCCTTCGTATTGGAGATATTGAGGAAGCAAAAAGGGGATTTTCGCGACTTATTGCTGGGCGTGAGGTTTCAAATAAATACCGAAACTATGCTCGTAAGCGTTGGGAGGACTATAAATACTCCATTGAATCAAAAATGGAAAGTGAAATAAAGGAAGATATAACCGAGTAATAATTTTACTTAAGGTGGGAATTATCATGAACTTAAAATTCACTAGGAAGCTTGATGTCACGGAAGAGGAAATCTTTTCTGAATTACATCACTTTTTGTTAAGAAAAAATAATCGAGTTTTATCAAATGATCAAATCGTGGAGAAAACCGGAGTGCCTGTTGAATTAATTTATAAATGGGTTAAAACAGGAAAATTAAAAAAAGCGATGTTTCCGAATCTTGGAGCACCATGTGAACGATGTGGAAAGATAACGAGCAATACCAAGCTTTGTATAGATTGTACACAATCAATTACAAGTACATTAGCACAAGAAGAGAAAGACCGCGAATGGTTCAACAAAATTAAACAAACCAGCAGAAAAAACACATATCATTATAAATAAAAAGACTTAGCCATTCGACTAACGGGTTCTCTTTTGGGGGACAATTTATTTAAAAAGCAATTAAAAACGCAGACCTATTCGCAATGGCGGATAGGTCATTTTTTATTGATATACTAATATTTATATTGGGTAAATCAATAAAATCGCAGTCATTTTAGCACAAATTATTACTTGTACAACAATCATTGTACATTTTGTATTAAATACTATTTATTAGGAGATAATATATACTAAAATATATACTATTTTATTGTTATTGGGGGAGTAGAATAATGCGATTTATTAAACCAAAAGATAAAAAAGTACAGAAAGTAAATTGGGAAATATCTGAACAGACGATAGATTTAGTCAAAGCCTATGCAGAATACACAGATTACAGCGAAACGGAAGTTGTTGAATTCTTTCTTCGTTATATTCGAGAGGATAAAGACTTTCATACTTGGGCAACAAAAAAACGTAACAATAAGAAGCTATTGAAATTATTGGAGTTACAAGATAACGAATTGGGGGAAACAACAGTTGAGTAATCTTAAACGTCTCGCTACGGTTTCGGATACCATTATGGAAATAGAAAACCCTTTTTCATTAGCAGATATAGGTGAGAGAAATAAAGATTATCCACTTTTATCAGATAAAAAGTTCGCTACGAAATATAGTAAATCTTTGTTCCTTCCTGTTAAGTTCAGACTTAATGATGTTGAACATTCCATTCAATACAATTTTTGTATCAATCCCTTTTGTAAATGGTTCGGACAACCTCAAACTCGTTTCACTTCGGTCAAGAATAAACCCTTCCGTTATAAACTTATTGGGAAGGAAGGCAATAAATCTATTCAATGTAATTGTGACCCGATATACCCCAATCGAGGAATAACATTAAATTGTACCTCCGCTCCGTATTCAAATTGGAGTTTAGTTCAAGAAATTGAACGATTGACAAGAATAAACTCTGTTCGTGACATTGAACCTGAATATGAATTCCATAAAGAAACTTGCATTTATACTCAAGAAAATCCATTTGACGACCCTACCCTTTTCTATAAAAGAGGAAAAAGTAAAACAGGTACACAACGTTGGCAATGCAAGGCGTGTGGAAAAAGAACTGATATGCTTCCTACAAGGAGAAAAACATCAACTTACCATCAAAAGCGAAATGACATTTTACCATTGTTTACAAAGTTACTAATAAATAAAATGCCCGTTTCTCGAACGGTGGAAGTATTAGGAATCGGAGTAAAAACCTATTACAGTAAATTGGAATGGGTTTATCGACGTTGTTTAGAATTTTTAGAACGTCATGAACAGAAACCACTTCAACAGAAATCGTTTGGAACAGTTTGGATTAATACAGATAAAATGATTTATTATTTGAATAATGTAAGGAAAAAAGGTATGGGTGGTAATCAATATAATGATATAGAGGATAAACAGTTCCCGACCCATATCATTATCTCTGCTGATGTATTTTCACGGTATGTATTTCGTTCTGATGTTGCTTATGATTGGGATATTAGACTTGAAGATATTATGTTAGATACCGTCCTTTATAAAGAAGACCATCTTCACGAATTTGCTCGTAAACATGCAAGGTTACGATACAGTTCCTATCCACAAAAACCAACCAAAAACGATACACAAACCGAATCAGAATATAATGAAGCACTAAGAAGGTTTAATCTTAGGGAACGCTATATCGAAGGACTGCATACAAATTCGACTTATACAACAATGGCTCACTATTGGCTAATAAAGGAACTTATTAATGCCAAAGAATGGCGGTTTGTAACTGATAATGATAGTTCCTTATTGACTGCAATGTATCGGGTATTTTCAGAGGACT
This sequence comes from Ureibacillus endophyticus, assembly GCF_003628435.1. Taxonomy (GTDB): domain Bacteria; phylum Bacillota; class Bacilli; order Bacillales_A; family Planococcaceae; genus Ureibacillus; species Ureibacillus endophyticus. The sequence goes on along the minus strand of NZ_RBZN01000049.1, from coordinate 13,909 downwards.
TTAAAACGTATTCAGCACACCATTTTCTTTGTCTCACTGACCGAGAAAAATCGAGAAAAGAAGCATACAGTGAATATCAAGATGCTAAACAGGATTTGCTAAGTTGGGGACTTTCAATGGGAATTGATAGTCGTTCACCATACACAATTGCTTATCATTACTTGGAGAATTTATTTAAAGTTCGAGGGCATACATTTCATAAAGAAATTGTTTTGCCTACTCACAGATTTTTAGTAAAAGATAATAACCCTATCATTCATCCACTTGCTTCGATAGACAAAGGTTTCTCAAAAGTAGATTGTACTACTGATTTGTCTTCATTTGAACCAGAACAAGTGGCAAAAATGATACTCAATGTAAATGACCACTCAACCAATTTTTTCATCCAACAGATTCGTAGAAAGTTATCAATTTTAGAAAGACCTTTAACTACCGCGAGGGGTGATGGGAAAAGCTATATTTATTCCAATTTCAATCCTAAATATGCACAGATGGCTCTGACTATTCTTAGGACTTATTATAATTTCTGTTTACCCTACAAATCTGGCGATAAAAAGAAACTTACCCCTGCACAAAGGTTAGGCATTACAGAAAAAGTGTTTACAATAGAAGATATATTATATTTAAGATGAATCAGTCGTTATATAAATTATGCTAAATATGTAAAATAGAGGGTATATACCATTTATATGGTAAAATAAATAAGGGGGAGGGGATGTATTTGAAACGATTGTTTGTACTTTTAACTCTAATTTCAGTGATTGCAATTTTAACTGCTTGTTCATCTGAACCATCTTTGGAGCTAACGAATAAAAAAGTGGAAATTATTAATGATAAGGAAAGACTTGGCTACATGACTTTACAACAAGGCGAGAAAGCAGGTCAGGACGTAGCACCTACAAAGTTGTTTTACACTTTTTCAATTAAAAACACAGGAAGTAAGATAATTGGAAAAGACGTTGAACTATTAACATTAAAAATTGAGCCAAGTCAAGAATTGGTGACTGTTTCTGAGGAAGTAATGGGGTTTAATATTTTTAATCCAGAAGGATATAATGAAACGGGATTAGGTTATGGACATACGTTTGATAGTATCCTTGGACCTAATGTAGAAGGAAACTACACTCTACATTATGATTTAGGAATTGATATAGAAACGACGGAGGCTCTTTTCGTACCATCTAAGGAACAATTAGAAAAATTACAAAAACATGCTTTAGAAGCAACTTTAATTGTAATGTTAGGCGAAGAAGAATTAGTTCGCTTTGATTTGAGTGAAAAAGAATAATATTTGTTATTAAATGTGCTAAAAAGTAACACTAATATAAAAGCATCGGTGCTAATACCGATGCTTTTTTGTGTGCTAAACTACTTACTATTTATAACGTTTTTTGAATTTTTGTCCCCTGAAAGAGAACCCGTTACCATTCGACTAAGTCTTTTTTTCTTTCTCCATTTAGATGAATAAAAATCCAATACTTATAATAATCCCTGTATAAATTAATACAAATAAACAGAATCCCATAATATCTTTTGCACGCAATCCTGCTATAGCGAGAGCTGGTAATGCCCAGAATGGTTGAATCATATTTGTCCATGCATCTCCCCAGGCAATTGCCATTGCCGTTTTTGCATAATCTGCCCCGAGTGTTCCTGCTGCTTCTAACATAATTGGTGCTTGCACTGCCCATTGGCCACCACCAGATGGAACAAAGAAGTTTACTAAGCCAGCAGAATAAAATGTAAATAAGTAGAATGTAAATTCATTGGAAATAGCAATAAACCACTCAGAAAAGACTATAGCTAATCCTGATGCTGTCATCATGCCCATAATACCCGCGTAGAAAGGAAATTGGAATACAATGCCGCTAGTTGTTTTAATTGCTTCCTGAGCTGCTGCTAAGAATCGTTGTGGAGTGCCGTGAAGAATAATGCCAAATATGATAAAGATTGAATTGACTATATTTAAATCAAGTGTGAAGCCTTTAGTAGCAAAGTGGTAAATGAGATATGAAAGACCAATAAGACCAATTAAAATCGTTAACAGTGTACTTCTTTCCGTCCATGAAGCAAATGTTCTTTCGGCAGGAGGGAAAGTTTTCTTCTCTTCCTTCAATAATGCAGGGTCAACCTCAACAACATCTTCTTCTTTCGGCATCATCCAGCGATTGAAGAAAGGTAACGTAAAACCTATTACAAGGACAATAAATAAATTATATGGTGTGAAAATTGTATCGGATGTAGAAACAACTCCCATGATATCAGCAAAAGGATGCCCATCTGTTGCAACAGAAAGTGGGATAGAGCCTGCTAATCCTCCATGCCACACAACAAATCCAGAATAAGCACTAGCAATTAATAAACGATAATCAACTTTTTTAACTTGTCGTGCAATTTCCTTAGCAAATAAAGCACCAATGACTAATCCAAATCCCCAGTTAATCCAACAAGCAATAAGGGAAACAAAGGTAACAATAATAATTGCACTACTTGGCTTCTTAATTTTGCTTGCAATAGAGGTTAGAAATTTCTTGAATACAGGACTATTTGCTAGTACATGCCCTGCAGCTAAAACAATAACCATTTGCATCGTAAACGCTAATAAACCCCAAAAACCATCTCCCCAATAAACGACCATGTCTAACGGTGATGAGTCTGTTAACACAACGCCTAAAAATAAAACTAGCACAGTTAAGATTGCAACGAAAATATACGGATCTGGTAAGAATTTTTCCATAATCGTATTAGAGATTCTCGTTAAAAACTTCATCGTCACATTCTCTCCTTTCGTTTTATTTAAAAGCAGGTAAGTGCTTTCACTAGAATCATATGTGCGGTATTAAGTATTTATAATGGTCATAGTGAAAAATAAGAAAAAGTAAACATAGCTTATATTAATAGCTTCGTAATCATATATTTTATTAGGACAAGAATATGTAGGGGGCTATTTGTATGAAGGGAAAAGTTTGGGATACATTTGAAGATGCCGTCTCTGATATTCAAGATGGTGCAACATTAATTGTAGGTGGTTTCGGTTTGTGCGGAATTCCTGAAAAAAGTATCGAAGCATTAAAAAATAAAGGGACAAAAAATTTAACGATAGTTAGTAATAATTGTGGAGTAGATGATTGGGGACTAGGCTTACTTTTAGCAAATAAACAAATTAAAAAAATCATTGCCTCCTATGTTGGAGAAAATAAAATATTTGAACAACAATTTTTAAATGGCAAGATTGAGGTGGAATTAACACCACAAGGGACATTAGCAGAAAGAATACGTGCAGGAGGAGCAGGTATTCCTGCATTTTATACACCAACTGGGGTAGGGACACCAATTGCTGAAGGGAAGGAAACACGCTACATCGATGGAAAAGAATATTTACTTGAAAAAGCGATAGTTGGTGACTTTGCTCTCGTAAAAGCGTGGAAAGCAGACAAATTAGGAAACCTCGTATTTCGGAAAACATCCAGAAATTTCAATCCGATTGCTGCAACAGCAGGAAAAATTACAATTGCAGAGGTAGAAGAAATTGTTGAAATTGGAGAACTCGATCCAGATGAAATTCATACACCGAGTATTTATGTTCAGAGAGTTGTCCTTGGGAAAAACTACGAAAAACGTATTGAACGTTTAACGGTTGTAAGTAAGGAGGACTAAGGATGAATGCAAGACAACGAATAATAAAAAGAGCAATAAAGGAAATTAAGAACGGCATGAATGTTAATTTAGGAATAGGTATGCCCACACTGCTTGCCAATGAAATACCTCCTAACATCAATGTGTTATTACAATCTGAAAATGGTTTACTAGGAATAGGTCCTTACCCGAAAGAAGATGAAGTTGATTCAGATTTAATTAATGCAGGGAAGGAAACAGTTACAGTTGTTCCAGGAGGGTCCTTTTTTGATAGCGCTGAATCTTTTGCAATGATTCGTGGCGGGCATATAGATTTAGCTATTTTAGGAGGAATGGAAGTCTCTGAAACAGGAGACTTAGCTAACTGGATGATTCCTGGAAAGATGGTAAAAGGAATGGGTGGTGCAATGGATCTTGTTGCTGGTGCCAAGCGAGTTGTTGTCATTATGGAGCATGTATCTAAGCATGGGGAGTCGAAAGTGAAAAAATCCTGTACATTACCTTTAACAGGAAAAGGGGTTGTACATCGATTAATCACGGATTTAGCTGTGTTTGATTTTACAGATGAAGGAATGAAGTTAGTAGAGTTAGCAGATGGAGTAACAATAGAAGAAGTAACGAAAAAAACAGAAGCGTCCTTTAACATTGAATCATCGGTGCTATTAAACTAATTTTGGTGTCTCCTCAAAATCGAATTGTCTAATTATTTTAACTAGGCTTTAAATTTTGTTTTATAATAGAACAAGATGATAATAAAGGAGCTACCAAAAATGGAACACTTATTATATAAAAACTTAAAGAATATCGAGCTTTCTGGTATTCGTAAGTTTACGAACATGCTTGTTGATTATCCAGATGCCATTAATTTAACAATTGGCCAACCTGATTTTCCAACTCCGGAACATGTGAAAGAGAAGGCAAAAGAAGCCATTGATAAAAATTATACATCTTATACACCAAATGCCGGGATATTAGAATTACGTAAGGCGATATCAAATTTTTACAGCTCAAAATATCAATTATCTTATAATCCTCAAGATGAAATTATTGTAACTCACGGTGCATCAGGAGCATTGACAATAGCATTGAGAGCGATTTTAGAAGAGGGCTGTGAAGTAATCTTATCGGGTCCAGCTTATCCTGGATATATTCCATTGGTAGAACTATGTGGTGCAACGCCAGTAATTGTAGATACCACATCTACTAAGTTTGTGTTAACAGCAGAGTTAATTGAGAAGAATATAACAGATAAAACAAGATGTGTAATCTTACCATCACCTTGTAATCCTGTTGGTTCAATCATAGGAGAACAAGAATTAATAAAAATCTCAGCGCTTTTAAAAGATAAGGAAATATTTATTATCTCTGATGAAATTTATAGTGAGCTCATTTATGATAAAACGCATAAATCCATTGCTTCATTTGAAGGAATGCGTGAAAAAACGATTGTGATTAACGGTGTTTCGAAGTCACATTCAATGACAGGTTGGCGTATTGGATATACGTTAGCACCAAATTATATCACAAAAGAAATGACAAAATTAAATGGCTATTACATTAGTTGTGCTTCAAGTATTAGTCAGTATGCTGCGTTAGAAGCTTTAACTAACGGATTATCTGATCCAGAAGAAATGAAAAAAGAGTATCAAGTGCGCCGTGATTATGTATATAAACGGTTAGTGGATATGGGTATAGACGTGTTGAAACCAGATGGAGCGTTTTATATTTTCCCATCTATTAAAAAGTTCAATATGCTATCCTTTGACTTCTGTGTAAGTTTACTTAAAGAACAGGGACTTGCAACTGTACCAGGAAGTGCCTTTTCTCCAATAGGTGAAGGCTTTATCCGACTATCCTTTGCTCAACCTGTTGAGATATTACAAAAAGGAATGGACCGGTTAGAAAATTTTATAGAGAAATTAAACAAGGGTACAAAATAGAGCGATTATTAACATGTCATCAATAACCATCCAAATTTGGGTGGTTTTTTGTTTAATTGATAATATGCGAAACATTTTCAATCATTAAAACATCTTGAAATTGTATATTTTTTTCTATGAAAAAGTCGAGAAGATATCCAAAGATATCAAAATTACTATTTTTATTAGGGACTTCTAATGTTATCGAAGTACCATCATTTAGATATAATTTTAACTTTATTTTTAACATACCGAGCTTCTCCATTAGTATATTTTTAATAATTTTAAAATGAATGGAGAAGTAATTCTATAATAAAAATCTTTTATTTATTAGCTGATTCTTTGGATAATTATAAGATTATTTATAAAATTATATTGTTAATTTTCACCAAAAATAATTGTAAAATCATATTCGCTTTTATATTTAATCTTTTGTTAAGAAAATGATTTATTTTGTAAGTATTATTTCGAGATAATACCGTCTAGAAGAAACTATCATCTTATTTAAATTCTATCGCTCTAAAATAGGGAATTGTTTATTTATTGCTCTTCTGACTCAGCTAGTAATTTTCGTAATCGCTTTTCTTCCTTTTTTCGTCCACGTAATGCGCGGAAAAAGTCAGTAAGCAATTGCCCACAATCCTCTGCTAAAACACCCTCTGTTACATCGCATTCATGGTTAAATCGCGGATCATTTAGAAGTTGATATAATGAGTCTACACAACCTGCTTTCAAGTCCCTTGCGCCATACACAACTCGTGGAATTCGAGATTGCAGAATTGCACCTGCACACATTGGACAAGGTTCTAACGTTACATATAATGTTGTTTCTTCCAAACGCCAACTTCCAATTACTTTACAGGCTTCTTGAATGGCAAGTAGTTCTGCGTGGGTAACTGCATTTTGGGTAGATTCTCTTAAATTATGAGCTCTGGCGATAATTTCACCTTGAAATACAATAACGGCACCAATTGGTACTTCACCGAGGGAACCAGCAATTTTTGCTTCTTCTATCGCTGCCATCATAAATTGGCGATCTTTATTATTTATTTCCACGTTCATCTCTCCTTGAAGGTAGTGTATCATAAATTTTATTCCAATCTTTAGAGTTGGGGCCTTTCCAAAACGAATAGTAAATTATCCTAAGTCTTCTAGGTAATGACCTTTGTTATTCCTACTGTTCCTATGATAAAATGTATAGCATTGACGAATTTGGCGTGAAGGGGGAACTTCTTGTGACAGTTCCATTTATTACAGTAGAGGGGCCAATAGGGGTAGGAAAAACATCGTTATCAAAGGCAATTTCATCCCATTTTGATTTTCATATCTTAAAGGAGATTGTAGATGAAAATCCGTTTTTAGGGAAGTTCTATGAGGATATTGACGAATGGAGCTTTCAAACAGAGATGTTCTTTCTTTGCAATCGGTATAAACAGTTAACAGATATTAAAAATCATATATTTGAAACAAGGTCACCTGTTGTAGCTGATTATCACATATTTAAAAATTTAATCTTCGCAAAGCGTACGTTAAAGCCTTCTGAGTACGAAAAATATGAGGCTATCTATAAGATATTAACATCGGATATGCCACGACCTAATATGATTATTTATTTACATGCAAGTTTGGATACGTTAATGAGTCGGATTGCAATGCGAGGAAGGGAATTTGAAAAGCTGATAACACGGGAATACATAGAACAATTGGCTAGCGATTATCATGAATTTATCCAACAGTTTGTCATTCAACATCCCGAAATTCCTGTTCTCCAACTAAATGGCGACCATATAGACTTTGTGAAAAATGAAGATGACCTACAACAAGTATTGAAAATGGTACAAGAAACGATCCAACAAAGGAGTTTACATCAAGAATGAATTTACGTGAAAAGTATAATATTCCAGCAACGTCTGTAATCACAATTGCTGGTACAGTAGGTGTAGGGAAGTCTACGATGACCAATGCATTAGCGCAGGCACTAAATTTCCGTACATCTTTTGAAAAAGTAGACAGTAACCCATATTTAGATAAATTTTATGATGACTTTGAAAAATGGAGCTTTCATTTACAAATTTATTTCCTTGCAGAACGATTCAAAGAGCAAAAACGTATTTTTGAATATGGCGGTGGATTTATTCAAGACCGCTCCATATATGAAGATACAGGTATCTTTGCAAAAATGCATAACGATAAAGGGACAATGAGCCCAACTGATTATGAAACATATACAAATTTATTTGACGCAATGGTAATGACTCCTTATTTCCCACATCCTGATTTATTAGTTTACTTAGAAGGTCCAATTGATGATATTATCGGGCGTATTCATGAACGTGGCCGTGAAATGGAACAACAAACACCACATGACTATTGGATTGAAATGCATAAGCGATATGATGAATGGATTAATAATTTCAATGCATGTCCAGTACTACGTTTAGATATTAACGATTATGATTTAAAGGATAACCCAAATCAAATCGAAAGCATTGTAGAGCGTATTGCCTACATGTTAGAACAAACATCTCATTTAAGAAAATAATTATAAATGGAAAGTACAACGTAGAAATTGACGTTGTGCTTTTTTATTTTGGATTTATTGGGATATGGACGAAACATTATTAAAAGTGGACCGTATAGAAATAAAAGGGAGTGGGACAATGAAGAAATATATTGTTTTTATTTTTAGTTTTGTTCTATTTTATATGTTAGTACAATTATCATCAGGCTGGGTTCTAACTGCATTTTATATGCCAGATTTATCATTAACGAAGTCTTCATTCTTACCATTAATCACATCATTGACTATTGCAACAATTTCCTACTTTTTGTCTCAAAAACTATTTGTAAAGAATATGAAATAATACATTGAGATGTTCCTTAATTGGGGGCATCTCTTTAATATTTTGTGGTATTTTATGTTAAATTTAAGTTTGAGTCATATCAGTGGGGGGATATGAATTATGAAGTTTTGAATATTTTTATTGGCATTATCTTCATTTTCTTAGGAAATGCGCTATTAAATATAACAATCGATGATCAATTAACGAAGAATATAATGCTTAAGATTTCTGGTGGTCTAGTAGTGTACTCAGGTATTGTCTTACTTGTAAGGGCATTAAAAAAAGATAGTAAACATAAGAGAGGAGTTTGATGGAATGATAAAAGGGTTTGGAGGGGTTTTTTGGAGATCTAACAATCTTGAGGCTGTAAAAGAATGGTACAGTAAAGTATTGAAAATTGAGGATAGGAGAGTGGAATGGCACTATCATAAAACCGAAAGAAGGAAATGAAACAATTTTTTCTTTATTTAAAAGAGAGTGACAGTTATTTTCCTGCCGAACAACAAGTAATGTTGAATTTTCAAGTTCATAATATGGACGAGGTGATTAAGCACCTTGAACAAATTGGTGTACCTCTTGTAAAGGATATGGAAGTTAGTGATTTCGGTAAGTTTATTTGGATTAAAGATCCAGATGGCCGATTGGTGGAGCTTTGGGAGAAATAGCATTTTACAAACAAATCTAGAATGAAATTGCTTTTAGGTGCAATAATTCGTGCGAGGTGGAGATAAATGAGCAAATTTGAATGGAGGAAAGAATTAAAAGATCTCTATTTACCTAAGAAACCTACTAAAATAGACGTTCCATCAATGAAATACTTTACAATTGAAGGTAGAGGAAATCCTAATAATGAACAATTTAATGAATATGTGGAAGCTTTGTATTCATTGTCTTATGGAATTCGAATGCTACCAAAGAAGGGAATTACACCAGAAGGATATTTTGAGTATACCGTGTTTCCTCTAGAAGGTGTATGGGATTTGGATGAAGTAGGTAGAACGTTAGACTATTTAAGCAAAGACCATTTTGTTTATAAATTAATGATTAGACAACCAGATTTTGTAACAGAAGATTTATTTCATAATGTTTTAGAAAGCGTTAAGCAAAAGAAGTCTAATCGTCAACTAGATAATGTAAAGTTTGAAACCCTCATAGATGGTTTATGTGTCCAAACAATGCATATTGGAAGTTATGATGATGAACCAGCAACCTTTGCTTTAATGGAACAATACTGTGACCAAAATAATCTTAAGAGAATAGAAAAAACACATAAGGAAATTTATATTTCGGATCCTAGAAGGACATCACCAGAAAAATTAAAGACAGTATTAAGATTTAAAGTAGCAGAGTTGTGATCCTAATGTAATAAAAAAGTAGGTTTCCGACTAATAGAAACCTACTTTTTAATATTAACTCTGTGCTTGCATATATACTTCTTCATATGGTTGGACGATGACAAATCCTTCTCCTTCAAATCTCATTTGAATAGACTCGCCACTGCCTCTTCCAATAAAGGTTTTAAAAGAAATATCTGTTTGGATTTCAGGTTGGAGATTTCCTGACCAAGCTACCGTTGCATTTGGATCTGTAATGACAGGTTTGCCTGGAGTAACACGTAATGTTAGCGGTTCATAATGCGCTGTAATGGCAACAAGTCCGGTACCTTCACATCGAACGTTAAATAACCCACCAGCCATCATTCCAGCGACCTTTCTCATCAATTTAATATCATGCTTAATGGATGGTTCAAAGGCTAATAGGTCATTACCATTTACATAGATTGCTTCGTTCTGTAGATGTAATATAATAATCTTCTTCCCGCTATCGGCTAAATATAATTTTCCTTGCCCGTTTGCTTTCATGAGAGAGGTACCTTCACTAGTTAAAGCTTTTTTAAACATCGCACTAAGGCCATGTTCTAAAATACCTTCTCTTTCAAATTTGATTTTCCCTTCATAAGAAACCATTGAACCCGCTTTAGCCCAAACAAGTCCATCTAGATTTACTTCAAGAATTCGTGGAGTTTCTAGTTCAAAAAATCCTTCTCCCTTATCTACTTGTTCCGTCTGCTTGATAAATTGTTCAATCGAATATTTATTCATATTCAAACACGTCCCCTCTTTATTACCATATACGTAAATTACGTAAATGAAGTTTCAAAGAATTAAGAAAAAGCCTTCCTAAAGCTATAGGAAGGCATTTAGTAAATAACATATAATTTATTTATATGTACATCTAAAGATTTCATGAATCTATAATTTAAATCTCCGAACAATTTCGTTTAATTTTTCTGCCATGTTTGCTAAAGATGTTGAAGAGGCTGTAACTTCCTCCAGGGTTGCTAATTGTTCCTCTGAAGCTGAAGCAATATCATTTGCACTACTAGCAGTTGTTTTTGCGAGAGCAGAAACTTCATCAATCGCAGCATTTACTTGTTGTGCACTCGCAGATATTTCTTCAGATATAGAAGATAACTCCTGAGTTTGGGAATTAACATGGGAGATGGATTCTAATATTTGTTTGAATGTATCGCTTGTTTGTTCTGTAAGTTTCAACCCGTTATTAATTTCTTCATTTCCCTTAGTAGTCATTTCAGCAGCTTTTACAGTGTCTGCTTGCATCATTTGAATAATATCTGAGATTTGGTTTGCGGATTCTCTAGACTGTTCAGCAAGTTTACGAACCTCATCGGCAACTACTGCAAATCCTTTACCATGTTCTCCTGCACGTGCTGATTCAATTGCAGCATTTAATGCTAATAGATTTGTTTGTTCTGCAATGCTAGTAATAATTTCAATAATATTACCTATTTCGTTAGATTTTGATTCTAACTCATTCATCACTAATTTTGTTTCCCCGCTTGCTTTATAGATAGAGTTCATTTGCTCGATAACTTTTTGGATATTTGTATTACCTAGGTTTGCTTGGTGTGTTGTTTCTTGAACTGAGTCAGCAACTTGGCTTGAAGAGTCAGCAATACTTTGAACACCTTGAGTAATTTCAGCAATTGCGCGGGCACTATCAGCAGTATTTTGATCTTGAACTTCCACATTTTTTGTTACATCTTGTATAGAGATAACAACTTGGTTTGTAGCTGTAGAGGTTTGTTCTGCACTTGCCATTAATTCCTCTGCAGAAGATGCAACTTGTTCTGAGTAATGATTAACTTGTTGTAAAATATCCTTTAAATTTCTTGTCATTTGATTAAATGCTTCAGATAATATCCCAATTTCATCTTTCACTTTTACATTTACTTCTTCAGTTCTTAAATCTCCTTCAGCGATTAAAGCTGCCGAAGAAGTTAATTTGTCTAATGGCCTTAGTTTTAAACGAACAAGCAACAGGGAAAAGAAACTAGATACCATTAAAAGAATTATAGAAGTGAAAAGGACTACTTTACTTACGTTTAAAGCTTTATCTTTCGCATCAACTTCTGATTGAACCCATTTTGAAAGTTCACTTTTAAAATCATTTAATGTTTTAGTAATTTCTTTTTCTCCAGCTTTATATTTCGAACCATATAATAGATTTCTAGCTTTGCTTGCTTCCCCATTTTCAACCGCTAGTATTGCTACTTCTTGAACAACTGATAATTCATTCGTACTCTTTACAAACTTCTCTGCTAAGTCTATTAAAGTATCCGGAATTTTATTTTCTTGCAATTGAGCAAGGGTTTTTTCCATTGTTTTTTCTTCATTAACTTCTTTTAAATAGTTATCGATGTGTACTTTATCTCCAAATTGTGCATAAGATTTAATTTCTGTAGATAAATAGTCTGATGCATCTTGTAACTGAACTGCTAGCATTGCAAGTTCTTTATCTAAAATTAACATATCTTTTTGCTCATTTGTTTTATCTAAAAAGTATATAGAACTCCAAACAGTAAAGGCAATTAGTACTAAAGTTAGTATTAATGATATCTTTAAAAGTTTCTTTATCTTCATTTTAGCCTCCTATATTGATAATTTATTAGTTTTAAATATAGTCGTTAATTATGAGAAAATCCACACTTTTCATATAATTCTATATTAATAATGCAACTTTATAATTACTACATGTTTTTTTGAAAGTAAGAGCAAACTAAGATAGTAAAAAAGGAGGGATTGAATTTGGGTAAAAAAGGGACAATTCATGATGTTAATGACCAAGCAGCGTTAAATAATAATATTGGATCATCTACCTTGCAAATGAATCCGAATATCGCGAGGCAACATGAAAAGCCTAAAACAGAAAATGAAATTCTCCAAAATAAGGGGAATAAAGGAAGCAAATTGATTTAATTCTCGGCAAAATAATTTAGCGGCTTACATTTGTAAGCCGCCTTTTTAGAGGATAATATTTACTCTTCTTTGATAAAATGAACTTCATCATGTCCACATTCTTTACACACCATTAGATGGGGACAAATTTGATCTTTTGCTGTGTTCGGATAACCGTCTCCCATTTTTACTGTTTCTTCATCATTGTAATGTCCATAAGGGTCTAAGTAATCCGATACTTTCCCTGAGTCTTCTAGAAGAGTTTGGCATTTTGGGCAATATACTTCTAACGTTTTTAATGAATTGCATAAGGGACAAACCGCCATTTTTACACACCTTTTTTAGATAGTTAAAATTCTAGAACTCCATGTTTCTTCACTAGGGTAATATTTGTTTGAGAAAGCATATCATTAAACTGTTCTATATTGTCGTTATAATGCATTCCGTATAGTTTTCCATGTAGAGTGGTAGGGTAGTAATTGAGAACTTCTTGTATTGATGCATGGACACCATTTGATGTAAAACTTATATCTTGGAATATAGCAACGGTGTTTGTATCAATTTTGCTAAGGATATTTACTTGGTCCATCCATTTAATATCCCCAGTAAATACAATGTTTCCTTCTTGCCATGAAAGTTTAAATCCTGAGCTAGGCATGCCTTTTACATGGGCATTGGTTGTGTCAAACAGAGAAAACTCATAATCCTCAATTTTATAAACTTCTCCATCAGATAATGTAATAAAGGAACAAAAATCTTCTATTGTATGATCTTGATTTTCAAGTCCATTACACAATAATTTCTTTAAGGGTAAAAGTAAGTTTTCATGAACGATAATTTTCGTTTTTTGGGGTGAATGTTGTCCATTTATAAATTGCCAATATCGTTGCATAATCATTTCTTCTAGCCCACCAACATGATCAAAATGTAGATGGGAAATGTACACAAAATCAATATCAGTATAACTAAAATTTGCTTCAGTTATGCTATTACGTAAAGTTGTTCCGGCATCAATTAACAGATTTGTTTTATTTAATTGTAAAATATAGTTATTATGAAAATTGCTTTTCGTAAAAGCACCACCAACTCCAAGTGGATACATTTTCATATAGTTTCCCCCTTTTAACGATTCGTATTGTCAAAACTTATATATATAAATCGCTAATAATCGTTGGTTTTATAGTCTTTTACGCAAAAAAACTTGCCACCCCCTGGATTTTGGTGTTAGTTGAGGTTACCACACACAAAACTA
>NZ_RBZN01000048.1 GCF_003628435.1 Ureibacillus endophyticus | reverse complement strand
TCTTATACGGGACAGAGCTTCCGTTTAGCCAATGCGTTGTCGAGAAAACAGTAAAAATATTGGGTGGCAACACTCTGTATTTTTCATTGCAATTCTCTGCATTTTTATCTTGCAAAATACACCTGTGCCTTATAGTAATCGCGTTCTTCCTCTACGTTTTTAAAATGAACTCGTTTCCCTTTTAAAGGATTCTTTACCCCTTTCGCACCAGAACCTAAAGATGGCAAGTGTTCGAAAGCTTCAATTGAACCGAATTCTTTATATTTTTGAACCCATCTCTCCACTTGCGTTTTACTTCGAAGATTAAATTTCTTCGACGTAGTTACATAGCTATCTTCACTATTTAAATACGATTGAACAACTTGTAATTTGAATTCGTTTGAGTATGAATTGTTTTTCCTAGACATAGAAAAACCCCCTCTAAATAGACTGTTAACTACAGATTACTGTAGCCTTTTTCACATTGTCTACTTAAAGGGGATAATATCAGATACCCCACTTTGGCAGCTCTTTTTTATTCCTTACTTTAAAACTAAACATATTAAATAACTCAAGTAAAGTTGAATATTTAGAGTGATATTTTCAAACAGCTCTTTTATTATTTATACTATTTACATTTTTTCTCTATAATAAATTTTTAGTAGTAAAATCACTGAGCTTTTTTACGTTCGATCAATCAGAGAGCGTAAATCTCTTTCAAACTAGTTATTTATTTGATAAGCAAGCATTAGGACTACAGTCTTTAAATAAAGCATTTAAGCGCATTATTAAACGCTCTGATCTTTCAGATTGTACAATTCGTTCACTTAGACACTCTCACGCAACAATATTAATGAATTCCGGTTTTCCAGTAAAGGCAATTGCTGAACGGTTAGGAAATACACTTGAAATGATTTACACTACTTATGGACATGTTATTAAAGGTAATGGAAGATACTTTAGTAACCGCATTTAGTAATAAAATCGGAGAAAGTGAGACAAAAATTGGGGCTAATAATTCAATAATTAGCCCCTTAACCCTTGGTATTTATGACAACCACTTAGGTGGAGTATTTTTGGACCAATAGATATCGCCAAGTGTGTGATGGGCGACGAAATGGTCTTCTGCTGTGTGGTAATGGAAGTTATAGAAAAAACCATCTTGTGGTCTTTTATCTGTACGTACGTGGAAGCGAATTAAATCTTTTCCAGTTTCCTCATTTGTTATATGAAAGATTTTCTCTCCATTTTGACTTGGACGATTTGAAATCGCTAAGTATTTAATCGACTCATCGTCCATTCGAGTTAGCGTTTGTTCGATGGCTTCCTCAATTTTTGGGAAAATGCGCTCTTCGAATTCATCACCAATCACTGGTGCAATACGAGAGCCAAATTTTATGTATGATTGTTCTTTTGCTGCAAATAATATAGATTCAATAGATTGCCTTGGTGTTTCTTCCTCTGTCGAAATGGATTCTTCCACAACTGCAGAGACCTGGGTTTTTGGTTGATCATTTGCTTGAATGTTACTACTTTGAGAATTATTCGAAGCTTGTCCATTTTCTAAAACATCCCAAATTTCATGATTGGGTGTAATTAATCCAAATGTTAATAATGCTACAGATAGGACTAGGGTTTTTTGCCACCATTTTTTCATGGAATCACCTTCAATCTCGTACAAATTTGTTAAATCCTACTATTAATAGGTACGTTTCAGCTTGAAAAAGGTTTCATCTTTTTGTAATTCATTGTACAATGAAAAAGGAATTATGCCAGTGTTTTTTTAATTAAAGGAGGTACTACATAATGGCAAGTATTAGTATTGGAATTGGACTATTTTTATTATTAGCTTATTTAACTTCAATGTGTTTCACGAACTAATTTCGAAGAACTACTAATGAAGTAGTTCTTTTAAATTGGACAAGGGGTGCCGATTATAATCGACACCCCTTTAGTATTTTAAGGCAACATATAAATAAATTAAGTCTCAACCCTATCATCAGGGGAATTTTATAATAGATGCACTTTTGCATCAATTCAGCCACGGTAAAATTCCACTAAACGCTTTCTAACTTAAGCAACGTAAACCCTACCTACTTTTACGTCCTTGCAAGCCTCTACTTGCGCCAGTGTGAATAAGTATCTTCAAAAACTTTAGCGAAACGCCAAATTTATTTACCTGCTACCTAAATAGCACATAACTTATCTTAACACACTTTATGTGTAAAGTAAAATTCATTGATAGTTTGTCACTTCTCGATGACTCCATAATGGAATTTTGAGGTAAGTCGAATGTCACGTTTAAAGCCAAATTGCTCGAATGCAGTTGAGCGAAAATGTGCTTTTAATACGACTCTTTTTTTCGCCACTCGGATTGCCTCACGTACCCATTCTTCAGTTAGCGTGATATGTTGGCCCGCATCACGGAGCGCTTCAAAGTTGTTAGATTCCTCAATAACTTCTTCAAACATTGGGTCCATATAAACAACATCAAAAGCATTTGCTGGTTGCTTTTGTAGAAATACTACTGCTTCACTTTGAATAATTTTTATTTGGCGCATACATTTTGTTAAAGGCAATTCGCTCGTATCGTATGTAGCCATCCCCTTTTGAACAATGAAGGCAACGTTTGGGTCGGCTTCTAAACCAACAACCGTTCCCTCTTCTCCCACTTGATAGGCAGCCAACATTGCATCTGAACCGATTCCTAATGTGCAATCTAGAAAGGAATCGCCCTTTTCTAATTGACATGCATCTAGCATAGGATCATGCTCGCCCCTAGCCACGCGTTTTAAACGGAAAGCGGCAGAATTGGGATGGAAAAAGAAAGGAGCCTTTGCATCTTTCGGATAATATTCATATCGATTTTTTCCAGCAACAATTACGTTGGCATTTAGTTGTTCACTAATTTTTGCTACAGAACGTTTTTTTCTTTCTTCAAATCGTAAACCGAGTTCGTCACATGCTTTTTGCGCTAATGTGATGGAAATTTCGTCAGGGCGACCTGCTGTTGTCACAACGGTGATTGGCTGCATGTGTTCCCTCCTATTTTTTTGCACTTTTTGATATTCTATCATAGTTTGTCATGTGGATTTGTAAATAAGTTAATTTCTTATTTGAAAGTAACCTTCATTTAGTTAATAGAAATACTACATAGATGTGTAAAAGCCTCCAACATATACATGTAGCTTGTTTTCTCTAAATTAAATACAATAATAAAGGTTTGTAGGAAGATTTCGTATTTTCTAATAGGGTATCTTTTTTTAATGAATAAAAGCTCTATGCTACTAGACTATATCAGTTAAACCATTATAGTGGACAAAATATAAAAAAGAAGAGGATTAAATAAATGAACAACTTATTATTAAAGCAAGACCTATCAACTCAGGAACTAGCTATCGTGAATAGCGAAATGAACAATAAACAAAAATCAAAAGGGATTGCTTACTTGATTTGGTTCTTCTTCGGTGGAATCGGCGGTCACCGTTATTATGCAGGAGATATTGGTATGGGTATCGCAATGACATTAACACTTGGTGGTCTTGGTTTTTGGGCTTTAATTGATGTATTCTTTATTGGAAAACGCATTGAGCGCAAAAATGAAGAGCTAGAACAAAATATCATTATGAATGTAAAATCGTTTAATAAAAACTAAACATGTCTATACAGATTAGTTGAACCCAATGACCTCTTCGTAAAAAAGGGGTCTTTTTGTTTGCCTAATTCTAGGTAAAACATTACCCTAACTAGAACCTTTCATGTAGTTAATTGAAAAGCTACGCAGAACTGTAAACTGCCCCAACATTTACATGTAGAGTTTCCACACAAAATTTCATATATTAGTAGTGGTTAGCTATAGAAAGATTTTCTCTTATCTTAAGAGAGATCTTTCTTTTTTCATAAAAACAAAAAAAGAGACATCCGTAGATATCTCTTAGTAAATTGAATACAATTATTGACCACAAGCTTGTTTTAATACACCTGTTAAGTGGTCTGTAATTTGTTCAACTGGGTGGCCTTCGATTTGGTCACGTGGGATAAAGTATTCTAGTTGACCATCACGTAAAACTGCAATCGATGGTGAGCTTGGTGGAACTTCTTCAAAGAAAGCACGCATCGCTTCAGTTGCTTCACGATCTTGCCCTGCGAAAACTGTTACTAAATGGTCTGGCTTTACTTGCTCGATGGCATTGCGAACTGCCGGACGAGCTAAACCAGCTGCACAACCACAAACTGAGTTAATTACTACTAAGGATACTCCTTTAGCAGTTGCCATAAATTCATTCACTTCATCAGGAGTTGTTAATTCTGTAAACCCTGCGTCTACTAACTCTTGACGCATTGGTTGAACAATCCCTCTCATGTACTCATCGTAAGCGTTCATCATTTCGCCCTCTTTCCTATTTATTCACAAAATTTATTATATCAAGACATTTTGGGAAATTACAGGAACTAGACTTTTGGGGAATTCCTGAGACTAGCTTTGGGAACTAAATCAGCCTCGTCTACTAAACGAGGCTGATAATCTATTTAACTATACACAATCTCATGTTCTTCTTGTTTTTCATATAAGTCCCAATATTTCTCTGCAATGAGTTCAGGGGCAAAGTGTGTACCCTTCTTAACACCACCTGCAACTGTAACCGTCCCTACAAATACACCTTGAGGCTTTAATTCTTCTGCTAGTGTAAGAGCTAGAGTACGTATTCCTGCTTTGCCCAACGATAAAGCAGCATAATCTGCAGCAGGATGCAATGCCAATCCACCACCAGTAAAAAGAATCGTGCCGGATTTTTTCGCAACTTGATCCGGAATTACTTTCAATGCGCTACGTAAAGCACCTACTACGTCAACTTGATAATGAGTCAATAGAGATTCTGGTGTTAGTGAAGTAGGGCGACCTCCCTGTACAATCGCAGCATTGTATACTAGTAAATCGACTGGACCAAATTCTTTCTTGATTTGCTCAAAGGCTGCATCGACTGATTCTGTACTTGCGGCATCAGCTGCTACAGCGTATGCCTCGATGTTTTGTGAGTTTAGTTCCTCAACATATTGATTTAATGCATCCTGATTACGTGAAACCAACACAACACGGAAGTTATTGTCCCCGAATTTTTTTGCGACATGATTTCCAATACCAGGACCTGCTCCCACAACAACGATTAATTTCTTACTCATTTTACATCCTCCTCAAATTGGTTTCGTTAATAATTAATTAGAATATCTCCAGCTAACTGTTTCTTTTTAAACAAGCGATTTTGTAGCAAACTGATTTGCTGGTCTCGCTAATCCTAAATGTTCACGTAATGTTGAGCCCTCATATTCTGTTCTGAAAATTCCTCTTTTTTGTAACTCTGGAATTACCAATTCTACAAAATCATTTAACCCATCTGGGAATGTTGGTGGCATCACATTGAAGCCATCTGCAGCTCCTTGTTCAAACCATTCTTGTAACTGGTCTGCAATTTGTTCAGGTGTCCCAATAATTTCACGATGACCTCGTGCACCTGCGATACGTTGATACAACTGGCGAATCGTTAGTTGCTCGCGATCAGCTAAATCTTTCACCAATTGGAAACGGCTCTTTACACCATTTACTTCTGTTATATCTGGTAATTCAGGTAGTGGTCCATCGATTGGATAACCACTTAAATCAACGCCTAACTGCTGCGATAAGCGGGAAACACCTAACGATTCAGGTACTAAATCTAATAACTTTTGGCGTTTTGCCTCTGCTTCTTCAATCGTTTTTCCAACAATCGGGAATACGCCAGGCATTATTTTCAGCTCATCCGGATGACGGCCATATTTCGCTAAGCGACTTTTCACATCGCTATAAAACGCCTGCGCATCCTCTAATGTTTGCCATGCTGTAAAAATAACCTCTGCTGTTTGTGCAGCTAATTCTTTCCCAGCCTCTGAGGATCCTGCCTGAACAACGACCGGATGACCTTGTACTGGTCGGGCAATATTAAGCGGTCCAGTAACACTTAACCATTTTCCTTCATGATCTATTTGATGAACTTTTGCTTTATCTACAAACTGTGCATTCTCTTTATCAAAAACAATTGCGTCATCTTCCCAACTATCCCATAACTTTTTCGCAACATCGACGAACTCTTCTGCACGTTCATAGCGCTCTGCATGTAATAGTTCTTCCTTAAACCCAAAGTTATTAGCAGCCTCTATCCCAGCGCTCGTTACAACATTCCATGCGGCACGTCCACCACTTATATGATCCAACGAAGCAAACTTACGAGCTACGTTATATGGCTCATTGTATGTTGTAGATACTGTACCAACTAAACCAATTTTCGTAGTAACTGCTGCAAGACTTGAAAGTAATGTTAATGGCTCAAAGAAAGCCCATGATTGTTGTTCAAAAGCGGAACTACGATAACTCGCTGTTGGCCCATCTGCTAAAAACACCATATCGAACTTGCCACGCTCTGCGATTAATGCCTGCTGTTTCACAAATTCAAAATTATAAATGTGTTCAGCCTTTACAGTTGGATATCTCCATGCTGCCACATGATGGCCAGGAAGCATAAAGAACGCACCTAGTTTTAATTGTTTTTTCGACATATTAACCACTCCAATCAATTTAGTAAGATTTAATCAAATCAAAAGGCTCCCATATCTAAATTTGATAGGGAGCCTATAGTTGTCTAGTAAGCACGTGACTTTTAAATTGTTACTACATCTCGAATCAGTTGTTGATGAATTCTTTCTTTAATCTCATCTTCAATCTTAAAGCCTTGTTCTGTTCGTTCAATTTGTTTATCTACAATAAACACGCCTTGTGAAATGCTTGTAGCACCTAATGCTGAGAATACCGGCTTCAATGCATAATCGATAGCTAATAGATGATGAGCTGTTCCACCTACAGCAATTGGGATAATATGTTTATTTTCAAATCCTTTTTGAGGAATTAAATCTAAATAAGTTTTTAAAATTCCTGAATAAGCTGCTTTATATACTGGCGTTAATACAACTACTACATCTGCTTGTTCTACTAAAGCATTTGCTGCTTTAATTGCATCACTTGCAAAATTTGCTGTGATTAAATCTTGGGTAGGTAGGTCAAACAGCTCGATTGTTGTTGCTTCTACATTTTCTAAAATATATTGCTGAATTGCATTGACACGTGATGTACGTGCATTCGCTCCATTGATAATAACTGTTTTTGTCATAATAAAGTCCTCCTCATGATGTTAATTCATATGCCTATTTTTTTTATTTCTATAAATTTGAATTATTTCGCATATGGATTGAATTCATTAGTATATAATTCTTCTACTTTAACTTCTCCTTCTTCTACTACTCCATTTTCCACTAACCCATCAAGCCAAATCTGGAAATCTTTATCTCCAATTTGACCACCTTCTTCGGCAATCCCCACGCTCTTCCAATATTTTAAGTTTGCTGTTGTTTCTTTACCTTCTCGAGCGTTAATAATTTCTTCAAACTTTGCAATGACTTCTTCACGAGGTGTTGTTTTTGTCCATTCAATGGCTTTTGCTACCCCTTCTACAAAGGTTTTCACTGTATCTGGATTTTCTTCAATATACTTTTCTGCGAAGAAATATTCTCCTGCTGTAAAGTTCCCAAATAAGTCGGTATCTTTAAAGAGTGGTCGAATACCGCCATTTTCTAAAGCTTTATCTCTCGAAATACCACCAAGACCTACTACATCAACTTGACCACCACGTAAAACTTGTTCTGCGCTTGATAATGGTACTACAACTAATTCAACTTGCTTAATTTCTTCTTCTGTTAATCCGTTTTCACGTAAATATTGTTGCACAGCAAAGTCCATATGTGCGCCTAGAATATTCACACCAATTTTTTTACCGATTAAATCTTTCGCTGTTTTAATATCGCTATCTTCTAACGTATAAAAGCCAATAAATACGTTTTCATCACTTCCGTATGAACCTACTACTGATTTAATCTTTACACCTTGTGCGTGCGATTTAATGATGGCACCATTAAATGCAGATCCAAAATCTGTTTCGCCTGTAGCTGTTAACTGGATACTTTCTGGACCACCAACTACATCGCTTACTTTTTCAAGCTTTATATCCCCTAAATAACCAAGTGCTTCTGCTAATTCTGCTGGGTATACAGTAGATGGAATAGATTGGTATTGTAATACTTTATCTTGTTCCTTTTCGCTTGCTTCACTTGCGGATTCATCACTTGAGCAGGCAGCTAAGATTGCTGCGATAGCTCCTAATACTAATAAAAATAACCAATTTTTCTTCATACTTTTATTCTCCATTCTGTTTATAGTGCCCCTATTGCATATTAAACAAATAAATTTAATAGGTTTTAATTCGAAAGTCAAAGGCTACCAAATCTAAATTAGAATGGGAGCCTCTAGTTATCTAGTAAGCTTAATCAATTATTGCTTTTGTAAAGTACGTGTTGGATTTTTCAAACCTAAGTTTTCACGTAAAGTTGTTCCTTCGTATTCTGTACGGAAAATGCCTCGGCGTTGTAATTCCGGAATAACTAAATCCACAATGTCGTTTAGCCCATCCGGGAAAGTTGGTGACATTACATTAAAGCCATCTGCTGCTTCATTTTCGAACCATTCCTGCAATTGGTCAGCGATTTGTACCGGTGTACCGACAATTTCACGATGTCCACGTGCACCCGCAATAAATTCGTATATCTCACGAATCGTTTTTAAATTTTCACGCTTCGCAATATCACGTATAATGTTTACACGAATATTCGGATTTGTTTTATCCTCACGTTCAATTTCAGGTAGAGGACCATCAATATCATAACCTGATAAATCAGTACCATATATAAAGGAGAGATATTTGACTCCAGCTTCTGGATGAATATATGAATTTAACTCTTTCCGTTTCGCAATTGCTTCTGCTTCTGTTTTTGCTACAGTAATGAAAACACCAGGCATAATTTTTAGATCCTCTGATTCGCGACCATATTTTGCTAAACGTCCTTTTAAATCACGATAAAATGCTTGTGCCTCTTCTAATGTTTGTGCTGCTGTAAACACGACCTCTGCTGTACGAGCTGCCAACTCTTTACCTGCTTCAGAAGAACCCGCTTGAACAATAACCGGATGTCCCTGTGCAGATGTTGGTGCATCAAGAGTACCTTTTACTTTAAACCACTTACCTTCATGATTTACTGGTTGCACCTTTGTTAAATCAAGGTATTGTCCTGATTCCTTATTAATAACAAGCGCTTCTTTATCAATTGATGTCCATAATTTTTTCACAACATCTACGAATTCCTCTGCACGTTCATAACGTTCTGCATGTGCGAGATGCTTATCTCTACCAAACAAAGGTGCTTCGTTATCATTGGCAGATGTTACAACATTCCAAGCAGCCCGCCCCTTCGATAAATGGTCAATGCCAATAAACTTTCGTGCTACTTGGAAAGGCTCATTATACGATGTTGTAACCGTAGCTACTAATCCAATATTTTTTGTCGCTCCAGCCAGTGCAGCATGAACAATGATTGGATCTATTCTAATGCCTGATGGTCCAGATTCTTCTAACTTTTGACCAAACGCATCTGCAAAGAAAATCGTATCAAACTTCCCACGCTCTGCAATTTGCGCTAGCTCCACAAAATAATCTAAATCCAATGTACGCTCTGGCTGTGTTGTCGGATAACGCCAGCTCGCGAAATGATGTCCTGTTAAATAAAAGAATGCACCTAATTTTAATTGTTTTTTGCTCATCCTTATTGCTCCTTTTTATGTACTTGGGTAAAGCAAAGGCTCCACTACCCTATTGAAAGAGTGTCGGAGCCTCTAGTTGTCTAGTAAGCACGTTATTTTTCTGTAAATTTATTATTTTGCATATGGATTGAATTCATTTGTAAATAAATCTTCCACTTTTACTTCGCCTTCTTCTAATTCGCCACTGTTTACTAACCAATCAAGCCAAACTTGGAATTCTTTTTCCTCTATTTGACCACCTTCTTGACCAATCCCTGGGCTCTGCCAGAATTTTAAGTTATCTGTTGTTTCATTGCCTTCACGTCCTGAAACAATTTCTTCAAACTTTGCAATGACTTCTTCACGAGGTGTTGTTCTTGCCCATTCAATTGCTTTAGCTACACCTTCTACAAATGTCTTCACTGTATCTGGATTTTCCTCAATATACTTATCTGAGAAGAAATAAGATCCTGCTGTATATTCACCAAATAAATCGATATCATTAAAAATTAAACGAATTCCGCCAGTTTCTAATGCTTTATCTCTTCCAACACCACTAAGTCCTACAACATCCGCTTGACCAGAACGTAACACTTGTTCTGCACTTGCAGCTGGTACCACAACTAATTCAACTTGCTTAATTTCTTCATCTGTTAACCCACCATCACGTAAAAACTGCTTGATGATAAATTCAGCTTGTGCACCTAACGTATTAACAGCGACTTTTTTACCGATGAAATCTTTTGCCGTTTTAATACCGCTATCTTCTAAAACATAGTAACCACCATAAGTTTTATTATCACTACCGTATGCACCTACAACTGATTGAAGTTTTACTCCTTTTGCATGGGATTTGATAATGGCACCGTTAAATGCGTAACCAAAATCGATTTCACCTGTTGCTGTTAATTGAATACTTTCTGGACCACCTGTCATATCACTTACTTTTTCTAACTTAATGTCTCCTAAATATCCAAGCGCCTCGGCTAATTCTGGGAAGTATACACTGCCCGGCACACTTTGATATTGTAATACTTTATCTTGTTCCTTTTCGCCTGTTGCACTTGCAGATTCATCACTTGAGCACGCTGCTAAGATTGCTGTAATAGCACCTAATACTAATAAAAATAACCAATTTTTCTTCATACTTTTATTCTCCATTCTGTTTTTTCATGTTGTCTAATTACTTATTAAACAAATAAATTTAATAGGAATTAAACCAAAAAAGTTACTTTACTGCTTCCAACGAGAGAAGTAGCGTTCTGCACTTGAAAGACCATAGTTAATTAATAAACCTAATAATGAAATTGTAATAATGCCTGCATACATTTCTGGAATTAAGAAGTTATACTGTGAATACGTAATGAAATAACCAAGTCCAGCTTTTGCGCCAATCATCTCAGCAGCGATTAATACTAATATTGCACCTGTCCCTGCCATGCGAATCCCTGTGAAAATCGTTGGTACGGACGCTGGTAAAATGACTTTATAAAATAACTTAAACGATGAAATATTCATTGAACGTGCTGATTTAATCAACAGGGGATCAACATTTTTTACCGCAGAAATCGTATTTAGTAACACTGGCCATGTACATGCAAATAATACAATGGAAATTTTGGACACTTCACCAATTCCTAAAATTAGAATAAACACTGGCAATAATGCTAACGCCGCTGTGTTACGGAATAGTTCTAAAATCGGTGTCAGTAAATCTCGTGCTAATGGATACCATCCAATGATTAACCCTAATGGAATTGCCAGTGCTAATGCTAATAAAAATCCAAATAAGGAACGTAAAATACTCGCTTCAAAGTGTCTCCACAATTCTCCTGTTACTAGTAACTCCCACCAAGCTTGCACTACCTCTGAAAAAGGTGGTAGAAATGTCTTTTCGACAAACCCTAGCTGTGGGGCTAGCTCCCATAATAATATAAACACTATGAGAACGATGGAATTTTTAAATGCTTTTACAAAAGCTGTTAGTGATGGAGAAGAAGACTTTTGTGGTTTACTCGGTTCATTCAGTTTTGTTGCTGGTTTATTAATTGTTACCATCTAAAAAACCCTCCTTTTCTTAAATATGAGCTCCTTGGAATTCCGGCTCATGTAGTAAATTCCATACCTCACGTCTAGCATTTATAAAAGCTGGATTAGATTTTATATCTGCATCCTCTAGACGATCTTTTAGTGGAATATCCACAATTTTTTTCACTGTCCCTGGATTCGCTGAAAGCACAACAACTCTTTCTCCTAAGTACACTGCTTCATCAATACCATGTGTAATAAAAATAATCGTTTTGCCTGTTTTCTTCCAAATGCGTAATAATTCAGTTTGTAGTGTTTCGCGAGTTTGTGCATCAAGAGCGGCGAACGGTTCATCCATTAACAACACATCTGGATTAAAAGCTAAGCTTCTTGCGATGGCTACACGCTGCTTCATCCCGCCAGATAGTTCATGAGGATAGCGATCAGCAAAATTCTTTAATCCGACTAAGTCTAAATAATATTCCGCTTTCTCTTTCCGTTCACTTTTTGGAATCCCTTTTGCTTCTAATCCAAACTCAATATTTCCTCGAGCCGTTTTCCATGGAAACAACGCATACTGTTGAAAAACAATACCACGATCTAGTCCTGGTCCTGTAATTTCACGACCATCGATTAAAATTCGTCCTTTTGTTGGCTGTGTTAACCCTGTTAATAGATCAAGTAAAGTAGACTTTCCACATCCACTTGGACCTACTAATGTAATGAATTCTCCCTCTTTTACTGAAAATTCAATATCTTTAATCGCTGTAAATTCACGTTGTGCACCTTTTTTATATTCATCTCGAACTAAAAACTTTTTCGTTACTCGTTCAAATTTGATTTTATCCATCGTATCCCTCCTTATAATTACTATTCCTATAAATTTAGTATGTTTATGAAGTAAAAATTTTTTTATCTATTTTGATAAATACATATACTCCTCTCTCTTTATTAAAGCAAAAGGCTCCCATATCAATTTTGATAGGGAGCCTCTAGTTGTCTAGTAAGCTAAATTTGTTTTTTATTGTTATTTATCATAAATAAAGGAATTTATAATGTCAACTATTTTTGTAGGAATAGTACATTATCACTAAACCGATACAATTCCTAATTATTTTTTCCCATTGAGATGAAACAAAAGCTTTCTTATCTACAATGGTAGAGCCTCTAGATTATCTAGTAAGCTTGTTAGTCATTTATTGTTATTGATATTAAATTAAGGTAAATATAATGTCAACTATTTTTATAAGAATTATCAGTTTTCTTTATTTATGATTCTAAAAATCTACAGAATTATTTCATTTCCATCGTAATTAAACAAATGACTCCCATATCAAAAGATAAGGGAGCCTCTAGTTTTCTAGTAAGCTAAATTCGTTATATATTGGAATAATAAATAAGAGCCATATATAATGTCAACTATTTTTATAAGAATTATAAATTTCTCCTTTTCTTCAAAGAAAATAACCAATAATAACAATTTAACAAAAACATACAAAACCACTTTACATTGTATGCTTTTAAGTATATTATACAAATATCTAAATATTTCGTATTTAATTTTAACCAACTAGTCAACTAGAGGTTCCTTATTCTAATAATAAGGGACCTCTTTTTTTATAAATGTTCTTTTCATAAAGTATAAGACATTTATAAAACAGATCATGTTTTGAACTATACCCATAAAAATAATTGTACTTTATGATACGGACATTCATTTTTTAAAAGGAGTGACGGAGATGAATAATAGAGTAGTGAAAAATTTATATCACTTACCCGATTTACGATTTGTAAAATGGTGTGAAGACACGTATGCCATTAACCGAGGAGTTTATAATACGATTGATGAAAAACTATATGAGGCAGGTTTTGAGGATATACGAGAACGACGCAATGCCATTATTACTTTTTTAGAAAAACATATTATATTTGATGAACTAAAGTCGAAAAAATATTTTACATTTGGACATGGAAATCTATCTGCAGCTTTACAACAATTTAGTGAAAAAAATTTTTTAGAACAATAGACTACTAAAACGGATGTTTAATCAGAAAATGTACCTAATTATTGTAACTAAAAATGGAGTTGTCTGAAAATTCATTTTAAGACAGCTCCTTTGTGACGAGGATGGTAACAACCACCGCAGGAGCAATAATTCATAAGAGATATTTATCAAAAAAGAAAGAAAAGAGGTGTCCAAAAAATTATTACTTTTTGGACACCTCCATTTTTTTGTTTATTTTCAATAGCGGGGTTTGAGAATGTTCTTCTAGTTAACATTTTTCTGTTATACAAATAAAAAAATGAGTTCGATGAAATATGTAATATCGAACTCATTCCTTGCAAGCTATCAAAATCTAAGGGGGGGACTTCAAAGCTTGCTTTTTTCATATTTTTTTCACTCTGGAAAGATAGTTTAATTTATTGTTTTACAGTTAAATTCTGTTCAGAACTTGTTGGTATTTTTAAGCCTAGGTTTTCGCGTAAAGTTGTTCCTTCGTATTCAGTACGGAAAATGCCTCGGCGTTGTAATTCTGGAATTACTAAATCTACAATATCGTTTAGCCCATCTGGGAATGTTGGTGGTAGCACATTAAAGCCGTCTGCTGCGTCATTTTCAAACCATTCTTGCAATTGATCTGCAATTTGTTCCGGTGTACCGACAATTTCACGATGTCCACGTCCACCTCCAATAAATTCGTATAACTCTCGAATTGTTTTTATATTATTACGCTTCGCAATATCACGTACAATGTTGGCACGAATATTTGGGTTTGTTTCATCTTCAACATCATAATGCTCTGGTAGAGGACCTTCTACATCATAACCTGTTAAATCTGCCCCATAGAAGAATGATAGATATTTTAACCCGACTTCTGGAAGTATATAAGAATTTAATTCGTTACGTTTCGCAATGGCTTCCTCTTCTGTTTTCGCTACTGTAATGAAGACACCTGGCATAATTTTTAAGTCCTCTGGATTACGACCATATTTTGCTAAACGTCCTTTTAAGTCGCGATAAAATGCTTGTGCTTCTTCTAACGTTTGCCATGCTGTGAAAACTACATCTGCTGTACGAGCAGCTAATTCTTTACCAGCCTCTGAAGAACCCGCTTGCACAACGACCGGATGTCCCTGTGGTGATGTTGGTGCGTCCAGTGTCCCTTTTACTTTAAACCATTTTCCTTCATGATTTACTGGGTGTACTTTCGTTAAGTCCAGATATTTACCTGATTCCTTATCAATCACAAGTGCTTCTTTATCTATAGACTGCCAAAGCTTTTTCACAACATCTACGAACTCTCCTGCACGTTCATAGCGTTCTGCATGAGCTAAATGTTTATCTCTACCAAATAAAGGTGCTTCTTTGGCACTGTTTGATGTAACAACATTCCATGCAGCACGCCCTTTTGATAGATGGTCAATGCCGATAAATTTTCGAGCTAATTGGAATGGCTCATTATAAGAAGTAGTTACTGTTGCAACTAATCCAATATTTTTTGTTACTGCAGCTAGTGCTGATTGAATAATGATTGGATCTAATTTAATGCCAGATGGTGAATTTTCTTCTAACTCCTGGCCAAACCCATCCGCAAAGAAAATCGTATCAAACTTGCCACGCTCAGCAATTTTGGCTAACTCTATGAAATAATCTAAATCTAATGATCGTTCTGGTTGTGTTGTCGGAAAACGCCAGCTCGCGAAATGTTGTCCTGGTAAACTAAAGAATGCTCCTAATTTTAATTGTTTTTTGCTCATTGTCATTTCTCCTTTTTATATATTTTTTTATAAAATAAAAGCTCCCACACTCTTTAAAAGAGAGAGGAGCCTCTAGTTTTCTAGTTAGCAAGTTACTATTAAACTGTTACTTGATCCTGAATCAGTTGTTGATGAATTCTTTCTTTAATGCCTTCCTCAATCGTAAAGCCTTGCTCTGATCGTTCAATTTGTTTATCTACAATAAACACACCTTGCGAAATGCTTGTCGCGCCTAATGCTGAAATAACTGGCTTTAAGGCATAATCAATGGCTAATAAATGATGCGCTGTCCCACCTACAGCAATCGGGATAATTTGTTTATTTTCAAATCCTTTTTGCGGAATTAAATCTAAATAAGTTTTTAAAATCCCGGAATAAGCGCCTTTATAAACCGGTGTTAATAAAACGACTACATCTGCCTGTTCCACTAACGTATTTGTTGCTTTGATTGCCTCACTTGCAAAATTGGCTGAGATTAAATCATTGGCAGGTAAATCGAATACCTCAATTGTTGATACCTCTTTTACATTTTCTACAATATACTGTTGAATCGCATTGACACGTGAAGTACGTGCATTTGCTCCATTGATAATCACAGTTTTTGTCATTCTAAATTCCTCCTCCATTAACTTGATGCAAAAGCCCGTTTTTCTTTATTTCCGTAAATCAAATAGTAAATTGGTATACAGATTAATCCGATGCAGGATATTATCATGTACAACGAACGGTAGCCGAGCCCTTCGATAATGTGACCTAAAATATACGGCCCTAAGCCAAAGCCTAAATCGAGAAACATAAAGTAAGTAGCAGTTGCAAGAGCTAGACGAGATGGATCCGCATTTTTCAACGCAATGGTTTGTGCTGCTGAGTTAAAGTTCCCAAAACCTAGCCCCATGCAAGCAGCTGCTAGTATAATCATCCAAGGTGCTGTTGATTGACTATATACAAACATCCCTGTTGCAAATAAGAGCATGCATGGATACACAACAATATTTGCACCTCTTGCATCAATCACTTTCCCTGTAAATGGTCTAGAACAGATTACACACATTGAATGGATGAAAAAGAAATAACCCGCTACTTCTATTAATCCTGTTTCCTTCCCATACAGCGTTAAGTAGGATGTTACACTAGAAAAACTAAATCCAATGGTTAGCATTAACAGTGAAATCGGAACGGCTTGCTTATCGATATAATCGGAAATACGAAATGCTTTTGTTTTCTCAGATACAACTGATGTTTCACTTTCTGGTAGCTGTATACGAACAAACTTAAAGATTAGAATACACACAACGCTTGCTAGGATATTTAAAGCAAACATCCATTCAAACCCGTTATTTAAACTAGTTAATAACATGCCAATGAATGGACCAATTGCTGAACCAAGAACGGCACTTAAGCCATAGTAGCTAATCCCTTCCCCTTTTCGAGAAGGAGGTGTAATTTGTACGCAAATTGTTCCTGTTGATGTGGTGACAAGTCCAACTGTAAAGCCATGTAACATGCGAATAAGTAATAACATTTCAATCCCATTTGCGAAAAAGTAACAAATTGATACGAGTACTGATCCCAAAAGACCAGAAACAAGTACATGCAATATGCCAAACTTTGCAATGAACTTCCCAACTAATAATCTTCCTATTAGGGATCCCAAAACAAAGATGCTTGCTGCCAAACCAGCCGTGCTGACTGACACGTGATATGTTTCTACTGCATAGTTAGACATTGTCACCATTAATAAGAAATACATAATGGTTAATAAAAAGTTTACAAAGGACGTAACAATAAATTCCTTTGTCCATAGCTTTTGTTCCATGCCTTACACACCTTTAACCTATTATCCCACCAGATTAAATAGGGATTTAGGGGGAATTTTATACTTCTTGTGTGATTTTTTGTTGAGTATGCGGATTTGTTGGGCGTTTCAGACCAAGGTTTTCTCGTAATGTTGACCCTGTATACTCTGTTTTAAATAATCCGCGACGTTGTAATTCTGGAATCACAAGTTCTACAATGTCATTTAAGCCTTGTGGGAAAGTTGGTGCCATGATATTAAAACCATCTGCCGCATCATTCTCAAACCATTCTTGTAACGCATCCGCTACTTGAGTTGGTGTACCTACGATTTCACGGTGACCGCGCGCTCCTGCAATATTGTTGTATAATTCGCGCAATGTCTTTAATCCTTTTCTCTCAACAATTCCCTTTACAATACCAGAGCGAATATTCGGATTCGTTCCGTCAACTTGTTGGCCGTTAAAGTCAGGAATTGGACCTTCAAAGTCGTGATTTGATAAATCCACTCCAGTAAAGGTAGATAAATAAGCTAATCCTACTTCTGGTGTAATATAGTTATTTAGCTGTTGGTGTTTTGCGATTGCTTCTTCTTCTGTTTCTGCTACGACAATGAAAGCACCTGGCAAAATTTTTAAATCTTCCGGATCACGACCATATTTGGCTAAACGTCCTTTTACGTCTTTATAAAACGCTTGTGCATCCTCTAATGTTTGCCATGCTGTGAAAATCACTTCAGCCGTTTTAGCAGCTAATTCTTTTCCAGCCTCAGATGAACCCGCCTGCACAATTACTGGGTGTCCTTGTGGTGTAGAAGGTGCATCTAATGTTCCTTTTACTTTAAAGAATTTCCCTTCATGATTAAGTTCCGTCACTTTCTCTAAGTCATAATAACGACCACTTTCCTTATCAATAATCAAAGCTTCTTCATCAATCGAATACCATAACTTTTTCACCACATCCACAAATTCATCAGCACGCTCATAACGCTCTGCATGTTGATAGTGTGCATCACGTCCGAATAACAGTGCCTCACGCTCATTTGCCGATGTTACAACATTCCAAGCTGCACGACCATTTGATAAATGATCAATCGCCGCAAATTTACGTGCTACATGGAATGGGTCATTATAAGACGTTGTTAAAGTAGCTGTTAAACCAATATTTTTTGTCACAGCTGCTAATGCAGAGATAATAACTACTGGATCTAGTTTTAAACCTGAATGAGCATTCTCTTGAATCTGTTGTCCAAATACATCTGCGAAGAATAAATTATCAAATTTACCACGTTCTGCAATTTGCGCAATTTCTGTTAAATACGATAAATCTGTTACCTTTCGCACTTCCGATTGAGGATGTCTCCAGCTTGCCACATGGTGTCCTGGTAGATTAATAAATGCTCCTAAAGCTAATTGTTTTTTTGCCATTTCCAATCACTCCTATTAACTTAGTAGACTTTTATTCAAAAAATTATTTAGCATATGGATTAAACTCATTTGTATATAAGTCTTCTACTTTCACTTGACCTTCTTTTATTTCACCGCTTTTTACTAACCAATCAATCCAAACTTGGAATTCTTTTTCAGCAATTACTCCACCTTCTTCGGCAATCCCTGTGCTCTTCCAGTATTTTAAATTTTCAGTCGTTTCATTGCCTTCTCGTGCCGAAACAATTTCTTCAAACTTTGCAATGACTTCTTCACGAGGCGTTGTTCTAGCCCATTCGATTGCTTTTGCTACACCTTCTACAAATGTTTTTACTGTATCTGGATTTTCTTTAATATACTTTTCTGTGAAGAAATATTCTCCAGCAGTAAATTCGCCAAACAAGTCGATATCTCTAAATAAAAGATGCAGACCGCCATTTTCAAGTGCTCTATCTCTTCCAATACCACCAAGACTTACTACATCCACTTGACCTGCACGTAAAATTTGTTCAGCACTTGCACTTGGAATAACAACTAACTCAACATGGCTAATTTCTTCTTCTGTTAACCCCCCATCACGTAAAAACTGTTTAATGATAAATTCATTTTGTGCTCCTAACGTATTAACGCCTACTTTTTTCCCGATTAAATCTTTCGCAGTCTTAATTCCGCTACCTTCTAATGTATAATATCCACCAAATGTATTTTCATCACTTCCATAAGACGCTACAACGGATTTTATCTTTACGCCTTGTGCATAGGATTTAATAATGGCACCATTAAATGCAAAACCAAAATCGATTTCACCTGTTGCTGTTAATTGAATACTTTCTGGACCACCAACTTGATCGCTTACCTTTTCTAACTTAATATCACCTAAATATCCAAGTGCTTCTGCTAATTCTGGGTAGTATACACTGCCCGGCACACTTTGGT
Source organism: Ureibacillus endophyticus (assembly GCF_003628435.1). GTDB lineage: Bacteria > Bacillota > Bacilli > Bacillales_A > Planococcaceae > Ureibacillus > Ureibacillus endophyticus. The sequence continues at coordinate 2,520 of NZ_RBZN01000048.1, read as the reverse complement.
ATTGTAAAACTTTATCTTGACCGTCTGCTTCTGCATTATTTGCTGCATCACTACTTGAACATGCCGCTAAAATTGCTATAGTAGCACTTATTACTAATAAAAATAACCAATTTTTCCTCATACTCTATTCCCCATTCTATTTATATTTTTAATAGCTCATTTCCTTACAAAACAAATAATTTTAGTCGGTATTAATCTTAAAAAATTTACACTTATTGCTTCCAACGTGAGAAGTAACGTTCTGCACTTGAAAGACCGTAGTTAATTAATAAACCTAATAATGAAATTGTTATAATTCCTGCATACATCTCGGCAATTAAGAAGTTATATTGCGAGTACGTAATGAAATAACCAAGCCCAGCTTTTGCCCCAATCATCTCTGCTGCAATTAGTACTAAAATTGCCCCCGTCCCAGCCATACGAATCCCCGTGAAAATAGTTGGTACTGAGGCTGGTAAAATAACTTTGTAGAATAATTTAAAGGATGAAATATTCATAGAGCGTGCTGATTTAATTAGTAATGGATCTACGTTTTTTACGGCAGAAATTGTATTTAGTAACACCGGCCATGTACATGCAAATAATACAATGGAAATTTTAGATACTTCCCCAATCCCTAAGATTAAAATGAATACTGGTAATAAAGCTAACGCCGCTGTGTTACGAAATAGTTCTAAAATCGGTGTTAGTAGGTCTCGTGCTAATGGATACCAACCGATGATTAGCCCCAATGGAATTGCCACTGCTAATGCTAATAAAAATCCAAATAAGGAACGTAATATACTCGCTTGAAAGTGTCTCCACAATTCGCCAGATACAAGTAAGTCCCACCAAGCACGTATTACCTCTGAAAAAGGTGGTAAAAATGTCCTTTCAACTATCCCTAACTGTGGGGCAAGCTCCCATAACAAAACAAATAATATAAGGACGATAGAATTTTTAAATGCTTTTACAAAGGCCGATAGCGATGGTGAAGAAGACTTTTGTGGTTTACTCGGTTTATTCAGTTTTGTTGCTGGTTTATTTATCGTTACCATGTAAAAAAACCTCCTTTTTCTTAAATATGAGCGCCTTGAAACTCCGGCTCATGTAGTAAATTCCATACCTCACGTCTAGCACTGATGAAAGCCGGATTTGATTTCACATCTGCATCCTCTAGACGATCTTTTAGTGGAATATCCACAATTTTTTTCACTGTACCTGGATTGGCTGTTAGTACAACCACTCGCTCACCTAAATACACTGCTTCATCAATGCCATGGGTAATAAAAATAATCGTTTTCCCTGTCTTCTTCCAAATGCGTAATAGTTCAGTTTGTAGTGTTTCACGAGTTTGTGCATCTAGAGCTGCAAATGGTTCATCCATTAACAACACATCTGGATTGAAAGCTAAACTTCTTGCAATGGCTACACGCTGCTTCATCCCGCCAGATAGTTCATGGGGATAGCGATCAGCAAAATTCTTTAATCCGACTAAGTCTAAATAATATTCCGCCTTTTCTTTCCGTTCACTTTTTGGAATCCCTTTTGCTTCTAATCCAAACTCAATATTTCCTCGAGCCGTTTTCCATGGAAACAAGGCATATTGTTGAAAGACAATGCCACGGTCTAGTCCTGGCCCTGTAATTTCACGACCATCGATTAAAATTCGTCCTTTTGTTGGCTTTGTTAAACCTGTTAGCAAATCAAGTAAAGTAGACTTTCCACATCCACTTGGACCTACTAATGTAATGAATTCACCCTCTCTTACTGTAAACTCAATATTCTGAATGGCTGTAAATTCTCGTTGTGCTCCTTTTTTATGTTCATCTCGAACTAGAAACTTTTTCGTTACTCGTTCAAATCTAATTTTATCCATCATACTCCTCCTTATATAACTATTCCTATAAGTTTAGTATTCTTAAGGTGTAAAAAAATTTACTCTAAAATTCTATATTGAAGAATGCATGAACCCCTTTCTATTAAAGCAAAAGGCTCCCATATCTAAATTAGATAGGGAGCCTCTAGGTTGACTAGTGAGCTTTATTAGTATTTTGTTGTAACTAATAATAAATATTGGCAATTGTAATGTCAACTATTTTTATAAGAATAGTTAGTTATTACTAAAATTAAAACCATTTCTAACATTCTATCCTTTTTTGTAATTAAAACAAAAGACTCCCTAATCTATAGATTGGGAGCCTCTAGGTTGACTAGTGAGCTTTATTAGTTATTTGTTGGTATTAATAATAAATAAAGGAATTAATAATATCAACTATTTTTATAAGAATAGTTAGTTATTACTAAAACTATGCCATTCACAATGAATTCATCCCCGTCATACAAATAAAAACTCCCTTATCTCTTGGATAAAGGACTCTCTAGTTTGTACAGTGAGCTAAATTGTTTATTTATTGGTATTCACTACCGTTGCATAAAAGTGTTCTGAATTTTCAGTTTTTGTTTTACTTAATTTTAAAGAAAAATTGAAAACACTAAAGCTAGGGTAGTAAACATTCATTTTTTTACTATAACCTGTGA
>NZ_RBZN01000047.1 GCF_003628435.1 Ureibacillus endophyticus | reverse complement strand
TTTTTCGGCATGAAAAAATTAGTTTTAGAAGGGAGGGGTACCCCTCCCTTCTAAAACTAATTCATTAAAATAAAAGAAATAACTTAAATATACTTGACTAATCGTAAGAAAGGAGTTGTCTCAAAAATGACTTTTCAGACAACTCCTTTCTAATTAAGCTTGCAAGCCTTTATTACGAATCGGTTTTAAAATAAACGCTAAAACTACAATGATTAATGCAATGACCATAGCAGAATAGAATAATCCACCATAACCATCTTGCGCTGCCATTAATGTGATTTGATCAACACTTGATTGGATCACATCTTTTAATGTTGGATCTTGAATTTGATCGACTAATTTTTCATAATCAACATCAGCTGAAGCACCGTTCGCAGACATAGTACTCGCTAATTGCTGGAATTCTTGCATTGCTTCTGGGCTTAAATTAGCAGTTTCCATTTTCTTTTGTAAAATGCTACCAAAATCACTTTGGAATAGACTTGGAATTTGATTAAAGCCACGTACAATAAATCCGGCATAAATCGTAGGAGCAATCGTCATACCAATTTGACGAACAAGGGATAATCCGGCAAGTGCAGATCCTTTATCCTTTTGTAGACGTTCTGTCGCTAATATGTTCAACGGTGCACCTAATAGAATCCCAATCCCAATACCAGCCACACAGGAAGAAATAATGAATTGCCATTTTACATCAATCCATGTTGGAAATAACACAAATCCTATGGCTGTAATGAATCCTGATAAAAATACTGCAAAAACAGGTCCTTTTTTATCAACGAGCGCGCCACCGAAGCCTGCACCAATACCCGATGCTAATGCTAAAGGTGTCATCCAATACCCAGAAGATTCAGCAGCGATGCCTAATACTTGCTCTGTAAAGGCAGGGATATATATCATTGCTGCTAGTAAAGCTCCTGACAAGCCACCGACTAGTAAAGTTAATAAGTAAGTCGGATGAGCTAGTAAACTTACTGGTAAAATCGGGTCTCCATTACGTTTTTCTAATGAACGATTATAACCAATTAATACAGCGAATAAAACAATACCTGCTAGTAAGAACCCATACACTTCAGGAGTTAGAAGGCTATCTATTAATGAAACACCTTCAATATTTGTTAAACCGTACATGATACTTAGAACAGCTAATGATAAAAGAATTGTACCTAATAAATCTAATTTTCCAACAGCAGGTTCCTTTGTTTCTTGAATTTTATAGATTCCTAGAATCATTAACACCACTGCAATCGGTACATTAATAAGGAAAAGATAATGCCAATTTCCTGTTAAGTCCAAGATGACACTACCAAGGTTTGGTCCCAAAATAGCGCCAATCCCGTTCATCCCACCTAATATTCCAAGGGCTTTCCCTTGTTTTTCAACTGGGAAGGTACTTAATACATGGGAACTACCGATGATGAAGATACCACCACCGCCCATTGCTTGAATGAAACGCGCCACTATATAAAATGCAAAATTAGGGCTAAGCGCAACTAGCAATGAACCAAGTCCAAATAACGCAACTTCTACAATAAATAATTTTTTTCGACCGTAGCGATCTGAAATTTTACCAACAATCGGAATACTGATGGCTAAGCCAAGTGTATAAATGGTTACACCCCAAGCACCCCAGTTGGCAGAAACATCGAACGAGCTGTTAATTGTTGTTAGAGCAGCACTAATAATCCCATTATCAAGAGCTGCCATTAATACACCAATACAAAACAGCGTTAACGCCCAACTTCCTCCTGACGATTTATTACTCATTTTTTCACTCCTTCATCCCTTATTCAAAGTAACATGAGTTATCTCGAATAAAAAAATATATGCATCTGAATTATAATGTAGATTTGGAGATTTTTTCGAAGTATTTGTGCTAGAATTCTTTATTAATATAACGTTTCTCTATAAATATTACCATTTTAATAAAATTAGATTGATAAAAGTAGGATTCGATAAAAGTTTTCCTTTAAAAAAAATGAGTTGTATTAAAATCAATATGAATATTATAATGAGGGGAATTTAATTAGAAAATGATACTACTAAATCATATTTTGGTGAAAAACATCAAATAGTCAACTTAATAAAGGTGAATTAAGGAAAAAATGCCTATCATTATATTAAGATAATAGGTATAATATATATATATCATTTACATGTTTTAAAATTTTGAATTCGAATGATGAAAGTAGGAATTTTATGTGGATTGTTTTCAGTAGTATTCTAATGATTGGATTTTTACTTCAATATAGACAAAAAGTAAAATTACAAAAAACATTGGACTCTCTAAAACCTATGATTGAAACAGTTGAAAACATCCGCGATATGTTGTATTACTGTGAAACTTACCCGAAATTAAACTATCTATATGTAAGCCCATCTATTAAAACATTGATAGGTTCTGATAATTTGAAGCGTCATCTCAAAAATCCTGAGCTGATTTTTGAGATTGTTCATCCAGACGATTATGAGACGTTGATGAAGAAAAAACTAGGGACACTTGATTTTAATCAACCGATTACAGTCAGGTTTAAAAATCGTCTTGGACAATATATTTGGTTCGAGGAACATGCTACGCCCGTTTACAGAAACGGGAAGTTTGTAGGGATTGTAGGAGTTTTTCGAGATATCGATGAAAGGCTCGCTATTCAACGGCAACTCGAATATAACTCAACTCATGATGCATTAACGGAAATGTACAATTGGGCATATTTCCAATTAAAATTGAATGAATTTAATGAACTTGATGTACCAATCACTGTGGTTGTCGCTGATTTAGATGACCTGAAACCAGTTAATGATAAATATGGACACAAAATGGGAGATCAATTAATTCGCGAAGCCGCCAATCGTTTAAAAGCTTTAGCGAAAAAAGAGACGATTATTGCGCGGATTGGTGGAGATGAATTTGCTATTCTAATTCCTCAGGCAGGTGTTCAACAAGTGGAACAATTTATAAAAAATATCCAGGAAAGCATGAAACAAGTCACTGGAAATTTACCATTTTCCCCAATTCACCTATCCATCGGGTATAAACATTCCAACTCCTCATATGGTGTCATGGAACACTTATTAGCTGAAGCGGACGCTATCATGTATCAAAATAAGAAATCTAAAAAAGCAGTGGCAACATTTTTCTAGCCACTGCTTTCTAATATAGATTTATTCTCTCTCGTAAACTTCTCAATACCTCATCCGGCACTTCACGGAACTTAATATCATCCCCTAAGAAAAGTAGCCAATTAGTAATTTCCGCTAATTCATCGGGCATATTCACATTGATATAGGTCTTAAAAATGGCAGTTGCCTGGTATGGATCTGTATAGGAAAGTGAATATTTAAAAGGATGATATTTTTTAAATTGGGCAATTGCCTTTGGACCTAATTCAATGATGAGATTGATTTTTCTTTCCTGTTTCCTCAGATTTTCCAGTACCATTTTTTTATTAACTCTTTTTTTCGTAGGGTATATTTCAACATTGGTTAGTTGATCTACAGGAAATGTCCTCAACTTTTCTTCCTTAAAGTCATATCCTTCAATTTGCCAAATGCTTTTTTCACGATAAAGGTGCAGCAGAAAAATGGGATATGACTTACTTACTTTACCATCATTTACTGTAATCATTAAATGCCTATCCAATAAAATCAGCTGGATAAGCTGTTCTAACATCGGGTGAGGGAGGTCTGACAGTTCCAGTAAATCAGGATTGTTCGGATTAGTCCCTTCAAAAAGTAAGATTTGATTTAATAAAACGAGGGTTTCTTGTTGGTTTTCTGGGATAAGCCCGAGTATTTTCTCAGCTAACGATTGTCGACTTTTTAAAAAGGGAAGCTGTTGATTTCTCGAGGCCATAAAAGCAATAAAAAGGGCTTTCACTTCACTATCGGTAAAGTTAATGGAAGGGAGGACAGAGTTGTTCATGACAAAATAACCGCCATCTCGTCCAACTTCCGCTTGAAGAGGCATTCCCATTGCTTCAATTTCTCGAATATCACGAATCGCAGTCGAACGTGAAATGTTAAATTCCCGCATAATTTCGGATATTGTAAAGTAGGAGCGATTATTGATATAGCGCATAATTGTATTGATTCGTTCAACTTTTTTCATTGTGACCTCCTAAACAGTATCATTTTTTGACACTATTTAATGCTATTATAAATTCTGTAAGAAGAAAACAAAACGTTTATTTGGAGGATTGTTATCATGGCAAATTATTCAATCGAAGAAAAAAACAGCTTTACGGTATTAGGTATTGGAACAGAAATTAAAAGTCATTACACAGACTTTGTTGGGATTAATAAGGAAAAAGCAGACTTTTGGCAATCGATTAATGAGGACGGAACACTAGAAAAACTAAAATCTGTTGCATCGAATGACTATCTTTTTGTTGTGAATGAAGCAGTAAATAACAAAATGATGCATTATGCTGGGGTGATGACAGAGGAATCATTGCCAGAAACAACGAGATTAATCGAATTTCCTAAAGGGGAATACATCGTTGTAAAAGGCGAAGCGAATTCTGATGAAGAATTAGCAAATGTCCTCACTGGAATGGCTTTTGGTCAAGTACTGGGACAAGTAACGGAAGTATCCTATGTTGGCGGTCCAAATACAGCGGTAATCATGGGGCAAAAAGATGGTAAAGTATACGGTGAAATGTGGATACCCGTAGTTCGAAACTAAAAATTCTAAAAAACAGATCTCGGTGACTGAATCGAGATCTGTTTTTTTATAAAAATGTCCAAAACATTAGACAATACTAGAATCATATAATAAGATTAATGTCTAAAGTATTGGACAAAAAGGTGATTGTTTTGAAAAATATTATTAAGATTTTACGGAAACAATTAGGAATCACGCAAGAAGCTTTGGCAAAGGAATGTGGCGTAGTTCGGCAAACGATTAATTGTATTGAAAACGATAAGTATGATCCTACCCTTGAATTAGCTTTTAAGATTGCTAAAGTGTTGAATCGAAAAGTAGATGAGGTGTTTATTTATGAGTAAGTTTACTCCTGATTACATGATTAAAATGAAAGATATTGTAAAGGAAGGCACACCGATTTTGCGCAAGAAAACGAAAATGGTGGATATTCCCGTTTCTAGTGAAGACAGAGATGCTTTAATATGTATGCTACAATATTTGAAAAACAGTCAAGATCCAGTATTATCAAAGAAGTATAAATTACGTCCTGGCTCAGGTTTATCCGCCAATCAAATTGGTCTAGATAAGCGAATGTTTGCAGCACTGTTTAATGAAGAAGAATATATGCTCATTAATCCGAAAATAATTAGCCATTCCATGAACATGATTTATTTGCCTCAAGGTGAAGGGTGCCTATCAGTAGATAGGGAAGTACCTGGTTTTGTACCGAGATATGAACGAATTAAAGTTAAAGCATTTGATATTAATGGGAAAGAAACGATTTACAAATTTGAAGGTTATGGTGCCATTGTCATGCAACATGAAATCGACCATTTAGATGGAATTATGTTCTATGACAGAATTAATAAAGAAAACCCATTCAAGTTACCAGAGAATGTTGAGATTCAAAGCTTATATTAAGTATGGGCGCTATTTTTAGTGCCCATTTTAGGTGCAGAAGTACATAAGGGGGAGAGCAAGTTGGAAACAATTTATTTTGCAGGCGGATGTTTGTGGGGTGTACAAGCCTTTATTAAAACTTTACCAGGTGTAACATTAACTGAAGCGGGAAGAGCGAATGGAACAAGTAATACACTTGAGGGTGATTATGATGGATACGCTGAATGTGTTAAAACTGTGTTTGACCCAACAGTAGTAACAGTGAGGGAACTGATGGAGTATTTTTTTGAAATCATCGATCCATATAGCTTGAATAAACAAGGAGAAGATGTTGGGGAGAAATACCGAACTGGGGTATATAGTGAAAAGCAAGAACACTTACAGGAAGCGAAAGCATTTCTTCGAGAAAGAGAAGACTATGACCAAATAGTTGTTGAAGTTTTACCTCTTACCAACTATGTGAGAAGTGCAGAAGAACATCAAGATCGGTTAACAAAATATCCTAATGATTATTGCCATATTCCAAAAGCGATATTAAATAAGTATAAGTAGATACTAAAAGTCTGTGAAATTTTACAATTCGTAAAGTATCACAGACTTTTTTTATTTCTTAGTTCTTTCGATTTGCTCCATTATCATGTATCACGGTTTGGTTTGCAGGTTCTTCCTGTTTCTTACCGGATGCCATCATATTAGACATTCTGTTTGCTTGGTTTTTCGCTGGGTGGAACTCTCTCGCAGTTTCTTCTTTACTACTAGGTTGTGCTTTTAATGAAGCAAAGGCATTGGATATTCTACTTTCTTCTTTTAATGCCCTAGCCTGTTTTTTCTTTTTTCGATGATCGAAAATTGACAATGTTATCATCCTCCTCTGTACTTAATATGAGAAGGGGAGGATTCAATTATGTCTTTGGGTTAATTTCATGAAGTGAGCGGGAAATTTGTCCGATTCACTGCATAGACAAAACCGTTACAAAAACTTGCAGCATCAGAGGAAAGGAATATAACCATATCCGCAATTTCTTCTGGTTTAACTGTTCGAGGCATTGGGAAGGAACGTTTTTTCGCATTATCTTTCCATAATTGAGTCACGGATGTTTCGGTTAAAACAGGTTCGATTGCATTTACACGAATGCCATCTTCAGCATAGTCAAATGCCGCTGCTTTCGTTAACCCGATAACTGCATGGTTTGCCGCAACGTATGGTGCTATATAAGGGTCAGCCATTAATCCTGCTAGAGAAGCCATATTGACAATTGTACCTCCACCATTGGCAACCATATATTGAAGTTGGTATTTTACTGCAAGGAAAATCCCTTTTAAATCTACTTCCATCACTTGTTCAAACTCATCTTCTTCAATATCTGCAAATTTTGTTGGGATATTTAAAATGCTTGTTGCATGATTAAAAGTGTGGTCTAATCCGCCAAGTTTATCTATGGTTTGTTCAACAAGGGATTTTACTTCTTTTCCATTCGTTAAATCGGTTTTAAAGAAAACTGCTTCTCCGCCTATTTTTTCAATCAGTTCAACGGTTTCATTTGCCCGATCATCTGCATCACCAATCGCTACCTTCGCACCTCGCTTCGCAAAAGCAAGGGCTGTTTCACGACCAACACTCGTGGAAGCGCCAGTAATTAATACAACTCGACCCTCAAAAATATTTCCAGTCATATGGATTCCCTCCTAATTTTCTTTCACCGACAAAGGTTACATATTTAGCATGAACTTTTCCTATAAAAAAAATTCAAATTTTTCCAAATTAGTAAAAGACATATTTTTTGTAGGATATTGTACTTTTATTTAGAATGTTACATTAAATAAGCTATAGTCAACGGGGATCCGAAAAATGATGATGATGCAAAAACATTATTTCAAGAGCATCCGGACATTCCAAAGTCTACTTTTCAAAAGCTAAACTGCGTCAATGGTCATTAGAAATTGGGAATTGAGTTACGCTAGATGATGGTTTATTAATGTAGATGTTATAATAGATGAAATTAACATTTATAGTAAATAAAGTTTAAATCCCAAGGGTGAGCTGATGAGAACAAGATATCGTAATTTGAATGATGTGTCGAATAAGAAATCCTTTAGTGAATTGCGAAAATGGCAGAAGGAAAGACGTAGTAAAGTTAAGGATTTGACAAAAAATATTCCGCAATGTTCTAACAAACGATTCTAAGAAATTAAGGAAAATCGAAGTCAAACTTCCTATACATGGGTTGGACATTCTACCTTTTTAATTCAACTAAACGGACTGAATATATTGACAGATCCAGTATGGGCGAAACGTATGGGCTTTCAGAAGCGATTAACTGAGCCAGGAATTCCGATTGAAGAATTACCGGAAATCGATATTGTGGTCATCTCTCATGGTCATTATGATCATTTGGATTTTCCAACATTAAAAAAACTTAAAGGAAATCCGCACTACTTTGTTCCTATTGGATTAAAATCTCTCTTTATCAAAAGAGGGTATAAAAATGTTAGAGAAATGAGTTGGTGGGAATCCATAGAATACAAAGGAATCGAAATTCATTTTGTGCCTGCTCAGCATTGGACTAGAAGATTACTTTTCGATATGAATACTTCACATTGGGGTGGTTGGATATTCCAAACTAAGAATGATACCTTTTATTTTGTAGGGGATACTGGTTATTTCACAGGTTTTCAAGAAATCGCTGAACGTTTTACGATTGATGTTGTCTTTATGCCTATTGGCGCCTATGAACCGGAATGGTTTATGGCAGTATCACATATTTCTCCTGAAGATAGTGTGAAGGCTTTTATCGAGCTAAAAGCAAAACAATTTGTTCCGATGCACTATGGGGCGTATCGTTTGGCGGATGATACAGGACCGGAAGCATTAGAGCGTTTACTAAAGGAATGGGAAAAACGTCAACTCCCACAAGAGCAATTAAAAGTTTTAGCAATCGGAGAAACCGTGATGTAATGTGCATGGGGAGATACAATTGATAAAATCATTAGGATCGTGTGCTTCTTTGCTTTTCTTTACACAAATCAATTCGACTGGGACTACTTTTTATTCCATTATTTTTCATAGGAAGATCATGGTACAAAAGGTCAACATAAAATAATCTTACTTCTAAGTCTCTTTTCCTCACCATGCGGATGTATGTGCATTAACTACTCAGAGTGGTAAAATTAGTAAAAATAGATGAAAGTTAGGGTAAATTATGAAATATTTTACAAAAGAATGGTACGAACTGTGTCAGAAAACTAGTTTCCACTTTTCCTTAGAAGAAGATCAACAAGCTGAAAAGTTCTCAGAAGATTTTTTTCAACAAGTTTATGATAAAGAGTTACAGAGTTGGTTAGATTTACAAGAAGAGATACATCATCATTTAGTTACAAACCATGGACATACCGAAACTTTTGATAGAGAGAAGGAAGAGGCAAATTTTCTCGATTCCTTCCTTTATAATTATGAGCATATAAAAAAGGGCTTACCAGAAAACATTCTAAATGAAATTGCCGATTTACGTGTATTTGCGTTAAATAAAGCAAGTCATACTGTGATAGACGTTGTTACTAAATTCTGCGAGGAAAATAAAAGAATAGTAGAAGACGTAGGAGAAAACTTTAGTAAATATTATAAAGATGCTTCCAAATCTTTTACTCCAGAAATTGTAGAAAATTTTGCTTTTCATGATTGTACAGTTGTAAAAACCGTTCAAAATGGTAGTTCTTTAACAATCCAATTTGATACATCAGGTGGTTTTACAGCCATTAACGAAATTACCTTTGAAAATATGAAAATATTAAAACAAGATTCCGCCCTGTACGAAGCATGGTGGTTGTACGAGGAAGTTTATAAAATAGATGACAAATACGAGTTTCATGTTTTACTCCAAAATCAATATATGGAGTTAATTGACTTTATTATTGAAGCGGAACATGTTTCTTTTGCTCAAAACAAAGAATAATGGCGTAAAGACAAAAGGTTTTCAATTATTCTTTAAAATAAGAGTTTAATTGATTTGTATAGCTTGCGATTTCCATTTGCTTTTCTTTCACTTTTAGATCTCTTTAAAAAGTTTCTGTTGTATTTCATAGTAGGCCAGTAAATCTTCATGATATTTAGTTAATTTTTCTTACCAGGAACAGTTACTTTTTGAAGTTCTTCAATTGTTGGTTTTACTGAATTTAATATTAGTCGATTTTTATTTTTAAATTCAACAACTTGTTCTGTTAATTCATATGAAATAAATGATTCTATATAAACATCAAACACTTCTTCTATACTTAAATAGGATTCTGTTTTTGAAGTTACTTCTTCAACATATGCATCATATTGTCTATTTTCTTCTGCAGTGGAAATTTGGTTGCAAGCAGAAAGAAGTAGAACAGACAACACAAAATATATAGAAAGATCTCATGACTTCACCTACTTCAAAAAGGGTCTTACTATTATTAAAGGAGGCGAATTGTGAATATCCTATCAAACATTTTTGTTCCATTATTTGCAGTGTTGATTGTGAATGGTATCTTGTGGTTCTTTGCCAAAGATGCTGAAAAAATTGATAAAGGATTAGTTTTTAACCATTTTAAATTATCTTATCGAAGAAGGTTCATCGGTGCTTTGCGCGGAATTCCATTTGTACTCATTGTGTTTCTATTGATTGCTTGGCAGTTTGATGTAATGTCAATTAAATACATATGGTTGGTTGCAATCTGCATACTCCTTATATCCCTCGAATCCTTTTATTATTATAGAAAGTGGAAAGAGGAGGAATAACTCCCAACAACAAGGCGCATTTCTTAATGAATTGCGCCTTGAATATTCAAAAAAGTTAGTGGAACATACTTCCAAATGATATCGTCTTCAAAAAAAATGTTATTTGGAGAGGATGCTATGGAGGTACTAACAGGTAAGGTAATTGCTATTTCGATATTTTTACTCATTATTACGATGATAGAAACGTTAGCATATTCAACCCGGATCTCTGGGACAAGGGTTAAATTAATCGCTACGGCCATTTCATTATTTAGTACATTAGTACTTGTATCAAGATTTTCTAGTATGATTCAACAACCATTAACCGCGAAATTGATTGCCGAAGCACCTGAAATCAAAAAATTAATTTTTATAGAAGAGCAATATCGAATATTCATAACTGTCACTTCTCTCGGTGTATTACTCGGAATACTGTTATTTCCAACTTTCATTAACATATTCTCTAGAGCCATCATTCAATTATCAATTGAAAGAGGGTCCGTCATTTCAACGCTTTCCAAACAATTTAATTTCCTTGGATTTAAAAAAATATTGACATGTATCCGAATGCCTAAGCTCGCATATTTAAAAGATATTACGCTCGAAACTATACCAAAACGATTATTTGTGCTAAATGTGATTGTTTCAGCTGTCATTACAATAGGTATACTGTCTTCTTTATATGCGTCTTTGCTCGTCCCAGAAGATTATGCTCAAGTTGCACTCATGTCTTCAGGAATACTAAACGGGATTGCAACAATAATTTTAACATTATTTATTGATCCAAAAGCATCTGTTTTAGCAGATCGAGTAATAAAAAAACAAACGGATTATGTTTACTTAAAAAGCTATTCCATCACAATGGTTGGTTCAAAATTTGTCGGAACATTATTTGCACAAGTATTATTCATTCCAGCGGCTTATTATGTTGCTTGGTTTGCAGAGTGGATATAGTGTGTACTATTCCTTTTTACCCATCCAAACTTTCTTGGTCCATCAGAGATATAGACCTAATTACTAAACCTAAAAAGATTTTCTTCATAAAATTGATAAAATCGAATAAAATAGCCTTATAAATAATTCTTTTGTACCGATATAAAAATAGGTATAAAAAATTATGAGTGGGGGACTTTAGCAATGGATGTAAGAGATATAATCACGAAAATTAACGAATCTGTAGAGCAGTTGGATTTTACGACAGCGAGAAAATATATTGAGGAAAATTTGGAACTAGTTGAACAGAAACGTTCTTTACTAAAAACGAACGCACGAGAAATTCTTAAATTTATTATCGAAAAAATGAATTCTGGAGAAAAACCGTTATCCAAATCAGAATTGAATGACATTAGAGTTATCAATACCTATGCGACTCGTTTAGATATTCGTGGACTTAAACTAAATTTAAAAGGAAAAGAACAACTGCTTTTAAAAAGTGAAACGTTAAACTATCTTAATGCGGATGCAAAAATCATCCTAGAAGGAATGCGCGCAATCAACAAATTATGATATTAACACCTTTCAATTATGGAAGGTGTTTTTTATTATTGTAAATTACGAACAAATGTTCTATAATATATTCAAACGAATGTTCTGGTTGTGGAGGGGTAAAAGTGAAAGAGAAGTTATTAAAAGTGTTAAAACGGAACCTATTAATCGATATGATGTACATTGACCAAAACAACGTCATCACAAAACGTCGCATTAAGGTAGCTAAAATCACTGGTAATACTATTCGTGCGTATTGTTTTACTAGGCACGCCAACCGCACTTTTACGATTGAAAACATTCTTGCATTTAAACCAGTTATTCGGAAAGAACGTGACGTCATATGAATGCTGCCATTTCAGAGAAAATCCACAAACAAATTATTTTAGATTTGACAATACGAACACTTGAGCGGGAAAGAAAACATCTGGACGACTTAAAAATGAAAAACGCATTTAATTTATGGATGGAAGCAAAAATAAAAGAATTGCAGCAAGATTTAAGAGCTGTTAAATATGAACTAGGTAAAATCGGGATAAAAGTTCAATCAGAAAAATCGGATAACATGTTTACTGAATACAACATCCTTGAGCGTGGAGCCGTTTATCAAAAAAGATATAGTAATATTGCACTTAGAAATTGGACAGATGAAGAGGTAAAGCGCCTCCTTGGATTACAGTACAGAACGGTAGAATCAGTTAATCAATAAAAAATGGAATAGGGCAAACATTGTACGTCACCAAAATTTAAAAAATCAAAACCCATGAAATTACTTGTTTTTACGGTATAATGAGTGCTAGAGGTGATACAATGTTTGTCAGTGAAAAACAAATCGAAATTCGTTATGCTGAAACAGACCAAATGGGTGTTGTTTATCATGCGAATTATTTAGTATGGATGGAAATTGGACGCACAAAACTAATTTCTGATCTAGGTTATAATTATGCGGGATTAGAAGAGCAAGGGTATCTTGCACCTGTATTAGATGTATCTGTCCAGTATAAAAAAGCTATGCGTTATGGGCAAGTTGCAACGGTGCGTACATGGATTGAGAGCCATTCAAAACTGCGTACAACATACGGTTATGAAATCCTTCATGAAGACGGCTCTGTAGCAGCAACAGGAACAACTTTACATACTTTAGTGAATAAGGATACTTTTCGACCAACACCATTAAGTAAAATAGATCCTGAGTGGGATGCTAAATACTTACAAATTGCTCGTACACAAAACTAATTCACCAACTCAGGCTAGCTTAGCTAGTCTGTTTTATTTTGTTAATATATATCGTATTTGCACTCAGCCCCTAGAGGTTACTTCCAAGAGCTAAGCAGTGCGATTACCGTTTTTGAAACTACCATCAATGAACGTATCTTGTTATAATGACGTTTGTGAATAAATTTGAAGGAAAGTGAGGTGTGTTCATGGTACAAAAAATCGCTCTTGAATCTGTAAAATGTTTTATTGTCTTAACGAATACGGCAAGACAAGCTTTGAAAGAACATTTTCAAGATGAACACGCCTTTTTCAAATTACAAAATCCTTTTGATGTTTATATCGAAAAACAATCCATCGAGCAAACCTCCATCTCCTTAACTTTATATTTCGATAACAAACGAAACACCAATCTAAATAAAAAGTTTGGTGGTCGTGTTGTTATTATGGATTGTATTTTTGACTTAAAAAATGGCTTAGTGGCAAAAAGTTTCCGAACTCGGGGTACCAATACACCCGTTGTCACCAATCGCCGTGAACGAATGCGAATTCATTTAGTCCCATCGCGTATTAACGGACATACATACCCAGAAAAATTCATTACCACCATTGCACAGCTTCCAGTCGCTCAGGAACGTTTTGACTATGTGAACAAACGAATTTCCAGTTGGGAAGGTTATTTAAAAGTTTTATATAAAAACGCAAGCATTGATGATATTGATGCAACATTTACTTCTAGCTATTTTAATGAAGACTATTCAAAAGTAACCCTTCGTTGTAATGGAATCGATGATAAAGAGTGGAAACAGTTAAAAGGTTTAAGTGCTTATGTGAAAGGCTATCCGCGAGAAATTGGGGAAGTTACTAAAATAAATCGACAAGACCGTACTGTCGAGATTGAATTGAATGCAAAATTATCAAGATTATTCCGAAATAACGAGTTTGACTTTACTTCAGAATATATTACGTTTAGCAATGCTTCCACAAAATCTCAGTTGAACCGTTTATTAAAAGGCTTTGATCGTCTCAAAGAAGGTTTAGCAGCCAATGTCAATTTAGAAAATATCTTATTTGAAGATCAACCAACGATAGCTGAACGAAAAAAAGATGTTGAACTGGATTTTTATAATAATTTAAATGAATATCAGCGTGCTGCAGTAACTGGTGCGATCAGCGCGGAAGATTTATATGTTATCCAAGGTCCACCAGGTACAGGAAAGACGACTGTAATCTCTGAAATCTGTTACCAAAATGCAAAGGCCGGTTTAAAAACGCTAATTGCTTCTCAATCAAACTTAGCGGTTGATAATGCATTAGGTAGACTTTTATCCAATAAAGATATTCGAATTTTACGTTATGGCCGTACAGAAAGCATTGAAGAAGAAGGAAAAAAGTTTATAGAAGAAAATGTGGCAGATTATTGGAAAGAACAAACCTATGACGCCATTACAAATGAAATCAAACAGCATCAAACAAAGGAAGAGCAACTTCAACAAGAAATCCATGTTGCGACAAAAGAAATTGAAGCTTTAAAAGAAAATGAGCAACAATTACAACAGGAAATTTTTAAAAAACAACAAGCAAAAGAGCAATTAGAAAAAACCACTGCTGAAATTGCAGAGCTAAAAAAACAAATTATTCCTCTTAAAAAAGAGCGTGAAAAAACAGAGGAAACCCTTGAAAAACTTCGTACTTCCAAAGAAAAAATCGACGCTAAAATCGAAGAACTAACGAAACTAGTTCGTCCATCTAAGGAAATTAATGAGGATATTCTAACAGCCCAAGAAAAATTATCCCGATCAAAGCAACTCATTCGTTATGTAGATGCTGAAACACAATTACAAAAGCTCGAAAACGAAATTACGAACGTAAATAACCAATTAGAACAAATCAACGCCAAAACAAATGAGATTTCAAGCACAATAGAAAAAGTTAAATCCTTTAAAAAGATTTATGATATTGAAGAATTTATTGTGCAGCAAGAAATTCGAAGAGGCTACGTGCTAAGTCAATTATTCTCTGACATGGAAAAGTTACATGGCCAAATTGAACAGTTCAAACCGTTAAAAGATATTTCAGCTAGGCTTGAAAAGGCAATTGAATATAGTCATAAAACTCTTGGCATTCAAATTCAAGCTTCAAATTTGCCACCAAACCAACATTATTCACTACAAGAAGTAAATGAATTTTTAACGGAATTAAGTAAAGCCTTTGCTCAAAAAAAGATTAATGCATTTAATGGTACCCGTTCTATTGAAGGGCTTTATTCAAGAAAAATGTTCCTAGCTCAACTCTCTCAACGTTACAAAGCCTTAATTAATGAATCTGTTATTGTGTTTACGAAAATTAAAGAAGAAGTGATTGAACAGATTCTGATGCAAACAGGAGTTGAGCAATCTACCATCGATGGTTTAAATATTATAAAAGCAAATTTACAACTAAACGCTTCCCAATTAAAAGAACAGCTTGACTCCATCAAACTTAATGTGGGTGATGTCTCCGTTGTGCCATCGATTGAAGAGCTTCAATCTGTATGTCATTTACTTCAAACTGAAATAGCAGAATTAGAAGAAACAAAATCAAAACAAACGGACATTGAATCACAACTACAAAATAAACAAGAAGAGCAAAAACGTGTTGATTTGGAAATTTTGAATGGGGAATCTGTTTTAAAAGACATGATAAATCAGTTAAAAGAGTTGAATTCTAAAGGCATTCAGTTTGAAAAGGATGTACAACAACTAGAACAAATTACGAAGCAAAATCCAGAGTCTGAACTAGAAAAAACAAAGGAAAAGATTGTAGCAATAGAAGAACAAATTGAAAAGTTAAATATGAAAATTGAAATGCTGCCAATCACTCAAGAGCTTCAAGTGGAGTGGAAAGGCTTGTTAGACGAAGCAACAGAACACGATTTAGACGAAATCCGAAAACTTTATGTTAAGCACGCCAATGTTATCGGTACTACGTGTGTGGCATCAGCAAACAAAGAGTTTATGGACAATTATCCGATTTTTGACATAGTGATTATCGATGAGGTATCCAAAGCAACACCACCTGAATTATTACTTCCGATGTTAAAAGGAAAGAAGATTGTTTTAGTAGGAGACCATCACCAACTACCACCATTAATTGGGGATGATACATTCGAGGAAACATTAGAAACTGTAATAAAAGAAAGTAATACGTTTGAAGAAAAACGTGAGCTGGAAAAATTACTGGAAGAATCTTTATTCGAACGTCTTTATAAAAACTTACCGTCATCAAATAAAAAAATGCTCGCGATTCAATATCGCATGCATGAAAATATTATGAAAACGATCGCGCCGTTTTATGAACATGAAGGAGACTCGTTGAAATGTGGTCTTCCTGATTCTGATGCAGCACGTGACCATAAATTAGAAAGTAACCTAATCAAACGAAGTGACCATCTATTATGGATTGATTTACCGAATGAGCCTAACTATTTTGAAGAGCGGATGAAGGAAGGCTCAAGTTTATTAAATCAAGAAGAGCTAAAAACAATCCGCGCCATGTTAGTGAATCTAAATCACTCTACCGAAGTTGCCAAAAAACAAGGGCTAATTCCGGAAGATGAACGTAAATCAGTGGGGGTTATTAGTTTCTATGCGGTGCAGGTAAAGCGCATTAATCGAATGATCGAACATGAACTTCATTTACCGCATTTACACATTCGTACAGGTTCTGTCGATAAATTCCAAGGTATGGAAATGGACGTTATTTTAGTGAGTATGGTCCGTAACAATGACAATAAAAATGGGGAAATCGGCTTTGCAAAAGATTATCGCCGTCTCAATGTTGCCTTATCACGTGCGCGGGAGCTGCTTGTACTTATTGGTAGTGTTGATATGTTTACAAAACGACCGAAGAAAGAGCAAACACGCAACATGTATAGTAACTTACTATCTGTTGTAAAATCTCAAGACGGCTACCGCAATGTAAAGGAACTAACTTCTTAGTTTTGAAAGGACGAAATGATGGAACTCCAAGCACTCCAACAAAAACTATCCGAACAATTTCATAAAGCAACCATTTTGGAAACGGCTATTTGGTGTGTTCCCGTTCATACGGTAAACATTGCATACAAACCAATTGTCCGAACAAAAATGGATATTTTAATGAGAATGCTTTTATTTTCATTGCAAAAAGCAAAGTTCAAAAAAGCCGAACAGTTAAGTGAAATATTATTAGTAGAAGAATTATTTATTCAAGATTTATTGTCCAAGATGCACAAAACTGGATTAATAACAAAGGAAGATCATTTTCAATTAACGGAAAAAGGGTTAAAACAATTGACTAGTGGTGTGTTTGAAGAAGACCAAGAAATTACATCAAAAGAAACGTTGTATAGCCCAACGCATCAAACTTTCCTACACGGTGAAATTGAAGCAGTTCTCGACTTTGAGGATTTTCCGGAAGATATGTACCGATATCACGTACAAGTGGAGGAGATTCAAGTTGATAACGATAAGCTCGTAGAAGAATTGCGATTACTTCAAATGGATGAAGATGAGGAAGAAGAATCAAAATTGGTTATCACTTCTATTGAATCTTTTGAAGATATTCAAGTTAATGATGTGCCATGTATCGAATTTATTCTTTTTGATGAAGAGAAAGAGCAATTCACATCCCGCGTTTGGAATACTCTAACAAATAATTGGGATCCGACTTTGCAACATCAAATTGAAGAAAAGGAAAAATCTTCCTGGAAAGAAAGATTCCTATCAAAAAAGTAAAATAGAATATTGCAAATATTTCATCATCATGTTAGTATTACATTAATTTCATCTATCTTATCAAGAGAAGCAGAGGGAAATGGCCCAATGAAGCTTCAGCAACCTCTAACATCGGTTAGAAAGGTGCTAATTCCAGCAAGACAATATTGTCTTGGGAGATAAGAGTGCGGCATATAAATTATTCCCTCTCATTCTCATGCTGGAATGAGGGGTTTTTATTTTGAGATGAAAAGAATTGGGGGAACGTTTAATGCCTATTAATATACCGAAAAATTTACCGGCAGGCGAAAAATTAAGACAAGAGAAAATTTTCGTCATGGAAGAAGACCGTGCCAAAACACAACAAATCCGACCATTAAATATTTTAGTGTTAAATTTAATGCCAGAAAAAGAGAAAACTGAACTTCAACTTTTACGATTATTAGGTAATACACCACTACAAACGAATGTAACGTTTTTAAACACTGCAACTTACGCATCTAAAAACGTGTCAAAGTCGCATTTAGACACTTTTTATAATACATTTGATGAAATTAAACACCGTCGTTTTGATGGAATGATTATTACTGGTGCCCCTGTCGAACGAATGGAGTTTGAAGCAGTTAACTACTGGGAAGAAGTAACAACGATTATGGATTGGGCAAAAGTGAATGTTACCTCGTGTATGTATATCTGTTGGGGTGCTCAAGCGGCACTTTATCATCATTTTAATATTGGTAAATTTGAATTGCCGAAAAAATGTTCGGGCATCTACTCACATGTGATTACAGATTTAACTGTGGACTTAGTGCGCGGATTTAGCGATGAATATGTCGCTCCACACTCACGTCACACGTCTGTATCCCTTGATGAAGTACGCGAACATCCAGATTTACGCTTACTAAGCTATTCAGAAGAAGCGGGTCCGTTTATTATTCAATCAAAGGATACTAAACATATTATGATTACAGGTCACCTAGAATATGACGCAACAACATTGGCTGATGAATACGAACGAGATGTGGCGAAAGGTGAACCAGTAGACATGCCGGTGAACTACTTCCCGAATAATGACCCAAGCCAAACGCCGAAAAATACATGGCGCGCGCATTCGCACTTACTGTTCTACAATTGGTTAAACTATTACGTATACCAAGAAACACCATACGAATGGCATTTCGTAGACGACAGCATCGAATTCCATATTTAATGGTACCCTTTAAATTCTGAAATTTTATAAAATTCTAAGCTAGGCATTTGGGGACAGCTCTGATGCCTAGCTTTTTAAATTGAAAAGTTCGTCCAGAAGGCGGATGGATTCGTCTGCATAAAGTGCGGATTCGTCCAGATAGAATAAGATTTCGTCCACATAACGTGCAGATTTGTCCAGATAGAATAAGATTTCGTCCACATAACGTGCAGATTTGTCCAGATAGAATAAGATTTCGTCCATATAATGTGCAGACTCGTCCAGATAGAACGAGTTTTCGACCACTTAGCAAATAAGTTCCTTACCAATTGAAGTAGCATGGAATTCACAGTAAATACAAAAACGCTTGGAGAGTTAATCTTCCAAGCGTTTTACTTTTTATAAAATAAACATCGCAACAATCGTCGTGACAACTAGACCAATGACGACAGGGATGAAGTTTCGACGTGCTAACTCAAATGGACTGACATTACAAATCGCTGCAGCTGGAATTAATGCCCAAGGAACTAATGTACCTCCACCAACCCAGATTGCCGCTATTTGCCCAAGTGCCGTTAGTGTAGCAGTACCTTCACCAAGCGCTGTTCCGAATAAATTCGCAATGGAACCGGCTAATGTAATCCCAGAGAAGCCTGAGCCGTCTAAACCGGTAATCGCACCAACACTCGTTAATGTAACCGCTGCAATTTCAGCTGTTAACGGTACAATTGCTGCTAAAGCAATACCTAAGTCGTTTACAATTCCTTGTGAAGCAGCTGGTAAATATTCACCAATAATTTTCGTGAAACCAGAATCCCCTAAATAGAAAAATGCGGCAATTGGAATAACTGGACCAAACACTTTAAATCCAAATTGGAATCCTTCTATTAAATAGCTCGTTGTTTTCTCAAGACCGTCATTTTTATGTGCAAAGACTGCTAATAATAGTAGGATAAAGACTGTAGTTCCTCCGACAAGTGCTGTTGCATCGCCGCCTGTTAAATCAAACATCGACATCGCCACAACGTCAATAATAAAGGCAACTGGAATTAAGATCGCAAAAAACTTACGTTGTCCTAATGTGAGTAAATTTTCATTAACGTCTTCAACAACTTTTTCACCAAAAGTACCGACCATTTCCATTTTTCCACGTTTCATGTCACGGCGTAAGAATATGAATGCCACAATTGTTGTTACAACACCCATCACAATAACAAGTGGAACACTGGCAGAAATAACATCAGCAACTGGAATTCCTGCAGCATCTGCCGTTAATTTTGGAGCACCTTGGATAATAAAGTCCCCAGATAACGCGATCCCATGACCAAATAAGTTCATCGCCATGGCAACCCCAAGTGCCGGAAGCCCCGCTCGAATGGCAACCGGTAATAACACTGCCCCTAATAACGCCACAGCTGGAGAAGGCCAGAAGAACCAAGATATGACCATCATTAAAATACCAATTGTCCAGTAGGCAAGAGTAGGGTTTTTAATGATTTTTGTAAACGGTGAAACCATGACTTCATTGATACCCGTTTTCAATAACACCCGGCTCATCGCAACGATGATGGAAATAATCAAAATTGTCGACAATAGTTCGGTGATAGCGTATATAAAGCTATTAAAGACGCCACTGATGGAAGCCGTGAGATCGCCTGTTGCCACAATCGCTAGCATGAAGATCCCAATGATACAAATTAACGTTGTATCACGACGTTTCACCATAAATCCGATGATTAACACAATAAACACAACATAAATCCAATGCAGCGCCGACAAATCAACACCTAATGCACCCATACTTTTTCTCCCTCATTTCTTTTACGCATAGAATATGAGGCATATGTCTAATAGGTGTGTGCTCAGGGTATTTTGATGGATATATTTTTTTAACTGAAAATAAAAAAGCGAGTTTTGATTTATTTCTCAAGACACGCTTAATTATTATTCGAGCTCTAATGGTAAAAATGCATATTCTCCATCCTTATAAATTTCACCTTTTCGCACTGATATTGGTTGTTTAAAAATGGGTCCATCAATCACGGTTGTATGGAATTCTCCACCTTCACCACACGGATCAATACCGCGTGATTCAAGCTCTTTCACGTATTCATGGGTTAACGTTCTGCCTAAATCATCTTTCCGCATCCCAAGGGATAAATTAACAGTGACAATCACCGTGACAAATCCTAAATCAATGAATTCTTTCACGACATCGTGATGATTCATTTGCCATAAAGGCATTTCAAGCTTTAATCCTACTTGATTCGTTACTTTTTCATGCCAACAGTCTTCTGCAGGCATATCTAAGTCCCCAGTTACTAATACGTCTGCTCCAGCATATTTAGCTTTTTCTAAAAGATTAATAAATTGATTTTCATAATCTGCCCAACTTGCAGCAGCAGAATAGACGGGTAAGCCGATTGATTTCGCTTGTGCATGTATGAGTTCTGGGGGCATTCCATGAGAGCGAGAACGTTTGCCTTCTTCTTCTAACATGACGATGAGACCAACCGCTTCTCCAACTTTCATCGCTTTAAACAAAGCTAAGCTACTATCTTTACCGCCACTATAAGAAGCGATAAATTTTTGCCCGCATGCATTCGTTTTCCAGTCCTTTAATTCGGCCATTTCAATTTCGCCCCTTTACTATTTTTATAGAGATTTTATCATAATTGGTCCTTACTGATAGGCTATAATAAAAATAGTCTTAAAAAATTGCAAATAAGGTACAGAAGTGAAATTCTCCGTGAAAGGAAGGCAACTATGGAATTTTCTATTCGGAAGGCAACGAAAGAGGATTACGAATCAGTATCGTTTTTATTCAGGCAAGTTCATGAATTACATGTAAGTGAAAGACCAGATTTATATAAAGAAAATTCTACTCCAGTAACTCAAGAAACTTTTAATAGCCAACTAGCTGATGAGAAACAACACATTTTTGTGGCTACCATCGAAAAAGAAATAGTTGGGGTTATCGTAATGGAGGAAGTAAATATTGCTGAAAATCCCTTTGTGAACGAAAGAAAGATATTATTAATAAACAGCATATGTACTGCAACAGCACATCAAAAGAAGGGAATCGGAAAACGTATGATGAAATATGCTTTTGATTTTGGGAAAAATCTGAACGCTGACAGCATTGAATTAAACGTATTAGAGAACAATCAAAATGCTATTGAATTTTATCAGTCTATTGGAATGACAACAAAGAGTAGAAAAATGGAGTTTAGATTCAATTAACAAAAACTATAGGTAGTGTCAAAACTTCTATGAAAAATTGAAAAGCACAAGGTATTGGGCGATAAGTACTCTCCGAACGAGGGGACAATCGCTCTTGACAAACATTCCGAAAAGGTTGCGCCCATATTTTTG